>CAVWXX010000034.1:0-6061 GCA_963759155.1 uncultured Gammaproteobacteria bacterium | reverse complement strand
CGAAGCCCTTTTGCCGAACCTGGAATTTAAAAGTTTGGTTCACCGCGTGCCGGTGTCGAACCTGAGCGTAACTTCAACAAAACCACCTGTCGCCACGGTTACAGCCTTGGCCAGCTCCTGGGGGAGGGCATTGGTGTGCCCTTGATTGGGGCAATCGTATAGTCGCCCGCAGGCAAAAGCACTTCGAATTTGCCCATTTTGTCTGATTTGAATTGCGCCACTTCACGTTCGGCAAAAGATAGAAGCGGCGTGGTTATGAGTAATTACCGCTGTGTTAGGATCAGTTTGGTTCGGAAAAGCCGTGGGTGTCTTCTTTCCTTCTTCTTTCCTTCCTAATGGGATCTTCCGTGGATTGCGAACCCGGCTCCCAGCTACACCATGGTGGGTGACGACATGCCTGATTTCTGGGTGAACTTTGGACAGCAGGTCAGGAAGTTCCGCATGGAGGTGTTTGATGCCGATAAAGGTAAAGCCTGGCATCGTGCTTTTGATTTCAATTACTTTGGTCGTAATGCCTCTGAAAACAGTTACTACTCCTTCCTATGGGATGGCACCACTTACAGTGGCAGAAAGCTCAGGACTGCACCTGATGGCGATTACTACGTTGTCATATCAGTACTGAAACCCCTCGGGGATGATAATAATCCCGCTCATTGGGAGACTTGGACTTCGCCGGTATTTACGATCGACAGGCCATAACGTTTACAGTTTGATAGGTAATAGTATTCCGCCCCGAACCTCCCGGTTTGGGGCGGTTTTTCGTATCGGGGAACAGAGGATTGGACTTTTCTCAATGGTTGATGGTCAAATGCTTTGTGTGAGTTCCGTCTGGTTTTAATTGCCGGATAGCGCTCGCATTTCACCCAAAGCCCTAATACCTGTCAAGGCGTTTTGAATTTGAACAAACTGGAAAAATAGCTGATGAACCGAAATATAAAACAAATGACCCAACTTGGCCTGGGCACATTGATTTTTATGTGTACAGCTTGCCATAGCAATGCACAAGAGGGCGGAGATATGAAAGACGCTGGCAAAGCAGCACCAGGTGCCGTCGAGATAGATCAACATGCACGACCAGTTGAGATATCCATAAACGAACAGATCCAGGGTGCCATTACTGATCTGGCAACACGCATCAATGTTGAAAAGAGTTCGATCAAAGTCAGGGAAGCACGTTCCGTTCAATGGGGATCCGGGGCGATGGGTTGCCCCAAACCGGGCATGAATTATACACAGGCGATAGTTCCCGGTATACGTTTACTCCTTGAAGCGGATGAAGCCATCTATTACTACCATGGTGTTACAGGCAGCAACCTGTTTTACTGCCCAGCTGACCGTGCCCAGGCGCCTACCTTTGGAAAAGGACAAGAGGTCATGTAGCACAAACGGAAAAGGTCCGGACAAAAAAACGCCCGCATTTTCATGCGGGCGTTTTCTTTATAGCAGCCTTAACCGGTAACAATACCGGATAAAGACCTGGTCTTATCGACCGTCGATACTCAGTACGGTTCTACCCATTTCGCCACCATCATCTGAATGAATCAGAACACCGAGGTTACGGGTAGGAGCGACACCGGTATAGTCAACAGTGACAGTAGCTGCACCAAACTCGGCTGACGCCGGTGCCGTTACTGTTGTGTTGCCGTTGTCACCTAAGACCGGCTGATACCAGAGCGTGTAGTCGCTATCGGTACCATTGGATGCCGCGAAGTAGTAGACCTGCACGTGGTAACCACCGGCTGGTGCGTTTGCTACATCCACCGACTCTTCAGAGGTTGGTGTGTAGCTTCCACCCATGAAACTGTAGCCTGCGAAATTACCGCAACCGTTTGGCAGGTAGAATACCTCGATATCAAGGTCGTCATTACCCGGGTCACTGGTATCCTCGTCGAACATGGCCGAACGGAAATGTGACATGGCTGGCAAGTCAGCACACCAGGCCGCAACCGGATCAAGAGCTGAACTGTTACCGGAAGCAGAAAAACCAGCTTCAATACCAGCAACTGCTGCCGAGTAAACACCATCGTATCCAAAGCCGATCTCAACATCTACGGAACCGTCACCGGCGCCATCTGCTACACCATCAACCTGGTCAGGGTAAGAGAACACGGTCGGGTAAACGGCAATCGGGCTGCGAACATGATAATTCTCATCATCATCAGTCCAGGTCAGTGAGCCAAACGCCCACTCATTGATTGCTGCGCTTTCTGTGAGAGTGAATGTGACTTCATACGAAATGGAGTCGCCTTTTCTCAAGCTGAAGCTCGATGGTGATACTGAAACGTCAACACCTGGAGGTGCATCCACAGATACCGTGAAGTTCTTACTACCGTTGTTATTGTAAACAGCGGTTACGGTACGTGTGATGGTCTGGGAGCCGGCAAGATCACCGATACCGATGGAAGGCAGGTTCAAATCGCTGCCGTCTGATGGAACTCCAATTGATTCCAGGAATTCGCAGGATGCATCATCAAATATCTGAACATTGTTTTCGCAGCTGAATGCAGCGTAGTCAAACAATCCTGCGTCATACGCAAGACCCGGATCAACAGCGTCGGATGGCAGAATTTCGCCTGCACCCACATCAAATGGATCAGCAAGCTCTTCACCAAATGTTTTCTTCAGACCATTGCGACCAGTGGTCATCAATGCCGAGCGGGACATCGCAGGGCTCCAGTCAGGATGCGCTTGCTTAAGTAATGCAAATGCGCCTGCAGTATGCGGGCTGGCCATGGAAGTACCATTATAGTTACCAAACATCTCACCACCGGCACTCCATGGAGAAACAGCTGCGAGAATTCTTACACCCGGTGCGCTGACATCAGGTTTGATGATGTCAAGTGCACCGTTATTTGGTCCACGTGATGAGAAACCGGCGATGCGGTTTAATGCGGGAACGAGGCTCATTGTGGCTGTTACACCGCTTTCATTTGCCATCGCTACACCCGTGTCATAGGTGACCATTACACCAGGAATACCGGTGCCGGGGGCTGACATGGTAATGGGCGCCTCGCCAGGATAGGTATAAACGATAATGGCGCTAGCGCCGGCTGCCATGACGTTATTGTATTTCTGGGTGAAACTACATGCACCACGAGCGACCAGGGCAATCCCTGAAATAGGATCATTCGGGCCATCTACATCACAAGCAGTGACGGTACTGGCCAATGTGACATCGTCTGAAATTGCACCGGTATCCCTCATTGAAACGTCTCCGGCACCTTCAACTGCATCGTAGGTCCCGGCGATACTGCCAGGCGTGTGAACTTCGACATCAGCGTAGAAGACGTCATCGTCATTGGTTGCACCCACTGCTGTGATCCATGGTACACCGGAGGGAGTACCTACGGTTCCCGCTCCTGGGCCGGAGTTACCATTTGAAGTAGCTACGTGTACGCCAGCAGCTGCAGCGAATAGGAATGCTACGTCGTCAGCTCCACCAAAAGAGTTGCTTGCGCCACCGATAGAGAAGTTAATGACGTCAACACCATCAACGACTGCCTGGTCGATAGCAGCGGCACTGTCAGAAGAAGCACAACCGTCACCACCAGGGCTGCTCCAGCAGACTTTGTAGGCCGCCACTCGTGCACGTGGAGCTACGCCGCTGACCATGCCCTGGAGTTCGCCATTAAGATAGGCGGGTACGCCATAGTTGCCGCCGGCAGTACCGGCTGTGTGGCTTCCATGTCCATCAGCATCACGGGCTGACTGGAACTCCCAAGGCTGGGTAAGAGCACCGTCACCACCACAAGGGTTACCGGCATCTGGACCGGATGAAAACCCTGAGTTATAGCAACGCGCTGCGACAAGTTTGTTATTACAGGAAAATGGAGCATCGTAAGGATTTGCTGCTGTGTTACCAAAATCACAACCGCTTGCAGAGAAGTCACTGAGCGAGTCGTAAGCTATATTCGGGCCCTTATTGCCCTTCTTTGGTGTTTTCACATCTGCAAAGCTCGGGTGTTCCGGCCAGATGCCTGTGTCGATAACGCCGATTACTACATCTTCACCGGTGAGGCCTTTTGACCAGGCTTGACCACCCTCGGTGAGGCCGATGTATGTCGGGCTCGAGTCTGTTTGAAGCTGGCGGATTTCGTCTTTCCAGACATTCATGACCTCTGGATTCTTTTTCAATCTTTCAGCAGCGGCTGCAGTCATGCGGGCAGCGAAGCCGTTGATGGCGTAGCGGTAACTGTGAACCTGCCTGGCGCCAACACTGCGCATAACCTGGCTCTGTTTCTTGCCAAGGTGAGCGGCGTATTTCTTAACATGAGCGCTATTTGCGTTCAGTTTTTTACCCTTGCCGGGTTTTGTAGCCTTGTAACCCTTGATGTCGCCTTCGTAGGCAATTACAGGTATCCCTTTCATCTGAACGATGTAAATATCAGAAGCACTTGAGTGCTTCGCAGTTGCAGATTTTTGAGAAGGTAACAGGTCCGCGCGCCCGATCTTTACATCGGCATGGACTGTCGCGAGACCGGTCATCCCGATCACAATCGACAATAATAGCTTTTTAGTAATAGACATATATTGAATGCTCCTTATTGAAACTCAATGGAACCGACTGTCTTCATCCGATACATTCCAGACCAAACATTCAGTTTTTAATAACGATTTGAGTATGAAGGTTGTCGCTCTCAGAAGGTCTATCAAACATAAAATTGATGCCTAAAGAGTCTTCTGTATCACATTTCAACTAACGTGATTGAGAAGTGGAAATAAACGACTTTAGCCCAACATTTGAAATTTTAACTCACCCTTTTCACGAATTACCTCATCCATGACCCGATGAACATAAACCCTAATTCTGAATAAGTCAATTTTGTTGATTGAAAAAAGCTAAAGCCGGGGAGCTTGTATGTGAGAAAAATGGGTTGAGTTGATGGTGTTTCTTCAACTGGAAATATCAGGCTTTTCTGCGTCACAGCGGAACATTAACCTGTTTTGTTGGAAGCTTGAAGTTGTATAGGTAAAAGTAAGACTCTTAGGTGGAGGCAGCCATTCGCTTGAATTTTTAAATAAGGCTTGTTATTTGCTATCCGTGAAATGTCTTTAAATTTTGTTTTGCTACCCTGCTTTAACCCTCATTATCTTTTTCAGGTCCGGTTTCGTCTGCTCGGTTCTCATCAGCAGGTTTCTCAGCCTCGACGCCAACGCCCTGTGCATTGAGAAGGTCTTGAATGGTCAGTGTGTCCTGGGTTTGGCCAGTCCATTCGTCAGTGGCAGGCTCATCAGAAGACTGAGTGTTGTTACCGGTCAGGTATTCAAGCGCGTTCTGGGCTGCGCCTTCGGTACTTTCCTCATCAGTTTCAGTGGACGAAGGCAGAGATGTGTTAGAAGCGGGGTCCGCTGAGCCTGTTTCCTGTCTGGTCTCAGATTGTTGACTATCCAGCAACTGGCCCTCGTCTTGGCTGTCTGCCTGCTCCTCTCTCTGAGTCTCACCCTGAGATTCGCCTTGAGCACTTTCCTGACCAGCCTCCTGGCCATCCTGTTGTCCGTTTTGCTGCCCGCCCGCTTGGGAGCCACCCTGGTTGCTGTCGGCGCTTTCAGACTGACTTCCATTACTCGTGGACGATCCGGCTTCACTTCCGTTTTGGGTGCCACCGCCAGCGGACATGCTTTTCAGAAACTCCATGGCGTTTTGTGATGTTCCTTCCGTGGCCGGCTCGCTGGAAGCCGGTTCGGAGGTCGCTTGGCCGCCATTGGCCATACTGCCTGGGGTAGTTGACTGCAGTTCACCACCTTGTGATGAAAGTTGACCGTCTGACGGGGAGGGGCTGGTACCCGTATTGTTTTGACCGGGCGTTGATTCTGCAACGGCTTCACCCGAATCGCCACTTCCTTCACCGAGGCCCTGAAGATATTCCATAGCGCTTTGAGATGTGCCTGCGGTGCTCTCGCCCTCCGTCATGCCATCCGGTGGTTGCGGCCTGCCACTTGCTGCGCTATTTTGCTGACCGGCTTGTGCCTGTGATTGGGCTTCAGAAGGAGTTGATGAGTTGCCCTGGCCACTGCCTGGCTGAGTTGAACTCTGTCCGGCGCCATCACCGGTGCTGCTTCC
>CAVWXX010000033.1:0-14293 GCA_963759155.1 uncultured Gammaproteobacteria bacterium | reverse complement strand
TCCAGGTAAGACAATACACACTCCAGCGTCCCCCAACCTTGCAGATAAGAGACACAAAGCCGTCACACAGTTCAAGCCCCCATCCGTATAGATAACCAAAGGTGAACTCATCAAACACGAGTTGTCTCTATCTTCTGAATCTTTTTTCCGAATTCGCACACTCAAAACCGGAACTGGGGCAAGTCCAAATTGTCTATATTTTGTTAGGGCAAAAATCTTGGTGTGGGAACTGCAAATACTCAATCCAGGAGGTTACCATGAACTTAGTTCACTTCAATCCATTCAAGGAAATGGACAGCTTATTCAGCCGCTTTCGTCATGATATGAACGGCGATTTTAATTTACAAAGCTTCACGCAATCCGACTGGGTGCCACCCGTCGATATCAATGAGTCTGACAAGGACTTTCTCATTACTGTCGAAGTGCCACAAATTGACAAGGACGACATTAAGGTCCAGGTACAAAATGGCATGCTCAACATTTCAGGTGAGCGCAAATACGAGAATGAGGATAAGAAAGCCCACCGGATTGAGCGCTACTATGGAAGCTTCCAGCGCTCATTCAAACTTCCCGATAATGTGAAGGAAGATAAGATTCATGCCGATCATAAAAACGGTGTGTTGTACTTGAGTCTGCCAAAGTCGAAAGAAACAACACCCGCATTGCTGGATATTGAGGTCCACTGATCGCTGGTGGATCAATATTTCTGAATTACCATGCGTTGAAGAATTTAAGCACCGGGAACAAATAGGAGCCAATAGCCCACTATCGGGCTATTGGCTCAGTGGTACCTGAAAATGGTGCGGGTTCTACCAGCTGCCGATGCTTTCCATTGAAGCCCATGGCTCCCGTGCTGGTAAAGACTCACCTTTCTGCAATAACTCGATTGAGATCCCATCAGGGGAGCGCACAAAAGCCATGTGGCCATCCCGCGGTGGGCGGTTGATGGTGACGCCTGCATCCATCATTTTCTGACACAGGGCGTAAATATCATCAACGGCATAGGCGAGATGACCGAAATTGCGTCCGCCGGTGTATTCTTCGGGGTCCCAGTTCCAGGTCAGTTCGAGCTGGGCATCTTCATCACCCGGTGCGGCGAGGTAGACCAGCGTGAATCGTCCGCCAGTTGATTCATGCCGCCTCAGTTCAACCAAACCCAGCTTGTTGCAGTAGAAGTCAAGGGATTCCCCAAGGTCAGTGACTCTCACCATGGTATGCAGGTATTTCATTCATTTTCTCCTTTAAATATCTGTCTAGTTTAACAAAACAGGGACAAATAACGGTGGGGGGCGTAAAATGCGCTGCCTTACTCCTCAGCGGTTCACCTTATGCCTTTACTACGTCTTGATAACGCTTCCCTGCACTATGGAAATCTGGCCCTGCTTGATGGTTTGGATTTCAGTATCACCAAGGGTAACAGGATTGGTTTGTTGGGCAGAAATGGTGCTGGAAAGACCACGCTTTTGAAAGTGCTTGCAGGGGAAATTATTCCCGATTCCGGAGAGCGGTGGCTAAGGCCCGGTACCCGTATCGCCTGGTTGCAGCAGGTGTTGCCGGAGGCTGACGAGCAGACGGTTTACGATGTGGTGGCCTCGGGTCTTGCCGAGACCGGTCGTTTGCTGGCCGAATATCATCACCTGATCCAGTCTGAAGATATCACCAATATGACCGCTTTATCACGTGTCCAGGAGAAGCTTGAAGGGCTGGATGGCTGGAGTCTGCAGCAACGTGTGGAGACCACGATCACACAGCTGGAATTACCTGCTGACGCCAGTATGTCAGAATTGTCAGGCGGCTGGCGGCGCAGGGTCGCGTTGGCGCAGGCACTGGTCAGTAAGCCGGATATCCTGTTACTCGACGAACCTACCAATCATCTGGATATTCCGGCTATACGCTGGCTTGAAGAACAACTGAGGAACTTCAAGGGTGCGCTGATACTGATAACCCATGACCGTCGCTTTCTACAGAACGTTGCCAATTGGATGGCAGAGCTCGACAGGGGGCACCTGACGCTTTGGCAGGGTGATTACCAGGGTTTCCTGCGTCACCGTGAGCAGCAGTTGCAGGCTGAGGAGCGTGCCAATGAGTTGTTTGACAAGAAACTTGCACAGGAAGAGGTCTGGATACGCCAGGGTATCAAGGCGAGACGAACCCGTAATGAGGGCAGGGTGCGCGCACTGGAAGCCTTGCGCGAGGAGCGTGGCGACCGTCGGGAGCGGACGGGTAAGGCCGATTTTATCGTTGAGGATGCATCAAAATCAGGCAAGATCGTTGCCGAGCTTGAACATATCGGTCATCGGTTTGATGATAACCAGGTGATTAACGATTTTTCCACCATCATCCAGCGTGGTGACCGGATCGGTATCGTTGGGGCCAATGGCGCGGGCAAAACCACGCTGGTGAAGATACTGTTGGGTGAGTTACAGCCAACTTCAGGAAAGGTTTCACTCGGCACCAAGCTCGAGGTGGCTTATTCTGATCAACTGCGTGAGCATCTGGATCCCGAAAAAAACCTGATCGACAATGTCTGTGGCGGTCAGGATTTTATCGAGATCGGCGGCCGGCGGCGTCATGCGATTTCCTACCTGGGTGATTTCCTGTTTAGTCCGGACCGTGTTCGGATGCCGGTCAAGGCACTGTCCGGTGGCGAACAAAACCGGGCCGTGCTGGCGCGTTTGTTCAGCAAGTCCGCCAATCTGCTGGTGCTCGATGAACCGACCAATGACCTGGATATCGAGACTCTGGAATTGCTGGAAGAAATCTTGCTCGATTTTGACGGCACCGTCTTACTGGTCAGCCATGACCGGGCCTTTATGGATAACGTCATTACCAGTCTGATCGTGCTGGATGGCGAAGGCAATGTTAATGAGTATGTGGGTGGCTATAGCGATTGGGTGGCGCGTGGGGGTAGTTTGTCAGAAGCAACCGCTTTGGCCGCTCAAAGCGGAAACGCCCGCTAAGGTCGCAAGTACACCAGCAAATCCACAACCGGCAGTCAAGAAACCAAAGCTTTCGTATAAAGACCAACGCGAGTTGAGTAGCCTGCCGGAAAAAATAGAGAAACTGGAAAAGCGACAAACACAATTGGCCGAGCAAATGTCGGAGCCCGGTTTCTATCAATCCGACAATGAAACGGTTCAGCGCACGAGTTTGGAACTGGCCGAAGTACAAGCTCAGTTGGAAGCCGCTTTCAATCGCTGGGATGAATTAGAAGACCTCAGATCCTAAGTTTAAATATATTTAATATCAGATATATAGATTACTTAATTAATCTAATACATTGCTTTTGTATGCCGGCTTTCCGGCTTTTGCAAAATACTGATTTCACCTCTTTCCTGGCAAAGTTGGCCAGTGACCCCTGACTGTTTGTGCCGCGCCAAACCACTGTATCAGCGCTTGTTATTTCGACCGCAACCTTAATTTGAGCTTAAAAAGTTTTTCAGCTCAGGTTAAAGATACAAGTGTTATCTATATATCAAAATCATAATATTAGGGGAAAGGAATCCACAACTAATTCGTGAGAAGGCGTTCCGGCACTGCCGCGCAACTGCCTGATGCGAGAGCGGCTGGCCCAAAAAAAGTGAAGACCAGTCAAACAATGTGCCAATTCTGAGGAGAATTCTATGAAGCGTCTCAAGTTTTTTACTGTCACATTGACTACCCTTGTATTCGCCCTGTGCGGCGCTGCCGGCGCCGACGACGGTGAGATGAACAACAAGAGTATGTCGAAAACCATCAAGGTGCCGGCGTTCGAACAGGAGGCCGTGAACGAAAAACTTCCGGAAGCCGAGCATGCATTTGCAGGCTTTATGAAGTTCTACGTTCCGGCACAGGCTGCAAGCGGCGCACCCGCTGGTGATGATGAAAATGGACTGATCACCTACAACGATATCGACGAGAACCTGGTCGAAGAGCTTGAGGTTGCAAAGCCGCTCATCAATGTCTTCATTTACGGGCCACAGTTCGAAGTTGAGAACACCGCCTTCGCACACAGGTGGTTCGATACTTATGCAGCAGTCAGCCTTGATGATGGCGTAACCTTTAAAAAGACCAACCTGTCTGAGTCTGCTGACAAGAGTTCTTTCAATCTGTCAACCGATACTGGTTCCAGTGATGGTGATGGGCCTGGCGATCCACTGCCTGATTTTCACACCATCCCATACGAAGCATTTTGGGGTGCAGAGTATCTGCACGCACCGGGTCTTTTTGAGCCATTCAGCTCCCCTAACCATTGTAGCGAGTGTCACGGTGTAGCCCTGCAGGGCACAACCAAAGCCCCTGCTTGCTACGGCTGTCATGATGCCAAGTGGGATGAAGAAACTCCGGATGAACTCGGGCCTGTCATTGCCCATGCAGAATGGATAGAGGAAGACAAGACACTTGAAATTAACGGTGTGAATGCTGCTGCCGACACTGTGGTAAGCATTCAGAATGCAATCACCGAACATGTTGTTGGTACTGCCGATTCTGATGCACTAGGTGACTTCTCAAGTGACCTTGTACTTGAAGAAGAGCTACCTCCCTGTGTTTTATCCGCCAAGACCACCGATAACAATGGTGAAGTACAAGTTGGTCCTGCCGTTACCGTTACGGACCCAAAAACGCATGAAGCTTTGGAAGCTTGCGTACGTGGTGGTATCGATGTGAATGAATATCCCGGCGGCTCCTACAATGTATTTCGTGCCATCGCCGGCAATAAGGTCCTGGTGGCCTGGCCCAGTCGTTTCTGCGAACAGGGCCAACCGGCATATTCAATGACGACGGATGCAGGGCTTGAAGATCCTGATCAACAAGCACGTTTAACCGCAATCACAGACTTCCTGGTGGCCGGTGATACCGATTTGGGTGTCTCGCCTCTGCCAAATTTCACTATGGAAGATGACCTTTATCTGCTGGACGCCTTTGGTGTTGCCGGCAAACAGGGTTCCGTTGATTTCGCCGATGAGGGTTACCCTCAGGCAGGAATCGTACCATTCGGTTGTGTCTGGACAGCTCGTGGCATCATGTTGCCGGGTGATGACCCCAGAACAGATGAGGAAGAAACGTCGCATATGGTCTGGACCAAGGCCGAACGTTTGACCTCGGGCCGTCGCGATCCCAACCGCATCGAAGTGCAGGCGGTACAGGATGCCGGTTTTGTAATCACCTGGCAGGAAGATCCAGAAGGATTACGTCCTGGCCAGGGTCTTGGCCCGGGTGAAGGCTGGAGTGGCGCAGTTGCCCACAGCCAGACCGATGTCTGGTATTCCTTTATCAACTATGAGTACTTCGATATTGTCGAAGATACGGAAACATCAACGGAATACAAGAATGTCATCGATCATGACCTGACCGAGAGCGGCAGACCCCAGGTTTTCGTGCCGATGGCGGTACCGATGCGTATGACCAACAACGCAAAGTGCAATGTTCCTGTTGATGGTGAAGAGTACAAAGACGACCTCTACTGCAACTATGAGCTTGCAGAACCTTACGGTATCAAGAACCAGTGTGCCGACCAGATCATCGTGACGATCGGTAATCCCGATTCCCAGCAGGGCGTGAAAGAAGTGCCAATCTGTGTCGTCGATAGCGATGGCGATGGAACTGCGGACCTGCCCAACCGGGCCAACACTGCCGCAACCCGGCCGCGTTTGTCACTACAGGGTTATGACGCAAGCACCGATGACAAGAGTGCCTGGGTAATCTTTGCCGTTGAGGAATCGAAAGGACTGGGTGCCTATTTCTTTGAACCGGACTCAGATGGTGACGGCTATGCAGAGCTCTGCGCCGAAGGCGATGAACTGCCATGCACCGAAGAACTGGGTAAGAACCAGTGGTATCACAGCTTTGATATGGGTACACCTGACACCTCTGCCGGTATCGACAAGAAGTACAGCCTGGTGGAGAACCTGGTGAGCCAGGGCAATATGCTGAATCAGGGCGAGGTCCATTGGGAAAGTGGCGAGATGTTTGGCTTGATGAGCACGTCGGTCATGGGTGTTAACGGAGCCAGCCTCTATGGCGAAGATTATGACTTCGAAATTCTCAACACCGAGATCGCCCGTCGCGCCAGCCTGCTGGTACAGGGCATCTCCAAGGCGCAGAACAGTCAAAGTCACCTGCTGGCAACACCATCCTGGAAGCAGGGTCCCATGCGCCAGGGAGGTCCGGCGGACACCATGATGCGTCGAATTGTCTGGGACTGCGACACCGGCGATAACGCTTCCTTCAGTTTCGCAGCTACCAGTGTCCTCGCGGTGAATGAAGACGAGGACGGCAGGCAGAATGATGACGTCGAAATCTGTCACAAGGGTAAGGTTATCGTGGTCGACGAGGATGCTTTGGACGGTCACTTTGGTCATGGTGATAAATTGGGTTCGTGCGATGACTACTGTGAAATCCCGCAGACGATCGATGTTAACCCATACGCCTTTGAAAACATGGTTTGTGAAGAGTTCCTGATCCAACCGGATACCAACCCTTATTACCCGGGTGGTGTTTGCGCCGATCCGGCGATCAACCTTTCAGGCGTGGTGCCGGATAGCTGTCTGGATGATGATACAGGTGGTGATGTTCCGTGCCCGACGGTTGACTTCAGCGGTTCAACCTACGGTATCGGCGACACCAACCCGATTCTGCAGGGTGTCGTGCAGGGAGAGGGCAACAAAACGCGTGTACTTACCTGGCATCAATGTCCATCGGATAGCACCGTTCTGTCCTCAGATGGTGTAACCCCCGTTGACTGTGCCAGTGACGACCGTGACGACATTTTCGTCAATCTACGCGATCAATCCTGGTATAACCCACTGGATGTTTCCAAGGGACACCGTGGCTTCCTCGATGGCGATTTCGTTATGTTCCTCTACGCCTGGTCACCTAATTGGCGCCTCAATGCCAAGGGTCATGACCGTTACGAGTTGTATGTAAGGCGATCCTTCGACGGCGGTGAAACCTGGACCACAACACCGAGTTCTGTCCAGGGCAGTGATGGAGAGTTGTATACAGCCGATGGTACCGTTACATGCGAGAGTTACCGCTCCGACGAGACTGGTAGTGGAGAACCAAACGAGCCTAAAGCATGCTTTGAGTTTTCGGCAGGTGCTGCTGAACATGCACGCAATGTCACCCAGCACAAGTCCATGAAGATCACCACACTGGATCCGCGTTATGCAATAACAGGTTCACCAAGAGGCGTTGGCATCGACGAGGATGCCTGCACCGATGGTCTGTTCGTAGACAATACCGTCATTGATGGAATCTTCACTTGTGACGATTTGTCTGAGGTGCAAGATACCGACAAACGGAACCCGTCCCGCTTCTTCATGGTCTTCGAGACCGGCGACAACAATACTGTGGCAGTGGGTGAGGCGGAACCACTGGATCTCAACTATAGTCGTGCTGAAAACTTTGGTGACGATTATGTGGTGTGGACAGAGACGGATACGGACTCAGCCAATCCTGGCGAGTGCTACCCGTCCGATCCCCATGACGTTGATGTTCCGGATGCGATCATCGGGTCGGGTTTTTGCAATGAGTTCGATCGTTTGAACACCCGTGGTGATACCCATTCCAGTGAAGCCAGCCTGGCTGGTAACTCGGATGGCTCAAAGATGTACGCCGTCTGGGCACAGTGGATATTCGCAGACGATGATGACTACGAGAGCGAGATCGTTGACTCAGAGGCCAAGGCACGACGTGTCTGGTGGCTCGATGACTATATCTCTGTTGAAAACGCATACACATTGCCTGGAACTCAGACCGACTCTCCATAGTCCTTAATTAAATCCGCACGATAAGGCGTGCAACAAGGCAACGGGTCACCAACTGGTGGCCCGTTGTTACATCCGCAATCAAGCGTCAAAAAACCGAAACTTTCCTACAAGCGCCAACGCGAGTTGCGTAATTGACTGAAAAAAAGAAAAACCGGAAAAGCGACAAACAGAATTGGCCGGGCAAATGCCGGAGCCCGGTTTCTATCATTCCGACAATGAAACGGTTCAGTGCACGAGTCTTGAACTGGCCGAAGTACAGGCTCAGTTGGAAGCCGCTTTCAATCGTTGGGATGCGCTGGAAGACACCCGGTCTGACATTTAAAGATTAATAATATCATGCATATAAAGGCTACAGTTTATCTGATGCATAGATGGTATTAGATGTTTCATATTTCGCCTGAAGTATTGATTTAATCTCCTTTCCTGCCACCCGCTAAATACTCGCCCCAAACCGCAAGGCTCGTTTAAATTACTGAATCAAAGAGTGTTATTGCGACCGTAACCTTAAATTTAGCTTAAATATATCTTCAGCTTAGGTTAAAGATGCAAATGTTATGTATATATCAAAATAACAATATTAGGGGAAAGGATTCCACAACTGGTTAGTGAGATGGCCGTTCCGGCACTGCCGTGTAATTGCCTGATGCGAGAGCGGCTGGCCTGAAAAAAGTGAAGGCCCGCCATGAAATTTTCTAATTCTGAGGAGAATTTATAATGAAATCACTCCGATTTATTGTTATCTGTCTAGCTACAGTTGCGATTGCCTTGAGCGGCGCAGCTGGCGCCGATGACGGCGCAATTACCAATAAGAACATGTCGAGGACCATCAAGGTTCCGCTCTTCGACCAGGATATTCTGAACGAGGCGCTGCCAGAAGCCGAGCACGCCTTTACCGATATGATGGAGTTTTATGTTCCGGCCCAGAAAGCCAGCGGCGCGCCTGCTGGCGAAGATGAAACGGGACTCATCACATACTGTGATATCGATAACCAGGTGACCGGTGGAGACACGACTGATGAAACCGGTGCTCCTGCAGATTGTACGGATTATGTTGAGCAACTTCCGGTTGCCAAACCGTTGGTCAACGTCTTCCTGTACGGGCCCCAGTTTGAAGTTCCGCATACCGCGTTTGCCCACCGGTGGTTCGACACCTATGCCGCGGTGAGCCTGGACGACGGTTTGACCTGGAAGCAGACCAACCTGTCCGATTCCGCGGTAGAGAGTTCCTTCAATATTGAGGACGACCACAAACCCAGTAAAAAAGATCCGCTACCCAGCGATCACAATATCGACCTGGGAACCGCCTTCGTGATCCCTCACGCTAAGGGTTACGACACACCATATGAAGCGCATTGCGCCGAGTGTCATGGCCAGGGCCTGCAGGGCGTTGCCGAGGTGCCGTCCTGCTATAGCTGCCATGACGCCGTATGGTCAGAAGAGAGTCCGGTCGAAATCGGCCCGACGATTACCAAGGCCATTTGGGACCCTGTGAACGATAAGAAGGGTTTGCTCACTATCGACGGCGTGAATGCGGTGTATAAGGCCAAGGTCAGCATCATTAACGCCATCACTGGCGGGGTGGTCGGCATTGTAAAGGCTGAACGCGACGGCAGCTTTACGCTCGAGGAGAAATTCAAGAACGAGAGCAATCCATGTGTCGTTGCTGCAGAGTACACGGACAACAATGGCGATCTCTTGATTGGCCCGTCCCTGTCTGTTGTAGATCCGGTGAGCCACGAGCCCATCGAAAACTGCCTCGGTACGCCCGTTAATCTGAACGACTATCCCGGCGGAAGCTACAACGTGTTCCAGGCCACCGTTGGCAACAAGACGTTGGTGGCATGGCCAAGCCGTTACTGCGATCAGGGCCAGCCAGCTTACACGCTGACAACCGCCCAGGACGATGAGGAAGCCGTGAACGACGGGCGATCCGCTGATGAAAAAGCGGCCCAGTTAGCTGCCATCACCATGTTGATTCGTGACGGCAATACCGATCTGGGGCTCGCTGCCTTGCCGGACTTTACCAGCACTGTCCTCGACAACGGTGAACCCAATGATGAAGTAGACGACCTCTACCTGGTTGACGTCTTTGGCGTTAAAGGGCAACAGGGCTCGGTCGACTTCGCCGAGGAGGGTTATCCACAGGCCGGCATAGTACCCTACGGCTGTGTCTGGACCGCTCGCGGCGTATTGCTGCCGGGCGATGATCCGAGAACCGGAGACGGAAGTGGAGGAGATACAGATGTTGTGGAAGAGTCACACATGGTGTGGACCAAGGCAGAGCGCCTGACCTCCGGTCGACGTGACGTTAACCGCATCGAAGTACACGGCGTCAAGGGTGCCGGTTTTGTCATCACCTGGCAGGAAGACCCCGAAGGGCTGCGGCCCGGTCAGGGCTTAGGCCCGGGTGAAGGCTGGAGTGGCGCAGTTGCCCATAGCCAGACGGATGCCTGGTACTCATTTATCAACGAAGAGTACTTCGATATCGTCGAAGATCCTACGGTGGCCGATGTGGAAGGGGATTACGTTATTCCGCCCATCCGCATTCAGGATGCGAGTCTGGATAAAGACTCAGAGGAAGGTGGCACCGGGCGACCCAAGGTATACGTGCCCATGGCAGTGCCCATGCGTCTGTCCAACAACGCCAAGTGTAATCCGCTTGATGACGATCCAGACACTGGCATCCCACCCATCTACTGTGTTTATGAAGCCACTGACGAAGTCCCGATTGCCGCCTCGCAATTCGGTCTGAAGAACCAGTGCGCTGACACGGTCGAAATATTGACCGGGCCTGATGAGGATGACAACGGCGTTCCTGATAACCTCACTGCAATATGCGTCGCTGACACCAATGGCGACCTCCTTGCAGATCTGCCCAACCGCGCCAACACGTCCCTGACCCGGCCGCGTACCTCGCTGCAGAGTTATGACAAGGACGCGAACCCAGATGACGATGTCACCGACATTAGCGCCTGGGTGATCATGGCAGCCGAGGAATCCAAGGGTCTTGGCAAGTACTTCTTTGAGCCGGACGGCCTGCTTAACGCCGCAGACGGCTATGCAGATATTTGCGAAGAAGACTCCACGCTGACCTGCACCGAGGAAATCGGCAAGAACCAGTGGTACTTCAGCTTCGATATGGGCACCCCGGATACCAACGCGGGTATAGGTAACCCGAACAGCCTGCTCGAAAACCTGGTCAGCCAGGGCAATATGCTCAACCAGGGTGAGGTCTACTGGGAAACCGGTGAAATGTTCGGCCTGATGAGCACTGCGGACATGGAAGACTATGGTGATTACAACTTCGATATCATCAATACCGAAATCGCCCGCCGTGCCAGCCTGCTGGCGCAGGGTGTCGGCAGAGCCGAGGCCAGTACCGGCCGTCTGGCAGCCATCTCCTCCTGGAAACAGGGAAACATGCGCCAGGGCGGACCGGCTGATACCATGCTGCGGCGTTTCGTTATACCAGTTGATTTCGATCCCGCGGTGGACAACCCCTTCGCCTTTGAGAATATGGCGTGTGAGGAATGGGACCTGCTGGTTGGGGAAACTAACGATACGTATAATCCGTACTATCCTAAAGGTATCTGCCTCGATCCGGCCACCAACCTCTCAGGTGTCGTACCGGATACCTGCATCGATGATGGTGAGGAAGGTGCTTCGATAGCTTGCCCGAAGGTGGACTTTACCCTCGGGACGTCTTACGGCGTTGGTGACACCAATCCGATTCTGCAGGGCTACATAAAGAACGAGGGTGAGGAATCCCAGCTGGGTAATACCATGCGGGTCCTGACCTGGCATCAGTGCCCATCCGACTATACCCCGTTAGGTACTGATCTCACGGAAGCGGTGGACTGTGCAACGGACGACCGCACGGATGAATTCGTCAACCTGAGGGATCAATCCTGGTACAACCCATTGGATGTCTCCAAGGGCCACAGGGGCTTCATCGACGGTGACTTCGTGATGTTCCTGTATGGCTGGTCACCCAACTGGCGTCTCAACGCCAAGGGCAACGACCGTTATGACCTGTACGTACGTCGCTCCTTTGACGGTGGTGAAACCTGGACTACAACGCCGGCAGAAGGATCGGCCAGTGATGGTATCGCATTCGGCGGCGACGGCACCGTCACCTGTGAGTCTTACCGTCCGACAGAGACCGTTCCGGGTGAACGCGTAGAGCCGACAGCCTGTTACAGTTTCGCTGCAGGGGCTAACGAGCATGCCCGTAACGTGACCCAACACAGGGCCATGCGCCTTACCACCCTTGACCCACGTATGGCAAAAGCCGGCGGACCAAGGGGTGTAAGCATTGTAGAAGGCTGCACGGACGGTCTGTTTGCTGTCGACCCGTTGGGTGACCGACTGGAATTGATACAGTCTTCACCTGCGACGACCTGTCAGCTGGACTACGACTCTGACCTCAGGGATCCATCCCGTTACTTCATGGTTTTCGAAATCGGTGACAACAGCACCGTGGAAGAGGGTGAAGCGGAACCGCTCGACCTGTTCTACAGTCGCGCTGAGAGCTTCGGTGATGACTATGTGGTGTGGACGGAGACGGATACCGATTCAGCCAATCCGGACGAGTGCTATCCGACCAATGCGCACGAAGACGAGTTCGTTATCGGTACGGTGGTTGAAGGCTCGGGTTTCTGCAACGAGTTCGACAACATGAACACCGGCGGCGATACCCACTCCAGCGAGGCCAACCTGGTAGCCAATCCGGACGCCTCCAAGCTGTATGGTGTCTGGACGCAGTGGGTCTTTGCAGACGACGACGACTACGAAAGCGAGATCGCCGAGTCTGCGGCCATGGCGCGGCGTATCTGGTGGATCGACGACTGGTTCTGTACGACAGAAGACTGTGATTACACCCTGCCGGGAACTCAGAAAGAGGTCACGGATGAGTAGTGGTCGTTAACTAAAACTGCACGAAAAGGCGTGTAAAAAACCAGCGGGCCACCAGGAGGTGGCCCGCTTCTGGCCAAAGTAATTTTCGAGGAGGTTAATCATGAACACACGACGTAATGTCAAGCTAAGACTATACGCCTCCATTCTCGCCCTGATCACACTACCGCTGGCAACTGCGTCGGCGCTGGATGATCAGACTAACGCGGTTGAGGCTTCCTATCACGGCCAATTGGGCTACGGCACCGGCACGGGTATGCTGGAGAAGTGGTGCGCCTTGCCCAACTTCAGCTATTACCAGCAGGGTGGCATTGATGGCTGGTACGACACGACCAAGCGCGACTGCAGCAACTGTCATATCGGCGCTGCCTGGAGTACTGACACCGACAAGCAATGAGCCCATCTGCGACCAAATGCCACATTTCGGCAACACCGACGACGGATGGGGATCATGAAGTGACCGTAGCCAAGTGTATGGGTTGCCACAAAAAGGACGTTTCCAAGCGTGGCGACGATTTTTCGGAGCTGAATGACGTGCACCTCGCGACCGGCTTCCTGTGCCAGGATTGCCACGTGAATCCCATGGGTGAAGACGGTATCAGTACCCACCAGTTCAAGAAAGGCACGGCGATGGATACCACTGAACCGACCATGATGGGAACGCTTTCCTGCACTTCAGCCTGTCACTACGGTGATGAGCTACAGGTACCACATGGACTCTATCCCCATGACGGGACTCCCAAAGGGGATGCACTCAATGAGCACACCGACAAGGTGGCTTGCGAGACCTGCCATACCGGCCTGCGGCCGAATGACGCACTTGAAAGACGGCAGTGGAACGTATTTACGAGTGAAGGAAAACCGGTAACCACCTGGCGTAAACAGGGCTGGCTGCCAGTGCACAAGTGGTACGACAATACCGGCCCCGGGGCTTCCGGCGATTTTGACCTGCCGATACTGGGTTATACCGAGCGGCGCAATGTTCCAGGTGCCAAGATTTATCCTTTCAACGCGGTGAGCGTGGATTGGTTCGTCAAGACGAAGCAATCAGCCTATGACGATATCATCAAAGTACCGGAAGTTAAGGCCGCAGATGCTAATGGTGACGGCACTGTGACGGTTGATGAAATGCGCAAGGTCTACAAGCATGCGACACTGATGACAGAAGATATGAACTTCAGCATCACCCACTCCGTGCTACCGGCAGAGGATGCGTTCGAATGCCAGGACTGCCATACCAGCCTCAGCTGGGTGCTTAACTGGCAGCAGTTGGGTTACGACGGTGATCCATGGGAAGAACCCGAGGATGACACTAAACCACCCAAGAAACCCAAGAAGTAATAGCCGGAATATGCGGTTGTATAAGCTACAAGGGTCTGTGATTGATCACAGACCCTTGTTTGTTATAGAGCGGGAAGAACTTAACGCTAGCTTAAAGCGGCCTTCAGCTTCCTTTAATGAGCTATATGATAAATTTCTAATATGTTAATTCGCTGCGCTGGGCCCGACGTATGAGAACGGCCCCCCCCAGGTCTTTCGCGAGGTGAGAAATGAGAAACAAAGTCAAATCAATATCAATATTAAGTGGTCTTTTAATTCCACTGCTGTACCTGGGGTGGTCCACAGTT
>CAVWXX010000032.1:0-10228 GCA_963759155.1 uncultured Gammaproteobacteria bacterium | reverse complement strand
GAGGTAAAGACTTGACGTAAAGATCGGACACCTTGGTCACGCATCATGAAAATGGTGAGTGTCCGATCTTTTCTACCCTCAACCCCACCCTACAGCCATCTGCGGGTGCGGATCTTATAGTTGATATATTCCTTGCCGAAGAGGGATTTCAGTGCCCGTTCTTCCGGCCGTATTTGAAACCGGTTCATGTACATCACAAAGACGCCACAAAGAAGCAGTGAAAACAGGTTGGTCAGATACACAGCTATACCGATCAAGGCGATCAAAAAACCAAGATACATGGGGTTACGACTGATGCGGTATATACCAGAGGTCACCAGCTTGGAGTTACCATCCGGCTTGATGGGGTTGACGCTCGTTTTGGCTGATTTGAAGGCAATGACACCGACGAGTGAAACAAGCGCGCCGACACCAAGCAACACCCAGGAAACAGGATCACTAAAGCCGACAACGATAGAAACTTCAGGGAATAAATTTGCCGCCAGTTTCATAAAAAAGGCAACCATCAGGGTCACCAGAACGGGTGGGATTCTTAGCTCAAGGTTGTTCCTCTTTAACATGCCGTCCGTTCTTTAAGCATCATTCAATTGGCAGGGAGAATAACCCAGATCTCCGTTACAGACAGCAAAGATATTACGGGTGCCCTGGTTTCATGCACCCACCCCGGGTGTAGGCGGAAAGATTTTCGTCGACGGTTTCGAATCAGGGGAAGAGTCTGAGCCGTAGTCGAGGTGATAGATCTTCATAAACCATGAATTGCTGGCTGGTTTTTTTTGGTTTATGCGTTGTGTCAATGAACACATCTTTGAAATCAGCTGAAATCAGGTCAATTCGATTGGGGGTCGTGGTGGGTGTCCTGACCTGACACTTTAATCCTTCCTAAACTCACTACGTGCTTTGTTTTTCAGTCGCCACTGGGTGGGAGTGCAACCGCTCAGTTTGCGGAACGCCCGTGTGAACGCGGAATTACCTTCGTAACCCACGATATCGCTGATCTCAGAAATCGAATATCTGTTCTCATTCAATAAGAGCTTCGCGGCATCTATCCGTAGCTTGATACAGTACTGCAACACCGTGGTCCCGGTCATGGTTTTAAAACTGCTCTTGAGTTGGGTTTCCGATATACCCAATTGCTGGGCCAGCGTGGGCAGAGCGGGCGGATTGGCGTATTCACGGTTCAGAATAGTTCTGGCCCTGCGAATTTTCTCATTCTGCGGAGTCGCATGCGCTTCCGGACGATGATTGGATAATCCATGGTTGTTTTTCAGAACCTGGAGGCCGATACACAATAATTCATTGAATTTTGCCGCCATCCAATGACCCAGCAACCCCCCGGAAACAGGTATGTTGAAACAGGACTTGATAAGGTCACGATGGGTTTCTTCCAGAAATAGAACCCGTTGCCGGGGTTTATTATGCGTACCGTCCAGTGCGCTCAGTAGCCACTTCGGGTAATGGTCAGTTGACTCACCCATCCTCTGGATCAGGCTGGAAAGTGTGGTGTGCACCATCACGTGGCGCAGGTGTACACCGACCCTTGGCACGCGGTGTGTGGTTTCATCCTGCGGCACCACGGTTACGATGATAGCGGGACCCAGGTTGTGCAGATTTTTCTGCTCGCCTAGAAACTCCGACCGTTTAACACTCAATGCAAACTGGAAACTGATCAGGTCAGAGACCTGGTTGCGAACAATGATGGGTGTTCGCAGGAATGCATCATTGATCTCGATTAAGCTGTCTTCGTTGACCTTGTACCACAACGAACGATTAGAACTGACATCTGTAAGGTCCTGGATAAAGCTGTTATTCGCGGCGGACTTGAAGCGGGTGACCCGTTTTCCATTCTGGAATAACTGGTTCAGTCTCATAATTGAGGCATGCTCGGGATCAAATCCCAAGGGGATGTTAACAATGAATTCGTCTCCGAACTTCATGCAGATTGACTCCGTTACTGTGATTTTTTTGCCAATAAATATCTTAATTTCACATTATATTTAATTCTACCGAATCTGCACATACATCTGTCGCATTTGCATAACGAGTCGATGGTCAACGAAGGTATCATGTTGAAATATATGTAAGTCTTAACTGAAGTCTTTTCTTAAAAGGAACGTCAATGTTCAAATCTTTATGTAAAGTAGTAACCCTAATTGCAATCGCACTCCTCTGGCTCAGCCCGTTGCAGGCCGCCACCTATATGGTCAGCTCATCGCAATGCAGCGGTCCTGACTCCATAGTGGCAGCAATAGACCAGGCCAATTTGAACCCGGGCACTGACACCATTGAGTTCGCCTCCGGCCTCCAGGTCAACAACATCAATACTGGCGGCTGTGAACTGCCCGCTAATACTTTCCCGCAAGATCTGTTCCTTGGGATTGTCACTGAAGATGTAGTCATCAACGGTAATGGCGCCCAATTGATAGGCGCACCTTTCTGGATCGACGATGGTGGTTCGAGCAATATTGTCGGTGAGTGCCCAAGCAACCCGGACGTAAGGGGAAGCATTGTCAGGGAAGCACCCGGCTTTCTTCGCGTCGAGCCTGGCGTGAGTGTGACTGTCAATGACCTCACTGCACTGGACCTCTCTGCCTACATAAGAATGGAAAGTGGTTCAACGGTTGATCTGAACAATGTAGAGGCCAGACGGATTAATGACTGGTACAGGGACTGCAAGAGACAAGCCATTGAAGCCCCCTTCGGCAGCGTGACCCTGACAATTACCGATTCATACTTCGAGCAAATACAAAACGATCAATTAGTCTTTGGAAGCCCCGATGCCACGGTATTCAGAGGATCCAATATGGTCTCAGGTACTGGTAGCCTTACAGTCACCGGTACGCGCTTTGAGGACACCCTTAGCGCGATTCAATGGAGTGGAGACGCCAATATTGAGACCAGCCGCTTTGTAGACACTGGCTGGATAAACGCTTGGGGCCCGGGCACGACCAATATCGTCAATTCGGTGTTCCAGGGTAAATCAGCAAACAGCAGCGATTTAAATAGCGTCAGGGCAAGTGGTGGTGCCATCGTCAACATTAAGGCCTCATCCCTGAGTTTGCTTGATTCTGAGTGCCCGGCTGCCTGCAAAAGCGGCTTTGGTGCGCTGGTTGCGACCACCGGCGGCGCCATTAATCTGGAGGAGTCTGCGCTTGGTGTAGGCCTGCCGACCGCCCTACCCGGGGGTTCGTTCGGCGTGATTTTGCGCACCGCCGGCGGGACGATTACCTCTGATGTCAGCAGCTGGATACAGCCAACCCTAATACAACCGGCCGACGACCTGAAGGCCATTACAGGCCAGCCGTTGCTTTTGACCGATGTGCCCGGCCTGCCGACCATTGCCGATGGTGCCTTGTTTTTCTTTCCCTTTCCCAACGCACTAACTCCGTTGCTCGGAACCGCCGGTAACCCTGGCGTGCTCATCGATGTCATCGCTGACGCCGGCGCGGGTGGTGCGAATGAACTGATCAGCCCCATTGATGGTTCCACGATCACTGCGGATGCACTGGGCAACCCCAGGGTGGATGGCAACGGCAGACGTAACATTGGGGGCGTGCAACTACAACTTGCGCCCTACCTTAACGTGGTCAATACCAGTGATGGCACCGTGGACCTGTCCTGGAGCAAGCCGCGGGATCCGGATTCCGGGGCCATCAGCGGTTATGAACTGTGCTACGGCAGCGGCGTGGCACCTGATCCGTCTTTGACCACCTGTATCGGGGGTACCGTACAAACAGTAAGCGGTCCTGATAGTCTTAGCTCTCAGGTTAACGCCCTGACCAATGGCACGACCTACTGGTTCCAATTACGCGGTATCAACCCCAACCCTGGGCCATGGAGCAATCAAGTCACTGCAATACCCGCGACGGTCCCTGACACACCTGTTGTAAGTGCGATCCCAGCAGCTGGGTCCGTGCAGCTAAGTTGGACAACGCCAAACGACCAGGGCTCTGCTCTTACCGGTTATGTTGTTGAATACAGGCCCGAAGGAGCAACCACCTGGCAATTAACATCCTTCACTGGTCTGGGCACCAGCTTTACAGTCGGCGGGCTGACCGACCTGACCAGTTACGAATTTTCCGTTGTCGCCACCAATGCTATTGGCTCAAGTAGCCGTGGTCAGGTTACGGCCACACCAAGGCCTGCCCCTTACGTTTCCTATGCGGACGTCACCGGCTTCGAAAACAATGCCCTGACGATCTACCCGACTTATGCGAATGTCTATGGAACGTCAGCTTATAGTCTGGTCTCTGGCACGCTGCCAGCGGGAATGACGCTGTCAGGCATGAATGGTGAAATTTCTGGTACCCCAATTACAGCGGGAAGCTATCCATTGACTATCGAATTAACAGATTCATCATTCCCAACACCGGTGCAGGCGATGTTTACCGTGACCATTTCCGCTAACCCACCTGCGTTGACAGCCAACTACGACAACTATGCAGGGCCGGCCGGGAGTGCTCTGGGCTCACCGTTACGCCCCAATGTAACGGGAAGTACCGGCGCACTCGGCTTTGCACTTAACGGCGGAGACCTTCTCCCGTCGGGGCTGGTGCTGAACACTACGACAGGGGAAATATCCGGCACACCTGACACGGCGACAGGCAGGGTCTTTTCCCTGAACATGGAAATAACCGATTCGTCGGGAATGATTAATGAGCCGTTCAATATCGAGATAACACCAACCCTGTTCTACCCCGCAACTCAGGGCATTTTGGGCGACGCTCTGAGTGCCTCTCCCAACACATCACTTGCAGTGACACCAGGTACATACCAACTCGTGGCTGGTCAAGTGTTGCCCGCTGGATTGAGTTTGGATTTAGCGACCGGGTCTATCAATGGCACGCCAGAAATCGCGGGGCTGTTCAACGTTAGGATTGAGTACACAACGAATTTACAGACTGTATCCGCTCAATTGACGCTTAATATCAGCTCTTACAGCATCAGCCTGTCCTACCCGCCGATTACAGGTGAGATCGGGCAAGCCATTACAGTACTTCCGACTGTAACTAGCCTCAAAGGCACACCCACCTACTCCATCCAGAGCGGCAGTCTGCCTGCGGGCCTGATGCTTGATCCAGCAACAGGGGCTATAAGTGGAACACCAACCGGTTCACCCACAGACAGTGTTCTGGTTATCACGGTTGCAGATCTCTATGAGTTTGCATCTGCCCAGGTTCTGATCAACCTGATTGCGCCAGCAGCAAGGCCCGTTCCCACATTACAGTCATGGGGGGTGATCGCCCTTATCTTTTTCATTGCGGGCATGGGTTTGCGACAGTCGCGTAAAAAGCTGGAAGCAATGGAATCAACAATCTAGCTGAGACAGTGTGACAGAATTGTAATCTCTGATTGAACTAACTGTCCCGTACATTTGCCAATCGCTACAATAAACTTGCAATTATTGTAGCGGTTGGCAACTGCTAAATACTTGCACAGATCGGCGTAACCGGAAAGGCCCTTTAAATTGCTTCGGTCACAATCCGAGAGCCTCGTAGCAAGGCATATTCCTCAGATCAATTCAAAACGACTTAATATTCAGTCGACTGACTGTCAGTCAACACACCCCAGTTGTTTCACATAAACCAGCCGTTGCAATCGAACCTGACCGTTGCCGATCTCCGGAAAATCACTGCTGAAAGCCAGCGTACCTTCATTGCATGAGGTCATGTCGACTTCCAGTGTACCCCAATGTAGTTCTTGTGCCGGCACAATGTCGCCCTCTGGAGACGTGCTTCCACTCACATTGATATAGGCATCTGCAATCAATGACCGGCCCTGCACAAGCTCACCGGTGCCGTGCACGAAGTACTGATTACCATCCTGGTCAAAACTGTTCCACATGATCAGCGTGTTGTACGGGTTGTCTATGATGGAGATATAGTGACCATCAGCATCGGGGTTGAAATAAACGCCATTGATGCCACCCTCGGTCAGGTATGAGGGAACCAATTCGACCGCACCCTTATCACATCCGGTAACACCATCACCTTTGCCGTCACGTGGTCGCGTGTTGCGACTGCCCAGCAAGTCACCACTCGGACAATTCTCAGGGTCAATACTGTCTACTGCCAAACTCGATGCGAACGGTACCAGGGCATGGCTTAGAATGGATGGTATCTTGGAATTGCTCCAACATCCCTCATAACAACGTGTTTCCACCGGACGCCAACTCAACCCGGTCGGTTCACCCATAACATCGCCCTCTGCATTGAAATTACAACCATCACCATCGATGAGGTTGTGACCCGTGCTTATGGCGTTTTCACAAAAGCCCCAGAATCCGGAAAAAACTGAATTGCCGATATAGGTTTCAGCTCCAGGAATTGTTGATACTGCACTAAAGGTTCCAATGTTATTAAACATACTCACATTCTTCATCGACATAAACCGGTTGTTTCTGAATGGTGTTGCCAGGAATGTTGAAAATGACGCTTCAGGTGAAAAATAAACCTGAGTGTTTTGCATCGCAACAATACCGTCATTGAGGATGATGCCTCCATCCAACCTGGTACCCGAATCAATTAGGGAAACCTGGTCGAGATGAAGTTGGCCAGTCGCTGTGTTTTTGATGATTGGGGCGTAGAGGATTCTAAAGAGCCTATTGCTTTCAGATCTGGCCTGTAAAGAATCAATCTGTACCTGTGAGAGTTCAAGTACACCGCGATTTATAATCAAATTTTGATCAGTGTACGTTTCAAGAATCGCTCGATCCAAACCCAGTGAAAAATCTCTCAGTTTAATATTCTGAAGTCTCAGCCGCCCCCCTGGTTGGACCAGAAACAAGTTTGCAAATTGTTCGCCGGCGCCACTAAAAATTATCGGCTCGTACCTGCCCTCAATAACAACGTTGGTTGTGATTTCGGGCAACCCACTGGTAATGTCAGTAAAATCGAACCCTCCAGCGCTGAGGATGGTAGTTTCAGTACCAGGGTCACGCGCTGCAGCTTCTTCCATTGCCAACTTAAGGGCACCCACATCACCTGCCGGAACCCACACTTCTATCGTTGACTGTGCTGATGCGGTAATCGAAGTTAAGAGCAGCAAAATGGAGATGAGCGTTTTCATTGGAACCCTTCCTTGTTGAAGCATCTCTTATGCATCCTGGGTCAATATTTCTTAACGTAACCTGAACGCAATTTACATATGCTTTGCTGAGGAGTTACAGATAAACGGACGGTAACACACTGCCACACAAGCCAATTGATTCAAATCAACTGTAGTTTAACTGCAAGATTTGGGGTCAAGTTAGACTGTCCCGTAAGGTCTGACATATCTACAGCAGGTACCGCTGGAAGAATAGCGCTCTACGCTCTTATAATCAGTTTGCGTATACCAACAGCGAAATAGAGTATGAGCGAAATTAAAACAGAACCATGGCCGCAAGAAAAATTCAATAAATGGTATCAAAAGCATCAGGTATTACCCTCAAGAGACTATGTCAAAACACTTGTCCCTCGAATAAAAGCACTCGGGGATCGAGCAGGATTCAAACTTGAGAAATATGGTGAAGCCTCCTACACCACCACTTCTGACGCAGTTGATGGCAGCGTCGAAAAAACAAGCCGCGTCACACATGATTTGTACAGATTACTTATCGGCGATTTTAGTCAGGAAAGACCTTGCTATATTGTTTTAGGGGGCACCCATGGTTACGAAAAAGGCGGTCCATTGGCAGCTTTGAAATTTGCAGAAGAAGACGCGTCACAATACACCGATCGATTTAACATCGTCATCTATCCTTGCCTTAGCCCTGGTCCGTATGAAAAAGAACTCAGATTTACAGAAGGCCGAATAGACATTAACAGGGATGCCTTTTTGGACAACGCGCAAAGCCAGGAAATGCGAGCTCTTGCCAAATCGGTTAAGGAGCTTCATCAACGATTGTTTAACGGTGACCTGAACCAGAAATTTGCTGCTGCTATTGACCTGCATGAAACCCCATTCATGGATATTGCCATTGATCAAGAAAATGCCGAAGTCGGTGGCGAAACTTTTGAGCTTGATATTTTTCCCAGAGGTTTGTTTCTAATTGCATTTAAGGAAGATCAGCACCTGGCGAACAAGATAATTCAAAACGTACGTCTTGAAGGTCATCATGTAGTCGATGATGACACACTTTACGGTGCACCCAACAACGATGGTGTCTTGTTAATGAGTGAAACGGGGCCGGCTACGGGGCGCGTCCGTCAACTCCTTAAACACTTTACTACTGCAAGCTTTACAACTGAATATTGTGATATCGATCTCACCGATGAAACGCCTGATGCTGAGCGTGTTGAACCGCAAATGGCTGCGATCAGGGGGATGTTTCCTTAACCTAAAAAAATGAATAGCACTCCAACCCCTTCTCAGTCACATTGGCGCTTCACCAGGTAGCGCGATGCTCACTGGACTACGTGACCCTTATGCTGACTGACCCTGATCCACAGCTTATGCTGGAAGCAATTAATCAAACTATGCCGTTTGGCAAATATGCCGGTCGCAAGTTACTGCAGCTGCCGGAGCCATACCTGGTGTGGTTTGCGAGAAAAGGTTTTCCTGCAGGCAAGCTGGGCCAGCAACTGGCGTTGGTCCATGAAATCAAGGTTAATGGCTTGGAAGCGATGATGCAGCCATTGTTAGAAACATAGACACATACATTGCTCAACTATCAAATAGTGGTTTCTCATGGAAAAGGGGCCGGATACATTTTTGGGCTTAATGTATCCGGCCCTCTTTAGTTATGTTGTCGCTGAAAGTTATGGGTGTCCTGACCTATTCTTTTTCTGACCTATTCTTTTTTGCTGTCCAATCGATTGTGCCATTTGATATTAGATTAAATGAATCCTCACTGATAAATTTAAACTGTACATCGAAGTCTTTAAGAAAAAACACATTTTCCGATTCGGGATACAAGATTACATCTGGCAATCCGGTACCGGAAAAATTCAAAACGCCATCTCCTTTAACAATTGTAAGTTCTCTATTATCCGTATCTATCCAGGTTCCAGTATATCTTTCCAAAACAGCGTCGGAGAGAGTCACAACTTCACGAGGAGTTGCCCCCATTATGTAATTGAAAATCGTTTCCCCTTCATCAAAAACTTCTTCAATAATATTTTTGTAAATAAAAATACCGCTATCACCATTTGTCATCACTACAATACCGCGTTGGGATTTTGGCAGTATAAGAGACATAGACCACATTCCTGTATTAGTGCCTCCGTGCTCTAAAGCATATTCTCCATTTGGCAGGCCTGTTAAAATTTGCCAGCCTAACCCATAAGATAAGTGTTCATTAACAGTGACTTTTGGCTTGAGCATTTCATCATACAAATTTTGTGAAAGTCCTGCTCCATTCATAACATAAATCAAAAATTTGCTATAATCTTCAGCAGTAGAAAGTATGTTGCCCGCACCACTTACGCTTGTTTCATAAGAAAAATTATAATCATTTCCTTTAGCATCGTGACAATGTGCAAGTCTAAGCGTATCAATACTTTCGTCCCAATATTGAGTGTTTTCCATTCCAATTGGTTTAAAAATTAATGAGTCCAATAATTTTTCCAATGGTTTTTTAAACTTGTTTTCCAATGCTTTCATTAAATAGTTGTAACCCTCTCCGGAGTAACCAAATCCGCTTCCGGGTTCAAAATCGAAAGTAAGCTTTCTGGTTGGATGTTCACGTCTCCAATTTATGAATCCCGTCTGATGGTTTAAAACATGCCGAGTAGTTAGTTTTTTGTGACGGATATCATTAGCAACATCTGGGTCGACCCAATAATGAAATAGAGGTTCATCGAGCTTCCATTTACCCTCTTCTACTAATTTTAGAGTTAGCATTGCCACAACCGGTTTAGTCATGGATGCTATATTAAAAATCGAATCAACTTCTGCCGGAACACCTTTTTGAATCTCTCCAAATGCCTTCACATACTTGATTTCACCTTCTTCAATTATTCCAATACTAACTGCTGGCACATTTTTATCTTCTAACCAACCTTGTACTCTATTCTCAAAGTTAAGATTCACTTTAGTATTAACTTGTGCCTGGCTTATCCCAATAAAAAGTATTGGAATTAATTTAATTAATAAGCTTTGTCTTTTCATGATTTTCCCTTTATATAGTTTTCTGATTAGACGCAAAACCTATTGCTAAAGTGACATTTTTCTTGGAAAAATGTTTGCTAACGGCTCGAAAAAGGGCCGGATACATTTATTGGGGCTTAGGTATCAATACGGTTGAAGA
>CAVWXX010000031.1:0-18194 GCA_963759155.1 uncultured Gammaproteobacteria bacterium | reverse complement strand
CTGATTTCGGTATGGGTTAAAGCAAAAAAAGCACCCTCCGGGTGCTTTTTTTTGCCTAGCGAGATTGCATATATATGCCAATAGTTATAGCGGTCTTCCCTTTTTCCATGGATGATAATAATACAAGGCGACGATATTCGAGTTCCTGACAATCAGTCTGAAGTCCATGGCCCGATTATTCGAGAAGTTAACGCGGTAGCGGTAGATTGATATTGATCCGCCATCTTTACTCTCCCACACACTGTCGAGGTGACTGGTCAGGAATGTACCGTAAGTTTCTGCCAGTGCAGCGATATTGTCCCTGAACTTATCCACAAACTCCACGCTACGAAGTGATGGCAGGCTAATGGCATTGAGTCTATTAGCCGGGATGTTTGGATCAAGCAATTCATGGAGGTAAATAGTGGTTTGGAGAACCTTTTCATCTGCAGGGTCAGGCCGGCGTATAAACAACTGGTTATATTTCTTGCTGAATGAGGTTTTTCCATGGTCTTTTTCGGGCAAGTTTATAATAAGTTGATTACGGGATAACACGGCAGCACTCGATGAACAATCAGATTTCGTAGAAATACCCACTTTTATGGTTGTCGCATCAGGCAGAATCTGCAGGTTTTCCGTTATTTGAAAATAGACCGCATCAACATTCTGGTTCGGCACCACGCTATGGGTACGGTGCTCATGTCGCTTTATACCTTCCAAAAAGCTATCGATACAGATTTCACCGTCTGATCCTCTTAGGAAATAATATAGGTTGAAACTGTCTCCGGCAAATATATGTTCCTTGCTTGCGGTAACTGCCAGTACCCCGCTATCGCCACTGACATGCCTGATCGTCAGGTTTTTCTGAAAGCCAGCCTGTTCCACGGGTAGCTCTTTCACCCATATCACCGGTCGCGCGTTATAGGCCCAACTACTATACGTCTTTGGTTCATCGCCTATACTAACTTCATTGATCTTGCTATGTAGGCGAGTCAGCAGGGTTTGTTTAATTGCCTGAAACTGGTTGTCGTCGGCAAGGTTATTGGTTTCTTGCGGATCAGTGGAAAGATCAAAAAGCTTGTCAGGCTTACGATGATAGTTATGAATTAGTTTCAGGTTCGTTTCTGCATCGATTAGTGAAGAACATTGATTTGGGCTTATGCACTCAAGAAGAATATCCCGCTCCTCGACCGGTTGGAATAAATCCTGGCCCGGGAAAAAATCATCCGATCCGTCAAATTGAAGTTGTCCGAGAACACTGGGAACGACATCCAGTAAACTGACCCTGGGTGCCACGCTACCTTTGAGATTACCTGCGTAATGCAAAATGAAGGGAATCTTGACACCTTCCTCATACAGGATGTTTCCATGTCCCCAAAGATTATGTTCCCTGAATGCCTCACCGTGGTCGCCCAGGATTACAAACAAGGTGTTTTGGTATAAACCTAGGTCTTTGTATTGCTGAACCAGGTTTTTCAGGAAATTATCCTGATAGTACAGCGTATTAAGATAGGCATTATATTTTTTGTCTTTGGCATAGTTTTTCCAACCATAGCGACTTATGGCATCGTAATGAAAATGTGGTGTAACCGTGAGATAGGTTGCCAAAAAAGCTTGTTTCTGGCTCCTCAACCAGTTATGGCTGGCAGGGAGCATGATGTTGTCTTCGTATCCGAAATAGTTGGATTTTTCAAAATTGGTCGTGTCAAAGATTTCCAACGGAAAAAACTCAGAAAACCCCATGTTTTCGACCAACTGTGCACGGTTCTCAAAATTCTCAGTGGCAGACTGAAAAAAAGCAGAAGTGTATCCCTGTTGCACTAACAAGTGAGGCAAACAAACTTGTCTTATCCCATTTTCAAGTGTTTCGGCAATGCCTGATCCCGAGCGCGGAAATCGGCCGCAAAGAATCGAATAAATGGCGCGTGATGTATGTGGAGAGGTAGAGTAGGCATGTTCTGCAAGCAGGCTGTTTTCTGCCAATTTTGCAAAGTAGGGCGTAACCTCAGTATCTACATAAGGCGCCACAGAATCCTGCCTGGTAGACTCCAGGATGACAATTACGATGTTGATCCGGTTGTTAATCGATATGTTGCTTGGAATGGTCTGACTGGTAGCCGGATCGTTGGATTCTGTAACGCCTTTTTGCTGTTTTGGCTCTCTACTTTCAAAGTAGCTGAGCGCCAGGTGAGTGGATGCCCCACGAAACTCTTCTCGTGGGAATTCGGAAACAGTGCTGAAAAGCAAAAGTGCGATGTAGCCAATCAAGGATACTGCTACTGTCTTGGTAGTTGGCCCGGAGTCATATCCGTTCGTGTTGTAACTTATCTTCCTGAGGAATATAGTGGCGACAAAGACTAAGTATGAAAGTGCAACTAGCACATAAATACTGGTAGATGTGGCTACCTGTTGATCAAGGGCCTTGAATACCATTTCACTTCGTTCTAGGCCAAATAAGAACATGGGCCAATTCAGAATTAATCCGGTTTGCTGAAATAGCTCGTGGGTCGCAAGTTCCACCAGCACAGTGCAAGTGATCAGTAGATATAGGGACAGCAGTGCAAACCCAAGCCAGAATCGTTGACGTATGTTACCAACAAGCGCGGATAGCATCGCAGTAAACAGCAAAAAGACACTGAACTCTACCAGTAGGTACATAAACCCAGAGGAGACGGAGTCCACACTTCCCAGCGCTATGCCACGCTGGGTTTTCATCGTTGCAATCAACAGGAATAGCGGTAAAAACGCCCCCGATAGAGAGACAAGTCTAGAAATATGATTTGGTTTTGCCCGCATGCCGTTATGATTGTAGATCATCAAGGTTTAAGCGAATACCTTTAGTCTTGGGCCTTTTTGATGCTAACAAGACAAGCCTCTTTTCCCGACAGTCCTTTTCATGTACTATGCCGCGGCCTTCATGAGATAATCTTGTGTTGGTACAGAGTCGGGGCGTGGCGCAGTCTGGTAGCGCACTACAATGGGGTTGTAGGGGTCGGAGGTTCGAATCCTCTCGCCCCGACCAATTAATAAAAAAACCGCCCGAAGGCGGTTTTTTTATTTCTATCTCGAATGACAGGGAAAAACGCAGTGGTTAACCCTGTGTTTTCACTTGATTAACTACCGCAAGCAGTTCTGAGTTCAGCAAGACAGGATTCGTTTTCAACCTCATCAATATCAATCTGGGGTAACTGTCGAGTCTGATTACTAAGCATGTATGCGCATGAGGTCCAAATGCAGGACAAAATTACCTGTCACATAGAAAGTCCCTGTCTATGTGATGCACCGCCTTGTGGAATTTTCTTCAGGTGTGACAAACTACCGCTGAACCTGCTTCCAAACCTGTGAAGCAAGGACAAGGAACTGCCGGGTCAACTTCGCATGCACCCTCTAAATCACCATGTCGCATATGGGCATCAACGGCCTTTTCACTGACACTGATGGTGTGGAAATTTTCTGGATTACCTGGTGGGATGTGGCACACATCAACCTTGGCTTTTCCCCCAAAAGCAGTTGAACAAAAAAGTAAAACAAAAAACATTGCGCTCAAACGAGCAAAAAATTTATGAGTGGTATTCACGGTGGCCTCTCCTTGGTCTTAAAAATTGCGCTTCAAACCCCTTGATGCGCTCGATTCTTCCTTGAAAACTTGAGTTTGGCGTTAAGAAAGTTGAAATCAAACTCTAAGCTTCGGTACGTGCTACGTGTTTGCTGACATTCGATGTATAACAAATATGTGGCAAGTGACTGAATCATGCAGTGATCACGCTTGATGTTCAACTAGTAAAACTGACAGTAAATAGTTGTGAATTTGATGAATGTTTATCAACACTAGCTTCCAGATACCCGCCATGTCTCGTCGAGGTCTGCGAAACGGTGTTTGATGCAATATGTAATGCAATCAACGATAATTACCCCAAATCATCAGGAAACCTCTTGAATTTGAACATCTGCGCACAGATATGCCCTTGTTCAGTTCCAGGAACTTAAATTATGAAATCTTTCGATAACGTATTGCGCGACATGCCGGATATTGCCAACGAGGATTTTGCCTCTGTGGCAGGTAAGCTCGAATGGGTCGGCATGAATGATATCGAACTGCCGGTACGTATCGAAGATGATGAAGGCAACCTGATCCAGTCCACTGCGAGGGTGACGGCCTATGTCAACCTGAAAGACCCGGATGTACGCGGGATTCATATGTCCCGTCTGTACCTGCACCTGGACCAGGCCTTTGGGGAACGCCCGCTCACACCAAGCACTTTGCGTCAGCTGTTGCGATCTTTTTTGGATTCCCACGAGGGTCTGAGCGATCGTGCTTTGGTGAGGGTTGATTTTGATTATGTCATCCGTCGCAAGGCGCTGGTGAGTGATAATGTCGGCTGGCGCCGTTATCCGGTTTCCATGATAGGAATTTTGGAAGGTCAGGAGTTCGCGCTCGAAATGGGTCTGGAAGTACTCTACTCAAGCACATGTCCCTGTTCTGCCGCCCTGGCACGTCAGTTGATCCAGGAACAATTCAAGAAAGATTTCGAGTCCGCAGAGAGCATAGATTTTAGCAAGGTCCACGAATGGCTGGGTACGGAAGAGGGAATTCTCGCCACACCGCACAGCCAGCGGAGCGCTGCTGAGCTCAGGATGCGTCTGACACCGACTTTCCAGATGTTCCCGATTATAGAATTGATCGATGAGGTCGAAAACTCGTTGAAAACTCCGGTTCAGGCGACTGTCAAACGCGAGGACGAACAGGCTTTTGCCTTGCTCAACGGTCGCAACCTGATGTTCTGTGAAGATGCCGGAAGACGTATCCAGACTGCTCTAAACAAGGATGAGCGGATTCTTGATTTCTGGGCACGTTGTACGCATTACGAGAGCCTGCACCCGCACAACGCGGTTTCGGTGATTACCAAGGGTGTCAAGGGCGGCTATGTCGCGGGTGCCGGTGCACCGGTTCGCCTGGGTCACGCAGAAAGCTAGGTTCAAGTTTGCAGGTGCCGAGGTTTTTGCCTGGCGGGCGCTGAAGATAGTCTTCTAAATATTATTCAGAGGGTGGTTCGTTAACCGCAGATAACAGCGGTTGCGGGTTAACACGCCGGTCCAACCAGTTCATACGCCAGTCAAGGTGTGGTCCGCTGGCGCGACCAGTGGAGCCGATAAGGGCAATGAGATCACCTTGTTTTACAAAGGCGCCAGCCTCCACCAATATTTTGCTCAAATGCAGAAAAGTGGATGAAAGTCCTTGCCCATGATCCAGGATGATCGTACCCCCCGAAAGCAACATATCCGGATGAGTCAACGTCACCAAACCATCTGCGGGCGCAAAAACCTCGGTACCATCAGGTGCTGCAATGTCCAGGCCAAAGTGCGGGTTGCGAGGCTTGCCGTTAAGCACCCGTTGGCTGCCGTAAACACCGCTAATTCTTCCTTTGGCCGGCCAGGTGAACCCCTGAGCATAGTAAGCGTGATTATCGCGATGCTGACGCGCTGTGGCGACCATACGCGCTTCTTCCCTGATTCTTGCGGTTGCCGCAGGGTCAGGTGTGACCGTTGAAGGCGGCAGGCCATCAACCCGTTCGATCTCATAGTGGCTTTTTTTGATCGTGATGCTCTTTTCGAAGACTTCACCGGTAGCTGAAATGACCTTGAGTTCCCGTGTACCGGTCTCATCCCGTCCAAAGCCGATAACAAATTGTCCATCAGGGGAAATGGCGACCCCGGTATTATCCAACGACACGCTGCTACCGGGTTCAGCCTGCCCGAATAGCAAGCCGCCTTGCGCCATTGTTCCGCTCAGTTCAACCGCAAAGGCAGCGCTATAAACAAAAACTAAAGCAAGGGCCAGCAGAATTCGCATGGAGTCAGCAGGTGATCACAGGTTGATTTTGATGGACTGTCCAGGCTGAATGACCGCGTTTTTGCTGAGGCTATTCCAACGCATCAGGTCTTTGACCCTGACGTCATAACGTCTGGCGATACTCCACAAAGAATCACCCCTGCGCACGGTATGCTTGATGGAGCCACTGCGGGCCTTTGCCGCTTTCGGGGCCGGGCTCTGAAACAGGGTGAGGGTCTTTCCGGCACGCAACTTACGCGGGTCGGAAATATTGTTCCAGGCTTGTAACTCCCTCACTGACACCTTGTAGCGTCTTGCTATTACGGACAGGCTTTCACCGCTGCGTACCTTATGTGTGATGCGCTCGGAAGCGATCAGGCCGGATTGCAGTTTCTGTAACTCATTGGCAGCTGCCACGTACAAGGGGTCAACCAGCATTTGCTCGTCACGTGGTAAACGGAGTTTCTGGCCCACACGAATCATGTCACTGTTGAGATTGTTGGTGCTGCGCAAAACGGATACAGGTACGTGATGACGGGCGGCGAGAGCCCCCAATGTATCGCCGTTTTCAACCAGGACCTGGTCCCATTTCATCAGTGTGGTTGTTGGGTCTGCATTCAAGCGTTGTTGTAGTTTCTCTGCACCCTCGATCGGTAGAATAACTCTCCAGGGACCTTCAGGCGAGGTCGCCCAACGGCTGAAGCCGGGGTTCAGGCCAAATAGCACATCAATGCTTACTTCACTGTATTGGGATAGCAAAACAAGATCGCTTTGAGATTCCATTTCAACAACGGTTATGACCGGATAATTGGGTGCGACGGGAAATTCAAACCCATGATCGGCGGGGTTCCGGTATAAACAGGCCAGACCCAACAGCTTGGGCACATAGCCCTTTGTTTCCTTGGGTAGCCGGATATTCCAGAAGTCTGCCGGTTTGCCTTTCTTCAGGTTCTTTTTCACTTCGCGCGCGACCCGGTTTTCACCCGAGTTATAGCCCGCAAGCGCCAGCATCCAGTCACCATCAAACTTTTGGCTGAGGTGTTCGAGGTAATCCAGCGCCGCGTTGGTGGAAGAGTAGACATCGCGTCGCCCGTCATACCACCAGTCCTGTCTCAAGCCGTACTGTTTGCCGGTAGAGGCGATAAACTGCCAGGTTCCAAGCGCCATGCCGCTGGAGTACGCAAAGGGGTCATAGGCGGATTCAACAACGGGTAGTAGGGCCAGTTCACCCGGCATATTGCGGGCTTCCAGTTCTTGAGCGATATAGTAAATCCACGGTTGAGCACGTTTCATGACACGGGCCATATACTCGCCGTGATCGGCATACCACCTGGACCATACGCGGGATTCCTCGTGGTCAGCGCAACCGGGCAACTGGAAGTTATCGACTACTTTTGCCCAGACGTTATCGTATGCAGGGGTTGCGTCGTCGACTGCATCAGTGGCAGGTTCAACGGGCTCAGGAACAAACAGGTGCTCATCAATGGAGTCACCTTCACCCTTTGGAAGATCTGCAGCAGCAGTGACCGGCACCTCCGCTTCGGGTTCGGGGCTGGTGTTCTTGGTAGTGGCGCAGCTGGCTAGAAACAGGCACAGCAACAGAACAAAAAAGCGTGAAGTCACAAAGGGCTCCATAAAATTAGGTAAACGCCCGCTATTATGAGGTTTGCTGGGTCAGGGTCAAGTAAAAAGCCCATTAAAATCGGTCTTTCCAGGCCCGAATGACGGCCATGGTTTCTTCACCAGGCTTTGTTTTTGGGTCGATTTTCCGGGCTGTTTCGACCACGCTTTTTTCCCGGGTACGAAGAAATGGGTTGGTCGCCAGTTCATCACCGAGCCGGCTGGGCAGGGTGATTGCACCTGCCGCTCTCAAATCTTTGATTTCCTGTGCTTTGGCTTGTAAAGCGGCATTGTCCGGTTCCACTGCGAGTGCAAACCGGCAATTTGCCTGGGTATATTCGTGCGCACAATAAACCAGTGTGTCAGCCGGCAACGCCGCGAGCTTGTCCAGGGATTTTTGCATATCCGATGCCGTGCCCTCGAAAAAACGGCCACAACCGAGGCTGAACAAAGTGTCACCACTAAACAGCACCTTGTCTGAATAAAAGGCAATATGGCTGCGGGTATGCGCTGGAACTTCCAGAACATTAAACTTCACATTCAATTCAGCCAGTTCAATCTCATCACCTTCCCTGCAAACCTGCTGCTTAAAACCAATCCTTTCATCTTCAGGGCCAAAAACCATAGCCGGGTATTTTTTCAATAACCCGGAAACTCCACCGACATGATCGTAATGGTGGTGGGTTAACAGGATGTAGGAAAGTTTAAGTCCCTTTTGCTCCAATACTTCGAGCACCGGGTCTGCGTCACCGGGGTCAACCACTGCACATGCTGTCTCCCGCCAGCGGTGAGCAACCAGATATAGTTATCATCAAAGGCCGGTATGGCGGTAATTTTGAGTTTGTTTGTCTGCATGCGTGTTTCCTGACATTGATGGTTGAATCACTCTTGATATTCACCTTATGCTTACGACTTTATATCGCCTGGTCAAATCTGTCGCAATGGAAGTTGATTATACTCAGGATCAATCGACTCGTTCAGCCCAACATAAGTTGGCTGCGCAACTATTGCAGCCGCTTCTCGCGAGACGCAGACCTGCACGGGTATTGGTGATGAAGCACGCCAGGGCGGGTGATCTGCCGCTGGAATTGGCGGGCACAGCACAGCTGGTAAGGCTGTGTGCTGATGAGTTTACCGATAACGCGCTGCTTCAATGCCGGCTTGAAGCGTTGCCATTTGAAGAGGCAGTGTTTGACCTGGTGATACTGCATCACCTGGTATCTGATGGTGGGGAAAAATACCTTCAAGAGGCTTTGCGTGTATTGGCCGCAGGCGGTGATATCGTCATCAGTGGCTTGAATTCATCCGGTTTGCGTAATCATATCGGCAACCGCAAAGACAAGGTGCCTGCACTAAAACTGAACAGGGTTTGTAAATTCTTGAAATCAAAATCATTCAATATCGAGCAGTGCCTGTTGATGGGCCTGGGCGGGTTTTCGCGTCCGGTAGCCAAGGCCACGTGGCATGGTCTCGGGTTTCCGTTTGCCGACAGGGTCATTCTGCATGGTCACCACCAGTCCAACATCACAAATGCCCGTATTTTGCGTTTCAGGCAATTAAAGGCCGGTGGCCGGGCCTCTGCTGCCCTTGATGGTTGTAGCAGCCGTGAAGTCGCCTCATGAATGATGTCGTGATGTATACGGACGGTGCCTGTAGTGGTAACCCGGGTCCGGGTGGCTGGGGTGCCGTGTTAATGTCGGGTAGACACCGAAAGGAAATGTCCGGTGGTGAGCGCGAGACCACCAACAACCGAATGGAGATGATGGCGATCATCCGTGGTGCAGAGGCGCTTAAAAATGGCTGCAGTGTCGATATCTATACCGATTCAACCTATGTCATGAAAGGCATGACCGAGTGGCTGGAAGGGTGGAAGAAACGTGGCTGGCGGACGGCATCAAAACAGCCGGTTAAGAATGTGGATTTGTGGCAGCGGCTTGAGAAGGCGCTGGATCGTCATGAAGTGAAATGGTATTGGGTTAAGGGACATTCGGGAATTCCTGAGAATGAGCGTGCTGATGAGTTGGCGAGGCGGGGGATCCCCTGATTCATTTGGTTGTGTGCGCGGTGGTACCTGTAAAATGACAGCCCGTCTTTTAGTACATCAATGTTAAATTTTGACCTTAAGGATATTGAATGCGACAAATAGTTCTGGATACTGAAACCACCGGTCTTGATCCCCGGCAGGGGCACCGCGTCATTGAGATTGGTGCACTGGAGTTGATTGACCGGGAACTGACCGGTCGTCAGTATCATGTGTATCTGAATCCCGAGCGGGAAATAGAGCAGGGCGCCCTTGAAGTGCATGGCATTACCGAGGAGTTTCTGCGCGATAAACCCCTGTTTGCCGAGATAGCGGATGACTTCATGGCGTTTGCCGATGGCGCGGAACTGGTCATTCATAACGCGCCGTTTGATATCGGCTTTCTCGACAATGAGCTGTCACTGACAGGCCACCGGCATGCCTCGGTCACAGAAGTAGCCAGCGTACTTGATACGCTGGAGTTGGCCAGGGACTTGCACCCGGGGCAACGCAATAACCTCGATGCCCTGTGTAAGCGTTACGAGGTGGATAACAGTACCCGCACGCTGCACGGTGCCTTGCTCGATGCGGAAATTTTGGCCGATGTCTACCTGGCGATGACAGGTGGGCAGGTAGATCTCGGTTTGAGCCTGGAGAGTGCGATTGAGTCAGATGATGAAGACGAAGGGCATCTTCATGCCGATCATCCACCCCTGTTTGTCATGAGGGCCAATGAGGAAGAACTGGCTCAGCACGAGGTTCGTTTGACCGATATTGAAAAACAATCCGGGCACTGCATGTACAGGGAATCAGAGTCAGCTTAGCCGGTCGACGGCCTATAACTGCGTTATCAACATCGGATGGGCACGGGTGTCCATCCACACAAGGGTATCGTAGTAGCTGCGGATGTTGTCAACATATTGGCGTGCTTCATAGCCACGCGCATAACCGTAGCGGGTTTCACGGTAGTATTTTTCCTGGCTTAACAGGGGCAGACGCTCATTAACGTCCTGCCAGCGATCGGGGTTGCCACCCTGTTTCTGGGTTAATTTCCGTACATCACGAAGGTGCCCCATACCCATGTTGTAAGCAGCCAATGCCATCCAGGTCCGGTCGGGTTCAGGTATTCGAGAAGGAAGTCGCTTGTGCATTTGCAGAAAATAACGTGCACCACCTTCGATACTTTGTTCCGGGTCGAGCCGGTCCTTGACACCAAGTTGTGTGGCTGTTCTGTTAGTGAGCATCATGATGCCACGCACACCGGTCACGGAGGATGCATCCGGATTCCAGTGTGATTCCTGGTAACCCATGGCAGCGAGAAAGCGCCAGTCAAGCTTATGGGCCAGGGCAACTTCCTGAAACAGTGGAATCAGGGGAGGCAGACGGTTCCTTACCTGCTTCATGAACTGGAACATACCGACGTGGTCTAGGTCGTTACCGTTTTCATCGTAACGGCTTTGTATCGCCACCAGTTCGCCGTTTTCCTGGATGAGCTTGAAAAAGGATCGGGCCTTCTGCACCAATGAATCATCATCCCCCGGCAGAAATGCCCAGGCCTGGTGTTGATGGTCTGTTAGTTCGAAACCCCGTTTTAAACGGGGATAAAACTGGCTGTGGGTCTTGAAAATATTCGAATCTACCAATGTCGCGTCCAGTTCATCATCGGTGATTGCCAACAGCAAGTCTTCCATGCCCATCGACTTTTCCGATGTCCATTGCAGGTCCGGAAATGATTCTTTGGCCAGTTCAAGTTGGCTTTCATAGCTTGAACCGGCAATGACCGCCAAACGCATTCCTACCAGGTCAGCAAGTTCGCGGGGCCTGGCTTTTCCGCGCTTGTATACCACGATTGTTGTTGCGTCAGCGTAGTCGGGTCCGAAACTGTAGCGGGCTTCACGTGTCTTGGTGCGGGTCAGGTTGGCGGCGATGAATTCACCTTGCCTGCGCTCGAGTAAACTGCCGAGGTCGCCAAACTCCTGCGCAAGCTCGACTTCCAGTTCGAGGCCAAGGTATTCGGCAAACGCCGCGGCAACATCGTATTCCGGCCCTGCCCCGCCATCGGGCCCGATGAAATAGCTGCTCGCGCCATTGCGGGTGAGGACTGTTATGCTGCCACGTTGATGGGCTTGTTGTAATCTGGTGGGTTGGTCGTTTCCAGAATAAAGAAACGGCAATGAGACGACAGCCGATAGCATCACATAGGTCATTCGCCTAATCTGTTTGGCCGTCTGGAAATGCAAAAGGCGATGCCTCGTTATGCAATCAGTGTGGTTAAGCTATCTGGACCTAAGCGGCTATTTTATTTCCAAAGCAGGAAACAGAAACAAGCCTTGCTCATTGTCTCCAGCACTGCGTGGCAACACCTTTTGATGTGGTTTTTGCAATGGCGCCCGCAGTGAAAGTCAAGGTGAAGTTCCCACATGAATCATTGGCCTGGCTGCCTATTGCAGTTCCAGTGATGGAGTAGGAAGTGGCATCACCCGCTGTAATGGCAACGCTGTAATGCCCTTCTTGTGATATCAACGGGTCGGCAATCAAAAGGTCGCCGTTATCATCGGCGTAAGCAGGGTTGTTAACCCGGTACCTTTCCTGCTCCAGGTGTATATCGATAATAGCGTCCAGGCCATCGGACCGGCGGCTTTTCCTGACCGACTCAAGAAATGACGGTACAGCCAACCCAACCAATATGGCTACGATGACTATTACGATCATCAGTTCAATCAGAGTAAACCCCTTTTTGTGTCTATTAATCATCAGACTTCCTTCCTTCTGTACGGTATATACTAGGTTCGATTCATGCAAATAGCATCAATTAAAGACCCGTTTTCGGACAAATGGTAGCATTTCATTGATGAGCGGGTGAACCAGTCTGTTAACTGGCAGTTATAATTAGGTGTGAGAGGAGAATTGTTTGTGATGAAAAAGATACGCGGGTTTACCCTGGTTGAACTGATGATCGTTATCGCGATAGTCGCGGTTGGTATTACACTGGCTGTTCCTTCATTTCGGGATTTGATTGAGCGTAAAGCCGTGGGTGGTGCGGCGGATGCAGTTTATGCGCAATTGCAAAGCGCGAGGTCACAAGCGGTGAAGCGCTCTAAACCCATACTTGTCGATTTTTACATCAATGGAACAAGCTGGGCGATTGGAATAACGGATAAAACTACTGGCTGTAACGCAGAAGCGACTACCGGTTCAAACGCCTGCACCATTGACTATAACAATGACATTGGTGGCGCCAGCGATACCCCTATTCTTAATCGTATTGTAGGCACCGATTACAAAAACATTACCATGAGCAAACAAACGGGCTTTGCCAACCCGGCGGTCTGGTCGGGTGGTTGTACCACGGCCTCGCTTCATGATGAGCGGGCGTGCTTCGATTTCCTGCGGGGGTTGTCACGAACCGGTGCCTTTGAATTCGACTCGGCCAATTACAAACTTCGGGTGCAGGTGACACAACTGGGGAATGTCAATATCTGCGTTCCGTCGAACGAAAAGAAAGTTGTTGGTTATGACGATTGCTGATGAATTGATGGAGTTATTTTAAGATGTCAATTAATAAAAAGCTCAAGACAATGCATGGTCAAAGAGGCGTTACGATCATCGAGTTGATGATTTCCATTGCCCTGGGTCTGTTGTTACTAGCAGCGGCGACAGCCATGACAACAAAAAGCATGGTTATGAATGGCGATACGCTGAAGTCGGTCAAATTGAATCAGGATTTGGATTCAGTTATTCAGGTCATGGTAAATGATATTCGCCGGGCAGGTTATTCCGGCGGTGTATTTGATTATGCGGATAACGAAGATCTGAATATTGTCAATTCCAGTTGTGTCCTTTATGGCTATGACCTTGACCAGAATGGGAGCCTGGATAATTATGAGAAGTTTGGTTTCAGGCTCACTGGTTCGGAAATCGAAATGCGAACCACCTGTAATGCAGGGGCAACATGTGCAACCGACTGTACAACCGGCACCTGGGCGCCACTGACCGATGACGCCCGGATTACCGTGACAGGATTGACTTTTGATTCGGTTGAATCGAAGTGCTTTAACCTCACAGACAATGACAATGTTGTCGCACTCAGTAACGATAATAATTTCTGGGAAACCACCACCGATGGCACGCTGAATTTTCCCTGCATTGCCGCTTCGAGCACAGGGGTGACCAACTACGTTAAGAATTCAAGTGATGTCTATGTGAGCGGCACTTTTGTGGCGCCGGCAAGTGGTGACCGTCTGATTGAGGCGCGCCAGGTCAATGTTGAAATAGACGCACGCCTCACCAACGATGCAACGATGGTCAAGAACCAACAGGTGGGAATCAATGTCAGGAACAACCATATTCGCGTTATTCCTTAAGCGTAAGGTAAATAGTAATGAATAGAAGACAGCCGAGAAATTTACACAGTGAAAAGGGTATGGCTACCCTGGTGATCATATTGCTTTTACTGTTCGTAGCAGCTTTGGTTACGCTGTATACCGCTAATTCCACCATCAGGGAACAACGGGTCTCAGCCAATCAATACCGCGCTGACCAGGCGTTGTCGGCTGCTAATGCTGGTTTGGATTACGCGATTGCGTATTACACTAAAAATGCCGGGCCAGACTCAAACTCTGATGGTGTCGTCGATACACTGACGATACCCAGCGCCCGTTTGACCGGGGGTGGTCAATCGGTTTCAGCATTGGTTACTTTCACCGATGGAGACTCCGCAGTCGACAGGAATGGCGATGGCAATTTCAACAACGACGCGCTGGATCGGCCACATACGATTACTTCCACGGGGTGGAGTGATGATACATCTGCAACCCGGACCATTTCTATTGAAGTCGACGTATTCGGCCTGATTCCTGGTGGGGGCTTACCCGGATTTCCGTTGATTGCCAGGGGTATCGCTGCGAGTGGTGGTAACTTCTCTATCATCAACCGGTTTTCCCACGCCACCATATGGACCGGTGCGGATGCGACAACCATTGGTTCTGCTGAGACATACGTGGCAGATCCGCTAAATCCGCCAACCACACGGGCAGAGTATATTGACATTACTGGCAGTCCTGACCCCAACCTCGTGTTACATGCCTCCTATTCAAAGGCAGGTTTAAACTCTGACGTTATTGAAAGTGATGATAATTTGACCAATATGAGCGGCGATCAGTTTTTTCAAAATTTCATGGTAGAAAATAAAGCAACAGTTGAATCTTATGCCGAGTCAATCGATCAACGATTCGATGCCGCGACTACCAATTGGAATGATTTGACGGTTGCCAAGGGTGTCAGGGGTCTTGTGTGGATCGAAGGGGACTGGAGTGTAAGTGGAAGTCTGGATATGCTCGGATCGGAAGAATTTCCGATTACCTTGATAATTAATGGCGATTTTACTTCCACCGGTTCTGGTACACCGGGTATTGACGTGCTCGGTTTGATGTACATGACCGGCGACTGGGACAGTGGCGGTAACTTCGAGGTACAGGGCGGCGTGATTGTTGAAGGTATAGTAGATAACAAGGGTACACCAACAATTGTCTATGATAATAACCTGTACGATGGCACGCTGGGTGTCCCCCCGGGCGGCTTGGCAGCGGTACCTGTGGGCACGTGGAAGGATTGGTAAGCCGGGATACCCGGTAGACAAAAGGCTTTATTATGAAAAATCAAAGCAAACAGCATAAAGAACGCGGTGTAGGTCTCATCGAGATTCTCATTGTCCTTGTTGTCCTGGTCATTGGCTGGGCAGCTATCGCCGCATTACAGGGCTCATTGATGTCGGGTACCAGCCTTAGCAAAGCCAGGAATGAAGCGCTGGAGCTTGCCCGGGAGAAAACCGAAGAAATGCGTAACTCGATTGAGAAAGGTCAGTATGTGGCTGATTTGACTACAGGATCTGACGCTGCAATTAACGGCGTAAACGCCGTTTTTAATCGCTCCTGGGTACTGGCGGATGTTGATATCAACGGGGACGGTACTGCCGAAGACTACGTGAAACAGCTGGTCATGACAGTGGCGTGGGCAAATAATGAAGGTACGACAGAAGATGTTGTACTAAATAGCATCATTACCTACTCAGACGCCGGTAAGCAGGTTTCCCTGGCAACAGGTGGGTCTGATGACGTTGGTGGTTTGGGTGGTCGAAATGCTGAAACTGCCGATGAAGGACCGGCTCCGCCAGGAACAGTGATTACAGCTGGTAGCCTGGATGAAATTGGGGACCTGTTTGATACAACTGATAATATCTACTTTGGTACAGATGATGACGGAAACCTGGTTGTTTATCAGTCTGCACCAACTGGCTAATAACGTGGTGTTAACGGTTTATGGCGGCAAGATTCTCAAATTTTCCGGAATGATCTACTATGATAGTGACGACCCGTATGTTCGGGCTACTTCGCCATCCTATTGCACGACCTTTGTAAGAACCAAGGCACAATGTGGTATTACAAATAACGGTTCAAAGACGGAATGTGCAAGATATGTTTGCTATGCAGGTGGTGATTGTAAAAATGGTGGTGATGGTTGTGATGGATACTCTCAGGATCAGCTTGACGCATTACCGGATTTGAATGGCGGTTGGTATGGAAAGATCGGTGACTTCTTCCCTGCTTTAGCAAATGCAAATCAATTTCCAACAATCTGCATGGGTGATTCCATCAATATTGCCGCACGACTTTATTACACAAAAAGAACTTTTCCAGGTTCTACCACCGGATTCGCCAGAGAAGGTATTAATACATCTTTTGATTGCAATGATGTCTTGATTTCAGAGCCGAATGATACGGCGTGCCGCAATTTAATTAGCGAATTAGACGGCTACGGGATCTTTGTTGATCCTAATGCGACACCTGTCGAAATTGAAGATCACCAGGCGATTCGCGCCATAACGGCTAATGCGACAAATAATGTACTGGCCGCAACCAATAACAGCTATGACAATCAGGTATTTGATAATTTCTGTGGTGGCGCCAGTTCAAGTTCCAGTTCTAGCTCAAGTTCCAGCTCTGGTTCAAGTTCTAGCTCTGGTTCTAGTTCCAGTTCTAGTTCTAGTTCAAGCTCAAGCTCAAGCTCAAGCTCAGGTGGGCCGGTCAATACACACTCTTGCTCTTGTTACTATAAGAACAGCGGAGTTGGCGTGGAAAGCGTTGTCGGAACACGAATTTCAGATGGTGCCGCACAGACTGGTTGCTGTACGATTAGTGGTTGTGAAACTAACTTGCCTGATCCTATTGCAGACAAAACAACATTCATCTATCAGTGTTACTAAGCCTGATAAGACGATTGGTCGACTGAGCCAGGGCATACCTATTCGAGTAGGTATGCCCTTTTCCTTATATGAAAGCATCCCAAGGCAGGCCACCCTCAGCGACGGTCCAATGGATTTGTTTGACCGGTTTTGGCCTGTCCGCCATCACATTTTTTGTTCTTAGATCCCTGGAGGTCGCGCCACTTCATATTGCCGTTGCTTGCATGTCGGTTCTGGCCCTTAGCATTGGTCTATTGGATGTCTTCTTTCTCAAAGTGCACAAAAGGCCAGACTCCGGGCTGGACTTTGATCGGCCAATCCAATTCAATTTGCGCCGTGTTATTGTAAAGCTGCTGGGTTTTGCCATAACCCTGGAAGCGATAGCAATGGCCTACTGGGTTTTACCGGAATACCAGGGCTCGTTCTATAACCATCTTTGGGAATTACTGGGGATCTACTGGCCCTATCTGTTGACCCTGGTGGTTGTTTACTTTTTCTTCATAGACGCACGTATGCGAGAGCCCGAGGACGCCTATTGGCAGGCGGGATGCCTGTTGCTGGGTCGATGGCGGAACTGTGATCGTGCGGTTCTTCAGCAATATGCGCTTGGCTGGTTGGTCAAGGCGTTTTTCTTTCCGTTGATGTTTACCTACCTGATCATGGATTTCACACGGTTACTGGCATTTTCACCTTCAGACCTGACCAATATATTTGCGGTATACGATTTTCTATTTCTATTGACATTCAGCATAGACGTCCTGTTTGCTGCACTGGGATACCTGATGACCCTGCGCCTGTTTGGTGCGCATATCCGTTCGACTGAGCCCACCTTGCTGGGCTGGTCAGTGGCTATTGTCTGCTACCAGCCTGCATGGTCTTATTTCTCATCCCACTACCTGATTTACGAGGACGCCTATGCATGGGGTGCCTGGTTATCCGGTTCAAATGGTCTATTGATTGTCTGGGCGGTTATGATCTCTTTGTTGAATCTGGTTTTTGTCTGGTCAACGATTACCTTTGGTGTCCGTTTTTCCAACTTGACACACCGGGGTATTCTGACCAATGGCCCTTACCGTTTTACCAAGCACCCCGCCTATATTGCCAAAAGCCTGAGCTGGTGGTTGATAGCGGTGCCCTTTCTACCTGTTCATGGCTGGGATGAGGCATTCAAACAATGCTTGATGCTGCTTGGTCTTAACCTGATTTACTTTCTGAGGGCCTGGACTGAAGAACGTCATTTGTCATGGGATAAGACCTATGTAAACTATGCCTTGTGGATGAACGACAACGGAATCTTCAAGCATATCTCAAAGTGGGTGCCGTTGTTCAAGTATAAAAAGCGCGAAGGAATCCTTCCGCAAGCATAGTTAAATCCGGCACACAGCAACTCTGATAAGTCTCTGTGGTAGCACATGCCAAAGCCAACTATGCACATTCTCCTGATGCCTGTATCAGGGCAGGCAAGGTACAATAGCCGTTTTTCAGATCATATAAAGGCAGAGAAC
>CAVWXX010000030.1:0-13358 GCA_963759155.1 uncultured Gammaproteobacteria bacterium | reverse complement strand
CGGGGACCCGTACCACTCTTTAACATAGTCTTCTGACCACTGTACACTTTTGTCCATATGGCATTGGGTACAGGCATTGGGAGCACCTTCCATTCCAAAGCGCAGCGTGTTGGCAGGAACAGGTATGGAACTCATCTTATGGGTTCTCGTGGTTTCCAATACGCCTGTTGCGAGTTTGGTCAACTTTCTAGGCATGTGGCAGTCGTAACAGAAAGAGCCTTCCGTCCCTGGTGTATGACGTGTGTGATTTTGCGCCTTTGATTTGTACTCCTCATGACAACCCGTGCAGTATTTATCACTGACAGTTGAAGCTTGCAATATCCCCGGTTTGGCAGCCATTTTGTTGTCATGTGGGTTATGGCAATCGAAGCAGCGGATTTCAGCTTCCTGATAGCACCGTGATTCAATCATGGAGCGGAATAGCATGCCAATGCCCTTGGGCTCACCGTCTTCCCACACTTCAACGGTAGGCGGGAATATCCGGCCAGGTTCAATGGGTGTTTGCTGAAAGTAGGCGGAAAGGTCGTTGGTACGTCCTTCACGACTGCGACCCGGCTCATAAATCCGGTAAATGTCGGTAGTGCCCATCAGAATGTCAGAACCGTGACAGCGGGCGCAGACACTCATCGCCGGGCCTTTTTCCAGTTTCTGGGCATTGGCGATGTAGGCAACATCTTCGCCTTGAAATTTGCTGTTGATATACGCAGATAAGCGATTGACATAATTACTTTCGAAGTGCTCAACATGCAGGCTGCCGGGCCCATGGCAGGCTTCACAGGCGATGCCGGCATCAACCCACTTTGTGTCGGCTCTGGTGTGGTTTGCATCTTTATCGAGAACTTCCAGGTGCGTGGTATGACAGCGTGCGCAGTAAAGGTTCCACGCAGAGTTCTGTGAGCGCATCTGTGCCCAAAGGTCTTCAAGGGTAGGGGTGCTGCCTTCTTGAAGGTTCCAGTAGGGGAAGTAAGCCTGTAGCCGGGTGGACCACTGTAAAGGCAAACGCCGCAGCACACCGTTTGCTTCGCGGGTGACGTAAACCTGCCTGTACTGATAGCCAATCACATGCGCAATCTCGAACGGAATGTAATCATTACTGACAGGGTGACGCAGCGCCATGTAGTACTTGCCGTCACGGCTAAACATTTTTGCGGCAGGCTCCTCGTCTCCGAAAGACCGACGGGCTTCGGGCGGTAACATCCAGTTGCCGCCATCAAAATTTCCAACCACGGAAACCGGCGACGGATCCCGCGTCATATTGGCATGCGGTGAACGCTGCCACTCGGGAAAAATTTGCGTATGGCATTCGCCACAAGTCTTGCTGCCGACGTAATCTGCATCGTAGCTACTGGAGTGCGGGTCGAGAAATATGGACCACAGTGAAAACGTCGCTACCAGGGTGATAGATAAAAGCACACAAATTAATATCAGTTTCTGTGGTTTTCGCATGGTGTGGAATCAGACCGGGAATGCAGGCTACAAACAGGGATTGTATATGATCTATACGATTATGTTCAGGGAGGTTCCCAAACTGAAGATCCCCGGAAATCTGATATCGCTTTCAATGGCAGTATTTGAAGTTCGGGTAAACCCAATCTAACGCTAAAGGTGAAAAGTTACGACAGCGCTATTATTCTTAACTCTTAATTTAGTTTCCACTTTGTCCGGACAGGTGTATGATTTATAGAACCTGGTCTACAAGCCAAATCTGGCCCCAGGCATTCTGTGTGTTACCGCATTGTTGTTATGAAATGCAAATTGAGTTAGACCATTCAATGAAATACGAACACCCAAAATTGCGACGCACCAATGAAATGAGAGATTCTCTTGTATAGGGTGTTTATGCGCGATTAAATCGCGACGCCGTGCGCCTTTCTGCGAATGTCATTGACACTAACAGGAGGTACTCATCTAATGAAGAAGATAGTTACGTTACTTACGCTGTTGCTGGCGCCAGCCTTGCTGCTGGCCGCCAGCCAACAGATCGAGCCGCAGATTACACCACCCATGGCGAAATCCGCCGGCATAACGAATGAGACGCCAAATCGCTGGTTCGTGGAACTTGCCAGCAAACCGGCGGCAGAAGGAACGAAACAAAAAAGCGCTGAACCAGGAAAAGAAGGCCTTCCGTGCAGCTGCAAAGAAAGCAGGATTGAAATACAAGGAACGTTACGCATTTGGAACCCTTTTCAATGGGCTGTCAGTTCAGATAGAACCAACTCAACTTGGTACTTTGTCCCGTATACCGGGTGTCAAAGCCCTGTATCCGGTGGTCAGTGTTTCGGTTCCCGAGTATGTGGCTGCTAACCCTGACCTGTTCACCGCCATCTCCATGACCGGTGCCGATATCGTCCAGAACGAACTGGGCTATACCGGTGAAGGAATCAAGGTTGCTGTCATGGATACCGGTATTGACTATGACCACCCAGACCTGGGTGGGTGTTTTGGTTCCGGCTGCCGTGTGGCCTTCGGGTATGACCTGGTAGGAGACGATTATGGCACGGGAGACAACCCTCCTGTTCCGGATGATGATCCTGATGATTGCCAGGGACATGGAACACATGTCGCTGGTATTGTCGGCGCAAACGGCACCGTTGTCGGTGTAGCACCTGATGTGACCTTTGGTGCCTATCGTGTGTTTGGTTGTGAAGGCTCAACCGACGCGGACATTATGATTGCCGCCATGGAAATGGCCCTTGCTGATGGGATGGATGTTCTTAATATGAGCATTGGCTCCGCATTTTGGGGCTGGCCGCAATATCCGACCGCCGCTGCCAGTGACCGCCTGGTTAATAAGGGCGTAGTCGTTGTTGCTTCAATTGGTAATAGTGGGGATTCCGGCACCTTTGCCGCCGGAGCACCCGGTGTTGGCAAGAAGGTGATTGGTGTTGCTTCCTTTGATAACCTTCAAGGCGCTCAACCAGCATTTGACGTGAACGGTACGTTAATCGGCTACAACATGGCAGCCTATTCTGATCCACCACCGACTTCCGGCACAGAGGAGATTGTGTATGTTGGGCAGGGGTGTGATGCTGATCTTCCACTATTGGCTGATCCAGCCGGCAAAACGGCCCTCATAGTGCGTGGCGATTGCTCCTTCAATGAAAAGGCTACTAACGCACTGGATGCTGGGGCGACAGCAGCAGTCATCATGAACAATCAACCCGGCAGCCTGAATCCTACCCTTGGGACCTATGTTCCTATTGTTTCGGTCGGTATCACACAAGATGACGGGCTGTTTATACAAGCGCAGACCGCACCTGTCATGATGACATGGACCAACGATGTTGTGACTGCACCCATTGCCACTGCCGGGCTTATTGCATCATCCAGTTCCTACGGCTTAGCGGCTGATCTCAGTCTCAAACCGGATATTGGCGCACCGGGTGGGAGTATTTATTCAACCTATCCACTTGAGCTTGGCGGGTATGCATCACTCGGTGGTACCTCAATGGCATCACCGCATGTCGCAGGTTCTGTTGCACTGTTGTTACAGGCTCAACCGAAGACAAACTCTCAGGCGGTACGTCGTATCCTGCAAAACAGCGCTGATCCGGCCCCCTGGAGTTTGAATCCTGGTATCGGCTACTACGACAGTGTGCACCGGCAGGGTGCAGGCATGCTGGATATCGATGATGCCATCCTGGCAACCACCCGTGTTGAACCCGGCAAGATTTCGCTGGGTGAAAGCGAGTGGGGTCCGGTTGTACATAAACTGACCATTGAGAATAAGGCCGATACAGCCGTGACTTATGATCTTTGGGAAGAATGGTATGCGATTGCTACCACGGGTACGTTTGCCGTTGATATGGGTTACTGGGGTTCAGATGGTTATCTCATCATGCCGGCAAGTGTAACGGTTCCGGCCTATGGCAAGAAGAATGTGAGCGTCACGTTTGTTCCGCCGACAGGACCTGGGCTTTCAACCTATGGTGGTTACATTCTGCTCGAACCGCAAGGTGGCGGGCAAAGCTATCGCGTTCCGTATGCGGGCTTTGATGGTGACTACCAGGCATTGTCAATCCTGTATGCAAACCCCTACGGTTTGCCATTCATTGTGAACGAAGCGCCTAGCTACACAATGGTAGGCGACGACATACCTGACTTCTGGGTCAATTTTGGACAGCAGGCCCGCAAATTCCGCATGGAAGTGTTTGACGCAGAAAAAGGGAAAGCTTGGCACCGGGCTTATGACTTCGATTATTTTGGTCGTAGCTCCAGCGAAGGTAATGTTTACTCCTTCCCATTCGATGGCACCACTTTCAGTGGTAACAAGGTGAGGACTGTACCTGATGGCGATTACTACGTTGTCATATCAGTACTGAAACCCCTTGGGGATGATAATAATCCCGCTCATTGGGAGACTTGGACTTCGCCGGTATTTAGTATCGACAGACCCTAGTGTTTGTATTTGAGTGGTAATACTTAACCGCCCCGGATAATTTTGCCCGGGGCGGTTCTTTATTTTTGTTTACGATTCATTTGTTGTACTTGCTAAATCGGTGGGACGACGGTTTGTGAAAGGTCAGTTACTCGGAAAACAGCTCTGTCCAGAGCGAACCTGAATAGCCAAACAGCATGAACCTGGATTGTCTTCCAGACGCTCAGCACTGAGTGACAGTTACAAAGCGGCAACTACAATACCTCGAAACTAGCTATTTACCATGAGTCCTTGCCACACAGGCAGACAATTGCAGTGGTTATGATTAAATGCAGTTGTGTTAGGGTTAGTTTGGTTCGGAAAAGCCATGGGTGTCTTCTTTTATTTCCTTTTATTTTATTTCTTTTTTTGTGTTTCTTTTCGTTTGGTTTGCTATGATGCCGCGATGAAAATTAAACTGACGTTTGTAACTCTCTTACTGACCTTTACAGCTCTTGTGATGGCACAGTCACCTGAACCGGAGCAGGCTCCCACTGCAATTGAGGCTTCTGAAGCCTCACAGACGCCAGACGTGGTACCGGAACCTGATCCAGATAAAGCCAAGGTTCCGACAAATCGTGCCAAGCTGCCAACCATTCCTGATTACTTGGCTCCCAATGAAAAGGCTCTATTCAGCAATGCTTACAGTGGGGATCTTAAGGGAGTGCAAGCCGCGCTTGCCAAAGGCGCCTCTATAAATATCGCCGATCAGAAAAAAAGGACAGCACTTATGATGGCAGCCTCAAACGGGCACACTGCCGTCGTGGAATGTCTTATAGCTGAAGGTGCCGACGTCAATGCAAGTGATGGCGACAATCAGACCCCGTTGATGTATGCGAGTAAACGATCCTTTAACAAAACTGCAGCGGTGTTGTTGAAAAACGGTGCAGAGGTAAATGCTCAAAGCAAGAAAGAGGGTATTTCTGCACTGATGCTTGCAGCAATATGGAACAACGTAGAATTAGCAAGTATGTTTCTCGATTATGGAGCGGATGCGAACCTGACGGATAGATTTGGAAGAACGGCAGAGGCTTTGGCTCAAAAAAAGGGCAGCTCAGCCGTCGTAGCCATACTGTCGAATACGGCAAATCCCGAACCCGAATCTTGAATCAACTGCTACGCTAGGCTAGTTACAAAAAAGCCACCCTAGGGTGGCTTTTTATTTAGCAGACGTTTTTTATTGCTGACAACTTCACCTGTTTATTGAGCAGCATTAGACATTTGTGAACTTTAATTTTATAGTGGTGCCGAGGGATAAGAAATTACAAGGACGCAAAAGGGTAACGCAGGGCCGTATATTGGTCTGCAGCAAATCTCCCCCCGGTTCCCTCTACTCGTTAAATTTAAAATGGAGCGTAATCGCTTAAGGGTTACAATCATCTGCATTTTCAGTACCGTAGCAGCATCTTTGGCAAACGGCAGAACGTATGGGTAAACCACAACTTAGGTTACGTTTTTAATGGCAGTTTTTGCTTTCTCAGGACGATCTTAGAAATCAAATGACCTGTTACTTCAAAGGAATTGAAAAAGAGTTCTCCAAATCTTCCAACAATAGTGTGAGGTAAAATTTATGTACACGAATCAATCGAACAGATTTGGCAGGCACGGTCTGCTGATAAAGTTATCGAGTATTCCATTGGCCATGTTGCTTTGCGGCTCAGTTTTCGCACAGGCCCCGCCCAATGACGAATGTGAAACAGCCAATGTGATTTTGTCTTCGGCTCCACCCGATGCCTATACGGACACCGTTGACGCTACCGACGCTACGTTCAATAGTGCTGACCCACTACTGACTTGCAATAACGGTGGAGGCGGTGACGGAAGTCAAACCGTCTGGTGGAAGTACACACCTGATGCCAGCGGCAATGTCAATATTACTACGGTAGGTAGCCTGACAGCGGGTAATACTGAACTGGATACGGCACACGGTGCGTTTACCGGAAGTTGCGGCGCGCTAACTCAGGTCGCTTGTATTGACTCAGGTTTAACAGACGATCTGAATTTTACAGTGGAAGCCGGGACCACCTATTACATCAAGGTGGGTCAATTTGCGGACGCCAGTGATGCCGGGTCGGTTACGGTCAGTGTTCTTGAGGGGCGCGAGGTTCAAAAACCGGGGTTAAAGGTCATTGAGTCCGCATACAATGGCACGTCATCTCCAATTAGCGACATCGTCGGCGGACCTTCTCCGACTTCATTTTCGGCTGCTCAGGCAGCAAACATAGCCTCCAGCATTAAGGTAAGGGAGATTCCAAATTTTGTGGCCGCTGATGGGAACGCGCCAAAACCTCTGAATGGAACTAGCGGTTCAAAGGTACCCGGCAACGGCCTGGTGAAATGGAAAGGATCGGCTAAACTCCTGCAAGTAATCGAAGCCGGGGAAAACGATGATAACGCATTCACCTTATTCACGCTTATCGCACCACCAGACACCGTTGGGGATGTCGGCAAAGATCATTACGTTCAGATGTACAACCTCCTGACCGAGATATTTGATAAAGATGGAAACACCGTGCTCGGACCGTTTCCAACCAGTGAGTTCTTCGCGGAAATGGATGGAAATTGCGGTCTCGGAAATGCTGGAGACCCAATCGTGCTCTATGACGAAGAAACAGATCGTTGGATGGTTTCGCAGTTCTTGTCGCCGAATGTTCAAAATGGACTCTGCATTGCCATTTCGACAACAGGTGACCCGACCGGAAGTTACAATACATATGAGTTCGACCTTACGGGCATCGGCTTCCCCGATTACCCGAAGTTCGGATTCGCAACCGGCGCCCTTAACGTGATGGTTAACCTGTTCGAACCTTTCCAGGGTTCTGCCCTGGGTGCGATTGACAAGGCCGAAATGTTGGCTGGTGTCCCGGCTACAATGGTGCTCTTCACCGGCGGTGAAGCGGAACTTGAATTATTCTTTGGCTGGATTCCTGGCGATAACGATGGTCCGGTTTTCGATAATACGCTTCCGACTTTCTTCACAACGCTTGGGTTTTACGATGACGGCGATACGATTTATTATGGCGAAATTACACCAGACTGGGACGTTCCGGAGAACACTTCGCTCAGTTTTGGAGCGATACCGGTCAGCCCTTGGGACCAAGACCTCTGTGATGCATCACGTGAAGCTTGTGCTCCCCAGCCTGGCTCTGGCACGGAAGACATCCCCTTCCTGGCAACCATTAACGACCGCCTGATGCACCGTGGACAGATGCGTGATTTCGGCGATCGCAAAGTGGCCATGCTCAACCATACCGTAGACGCTGACGGTAATGGCAAGGCTGGCGTGCGCTGGTACCATATGGAAAATAAGAAGGATCGTGGCTGGAAACTGAAGAAGGAAGAGACCTTCTCACCTGATGGCGACCACCGCTGGATGGCCAGTATAGCGATGACCGCTAAAGGCAATACTTGCCTGGGTTATAGCGTCTCGAGCCAATCGACCTACACAAGTATTGGTATCACCGGCCGCAAAGGCACGTCTAACCACATGAATATGAAAGAGGTGATCGCCTGGGACGGCAACATTGCCCAAAACGTACAACGGGCGACGGTTCGCTGGGGTGACTATAGTTCAATGAATATTGATCCGGTTGACGACACCTGCTGGTATACACAGGAATTTGCCAAACCCAATTCCTTTATTGGTGAAATTTTTGGCTGGGGAACCGCGATTATTCAATATGACGTAAACTGATACTGAAACCAGTATCTGCAAGAAATGAAGGGGGGTCTCACCGAGGCCTCCCTTTTTTTGTATAGAGAGTATGATATGTGTATCAAAATTAGGGAGCCTGGTTTTCCACGAAAAAGGACCCGTAGCAGTGTATCAACCCTTTTCATTTTTGTTGCCTTGTTTTTGGTGCAGATTGCCATGCCAGTGAACGCTACTGAAACAGGTGTTCGTGGTACGGTTCTGTGGGGGCCCGTAAGACCCGGACCAGAGAGGCTTGGGCAAAGTGACGAGGCGCCGTTTAGTGCGAAATTTCTCGTGCTCGCTGCCGGACAAGAGGTTACCAGGTTCAAATCTGACAAAAAGGGAAATTTCGAAGTACTGCTGCCTGCTGGTGATTACACGATTGTTCCAGACAAATCCACACCCATCCCCGGCCCTCAGCGTCAGAAGAAGAGAGTGTCTGTGCCGGTTGATGGCTTTATCGAGGTCACGTTGAGGTTTGATACAGGTATGCTGTGAGCACAAGGCATCGGGATTGGATTACTCGAGCCATTAAGGGAATAGATACCTTCGGTCTCACTTTGATTGTGGTTGCCTTCCTGACCGGCCTGTTGGCCCTCGCTGCCTTCGCCTTCCTAACCACCACCGGGTTAATCCTGGCCGTTTTGCTGGCTGTTACTGCTGCCTTGCTCTGATCCCAGGGCGACCCGCGTCCCGATGAGTTCTCATAAATTTGGGACTCCCTGTCGTGCGGACTGTGACAGTCATAACGACGAACCTCTGCTTTCTGGTAGCGCTACGATTAATTCATGTAATCAACTTCACCCGTAATTCAGCCCCGAGCTTGACTTTCTACATGGGTCATGGCGCAATCGTGTCGCGATCAACGCCACTCAATACAAGGTAGTTCTTATGATTAAAATTTCCAGCCTCTGCAAGAGGCTTATGATGACTGGCTCTATATCATTTGTGTTCATAAGCAGCGTTGCCTTCTCGTCTGATCAAACTGAAGCTATGGCTGTCAAAAAGGAAGACAGTGCTGTGAATCAGGAAAAAAGCCAGGTTTTGAACAAAATGACCCCAAAGCAACAGATCAATTTTTCCAGGCAGGACCTGGCAAGTAGACTTGGCTTGGATGAGAATGCTATCCAAATTTCTGGTGCTACACCCGTTAACTGGCGCTCCGGCGCATTGGGTTGCCCCAAGCCGGGCATGAGCTATACCGATGTTCTTGTGCCGGGTATATTGATTTATCTCAGAGTTGGCAACAATGCCTACCGGTACCATGCCATTCCCAATGGCCAGCCTTTTTATTGCCCAAGTGAACGGTCTGAACCACCGGCCACGGCGCCGGGTGCAGACTAGTAAATTCAGGTAAAAAAAGGAGCAGGGATTTCTCCCTGCTCCTTTTAAAGTTCCGGATCAATATCCGGTCTTAGATCAATTACCAGTTAAAAATTCAGCTTACTGGCATTGGGTCACAGCGATTGCTGTTTCGTCTCCATCCGCGCTGCTCAGGTCAGCTTTGTTTGCAACCACATCATCACTGCAATCAGTAACAACTTGGAAGCCCAAAGTAGCTGAACCTCCATTCAGAGTGTTCACATGAAGATCAGTACCTATTGCAGGAGCTGTTCCGATGCCATTGTAGAGGTAATTTGAACCATTAGTTCCATCTGCATTTTCTGCACCTACAGTTAAATTAACATCGGTATTATCCAGTCGACCATAGGTGAAGTGGGCCTGGGGTAAGACACCAGTAGGTGAACCATCGGCCAATAACCACACCTGGAATGTCGCGGCGTCAGTGCTGCCAAAGTGAGGCACATCTGTCCACTCGAAAACAGTCCATGTGAAAGGACCGGAAGACAGGACGGCCACATACCATTCCCCACCTGCACAAGCGTTCAGGTCACGCCAGTACGGTGCAAGCAAGTTATTTGGCGGTGTCGCATCCGGAAATTCCTGATTATCAAAGCTGGATGCAAGACCACTTGCAGTGCCGGCTTCCAGTGTGCCGTTGACTGACCAGATGACCTGACTGTAGCTTGAACCATTGTAAGTGAATGATGGAACATTGAAAATCGCCGCACCATCGTCACAATTGGCTGGCAATGACACGGGTGGTCCAAATAGGGATAACGGGACGTAGTTTGTTATAGGGAAGTCAGCTACCACCTCTAGCCCACCAGGATCCAGTTCACCTGTCCAGGACAGGCTGTTGCTGTTGCTGTCATATGCCCATGCTGATGATGTTGAACCGTTTACTATTGATTCGGTTTCAGATGCATCAACAAACGTGGTGCCTGCCGGCAGAACATCGGTGACGGTAATGGGGCCAACAACCGGGCCATTGGTTACAGACAATTCATAGGTCAAGGTGTCACCTGGTACTGCAACGTCAGCATCAACTGTCTTGGTGAAAAGTGTGGGGTCAGAGGCCCTTGAAGCATATACAGAGATAGGCATATGAAGGTCCGGTCCTTTATCAAGGTTGCGATCCAGGTGGACTGCACCGAAATACCAACCTTCGTCTAACGTCGTCGTGTTAGCCGTGACTGTGATAGTCGCGCTCTGGCCTTTTTTGAGCTTCAGATTGTAGTCGTCACTATTTGACTGCGGATCAACGCTAACCTCGGCATCAAAACCATCACCAGCCACTGTTACATTCCAGTGCGCCGTATTTTTAGTAGAGTTGGTGACCGTACGTGTCCATGAGCAGGAACCAACACAATTGCTGTTCATCATGCTTGGCAGGTTCAGGGCACTCGGGTCGCCACCTGAATCCGGGTTCGCATCGAGGAACTCCTGGTTGGTAATATCCATCACCAGATCGGCTTGTTTGGCAGCATGAAGATCAACCCTGCCAGCACCGTGGTCAAATGCATCGGCCGGTGTAACGCCGTCTTCCTTCACCATGAATTCGGTGCTTGCAGACAACATCAATGCGGACTTGATTTCAACCGGGTTAAGGTCAGGACGCAGAGCGGTCATTAATGCGCCGGAGCCAGCGTTGTGTGGGCTGGACATGGACGTACCGCTGATAATTTGGTATTGACCAAAGTTATCGGAGTTGGCACCCATTATGTTAACGCCAGGTGCGGTCAGGTCAGGTTTGTTTACATCAAAGGCGAGCTGCGGACCGCGCGAACTGAAGCCAGCCATGACGTCACCGTTAGCAGGATCGTAATCAAAGTCATAAGGTGTGATAGTTGCAACGGTATCGGTATTGGCGGCTAACCATGCACGCAGTACATCACCGTCACTATCGCCGATATGAATCGCAGGAAGGACGTGAGGGTCAGCTGCCGTGCTTTCCCCTTGTCCTAAGTTCGCCAGTACAAAACCACCTGCACCACCTGCAAGCACGTTTGCGCCCTTTGCTGTACGGGCTATTGTTCCACGGTCACAAACGACAATTTCGCCTTCGAAAGTTCCCGGTGGGAATGGGTCAAGGCACTGTCCCGCCGGATCAAACGCCGTGGTGTTGGCATGAATGATCGGAGCCGGACCATAACCAGCACTAAAGCTGGAACCATCAATGTCTGCCAGGGGACCGCCGCTACCGTCGATATCTACCAGGCTGTTGACAATTGTGCGGTTATGGGTCGAGGCTGCGGTAGTGGATACCCAGGGACCCAAATGTGCCACCGTGCTTGCGCCCGGGCCGGCGTTACCAGCTGACGCTGATACGTAAACACCGGCTTCCACAGCCGCCAGGAACCCAAGTTCAACGGTATCGTTGTAAGGGTTTCCACCACCGGAGATTGAATAGTTCAGTGCTGCAATCCCATTTGGCAGGTTACCTGCGTCGATCAGAACCTGGTTAATCGCTGCTACCAGCGCACTTCCCGGGCAAGAGTCGATACAAACGTCATAAATAACCATGTTGGCATGGGGAGCCACACCCGAGATGTCGAAAGATGCCGAGGTAGTGGGCGCATCCAGTTCGGCGCCTAAAACCACGTTACCAGCAACGGTGGATGCGGTGTGGCTTCCATGACCGTCATTATCTTCCGGTACCGGGTATTCAGCATCGCCAGGTACAAAAGAGTAGGCACCGATCAGCTTATCGTTACAGAAAGTGGCATCGGTAGTGTCACAATAGCTGCCGGGCAGATAGTTGCCGGAACCCAGCGGGTTAGTGTGGTCGTAGCCATCGCCGCCGATATCAGCAAATGAAGGGTGATCACTATTGATTCCCGAATCAAGCACAGCGACGACAACACCTTCACCCTTGGTCGAATTGGGTTTATTGGACCAGATGGATGGTGCGCTGATCCATTCCGGACCAACATCTGTGTTCAACTGTTCCATGCGCTCGCGTTCAACACTGACGACGCCATCCATGTTGCGCATGGCCTTGGCTTCTTCAAGCGTCAACTCGACTGCAAAACCATTGATTGCATGCTGGTAATCAAACTTGGTATCCAGTGTACGGCCAAAAGATTTGCCAGCGTTGCCAAGCACAGCTTTCTGCTGGTTTCTCAAGTATTTCTCATACTTCTTGGCGGACTTACTTTTGGTGTCAAGACGCTTCTTCCCATTGGACCTTGCACTTGTCGCTTCTAGTCCGCGAATACCACCTTCATAGGTAGCAATTGGTGCGTCAGTAAGCCTGACAATGTAAATACCGTCTGTACTTGGGTTGATTTCACCTGCAGCCGTTGGCTGTTTCGCTGCTAGTTGCAGGTCTGCGGCATTGCCTGCCGTTATCCCGCTGGCAAATAGCACGGCACCCGTGATGGCTGCCAATGCTAGTTTATCGTATGGTTTCTTCATGTAAATCCTCCGTTGGATAGCTAAATTTCAGATGACAAGGGATTGCTAAAACCATCCCTGGTCTAGTTCTGTGTGAAACGTGAGAACTGTAATGGCAATTTCCGACAGAAACTGTATTAGTTTGAATTGCCCCTTTTAAATCAACAAGAGTGAGTGAAATTTCACGTGCTTCTTAGTTTAGGCACGTTTGAATTCTGACGCACTCAGGGTGCCTTTTCCTCATTTAATGTCGTCAGTCAGCAAGCTAATTGATTCAAATATCAAGGTGACAGGCAAAAATAGTATACGCGAAAAATTTCTTTATACAAATGATCTGAGTCTGAAAGTTGTTTGGGTAGAGTGAAAACTCCACTTTTGATAGAAAAATAGGCGTTATGCAAATACGTGAAAATCTCGTTTGAGATGGAGCTTTCCCATCAAGTTATTTGCGTAAGTTGGGGCTTGAATATTCCACTAAATAAAGTAGACATACATTTAACAGATGCT
>CAVWXX010000029.1:0-21369 GCA_963759155.1 uncultured Gammaproteobacteria bacterium | reverse complement strand
ATGTGCGTGCATGCCAATAGCCTGGCTTTCTACTATTATGCATGACAGAGACGACGTAGATCGTATCGCCGCTCATTCGATAAATCACAGAAAATGGAAACCTTGAAAATAAAAATCTTTGAAACCCTTTTTGGAAAAAAGGCCACGTTTGTGGGAATTCCAAAATTGCTTCATAAGCAGACTCTAGCTCGTCTAGGAAATCATCACCCAAACCTTCAGCTAGCCCTTGATACCAAGAGTATGAAGCACGTATTTCTGCTGAAACAGCAGGATGAAATACTAGCCTTAGCACTTTGCCTAGCCTTTAACGTCTTTCTTTATATCTTCCCAAGATACCGGCTCTACTTTGCCAGATACTAATTCCTCATATCTTTGTTCAGCCAAATCTGCCCATGCTTGATCAACTCCCTCGTCTTGCTTTGTTTCAAGAGAAGAAATTAAGCAATGTGCGACTAGCGCTCTTTCCTTAGGATTCAAATGCTTCGATTTTTCAATAACTTGCTTAATGCTCATGTCTCATTTACCCATAAAGGTGCAACACTTAATACTAGCACGCTGATTTATTTGCACATAACGTTTTAGTTAAGCGGCGTAGAAATGCATAGCATTTTTACGTCCGGTGGAGGGCCACAGGCCCGGAACGTACTTTAACGCTTTGTTAGGCGCGTCACTCATTGGCTCCAGCCGTAAACGTACGTGCGGCCATCCTCGACTGAAGGTTAGCCATCTACTCTATGCCAGCCGACGGCCAAGCCATTCTCAACCTCCATGCCAACGCCAACAGCACTGAGTTTGCCGTTGGTGATCCACGATACTTTGTATATATCTCCAGTCTTTTCGATGACCAGGTCATACTCGTCTGAAAACTCTCCGTTCTCGTAGAAGTAGCGAACGTGGTACTGACCAGCAAAACCTTCCCTGGGTCCTCCGGTCGCCATCCCCGGACCGCGGTACTTCTCACCATATATCCATCTCGCGTTTAGAGTTCCTGGCGCATGACTTTTTGTGTACAAGACAAAACCGATATTTGATGCATCCGGCGCCTCAGAAGCCATAGCAACGGTCGAATTGCCTGAGGTAAACAACAAGCATGTCAGTAATGCTGCAATGAAGGATGACCTAATCATAACCTCTCCTTTTTAAAGTGAAGAACACCTTTGATCTGGCGCCTAACGTCTTAGTTAAGCGGCGCAGCGAAGCTGCGTCCGGTGGAGCCAGCTTGCTGGCGGAACGAACTTGAACGACTTGTTATGCAGCTGCAAATTCAACGTGCTGCACTTGATCAAGTTTGGCACTTTGTTTAGCCTGCCAAAGGTCGTAGTGATCCTGCATCGCAAGCCAACTCTCTGGTGATCTCCCCAACGCCTTTGACAGACGAAGAGCCATGTCAGGGCTGATCCCGCTCTTTCCAGTGATTACTCTATTCAGGGTAGATGGCGAAACAGCCAGGCTCTCTGCTAAAGCCCGTGCGCTCATGCTGAAGGGCTCAAGATAAACTGAGCGAATAAACTCTCCTGGGTGCGGTGGGTTATGCATAGCCATTAGTGATAATCCTCGTAATCTAAAACAAAAGCGTTCCCATCTCGGAACTCGAATGTGATTCGCCAGTTGCCACTAACAGAAATTGACCATCGTTCCTTCAGTTTGCCTTTAAGTGAATGCAGTTTGAAGCCAGGGATATCCATGTCGTCTATTTCCTGTGCGGTGTCGAGTGCCAACAATTGCATTCTCAAGCGACTGACATGTGTCGTCTGGACACCAGAGGCTTTACCCGTTTCATAGAGGCGTTTCAGCCCTTTGTGTCGAAATGACTTAATCACAACATTAGTATATCGTGTTGCGCATCACGCAACAACTGTCTGCATAACTACAATTATGTGAATCTAGGCGCGATATGCGCCGATTTAGAGGGTCTATACTTGTTTGAGGTGCGCATGTAATTGATTTTCCGTTAATTTATAGGCCAGGGTCCAGGTTGCAAAGTGAGTCCAGGTTGGCATAAATAGCTAACACCTGACAGGCATTATGCCTTTCTACCGACTGATAAATATGACGATTAATCATACCCTTCTTGTATATGGAATTCACAAAAACGTCTTACCCAAAACAACTTGGATCAGAGTAAAACGTATTAAAGAAAGGCAACTAACACAGAGTTTGAATTGCTGGATCTGGCCATAGGCCAACCTCTACATGGCTAAAAATTGCGACTGACAAAGGACTGCTTTCCACTCAGAAGCGGAATAATATGCATAAATGTTGAGAACGGCAGCAAGTGAACATCAGTCGACATCACTATTTAGTTTTTACTCTGACCCCGATTATCTGACCCCGATTATCTGACCTTTATACTCACCCGCGATGAAGGGCTGCTCCTGACTGCAAAGCGGTCATCCTTAATGTGTAGTTCTAAGCGTATCAAACGGCAGAAAACGGTCACAAGTTAGTACCGGAATCCGCGTATAGCGATTGTTCGTAAGTACTAGAACATATGAGGATGAAGCATTTTTCGGTGCGAGCAGAGATGATATTATGGCGTGATAGCCAATGACCCGATTCATGCAATCGCGCGGGTGTGTTAAGACTTTCGAACGAACGAGGAACAAACAATGAATAAGCTTGCAGAACTACTTATCAGTGTACGCGCACTCCTTATCTCGATATCTGTCGCACTGACCCTCGCTATGGGCCACGTTCAGGCGGCCGAGCCGGTCACCGTCGATAATTTTGTGCGGGCCGAATCGGATCACATGTTCCGCGCCAACATGAAGGCATTCCAGGTCCGTTTCGGTGAATTCACCCATCTCCGCGAGCCCACCACCCCGGACAATCAGCCCGTCATCCGCATGAACCAGGACACGCTTTACTCCGGGACGGTGCTGGACCTGTCCAAGCCCGTTACGATCGCACTGCCGCAGGTCGGCGGCCGCTACATGTCCATGCATGTGATCAGCCAGGATCATTACTGTTTCGTGGAAGCCAAACCGGGGACCTACACCTTGACCGAGGACGAGGTCGGAACTCGCTTTGCCTTTGTCAGCTTGCGCACCTTCTACGATGCTGCCGATTCCGCTGACCTGGCCAAAGCCCACGCGGCACAGGACGAAGTCGAGATCAGAGGCGGCGGTGAAGGGCCGTTCGAAGCACCGGACTGGGACACGGAGCAGCTCGCGGTTGCCCGCAAGGCGCTCAACGATCTGGCCGTGCTTGGTTTCGACGCCACCTATGCATTCGGTAGCAATGAAGAAGTTCGACCGATCGACCACCTCGTTGGCGCCGCGGCCGGTTGGGGCGGATTACCCGTCACCGCTGCTATGTACATACTCGACAGCGTCGACGCGAACGATGGCAGTACACCGCACACGGTGACGGTCAAAGACGTCCCGGTCGACGCGTTCTGGTCGATCACGGTCTACAACGCCGACGGATACCTCGAAGCGAACGACCTTGGCCGCAACAGCCTCAACAACTTCTCCGCCAGGCCCAACGAGAACGGCTCCTACACGATTCGTTTCGGCGGTGATTCCAAGAGCGAGAACTATCTGCCCATCACCGAGGGCTGGAACTACGCGATTCGCATGTACCAGCCGCAAAAGGCGATACTCGACGGCAGCTGGGCTTTTCCTTCGGTAAAACCGGTTAATTGACAAGAATCAGGTATCGAAGCGTATAGGAAACAGGTATTCATCAGGGAAAGCTGGACGATTCCTTCTGGCCGCAACCTGCCATTTCGGATAATTGGGGTCAGAGTAAAAACTGAACTGTGATGGTCGCTCTTGGCTGCCTGCAGTCATAAGTGAAACCCCGGTTATCCGATGAGCAACGACCTCTTAATATGTGCTGAGAGCTTCACAAAACGCAATGTTGTCACCAGCAACACGCTGAATCGGTACGATTCCCTGTCTGTTGATCGACGGTATGTCGTAATCAACAGTGCCTGAATTGCAGCTGGTGAAAGTTAGTATTATCGTACCGTCATCACTACGTTCGATTTCAGAAGGCATATCAAAAAGACCACCAGAGGTAATTTCAATATCCATGAATATCTGATTGTCCACGATGGGGCCAGTTGCTGTTAACCAGCGTTGACCAGGGTCACCAAGGTTGGCTTGCGCATCATCAGGCGGTAGTTCGGTATCATAGGTAAACCAAGCCAGTGCGGCTGTACCGAGATCAGGAAATATGGTGATGAAAAAACCCTGACCATCAGTTTCAGGGTTGTACCACGCATCATTAAGGCCGACATTGATCCGCGAGGGGTCGGTATTTGCAAGAATTTCCTCGGTAGAGTTACAGCCAGCAAGGTTATCTCTCAATATGATGTTTAACCTCACATCTGGAATACCACTTGTACCCGGGCCAGGACCTGGTTCGGCATCATCCCACTGATCCAATAACCGAACCAAACCTTGGCACTGTGCCAGTGATTCATGCTCAACAACAGCTATGTAATCACCCACATAAACGAGGGAAGATAAACCATCAAGGTTGGTCAGTGAATTGTTAAGTCTTATGGTGGCGTCCTTGCTCACTGCGGTCAGACTGGAGAGACCACTGACTTCAAGCAGGGACTGATTCCCGTAGATATATAGCGTACCGTTAACGTAAGCCAGATTACTAAACCCATTAATGTTAGAGAGGGCGTCATTGCGTTCAAGGTATAAGCTTCCATCTACCTCGGCAAGGTTTCTGAGACCATCTACATTGGCAAGAGAATCGTTTGAATCGATGTCCAAGTGACCAATGCTTGTAAGGTTCTCCAGACCATCAAGATTGGTTAGTGATGGGTTGCCTAAGGCCCTAAAGACATTAAGCTGGGTAAGGTTCTTGAGGCCGGTTACACTGGCTAGAAGACTATTTTCCTCCAAGGTCAGATTGCCGGCGCTTGTTAAATTTCCCAGGCCATCAAGATTGGTCAGGCTGTCGTTATTCCATATGGTCAGTGAATCTATGTCAATCACGCCTGCGAGACCATCTATGTTGGCGAGAGATGGGTTATCGACTATTCTCAGCTGAGAATTTACTCCGGTGAGTCCTTCCAACCCGTCAATATTGGTGAGATTGTCATTTCTTTCAATGTATGAAATGCCCACAACACCTCTAAGATTTGCGAGGCCAGCAATACTCGTAAGGCTGTCGTTGTCATAGATTGAAATTGCTGAAGCTTCAGTGAGATTAATCAATCCATTGAGATTAAGCAGGCTGCCGTTCTGATAAAAACTTAGTCCATTAGCCGCTCCGCTTAGATTGTTAAGTCCATCGATATTGATCAGGCTGGGATTCCTGCTGAAACCCAGGCTTCCACCTACATTTGTAAGATTTGCCAGCCCATCAATGTTGGCCAGGTCTCTATTGAGCCGGACGTCAAGGTCACCACCGATGCCAGTGACACCAAGTAATCCGCTTAAATCAGTGATGTCGCCTCCAGCGGATAGGCCTTCAGCTCCCTGGATCGTTAAATTGCCGGTCACTGTATCGCAAACGCCACCATCACCGTAGTCAGCCTGAAAATTTGTGATGGCTACCTGACTAGTCAATTTTATGTCAGCGGCAGAACAATCTACCGCCCAGGACTGCTGAGGCAGAGCGAGTGCTATAACAACTGGCACGATAGCAAACAGAGAAATATTGCGATTCACGATAAAAGACTCCTCTCGACCGAGTATGAATCCGGGCCGATGATACGCTGGCTTCTCAGACCCAATACTGATGCACATCAAATGAATGAGTAACTAAGACGGTATTCTCCACGCGTTAGCTGAAGCATAGCTGAATGCTCATATTTGAGTGCATCATTTAGGAACTCTTACCGGCTATTGCTGGCCTTTTTCAAACCTTTGTATTGCTAGAATTATAGCTAAGTGGATGCCTGCTTTCCCGTTTTCTTTCAATCGGTTAGATGACGCTTGCGCGTTAAATTGAAAAACGGCAAAAAGTCGCCAGAAGCGAAAGTTGTCGCAAAATTGAAAGTATTTGTCGCTTTTTTGATAACCCCCTAACCATATTCACCCGTAATCTTGAGCTAATGAACGCTATCCCTTCGCCAGCTGATCGATGTACCCGATAAGCTCCCGATGCGACAGAGCGGTCATCGACCGGCTTTATGGGGCAGGTAACTAAACCTGATCTACTGAGCGAACCAGGATTTGCAGGGATAATTTCGCAGGGACGAACAGTCGTTCGTGAGGAGGCTTACAGCGTATTTCCTCATACAACCGCTCGTAGAAATGCGGGCTTGTTCTACATATACCAGGGACGGACTGAAAAACAGGAGAAACTGGAATGAAAAAGCAGGGATATTCTTTTTTTATACTTCTACCCATTTTGCTGCTCGTGGCAGGCTTTGCGCTTGCAGGATCTAAAAAAGCAGGCCCAAATCACTGGGGCTCCCAAAGCCGTGACTGAGTGCGGCACGATACTCACCGAGCCCGGCAACTACAAGCTCGATCATGACCTGCTGGATTGTCCAGGGCAAGGCGTCGGGATCATGGGCTCCGACATTACACTGAACCTGAAGAACCATAAAATTTCTTGTGCAGATAACGATCTGCCGGTTGCTGGTATCTTTACCGAAAGTCCAGGGGAAGGCTTGATCAGCAACATCACGATCAAGAATGGGCATGTTTCGAATTGCAGGGATGGCATCGTTATTATTACAACCGAGGACTCGAAGGTCATGAACATGACATCGACGGGTAACACCCAGTGGTGAGACAGCGATCGTGAAGCCTGGGTATGGGGCACGGGTATCACGTTATGGATGAGCCGTAACAACGTGATTATGCATAATCATACCTACGGCAATGCAACAGATGGAATCGGCTCTTGGGTGAGCAGTGGCAACCTGTTCAAACACAACACCTCGGTAGGTAATGGGGACGGCTGGCAAGGTTCCGGCATTAGCCTCTCATCTGAAGAAAATTCACGAGTCATGTGCAATCGCTTGCATGACAATGCGGATGGAATATCAGTGTATTGGGGGTCTGGAGAAAACGGCTCTACCGGAAACCTTGTACGCGGTAATCTCGTGACTGGCAATCAGAATACGGGAATCACGATGTTGGGTTTTTACTGGCAAGATCCCGATACCAGCTGAAGAGTGGTACTACGCCATGCCCAATCGGGAAACACCATCAGATCAAATATTGTGGAAGGTCAGCCCCTGGGTTGATCTTCTTCGAAGCCCATTGGGATCACACGTCGGTTTCAACCTGCTGCCTAATCCGGATGGTATATGCAGGAATTCTTGGGAGAAGAACCAGTTTGGGACGGAAATTGGCGTACCTGGTTGTATAGGTACTTCCGTGGTGCTGGACGAAAAAGATGTGTGCGCTCTGAATGATGATCACGACGATTGAGCGATAACTCAAACTGAGTAAAGCAAAAAACCCCGCTTCGGCGGGGTTTTCACAAGTAAGATTTCCGCGACCCGGCAGCAACTGACGGATCCGGCAGGCCTTTTAGCGTCTCACCAGGCCCTACAGATAGGGGGCATCATCCGGGTCGTACTCGGTCACGATGTTGGCGCTCGCGGGTAATTTGGCCATTGCTTCCTTGAGCATCTCGACGTGTTCCAGTTCTTCGTCTCGAAGCTCGGTGAACAGTGTCGTGACCTCGGGATCAGTGATGCCGGGCAAGGCCATGTCGTAAAAGTCGTAGGCCTTCTTTTCAGCAGCGAGCCCAAGCTCGAACGCCTGAACCGTGGACATACCGCGCCGCAGTGCACCCATGTCCGGGGCCTCGACGTCGTAGAGGTCGTGTAGCTTCAGTTTCATGGGGGCCTTACCAAACAGCGCCATGCGCCGTTCGAGTATTTCAGTTCCGTGCTTGGCCTCGTTCACAGCCATTGAGGCGAAGAAGGTTCCTGCATCAGAGCCACTGAGTTGCGAGGCGAACATTTCGTAACGCTGGCGTGCTTCTTCCTCGATCAGGATCGCGAAATCGAGGGCATCCATTAGGCTGAGTTTGGACAGGTCTAGACTGGTGGACATTGAATTAAACTCCTATTGGTTTTATGTTCCGAAGCAGCCCGGCGGCTGCGCCTCAAGCGGTTCGTACGAGCCGGGTTCCACGTATGGGTTCAGCGGCATGCGACACGGCGTAATTATAACATCACAGAGCCGGTTCGCGAGATATTGCGGGGCAGGAATCTTTGTAAACTTGACGCGCTTTTAAAAATCGCTGCCAGGCGCCAATCCGGGTTAAGCCGTCGGTTTCACATTTGCATTCAAACGGAATAAGTTGGTCGGGTCGTACTGGTTTTTCACCTTGAGTAAACGCTCGTAATTTCCCTGGTAGTTCGAATTGACCGTTTTGTTGGAGTGGTCATCGACCTCATTGGTATACCAGCCATCGGTAAATGGTTCAAAACTCTTCCAGTATTCCTTGATGTATTTGACATGTGAGTCACGTGATTCGGCTAATGGCCAATCGACCACGGCAAACATGTTTGCGATGGACTTACGGTGGGCAAAGGCCGTGGCACCGGTTGGGACGCGTCCGATCGCACCACCGGAATGCTGGAAAAACATGGTTGTGCCACGTTCATTAAAGGCCTTGAAGTTTTGACTGATCATGCTGACGAGCTGGTCGGGAATATCGTCAACAAAACCGGATTTCAGGTAGCTGCCCGTCGATCTTGGGTCGGTATCATCCCAGGCTCGCTGGATAGCGACATAATCGACCGCCTTGATACCGTCTACCAATGGCGTACCGGCCTTGTAAATGGGAGCCAATACCTTATCTGCCTGGTCTGCCGGGCCGGAGTAACAGGCATGTAACAGGCAAACTCCATCCTCGGTTCCCGGTTTGGATATCACGGCAAAATCCAGGTAGAGGTCATCCGGCGCAACCGGTGCGTAGTCCGCATAAACCTTGAGCACACCGGGCAGGTCTTTAAGCGGAAATACAACATCACCGCCAATGACGGTTCGGTTCATGGGGTGCAGCTTGAATTCAAAGGAGGTGACGATGCCAAAATTACCGCCGCCGCCACGCACACCCCAGTACAGGTCAGGATGCTCATTGGCATCCGCGTGAACCAGCCTGCCATCTGCCGTGACGATATCGACACCGGTGACATTATCCAGTGCCAGACCGTATCGGCGTGCGAGTCGTCCGAAACCACCACCGAGTGTCAAACCGCCAACACCCGTGTGCGAAACCGTACCGGCGGTTGTAACCAGACCGTGAGCCATCGCCTCGTGGTCAAGCTCACCCAGCAGGCTGCCGCCTGCGATATAGGCTGTTCGGCTGTCCACATCCACCCTGGCACTGCGGAACGTTGACAGGTCGATTTGCATACCACCTTCACAGGTCGATTTGCCTGAAAAACTGTGGCCACCGCATTTCACTGCAAGCAACATGTCCCGTTCCCGCGCGAAACTCACCGCTTTCATAATGTCTGCGGGGCCGGAAGGTTGAATGATCAGGGCAGGGTGCTTGTCGATGGTTGGGTTCAAAACACGTCTTGCGGCGTCGTATCCATCATATCCGGAGAGCAGTAACTGTCCACGCAAACTCCCGCTGAGCTCCTTCAGTGCCGATTGCTCCAATAGTATCTGCGAACCACTGCCCGTGACTGCGTTGACGTCACCGGCGACCTTGCTCATCGTGGCGACGGCTGCAGCGAGGGCCTGTGAACCTGGTAAAGAGACCGCTGCTGCGGCTGCGATGGAAGAATGAAGGAATTGACGACGTTTCATAAAGCACTCCGAATTATTGTTATCTTTGATAAAGATAGTGCATGGATGGGTACTTTGCAGAACGCCGGGTTAATTTGTAGATGCTTTGAGTCGTTTTGGTGTAGCTAAATATGTCTTACAGGTCTGTGGAATTGCCCAAAGCGAGGTAATTGTGGATACCTTCAATCCGGTCTTGTGCATGATGGTTGACATAGATGACGGTGGTTTCCGAGCCGCTGCAAATTTTCTCAATCAGCGCCAATACCAGTTGCCTGTTCATATCGTCAAGACCAAGACAGGGCTCATCAAGTATCAGTAGATGGGGGTGCTTGACCATCGCCCGGGCGATTAGCAGCAGGCGCTGGTCACCATAGGAAAACTGGTTAAACGCCTGGCTGGCGCGTTTCTGAAAACCCAGCACCTGTAGCCATCGGGATGCCACTTCCTTTTGCACGTCAGTCGCCTTGTTGTACAGGCCGATGCTGTCATAAAACCCTGAAATAATGACGTTTTTACAATTTATGCTGACCCGGTAGTCCCATTGCAATGCCGATGAAACATAGCCGATATGCTGCTTGATATCCCAGATGCTTTCACCATGACCACGCTGGTAACCAAACACGAATATGTCGTTGTTATAGCACTGTGGGTGATCACCGGTGATCAGGTTAAGCAGGCTGGTTTTACCGCTGCCGTTTGGCCCGGTCAGTTGCCAGTGTTGTCCCGGTTCAATACGCCAGTCGAGATCTTCAAAAACCAGGTTGTCGGTATAACGAACACTGACATGGCGTAAATTGACCAGCGGGTCTTCGGGCTCGAGATGCGGGGCGCTGTCACCGGGAGCGGCTGTAGGGATTTCTATATCTGCTGTTTTCAGATGCAGCAGTTGAGAGATCAAATCCATGGCGGGTTTGTCACGGGTTTCTGCGGTGGTTTTCAAGTGGCCTTTCTCGAGCAGGGCGATATGCGTGACAAAGTCCGGTATTTCATCAAAGCGGTTGATGACCAGCAGCGTGGGTAGTTTGCTTGAAACCTTTTTCAGTATGTCGCTGACGAGCGGCACCGTTTGTGCATCGAGACCTTCAAAAGGGCCGTCGATAATTAGCATGTCGGGATGGCTGGTCAGTGCGCGGGTAAAAAGCACTTTGCGGGTTTCGCCACTGGATAACTTGCGGAAACCCCTTTCCAGCAATGGCTCAAGCCTGAATAAGTGGATCAGCTCTTGCAGCAACTCCGTATTCTTGCAAACCTCGTCGAGCATGTCCCTGACAGGCGTGCCCAGGGAGACCTTGTCGGTAATATCGCTGTCGTCACGAAGTCGCTCGCGCTCGATCAACGCTGCTTGCGATTCAAGCGATACAATACCGGAATTTGTAACAACACCGTTCAGAGAACCTGAGTATAACTCGCCGGCCCCGGCGACAGCCGAGGCCAATGCTGACTTTCCGGAACCGCTGGCACCCATGATCGCCCAAACCTGGCCAGGTTTGAGCTCCCAATTGATATCAAGCAAGGAAAAAGAATCGTTGAAGCGAATACACGCTTCCCTGAAAACAGTGCTATTCAAAACGATAGCTCATCATGTTTTCAGCCTGGCAACATCAGGTCTAGTTAATTCTTTTCATGGCACTCATATAACCACGCAAAGTCTGGCCAATGGCTTCAACCGGGTGGTTTCTGATTGTCTTGTTCACTTCGATCAGCTGCTGGTTATCTACACCGCTATCAGACACATTCAGACCACGGCCGATCACATCGGTATCGATACCAGTCATAAAATCTGACAACAAAGGCAGGCAGGCATGGTTGTAGAGATAACAGCCATACTCGGCGGTGTCGGAGATCGTCGCGTTCATCTCATACAATTTCTTGCGTGCAATCGTATTGGCGATCAATGGCGTTTCGTGCAGTGACTCGTAATAGGCTGACTCTTCCTTGATGCCCGCTGCTGTCATGGTCTCAAAGGCGAGTTCAACACCGGCCCTGACCATCGCAACCATCAGGATGCCGTTATCGAAAAACTCCTGCTCTGCGATTTCCTGGTCGGTGTTTTGTGCTTTCTCAAAAGCGGTCTCACCAGTTTCCTTACGCCAGCCGAGCAATTTCTCATCGTCGTTGGCCCAGTCTTCCATCATTCCACTGGAAAAACGCCCGGCCATGATGTCGTCCATGTGCTTGTTGTAAAGCGGACGCATGATATCTTTTAGCTCTTCTGACAGTTCAAATGCCTTGATTTTAGCCGGGTTGGAAAGGCGATCCATCATATTGGTGATGCCGCCGTGTTTGAGTGCTTCGGTGACGGTTTCCCAGCCAAACTGAACCAGCTTGGCGGCGTAACCGGGCTCCAGACCTTTTTCGACCATCTTGTCGAAACAAAGCAGTGAACCGGTCTGCAGCATGCCGCAGAGGATGGTTTGCTCACCCATCAGGTCAGACTTGACCTCGGCGATAAACGAAGACATCAGCACACCGGCCTTGTGACCACCGGTACCGGCAGCATAAGCCTTGGCAATCGCCAGGCCTTCACCATGCGGGTCGTTATCCTCGTGGACAGCGATCAGTGTCGGTACGCCAAAACCTCTTTTGTATTCTTCACGCACTTCGGTGCCAGGACACTTGGGCGCGACCATAATGACGGTAATGTCCGGTCGGACCTGCATACCCTCCTCGACGATGTTGAAACCGTGTGAATAAGCCAGGCAGGCATTCTTTTTCATCAGGGGAACAACACCCGCGACAACGCCACTATGCTGCTTGTCCGGTGTCAGGTTCAAAACCAGGTCAGCTTCCGGGATCAGTTCTTCAGGTGTACCAACGGTGAAGCCGTTTTCCGTGGCATTTTTCCAGGATTGCCGTTGCGATGTTATGGCAGCCTCACGAAGAGCAAAGGACACATCCAGACCGCTATCCCGAAGATTCAGACCCTGGTTGAGGCCCTGGGATCCACAACCAATGACCACCAGTTTCTTACCTTTCAGGTAATTGACGCCATCGGTAAATTCAGCGGGATCCATGAATTCACACTTGCCCAATTGAGCCAATTGTTCGCGCAGGGGCAAGGTGTTGAAATAGTTTGCCATGTCTAGAGTCCTTGTTGATTCATATCGAAAAATGAAGGACGTTACCTTAGTTCAAATCGGGATATACGTAAACAGTAATTTTTGATGGATTATTGGTGGAAAACTAATTGGGTATTGGGGAAACAGGGGCTGCGCAGTAGCTTACTTCAGGACTCACGTTGACGGGTTTAAAACCATTGATCATTGGGGAAGCCAAGGCTGTGCAGTAGCTTACTTCAGACTCACGCTCACAGGATGAAAACCATTGATCAGTCGGGAAGCTAAGGCTATGTGGTGGTTTCCTTCAGGACTCACTCAAGCACATCGTGTGGCGTTCGATACTCGACTCCTGTCTCGTACGGTCCTGAAGTAAACCACCACACATCCTCAGCTTTGCACGAATGCAGGGGTCAATGGTTTCTGACAGGTTGCGGCGCGGTGATTCTGAACTTGAAAAGCCTGGTTTCTTAGCGAATGTTTGGACTATAAACCTCTGAAAGATGCACGTCGTTTGATGTTGAGCTGGGGGTGTGTATGGTCTTCCCAGGACCGTATGAGGCAGGAAGCCGAATCCGAGCGCCACATGGATGTGACTAGCGAGTCCTGGGAAGACCATACGCATCCCCAGCGCCCCCATCCGTGCAGATACCAGATATTAGAGCTTCTGAATCACTCGTTAATCTGATCTGGGCACGGCACATGTCCAGCTAAAATCGTACAAACCCCAACACGCCCAATGCATGCTTCAGAGGTTGCGGCTTAAAGCCAACTCATAAGTCAGCTCTACCTGTCCAGTCGTTTACGCAGAGCCATCCTGTTTGGCCTTGATGTAATCATCCACGATGTCATCGAGAATCTGCATTGGAACTGCGCCGTTTTTGAGTACTGTGTCATGGAATTCGCGGATATCAAAGTCTTCACCCAGCTGCTCCATGGCACGCTCGCGTAACTCAAGAATGGTCAACATTCCGACCTTGTAGGAAAGCGCCTGTCCGGGTAACACATAGTAACGTTTGATCTGCCGGTCGATGTCGGCTGGCGCCATGGGTGTGTTGTCCGTCATGTATTTGATGCTTTGTTCGAGAGGCCACTGTTTGTAGTGCATGCCGGTATCAACCACCAGCCGGACTGCACGTTTCATCTCTTCTGCCAGGCGGCCAAAGTTGCGCATCGGCATGCCTTCATACAGGCCGGCTTCAAAAGCGAGAAGCTCGGAATAAAGTGCCCATCCTTCTGAATAGGCGCTGTAGCCACCAAAGAGACGGAACTTGGGCAGGCCCTCAAGCTCCTGTTGAATGGCAAGCTGGAAATGATGGCCGGGTGCGCCTTCATGATAGGCAAGAGAGTTCATGATGTGCTTTTGTACCGCATTCATGTTTTGCTGATTAATGTAGTAGACCCCGGGTCGTGAGCCATCGGGGGAAGGGCGGTTATAAAACGCAGTGGAAGAAGCTGCTTCACGCCAGGGTTCAACGCGGCGTACCTCCAATGGCGCTTTCGGGAGTACGTTGAAATACTGATCAGCGATATCGTAGATGCCTTCGATCAGTGCGGTTGCTTCACGGATATACTCCTGGCGTCCTTCTTCGGTGTTCTCGTAATAGTTCTCCGGGTTGGTACGGACATATTCGAAGAAAGCGGCAAGGTCGCCCTCAAAACCAACCTCATTCATGATCTGTTCCATTTCAGCACGAATCCGTGCAACCTCCGCCAGGCCCAGTTGATGGAGTTCTTCCGGGGTCCTGGTTACCGTCGTCCAGTTTTGAATGCGATTGACGTAGAACGCATCGCCATCGGGCAAACTCCAGACTCCGTCATCGTTATCGGCAATGGATTGCAAGCGCAGGAGTTCCGAAATTAAAGACTGATAACCATTTCTAAACGGACCACTGAGTGCGTTGGCGGCATCATTTAACAGAATGTCTTTTTCTTCCGTGTCCAGTTCCAGCGACTCCAGTTTGCCACGGAAGTCTGCAAGTAAAATACCGTCCTCGGCGGTCTCATCAAAGGGGGCGCCTTTCAATACATTTTGTGCCCCTGGCAGGACCTTTGGGTAAACCATCATCGGTGGAATGACACCAATTGACTCACTTTCGCGTAACTGTTCTATGATCTGCTGCATCACCGCCCGGGCGCCAGCCAGTCGCGAGATGTAATCTTCAGCATCCTGACGATTCTCGATTTTATGTATGTTTTGTAAAAACGTGGGTAGATCAGATGCGATGTCATTCATCGGTGAAATGGCATAGTTATGAAACCGCCAGGCGAAATTGCGCAGATCCCGCTCCTGGTTATACTCAAAGATGCGATAGCTCACCTTTGCGTTCTCGCTCAGTGACTCGTAGTCAAATTCAGTGCGTAAGCGTTCAAGATCTGCAGCCGTTTGTTGGTTTTCCAGTTGAGCAAAGGCGTCGGAGTAGTCATTCCAGCGTCCGTAGTCTTCCGTTTTGCGACCCAGGTAGGCTTGAAATTCCGGGTTTTGACTGATATCGCGCTCAAACAACTCATCAAAAAATGCCATCAGGCGTTGATCTTCCTGAGCGGCGTCGATGCTTGTAGGCGGCGTAGTTTGTTCGGTTACAGAAGGTTCAGTACTGCGTTCGCAGGCACCCAGGATCAGCGTAATTATCAGCAGGCAAAGTAGTTTGAAAAGGTCAACGGCTTTCATGTATTGGAGATTCCTTGAAGAGGCAAAAAGGTGATTATCGAGGATAGAAGAAAATCATTTCTGAGAACATTATAGGTGTTCTGATAAGAGAAGACCGACTATGTTGGATACTGAGAGTGGGAATTCTGATCGTTCAATACAAAAAGGCGTGTATTGGCGTTATGATTAAGGCTTGATCATAGTCGAGTGAGATAAGGAGAGTGACATGGGTTTTGCACTATCTGACATGCAGTTAAGCAGTGCGGCATTTGCGGATGGCGGTTCTATCCCCCCGCAGTACACGGGCGTAGGTGTTGATACATCACCGGCCTTATCCTGGACCGGTGCACCTGAAGGGGCCAAGGCATTTGCGGTGATCTGTCATGATCCTGATGCGCCCCTGGTAACACCGGGCGGAACTTACGGGTTTGTACACTGGGTTCTTTACAATATTCCCGGTTCAGTATCTGAAATCGGTGAGGGCAGTGGTGATTTCACCTGCGGGCAGAATGATTTCGGCAAGGAAGCCTATGGTGGGCCAATGCCACCGGAAGGTCATGGCAAACACCATTATTATTTCTGGGTTCTGGCGCTTGATAAAGAGCTCGAACTCGAAGCGGGGCTTTCATTATGGCAACTGCTGGCGCGGGTAGAGCCACACCTGGTTGGTATGAACCGACTGATTGGGACCTTTGAGCGAAGCTGAACAGGCTTACCCGGCTTCCGCCTGTTTGAACACAATGATGGGACTCAAAACACTGTGTTGGGTCTGGATTATAGCGGCAGACCCATCACTTTAAGAATTTCGATCCAGCGTGGGTCAGAGCGTAGTGGTGTCATTGCCCAACTCAGTTTCATTTCGGTCAGAGCCGGGTCGCGGTCGGTGGCCGCCTGTTGCAGCAGTTCAAATACCTTGTCTGTTTCACCACAAAGGTTGTAGATTTCAGCCGCATTGAAAATTTCACGTTGCTCGATCAACTCATCGGCTATCGACAAGCCTTTCTCCTTGTCACCCTTCACGCACGCAATCATGCCGAGACCAATGTTTTTCCAGACGGGGTGAGGTTCACTTTGAATGGCTAGCTCGGCGGCCTGCACATCCGCTTCTGCGAGGTACACCCGGGCGAGCTGAAAGTTGGCAAATACCGAATCCGGTCTGAACTCCAGAACCTTCTTGATCATTTGCTCCGCAACCGGCAGGTTGCCGGCAGCCAAGGCGTTGTAGCTGTAGTTGGAGTAGGTCGGTGCATTTAAAGGATCGCGGTTAATGATTTTCTGAAAGGTCTCCATGGCCTCGTCGTAACGGCCCTGTATTCCATATATGGTCCCGAGGCGCCGCAACGCGGTGATATGTGTCGGGTCGCTGTCCAGTGCACGTTTCAGGTCCAGTTCGGCGCCGACAAGATCGCGGAAATTTATTTGTTTTATCAATGCCTTCGCTACGTGGGCATCCGGCAGGTCAGGGTTCAGCCTGAGCGCCTGGTCGAGATAGCCGGTAGCCTCGCCAATGCCTACATCACGATCAATCGCGACCATGTTAAGGGCGAGCATCAGGTTGGCATCTGCCAAGCCGACCAAAGGTTCGGCATAGGCCGGGTCTTTTTCGATGGACTGTTTAAAGTAGTTGATAGCCGATTGCTGGCTTTCAACCGTCATTTGACCCTGCAAATAGGCGCCTTGCTGGTAGGCGGTATAGGCTTCGGCGACTACAACACGGTCTACCGGTTCTTCCGCATTTTGCAGCAACTGGGCCTTTAGTGCCTTGACCACGGCACGGGCAATCTCATCCTGCACCTGGAAAATATTGTTGAGCTGACGGTCGTAATTGGCAGACCACAGCGTATGGCCCTGTTCGGCATCGATCAGGTTGGTGGTGATACGGACATTGTTATCGACAGCGCGCACACTGCCTTCAAGTATGGTGCCTACATTCAGGGTTTTGCCTATGTCGCTGAAGTCACCCTGGAAGTCTTTAAACTGAAAGGCCGAGGTCTTACCTGTCACTCTTAAGTTTGCGACACGAGACAACATGTTCAGCAGTTCGACCGTCAAACCTTCGGCGAAATACTCCTGATCGCGCCGTGGGCTCATGTCGGTAAATGGCAACACGGCAATGGCATCGTTGTTGCCCCTTACCACGTCAGAGAGCCAGATTTTCTCAAATACAAAGTAGGCCACTACCAGGGCGAGAGCCAACATGATACCCATATCCATCTTGCGGGTTCTGCGGGCTTTGAACTGGGCCTCCGCAGGGGTATCGGTGTGATCCTCTACCTTGATACCCTCAGGGGTGACTTCGAACACCCATGAAATTATAAGAGCGATCGGGAGGCCACTGACAAGCAACAGAACGAAGAGACGTTCGTAATCGGGAAGCAGGGCAGATAATACTTCGACCACCAGCCAGCCGCCTACGAGATAGGCGATACCCACACGTATGACATTACGTTTTTTGAGCTCTTCAAAGAACGACATTTATACCTCAGCGAATAGTCCCAACGCCGCAACCTGACCATAAGGTGCGGAAATCAAACTCTTACTCTAACTCATTTTTGCTTCATTAGAGTAATGATTCTGTTCCTGGGCTCTTAGTTATCATCACAATAAACAGGCCGGTCAAGTGTATGACCGGCCTGTGTCGCCTTGGAGTTACTTTTTGGACTTATGAACCTTGATGGACCCACCACCGATAGGCGTGGTACCGCCGTTACCGGTATCATCGGCGGCCCCGCGACCATTGTCATAAAGAACGTTCTCACCACCACCGGCCCCGGCGCGCCATATCTTGATCCTGAAACCATCTGTAGTTATGCCAGCACCGGAAATATCAGCATCCATAGCGGTTACCTGGAACTTGTACAGTTCAGTTCCGCCATTCACCTTACCCTCGCCCTTGTAACGAGCACGGGCGCCGGAAATGATCATCCATTCATAGCTGGTTGATTCGAACTTCAGGTCGCCTGCCGCAAAACGGAAGTTGGTTGAACCACTGGGTATCGATTGACCTTTCTTGTACTTCGAAACGAAGCCGAAATGGGCTTTGCCGGTCACATCTTCATCGCTTGAGTTGCTGGGTGTGTATGCACCGGTTGGTGAGTTAAACCAACCGCCGCCGGTCACAAAACCAGCCTGTGTATCGTAAATCACGATGAAATCGAGCGAACTGGTCTGCGTGAACTGACCATCGTAATCTACCGTTACAGTGACTGTGAATACATCGGATGTCAGGTACAAGTGATCAGCGGTCAACGCGTTGACGCTGGCGCCACTCATATCTATCGTTTCCGGCGCACTGCCGTCACCCCAGTCAATGGTTACCGTTTCTTCGAACTCTGCCAGGTCTGTTGCCGAAACGTTGATCGAAACCGGATCGGTTATGGCAGTCGGGCTAATCGGACCCGCGACTTCAAGCGGTTTTACCACGAAATAAACATTCTCTGCGATTGTGGGGCCTTTTTCAGCATCGTCCTGGGCCGTCACCTCGAAAGACTGGCTGCCGGTTGAGGCCGATGGAGTAGGCGCCCCGTCAGGTGCCGTGCCAACACAGGATGTAATGCCGGAACCCGCATCAAGACAGTCGTATTCGGCTGCGAGTTCAGATCCCTGGATTACAAATTGTCCGGCGGCCGGTGTGGTGATAACAACCTGTGGAGCGGTCGTATCGACCAGCACCACGAAGGTCACCGGGTTGCTGCCGTCGGATTCCCGCACGGTGACGATGTGAACACCGTCACCTGCAATCTGGAACAACCCGTCCATCGGGAGTGGCTCGTAGGGTCCATAATCGACGGAATACTCATAGCCAATCTCCGGATCCTGATCGGTAATGGCAATGTCTACCGGCGTGGTGGTAATCCAGTCACCCGGGTTCACGTCATCTCCGTCTACGGTGATGATGACGCCTATATTACCCGGGGTGGCATCAGGGTCGGGAGCAGGGGCAGTTGGCAAGGCTTCGGCGACGTAGAACAGGCCTTTAAAGGTGCTGTTGGCCACGTTGCCATTGTCATCCACGGCCTGCACCATGTAATCGATCTGGCCGTTGGTGATAGCGGTTTCCTCAACCGGTCCACCACCTGACCAGGTATTTTCGTCACCCCTGATCAGGTCGACCAGTTTCCAGTTGCCGTTGCCGTTGCCGTCGTCTAACGACTGCAGGTAGAGAACCGCTACACGCAATACTGTGCTTTCATCGGTGACATCGACAGAAAATGCAGCCTGGCGGGCACCGGCGGAGCCAACAAGACTGGCCTGAACGTTATCAAATTCCGGCCGGACAAAATCACCACCCGTCGAACCCGCGGCAAATGCTGCAGGTGCCGCTGATGCAGGCGCTGTTGGTCGATAGAAAACCTGGGTATCAAGGCTTCTGAAAAGGCGCTCGGTACCATGAGTGCCGCCATCCAGGGGCGAAGTGTACTGACCCACGATAACATTCAGCTGATCTCGCGGCGCAAATGGGCCGCCACCAGGCGCTGGCGCCTTGAAGTTGGCGATATTGGTGAATGCGGTCGGGAAGACGACTTCATCGGTCTCGATTTCAGGTTCGTTTTCACCCATATCAATCACCGGTCGGGCAAACGCCATATCCTCCACCGTCAGATCCTCGGTCACCAGGCCGGTCAGGAATGCACCGCTGGCGGTTTCGCCGTCGGGGCTGGTTACATCACGGCGCACGATCGGCTGTAATGGCCGGAAGTGAACAAATTGTACGTCGCCATTCACACTGAACAGATCACCCTTGGACGTATTCAGTGTTTGTGTGATATCGGTATCCGTCAGCGACCAGGATGCTGAACTCAGGCCTGAAATCGGATCGACTACCACCGGCAGTGCAGGTTCGGGAGGCTCTGTGACAGTCGCACCGTTACCATATTGATACATCGGTAAACCAAAAAGCGTGGCTGCTTGCATTGCCTTGTAATCATATTCGCCATACAGACCCAGGTCGGCAAAATATTGCTGCTTGGCAAAGGCGTGCGCCTGTCCAATCGTCAGGCTGCCATTGAGGTTACTGGCAAAATTGGCCATCAGGCGTTCGGTCAGGGCAAGCGCTTCTGTGTCACCGAGACCAAAGGCATTTTGCGCCAGGTAGATTGCGCCCAGGCGGCTGAATGATTGCGCCCAGTCATCACTGGGTGCGCCAGCCACCACGGAGACATCCGCGACATTGGTGCCGGAATGGCAGCCCACTGTAAACCAGATTCCACCCGCAAGGTCCGCTCCAACCAGATCGCTTGTGTTGATCAGATTGTCGGAGTAGTTGCCATTGGCATCACCACTTGAAGGTAAAGCTTCATCAAAGTCAAAGTGCATATTAAATGACACCTGGTCAACCGGGTTGGTTGAGTTCAAGCCAGCTGCATTCAGGAAGTCTGTGCGGGTCCAGGCACTGAGTGGATCAACATCGGGTTGATCAATCAGGGCAGCCTCAACATTAAAGCCAAGCACCGGGCCATAGTCCGTAAAGGTGTTGTCAATATCGATTGCTGCGTCGGCGACAAAATCATAGCCGGCTGACAGTGCTGTCTGCGGGTCCAGAATACCACCAAATGCAAGATAGTTTTGAGCTGCAAGCTCAATGTCCGCAGCTGATTCCACCAGTCGGCCGACCCCCAGTTCCGGAACATTCAGATAGCGGTCGAGCCACGGAATCGGATCGATGTCGCCATAACTGTCATCGGACAGGAAGTGTCGTGTCACCAATGCGCCATATAAAGCGTTATCGGAAAACTCACCGGCAAAAGTAGATTCATTGGCGATGGAAGTCTCGTCCGGCTTACGCGCAAACGGTTTACTTCATCTGAACCCACGATGGTCACATCGGCCAGGTTTGGCGAGTCCACACGTTTTGCTTCAATGTATGCCGTAATGGCGTTGACGATGTCGTTGGCGGCATCCACATCACAGGGGTTGTTATCCCAGTTGCTGTAGTCCACTCCAAAAATATTCGCAACGTCAACCACGACACCATTGGTGA
>CAVWXX010000028.1:0-9721 GCA_963759155.1 uncultured Gammaproteobacteria bacterium | reverse complement strand
AGCGTAGACCTTGCGGATTGAGGATATCGAATCGAACCTTGGAAAGCGTGTAATGCTCACCGGAACCTTCGCGGCGCCAGTAACCTTTGCTGCCTGGTGTCTGGGTGAAGATGTAAACCAGGATGCGACCCTCATGGTCAACACTGAAGCGTTTCAAACGTGTGCTGTTTTCATTATCGAGTAGATCGTAACCCAGCGCCTGGTCAAGGCGAGAGTTGGCGAAAGCCATTCCTCCACCTTGTATCGGCGCATACCCGTAATACTCGTTGCCGATGGTAGCGTCACCCTGGCCACTGACCACTTCGAAATCAACCAGTCGGAACGATGCACCGGCAGCGATCACGCTCAGTTCCAACCCACTGACTAATTGCGTTTTTCCAAAACCAAATTGTGCGTTGGTGGCATTGATTAAGGTTACACTGCCGCTGCCAAGGACCCTGGCTTCATCACTTTCCAGGTTGATCACCAGGGCGGTATTCTCATCAACGCCATAGGCCCGGGCCTGCCCTGTGGCCGCCATTGCCCGCACCAACCGGCCGAGCCGGGCCTTTCGATCGAAATGTTGATCGACGATACCGGCAGGCATAAAGCCGAGCCCCTGGCTCATATGAAGCCGTCCACTGTCCTGTTCCTCGGTGGAACTGTATTCACCAGCCAGTGGTTCCAGCAATGCTCGAAAGCTATCACCACCGGCGATCATTTCCCGGCTCATTATGGCTGCACCGGCACTGGAGCCACCAATGACGGCACCATCGGCCAGACGCTTGCGCAACAGGGTGAGCAATGGGGATTCCTCCTCATTCTCACCGATCAGCATTGCGGTGATTCTGGTCTGGTCGCCACCAGTGAACCAGAAGCCGGCCGCATTGGCTATCTTGTCCAGATGCTCCTTGGACCAGGCATTTTTTAACCATAGGCTTTCGTCCACATTCTCCGACTTGGTATCATCCTTCATGGCCAATGGGAAAATGGAAATCCGCGTGCGATCAAAGCCATGATTCACGAGGTCATCGGCAAATCCGTTGGCCGACCGCGATGGCTGCCCGCTGGCTGCTGGAATGATTACAAGCGGCCCGACAGGTGGCGCTGCGTCGATAAATGCGCGGTAAACATCAGCATTGTCCTTTTTAAGAGCCCCACCGACGATCACCAGTGTGCCATCGGCAAGAGTCGCCGGAGAAAATACGAAACTGAGCAGAAAAACCCAGGCCCCGATCAGGGCCCGGGTAGGCGGCATTTTTTTAATCAACATCACTGAACCGCCTCTCTTCTTAGAAACGGTGCGTGTAACGCAGCGTGATGAAACGGCCCATGGAGCTGTGATTGATCTGATCAACGTTGCCGCTGGTGCCCGTTACCAGGGGTGGGTCATTATTGAACAGGTTGCGCACATTCAGGGACAGGAAGTTAAAGTCCGTAAAGTTGTACGCGACGTTCAGGTCAAAAACCAGCCAGGAATCGACATAGATAACCGAATCACGCGGCAGCCCGAGTGCATCCAGCGTACGGGGAGCCGGATCATCCTTGTAGCTGTCGGTGTAGCGTAGTCCAAAGGAAGTGTCCCACTTCTCGATGGAGTAACGTACCTTCGCGTTGACCAGCCATTCAGGGTAAAGATACTCACCGGCTTCATCGATCTCCGGGGACGCGAGCGAAGACTGACGATTGTACTCGATGAGGTAGGTGGCATCTGCCAGCAAAGTCAGTGTTCCCGGGCCAGCGTCGATGCTTTGCGTATAGGTCATGTCGATACCGCTGATGTCCTGGAACCCAAGATTGCTGAGTTCGAAGTGGGCGTCAATGACGAAGTCGTTCTCCATCTCCAGTCCTGGCAGACCGGTAGGCAGTTGACCTTCTCCGACGATTGGGTACTCACCCTGTAAGGCCCGGCGAATAAAGTCATCTTCATCAATACCAATCACATCGTCATATTTAATGGACCAATAGTCTGCAGAGACTTCAATGCGGTCGGTGGGAGACCAAAGCATACCGAAACCCCAAGTCTTCGCGGTTTCCGGATCAAGATCGTCATTTGCTACATCTTCAGACAGCAGCGCCTGGCCATCAGCCAATGGATCTCCGCCACAGGCGTCCGGGGTAGCTGAACAGTCGACGGTGTAGGAACTCAATAGAGTACCCGAACCGACCTGGGCCAATGACGGAGCACGATAAGAGGTCGAGTAGTTGCCGCGCATGATCAGGCTATCGACGACGTTCCACCGGAAAGCGACCTTCGGGTTCAAGTCACCTCCAAAGCTGTCGTAATGATCATAACGCCCAGCCAACTGAATATCGAAGTTATCGGTAATTGGCCAAAACAACTCCAGGAAAGCCGCCCATTGGTTGCGCGAGGCATCTGCCGAGGTCGAACTGAAACCCAGAACCGGGTTTGGGTTAAAGGTGGTGGCAACAGCCACCCCTGAGGGTATGTCATTGACTTCCTCGCGACGCCACTCGACACCTATGGCAGACTGCACGGTGCGTCCGCCAACCTCGAATAGGGGCCCCGAGGCCGTGGCATCGAGTGACCACATTTCCGATTTACCATTTCGGTTAGCCCGTGTGCGGATCAACTCATCTATACCTTGCGCCTGGTCTTCCTGACCACTAAACGGGTTATACCAAAGCGTGGTCTTACCCAGGCCTTCACAGGTTTCACCGACGTAAAAGGCATCGGGGCGGACAAGATCCACATCCCACCGGTCCACCCGGGTACCGTCTGTGCAGACATTACCGAGGCTGGCGTTGTAGAACTCTTCCGAAATAACCAGGCCGCTGATGCCGTTTTGTTCAGATTTATTTCGCCCGTATGTAAATGCGCTGTCAAGATTCCAGTCATCATTGATCTGCCATTCGACGCCTGAGACAAAGCGTAAAGATTTGGATGTACGGCTAACGGCCCGTGGCTCAGGAAGCTTGCCCCATGCATAGATCGGGTATCCATAAAAGTCCTCCCACACCAGGTTCGGGTCCTCGAAGCGGCCTTCCTCGACGATGTCATCAATCAATGCCTGCGGCCACAATGGACTCTCCGGGTCATACGGCGAGCGAGAGAAGTTAGCCGGTGTGCTGGTGCCATCGGAGTCAGAATACTGGTAGATGAACTCGTTGTACCAGGTTGCATCATCGTTGATCTCAAATTGATAGGTGACCAGGCCGCCAATGCTCTTGTACTTGTCAAACACGGAAGTGAACTGGTTGGTGTTGACCTCGCAGTACTCACCAAAGTTACCAAACCCAAACTCGTCCTCCGGGCATCCTCCATCCTGTGGTTCTTCAGTCTGGTCATAAAACATCAGGAAGAGATCATTAAATGATGGGAAGAAGCCCTGTTGGCTGGGCCTGATGGATTGCGCGCTAACCTTGCGGTCTCGATCCCAAAGTGGGTCGCGTTGGTAGTAGTCGACCAGAGCCATCACGTGGTGCCGGTCATTGCTCCACCCGGCCAGCAGATTGATATTCGTGCGGCTGTTATCTGAACCGGCGGTTGAATCGCCGTAGGAAGCGGAAACTTCTACACCCTCGAAGTCCTTGCGCAGCACATAATTAACCACACCGGCCACGGCGTCAGCGCCGTAGGATGCCGAGGCCCCGCTAAGCAGAACCTCCACCCGCTCAATAGCCGAAGTGGGAATGGAGTTGACGTCAATAAACGAGGCCTGTCCTACAGCAAAGGCACTCACCGACGCTCGGCGTCCATTGATCAGGGTCAGTGTTGATCCCACGCCCAGTCCTCGCAGTGAAACACTGGAAGCGCCAACCGGGCTTTCCCCGGACAGGGCGCCGGCGGTGGATGTGGTAAAGGTGCCGATACCACCACCCGTCACGGTCAGATCCTGCATCAGCTGCCCGATAGTATCCGCGCCGGACTCAAGAATATCGCGGCGGTCGATCTGGACTGCCTGCGCAGCACCCTTCATATCGAGGCCTTTGATCCGCGTACCGGTAACCGTGATTTCCTCGATCATCGTGTCGCTCTCATAGTCCGATTCGCCCGGTTGGGCCATTGCCTGAGCCTGAATCGACGGGGCAAATGCACTGGCTGCAAGCGCCGCTGTGCATGTGATGACCAGCCGCTTTCTTCGCAGGTGTAAGTTGCTATATGTCATGAGTGTACTCCTCTGTATTCTGTGACTTTCATTTATTGAATCTCTCCATCACGCATCAGCCAACGCCCCTGGCCCATCACGTGAATTAACTCTAATTTGTCCGGTTCGAGTAACAGCAGGTCCGCGTCGGCACCAGCCTGAATGCGGCCTTTTCCATGCAACTGCAGAGCCTGGGCCGGGTTTCTTGTCATCGCCTGAATTACCTGGTGGTTGGCGTTCCGGTTATCTGCAAAAGATGACTGCAACAATCTGAGCAGTGAATCCGGTTCCGCTGCTTTCAAGCCGGCCAGCACTCCATGCTCGTAATGAGGCAACGAACCGCCCGCATCAGACGAGAAAGTCAGGTGCGTGGCCGGTGAACCGGCATCGATGGCTTGGCGGAATGCATCCAGCGCCGGCACCTCACCCGCGTCAAGGAGCTCCGGTGTGGTCGACACCGTGATATCTGCATAACCACCTTTGCAGGTGTAGTCGATCGCCTGCTTGAGCAGGGCTTTCTGGCGGTTGACGTGGGTTGGATAGAACAGGCGCCTGGGCAAATCGCTGTCACGCAAAACCTCTTCGATCAATTCGAGGCCGGACTCGCTATCCCCTATATGCATCAGCACTGTTCCGCCTTTGCCGCTGAGCACACCACCGAGTTGGACATCGGAAGCGAGACGACGCAATTCGCTGATACTCAAATGTGAAGACCGGTGGTCTGCAATTGCCACTTCACCGACCCCTATCACGGGTTCTATCAGAACCAAATCCCTTGCAATATCTCCGGTTAGGGATGGTGTTGGAAAGCGGTAAGATCCACTCAACATGTAAGCGGAGATACCATGGGCTCGGAGTGTCATGACATGTCCGTAAAGGACATTCAGGTTTCGTGTTATTGAATCTGTACCCAGCGCACCGACGGGTGTTGTCACACCGGCACTGATGAAGGCTTCGGGAGGGAGTTCAGCTGTACGATTGCCAAACCCGCCTTCGCCCCCGCCACCACACATATGGGTCAAAACATCCACCAATCCCGGTATCAACCACATACCCCCGGCATCCACGACTTCGAGTGCCTCGCCCGATATGTCAATCGATTCCGCGATGGCCGCCACCCGGCCGGAGGCGATAAGCACTTCCCGAAACCCTTGCGGTTCTGGGGTGAATACTTGTGCGTTCCGAATTAATGTCAGCACATCTAAACCCTCAACTGAAACCCGCAACCGAAGCGGCGATGACGAAAATGCTGGCCAGCAGAACCAGGCCAATGAAAAACCAGACCGTGGCGCGAATCCACGTCAGCCATTCAAGGCGGGCGGCACCCAATGAACCCATCAGCGCGGCCGAAGTGGGTACCAGGATATTGGTCAGGCCATCTCCCAACTGGAAAGCCAGGACCGAAACCTGCCGCGTGACGCCAACCAGGTCTGATAAGGGCGCGATAATCGGCATGGTCAGCGCAGCCTGGCCCGAACCCGATGTCACGAAGAAATTAAAAACACCTTGTCCGATAAACATCAGCCAGGCAGCAAACCAGCCCGGTAACCCCCCAAGCGACTCGCCGCCAAAATGCAAAAGCGTATTCAGCAGGCTGGGGGTTGAAGGATCATCACCCCCCATCAAGTAGACAATGCCGCGGGCGAAGCCGATGATCAGGGCCGCCGGCAACAAACCCTGCGCACCCAGACGAAAAGATTCGACCGCCGAATTGGCAGTCATCCCGTTGAGGCGAAACAGTGTTCCAATCACAGCACTGGCCACACCCAGGATGACAAATTGCGTTGCGATCTCCGGAAGGTAGTAGCCTGCTGCGACAACACCCCAGACGATCCAGCCCACGGTTGCCACCAATGCAACCAGTATCATCCAATCTCCAATTGCCAACGCTGGCCTGGCAGATTCATGCTCTTGGATGCTGACAGCCGATACGTCCACGCGGCAGCGACTCGCGTAACTCAACATGAAAATCATCCCGAACACGGTAAACACCGACCACATGCCCATCCGCAGAGGCATTCCACTCAGCAACGGTAAGTCGGCTATACCCTGGGCGATGGCCACGTTGAAAGGGTTCATCCAGGACGTGGCAAAACCAACCTGGGTCGCGGCATAAGTCAGCAGAATCACGGTAACTTTGTCGTACCCCATGCGCACTAGAACCGGCGTAAGCATAAGTACGAAGGGGATCACCTCCTCGCCCATACCAAATACCGCACCACCCAGTGAAAACAGGAAAAACAACGCACATAACATCGGCCAGGCACGCGCCTGGTTGTTCGAAACCACCCGGCGCAAGGCCCGGTCCACAGCTCCCGTGGCCATGACGATGCCAAATGCACCGCCGGTGAGCAGGATAAAGGCAATAATCCCGACCGCACCCCCCATACGAGAACCAGAAACCAGCCCTTCGTAGACTGCGTTAAACAGGCCCGGTTTTTCCCCATTGCTGCTAAACAGGGGTGAACCTCTGTCGTCTTCAACGTAACGAAAGCTGTCAGGATCAATAACCCGTGAAACCTCACCAAGTTGATTCGTTGTTTCCCCGACTTCGAATACTCCGGGGGTCAGGAAATAGCTGAGTAGAAATACCAGCAACCCGACTGCGGCAACCAGAAGATAAGTATCCGGCATACGTGACGAGAGGCCATCTGTTTTCTGAGCCTGGGATGATTGGTGTTCGGTATGCATCGTTTATCAGCTGGTTTCGTCTACCAGGTAACTCTGGTTGCTCAAGATACGGTTAATTCTCGATAGTGCATCAACGGAATCACCGCGGTGCCGCGAGGCAATCTCGACGACAAGTGCGTTTAGCAGCACATTGGTCGAAGCTGTTGCGTTGGTAAATGTCATTCCGTGGCTGGAAACCACTAGCGATTGACCGGCAGTTATTGCAGTCGGCGCACTTGGACGGTCCGTGATGGCAATGGTTTTCATACCGCGTTCAACGGCTTCTTCAAGCACTTCGAGCGTTTGCCGTGAATAAGGCGGAAGTGAGAACACCACCAGCACATCCGTGGCGCGCAATGTAACCAGTTGCTCTCTCGGGGAAGTGAAGTGGGTGCCAAAACTGTTGGAGCGAAGACCATGCTCGGTGAACAGGTAGGACGCGAGCTCTGCCAGGTGGGCGGAAACACCAAGACCGAAAGTGAAGACATGATCCGCGCGGAACAGGGTTGTTGCTACTTCTTCGAACGTTGATCTTTCGATGTTCTCCAACGTTTGCTTAATATTGTGAATTTCCAGCTCAGCAACTGAGCCAAGCACATCCGTAGCGTTTCGGGCGATTGTATCGGCTGCCTGGTCCTGGGTGCTTGACTGCATTTCTTCGCGCAGGTTCTCGACCAGGGCCATTTTCATATCACTGAAACCCGTAAACCCAATGCTTTGACACAGACGCACAACAGTTGCTTCGGAGGCCCCGCTACGCTCAGCCAATTGGGGCACGGAAAGAAAAGGAACTTCCCTGAGATTGTCCAGCAGGTAGTCAGCAATCAGTCGTTGTTGACGGGAAAGGCCTTTGATGTGTGTAAGCAAGCGTTCCCGCAGAGTTCCATAGGAGCTATTACTAGCGGAGCTGAGAACTGAACTTGACTTATGTAATTTCATTTAACAATGATAGATGAAATTATCATTTCATACAATATTAACTTAATATTATTCATACAAAACATTAAGATAAATTTTTCTCGTTCCCATATCTGGACCTATGTAACGAATATTTCTTGCAATTTCTCTTCTGTGAAGCGAATAAATCACCATCATTAGTGGTGGCTGGTGGTTCTGCCAACTCTAAAAAAGTCGAATCTTCGCACTCACATGATTGATAATATGTTTCAGCTCACGCAAACCTGTATTGTCACGCCTATAAGTTTCAGGGTTTCCAGTAAGCCATGTGTTTACATCCACTACCGATTTCAGGGTCGGTGAGCCATCGGCGGTTTAAAATGGGTTCTTCGCCTTGTGACGGACAATGATTAATGTGGCAATACAGATAAGGATTACCGATAAATAAATGATGATGTTGAGAAGAATAATTAGAACTAATCCGCCGTTGATAAAAAGGGAAGAACTCTCGTGGTCTATGCCTTTTGTACACCGTGAATGGAAACGGGTGAACCGCAGGGAATCCAGGCACCACTTAACCAGGCAAAGCAATCCACCAAAGTATTACAAGCGAAACATAGCCTGATGGAATCAAGTACAGAGTTGCTTTTCGCGCTGGCCGAGGCCTTGGGGATAGGTCTTCTCATTGGCATCGAGCGCGAGCAGCAAGCACATCGGTCTGGCAAGAAGGCCCCTGCCGGCGTGCGAACCTTCACCCTGGCATCGCTTGTCGGTGCGCTCAGCATGATGGCGGGCGGCGTACCACTCCTGGCGGTTAGCGTCGTGCTCGTAGGGGTTATCCGCGTTGCATGGATCGTGGTTCAAGATGACAAGACCGCGGGGCTAACCACAAGCCTTGCACTTTTTGCTGTTGTGCTTTTGGGTGCGTTAGCCCTGGAAACAGCCACGATGGCAGCAGGTATTGCGGTACTCATCGCTTCGCTGCTGGCTGCTCGCGAAGTGTTGCACAGTTTCAGCCGGACGGTGCTGACGGCAGCCGAATTACGCGACGGATTGATTCTCGGTGTTTCGGTTCTGGTGATTTTGCCGGCATTACCAAACCTTGATCTTGGCCCGGGCGGCGCATTGAATCCGCGCAATCTATTCATCATCGTGGTGCTCATTATGGCGATAGGTGCTGCAGGGCACATTGCCACAAGGGTTGTCGGTGCCCGCCTGGGCTTGCCTCTCAGTGGCTTTCTGTCGGGGTTCGTATCGAGCACGGCTACGATTGCCGCATTGGGTCGGAAGGTGGAGGACAAGCCAGGCGATGTGCGCAGCGCTTCCGCAGGGGCCGCACTGTCATCTGTGTCTTCGCTGATTCAGATCGGAATCATCCTGTTCGCATTGAGTCCCACGATGTTTGCTGCCGGTATGCCGGTCCTTCTAGGGGCAGGTGTAGCCGCCGCACTTTATGGGATGGTGACCTTCTTTCTCTCGCTGCAAGGTGAAACAAAACCTGCTGTGCTGGATTTGCCGTCTCAGGTCTTTTCCGTTAAAGGCGCCGTCAAATTCATGCTGATCGTAGCAACGGTAATGCTCGTTTCGGCGATTCTTAGTGAGCGCTTCGGCAGTGGTGCTGTCCTTCCTGCCGTGGCGTTTGCCGGCCTGGTAAGCACCAATTCGGCAGCGGTTGCGCTCGCCTCACTCGTGGCCGCCGGACAGATGTCCGCGCTCGAGGGAGCCCTGCCTCTGGCTGCCGCGTTGAGTGCAAATATAGTGGTCAGGCTCTGGATCACCCTACGTGTCAGCGAGCCGTCCTACCGCTGGGCTGTTTCAGGAAGCCTCGTCACCCAGCTCGCGGTACTTTGGATCGCCTGGTGGCTCGGTGGCTCTATGCTGGCGAGGTTCGGGGTATAGATAACACAATCGCTGTATATCGAGCAAAGAGCACTGAATTGGTAGCACTAAATGGTGTAAAGTTAAACGGAATCAATAGAGAGTTATTATGAATTTTATGGTTAACCAAACATCGACAGTCAGCAAGCTGAACCTGATTATCATCACACTTTTAACATTGCTTATAA
>CAVWXX010000027.1:0-207012 GCA_963759155.1 uncultured Gammaproteobacteria bacterium | reverse complement strand
TAACAATCAGTGATGTTTCTGAACACACGGTTGAGATTATCACCAACTCAGGTGAAGGTGCACAAAAGTGCGCGCAGATTTTCGGCCAGACCTGCGCCAAGATGGGCAACGGTGTCTGGACGGTAGAGATTATTCCTGCCGAAATCGAACCACCACATCATACGGTTACCAGCACCTCCGGTAACATCATTCGTTTTGGAACAAAAAAAATAACCAACTGGGGTGACCAGTCAAAACTGGCGATCGCGTTTAATGATCAGGTATGTCTTTCCCGCCACCGGCTTGGTTCGTTTGATGATGATTGTATTATTCTCCAGGAAAGCTCCTGGGAAAATCACGAAGACCCCGCTATTCGCAAAATGTATGCGGAAGCGATGGAAGAGATGTCTTCAAAAAACTACCGCTTCATCCAGGTTCCGATTGAAGAGGAAACCCTTAAGGTTGTAGACAATCCGCAACATGGTAAAAACATGTTCGCACTGGGTCTGCTTTGCGAAATTTATCAGCGTGACCTGTCCATCATCGAAAAACAAATTGCACATATCTTCCAGAAGAAACCAGCCAAGGTCACAGAGTTAAATATAGAACTTGTGAAACGCGGCATTGCCTGGGCACGCGAGAACCTGGGGTTCCAGTTCCTGGTCGAAACCGTTGCGCCCAAGGATGTCCGGGTGGTCATGAACGGCAACCAGGCTGCCGCCCTTGGCGCGGTCGCTGCCGGTATGGAAATGTGCGCCATGTACCCGATTACACCGGCAACCTCGGTATCACATGAACTTGCGGCCATTATTGAAAATTATGGCGGCATCGTTCACCAGGCAGAAGATGAGATTGCGGCGGCCGGTGTGGCGCTTGGCGCCTCCTACGGTGGTAAAGTTGCACTGACGGTCACATCCGGTCCCGGCATGGCCCTTAAAACCGAATTTCTGGGTCTCGCCATTATGACCGAGATGCCGTTGGTGGTCCTGGATGTTCAGCGTGGCGGGCCATCAACAGGTTTGCCAACTAAAGTAGAGCAATCCGATCTGCTATCCTCAATTTTTGGCCAGCATGGTGACGCCCCTCGTGTGGTCATAGCACCTCGCTCGATCGAAGAGTGTTTTCACGCGATGGTCACCGCACGTCGAATTGCCGAGACGTTCCGCATGGTCGTTATTGTTCTGACCGACGCCAACCTGGCAACCGGTGTGCAGCAGTTCACCAAGCCAGAATTTGATATACGCTGGCAACAGGACTCGATAGATTTCTCACCGGTACCCGAAGGCTTGAGACCCTATGACTGGGATCCGGATACCGGTTTGTCCCGGCGCATCATTCCCGGTACACCAGGCGGTGCGCACACCGTGACTGGCCTGGCCCATGATGAAAACAGCAACGTGTCCTATGAGCCGGAAAGTAATGAACGTGGTTGTAAGATGCGCAGCCGAAAACTCGCCGTACTCCAATCCACGTTGATGCCACCTGAAATTTATGGAGACCAGGAAGGTGATCTTCTGGTGGTCGGCTGGGGCTCAACCCAGGGCGCCATCGAAGAAGCCGTTGACCGGGCCCGCGAAGAGGGGCAGAAGGTCTCAACCTGTCAACTCACCTTTATGTCACCGATGGAACCGGGTCTGAAAGAAATTTTCAGTCGCTTCAAGAAAGTGATGACAGTCGAAATCAATTACTCCGACACCGTAGGCGACCCCTACATCACCGAAGAAACACGTCGCTATGGTCAGCTTGCCTGGATGTTGCGCGCCCATACCCTGGTTGATGTCGATTGCTGGACAAGTTGTCCGGGACAACCCCTTCGACCGAATGACATCTATAATTCCATTGCTGCGAAAAGAGAGACAGGAGTAGCCCAATGAGTAGTATTCCAATTTCCCTGCTTGATCTGGAAGAAGATGCCTCTTCAGGAATGGAAGCAGAAGATTATCAAAAAAAGGAAGGTAAATGGTGTGCCGGTTGCGGTGATTTTGGTGCCTTGAACAGCGTTAAACGCCTGTTGGCACATCACCAACTGAAACCGGAAAAAATGGCATTTATTTCTGGTATTGGTTGTTCAAGCCGCTTTCCTCATTATGTTAATTCATATGGGTTCCATGGCATTCATGGACGTGCCCTGCCGATCGCAACCGGTCTTAAACTGGCGCGTCCTGACCTCGACGTATTTGTTGTCATGGGTGACGGTGACTGCACCTCCATTGGTGCTGGACACTGGATTCACGCGACACGATATAACGCCAACATGACCGTATTACTGCTGGATAACAACATTTATGGATTGACCAAGAATCAAACGTCGCCAACGACACCACAGGGTCATACCTCGAACACGTCACCACGCGGATCAGTATTGCCCGCGCTTGACCCATTACAGGCAACCCTGGGTGTTTCAAACGCATCATTTGTAGCCCAGACAGCTGATTGGGTGCCCGCACATCTTTATGCGACCCTTGAAGCAGCCTACGCCCATCCCGGGTTTTCATTTGTACGCATCCTGCAGCGTTGCCCGAAATTCACACCGGATGTATTTACACAAAATGTGAAGAACCCGGACCTGACCGAGTTACTCATACACGATAATGGCGTCAATGTGCCAGGACTCGATAAGCTGTTCAAAGCTCAACGTATACATGACCCGAAAGACCTTGATGGGGCACGCGCGCTGGCACAGCGCAAAGACATGTTGCGCCTGGGCATATTTTTCCGTGATGACAGTTTCCCCGTTTACGACGAAGTCCGGGCGGTGCCTCCCGTTTCGCCGGAAGAAAAGATACAAAGACTTGAAAAGGAGTTTGACCGCTATGCAGTTTGAAGAACAAAAGGCCTGCGCTCTGGAAGCAGTTCGTTCACGTATCGACCAGTTTCACGCTGCGTTGACCGTGACCTCGGGGCAGGTAAGCGGCATGCTGGCAGGCTCAACTGATACAAAAGCGGATCAATCAGAAGCTTTGGGTCATTTTGCCAAGGGCAAGATGGACATGGATCGCTTTAATACCTTTGCACCCAAGGCGCGGGTTATTGACGCCGGGTCAGAAGCACCCATACGCGCTGCACAGGAGGTACTGAAGTCCCTGCTGGCACAAGGCGATGACCTCTTTGTTATTGATATGGATGAAGGCAAGGGGCTCGGACACACATTGAGTGTCAGGCTGGCATCTATCGGACGTGCATTCGCCGCGGCGAGGGTCGTGGATCTTGCTAAAAACGGTGCCTATAAGGAAGACAAACACGCGGCCACACTGGAAAGATTTCCCTATGCCGAGTGGAATAGCAAGGAGCGTTCCCTTGCCCCTGCCCTCATGGTGAATGTGTCAGGTGCGGATTTTAAACCGTCCTCAATCGTGCCATTGCTCGATACCAACATGAAAATCATTTTCAACGTGAAAGGTGATGCGCCGGCCGCAGCACTGTCACGGGTGATTTCCCCACGGGTATTTGTTCAGCAAATCACAGGTGAACCAGACCTGAAAGCTTTTTCAGAGTACAAGGGTATAGCCGTTGCTGCATTTTTGCCCGAGACCGCTGTGAGTTTTATACATGACCCTTCAGCCGGTTCAACCACTTATGAGCGCTTTACTTCCATCACCTTTCCAAAAGAGGTCAGAAAGCGGCCCATCGGTGGAATCAGCCCTGCGCAACAGGCCGAAGATTACACATTATTGGAATCTCTGTCGGTACCTCCTGAAATTGCAGGTGAAGCACCAACCGATCCGGCCGGCAAGCTTTCAGCCTGGTTATTAAGCCAAACCAACCTGGCCGATTTGTCAGCCTGATCACGGAACCTGAGTTATGACCGGAAATCCCATATTAGACTCCGCCCTTGTGCTCGGTGGAGTGGGTCTCTTTTTTGGCTTCCTGATCGCGATGGCGAACAAGAAGTTTTATGTCTGGGAAGACCCACGTATCAGTGAAGTCGAGGAGTTACTGCCAAATTCCAACTGCGGTGCCTGTGGCCAACCGGGCTGTCGGGCATTTGCCGAGGGCGTCGTTAGCGGAAAATTTCAACCATCAGGCTGTACCGTGATGGGTGAAGAAGCGCTGAGTGACGTTGCAAACTATCTGGGCGTGGATGCTGGCGAAGCCAACAAACGTGTCGCCCGCCTGCTTTGTGCCGGTGGCAAGGAAGAAGCAGCACGTAACTCGGACTATGCCGGCCTGGAATCATGCAAGGCCGCCGCTTCCGTAGCCGGTGGCGGGAAAGCCTGTAACTGGGGATGCTTAGGCCTGGCAGACTGCGAGAGTGCCTGCCTGCTCGACGCCATTTATATGAATGACAACCTGTTACCCGTGGTCATTCCGGAGCGCTGTACAGCATGCAATGATTGTGTAGTTGCCTGCCCCAAAGACCTGTTTGTGCTGATGCCTATAGAGCAGAAGCTGATAGTACAATGTAAAAATTTGCTCAAAGGCGATGCGGCGGAAGACCTCTGCAGTGTTGCCTGTAATACATGCAACCGATGTGTTGCCGATTCGGAGCCGGGTGTGATCGAAATGATCGATAACCTGGCTGTTATTAATTATGAAAAGAACGAGCTGACCGACCCGAAAGCAGTTTCACGCTGCCCGACCGGGGCAATTGTTTGGGTTGAAGGACAGCAGTTTGTAGAGAGCTCACCTGAGCTGGAGAAGAAAGTCGTATGAGTCAGATAATGAAAGATGTCAAAAACCCTGGTGCCAAGTACCCCGGCGTTTTTAAAACCGATGATGGCAGCGCCGCAGTTGTCACGATGGAAACCGCAGCCAGTGAGGCTGCCGGTGCTTATCCGATTACTCCCTCCACTCAAATGGGCGAAGGCTGGGCTTCCGCTGTTGCCAGGGGTCAGAAGAACGTCAATGGCCGTCAGTTAATTTTCTTTGAGCCTGAAGGTGAGCATGCTGCTGCTGGCGTAACAGCCGGTATGAGCATGGTCGGCCTGCGCTCGACCAACTTCTCAAGTGGCCAGGGTATCGCCTATATGCACGAGTCGCTGTACGCGGCCGTCGGCAAACGTCTGACCTATGTGCTGAATGTCGCTTGTCGCGCGATGACCAAGCATTCTCTCAACGTCCACGCTGGTCATGATGATTACCATTGCGTTGATGATACGGGCTTTTTCCAGTTATTCGCACGCGATGTGCAGGCAGTAGCCGATATCAATCTCATTTCACACCGGGTTGCAGAACTTTCATTGAACCCCGGCATATGTGCGCAGGACGGTTTTTTGACCTCCCACGTCATCGAGTCATTTTTTGAACCCGAACGTGAACTGGTAAAAGAATACCTTGGTGATCCGGCGGATATGATTGATTCGCCCACCGGTGCACAACGGGCCGTATTTGGCAATAAGCGGCGTCGTATTCCCGAACTCTATAACTTTGACTTCCCGGCCATGCTGGGAACCGTTCAGAATCAGGAAGCGTACGCACAGGGCGTCGCTGCGCAGAGACCTTTCTACTTTGATCATATCGCCGATCTCACTGACCAGGCCATGGCGGAATATGCCGAATTGACCGGTCGCGAATACAAGCGTGTGATGGGTTACAAAATGGAGGATGCCGAGTACGTCATCCTTGGACAGGGTTCGGTGATCTGTAACGCCGAAGTCGTCGCAGACTACATGCGTAAAGAGCGTGGCATCAAGGTCGGCGTGGTCGACATGGTCATGTTCCGGCCCTTCCCCGCCGATCTCGTTACTCACATGCTGGCGGGTAAGAAAGGCGTGGTCGTGATGGAACGTACCGATCAGCCCTTGGCCGTCGAATTGCCAATGATCCGTGAAATCCGTGCTGCCATGGCACAGGCGGCTGAGAATGGCCGTTCCGGTAATGATCACCGTGCCGTTCTTCCTTATGATGGTCTTGCAGCATTGCTCCCCGACCAGGTACCTGATTTATATTCGGCCTGTTTCGGCCTCGGAAGCCGCGATTTGCAACCGGGTGATGTTATTGCTGCGGTTGAAAACATGCTTGATGGCGGTCGTAAACAACGCCAGTTCTACCTCGGTTTCGAATTTATTCAGAAAGACACCCGTGCGCCGAAAATGCAAATATGGCAGGAAAAGATCCTCGTCGACTATCCAAACGTCGCTGATCTGGCACTACCTTCGGCAGGTGATCTGAACCTTTTCCCTGAGGATTCGGTTGAGCTTCGCATTCATTCTGTGGGTGGCTGGGGCGCCATCACAATGGGTAAAAACCTTGCAATGACTGCAGCCGAGTTACTCGGTATGCACATCAAGGCAAACCCGAAATATGGCTCCGAGAAGAAAGGCCAACCCACTACTTTCTATGCCATGTTGTCACACGAACCGATCAAGCTGAATTGTGAACTCAAACACGTTAACGTGGTGTTATCACCCGACCCGAATGTGTTTTTACACTCAGACCCTCTCGCCGGCTTGTGCGAAGACGGCGTATTTATCATTCAGAGCGAGTTGTCGGGTGAAGAGCTTTGGAATAGTTTTCCAAAGACAGCGCAGGTGACGATTCGCGCCAAGAACATCAACGTCTGGTCGGTGGACGGGTTTAATATTGCGCTATCCGAAGCCTCAAATGCTGAACTTCGTTTCCGTATGCAGGGCGTGGCCTTCATGGGCGCGTTCTTCCATGCTGCACCACTGATGACCACTCATAACCTGTCACGCGAACGTCTGTTTGAAGGCATTCTCAAGCAGCTCAACAAGAAGTTCGGTCACCTGGGTCCACGCGTTGTTGAAGATAACGTACGCGTCATCTCGCGTGGCTTTGATGAGGTCCAGAAGCTTGACCTGGAAGAGTTCATTGATGCGGGACAGGAAGAACTGCTTCCGTTGATACCGCATGCGATGTCAGGTATCGAGTCACAGGGCGGCCTTGGCAACCAGGCTGATTTCTGGAACCAGGTCTGTGTACAGTACAAGACCGGCAAAGATATTATCGCTGATCCATTTACCGCTATCGCGGCCATACCAGCGGCGACATCGAGTATGCGTAACATGTCGGCGGTCCGCTTCAATGTCCCCGAGTTTATTCCCGAAAAATGTACCGGTTGCGCCAAGTGCTGGACCCAGTGTCCCGACTCTGCCATTCCGGGTGTAGTCAGTACTGTAGAAGAGGTCCTGGAAGCTGCGGTAAGAACCGTCGCAACACCGGACAATCCATTGTCACGCTTCACTCAATTGATCAAGAACCTTGGCAAAGAGTCGCGTACCATTATCTCCAGCGGAACATTCAAGACCTTTGCGAAAGTTTTTTCACAGGCTTATCAGACGGTCGCCGGCAAGAATAACTGGGATGCCGAACGTCGTGCTGAAGTCGATGAACAGTTCAACCTGGTTTACGCGGCAGTCGCTGATTTCCCATTAGCCAAAACAGCACCGTTCTTCGACTTGCCAGAGAACAAAAAGAAAGGTTCAGGCGGTCTGCTGTCAATCACGGTTAATCCTGAAACCTGTAAGGGTTGTGACATTTGTGTGGCCGTCTGTGCAGATGGCGCCTTGCAGAGCATACGGCAGACAGACGAGTTCCAGGAGACGCTCGAGTCCAACTGGAAGCTCTGGCGCAACCTGCCTGAAACCAATGACGAGTACATCAAGATTTCCAGCCTGGATGAAGGCATTGGTGTTATGTCATCCCTGTTGCTGAAACAAAGCAATTACATGTCCATGACCGGTGGTGATGGTGCATGTATGGGCTGTGGTGAGAAAACCACCATCCACCTGTTGCTCTCCACCGTCAATGCATTCATGGGTCCACGTGTTGAAGAGCATGTGAAGCAGCTTGGTCGCTTGATCAAGTCCCTGGATGAAAAAGCGCATTCCCTGTTGATTTCAGAAACAGACCTGGCGGATGTGTCTGCCGATGAAGAAGCACTTTCAGTCGAACTGAGCGGGGATAAGAAAGAGCAGGTGCTGCTGATTCGTAAGGCCATCGAAGAATTGAAAGATCTCAAATGGCGTTATGAAGAAGGTCCAAGTGGTCGCGGTCGTGCGAACCTTGGCTTCACCAACTCAACCGGTTGTAGTTCGGTGTGGGGATCATCCTATCCTTACAACCCCTACCCGTTCCCATGGGTTAACCACCTGTTCCAGGATGCACCATCGGTAGCGGTTGGTATCTTTGAAGGTCATATGCGCAAGATGGCTGACGGTTTCATTTCCGTGCGCCGCGCAGAGAAACTGCTGTCAGATAGCTATGATGCCGAAGCAGATGAAGAATTCTTCGACGAATTCGAATGGGAGCAGTTCACAGAGGATGAGTTCACGCTGTGTCCGCCGCTGTTTGCGGTCGGTGGTGATGGCGCCATGATGGACATCGGTTTCCAGAACCTCTCAAGGGTCATGGCCACCAACAAGCCGATCCGTGTCATCGTTGTTGATACACAGGTCTACTCCAACACGGGTGGCCAGGCATGTACATCAGGCTTTACCAGCCAGGTATCAGACATGGCCGAATACGGCATGGAACATCATGGTAAGGAAGAAGTTCGTAAAGAACTGGCCCTTATCGCGATCGCCCACCGTGGTGTCTTCGTCATGCAGTCTTCGCAGGCCACACCATCTCACCTGATCCAGAATGTACTGAAAGGCCTGCAGGCAAGACGTCCTGCGCTGTTTATCCTCAACACACCTTGTCCTCCTGAGTGGGGCCTGTCTGATTTTGGCGCACCCGATGCGGCCAGGCTTGCCCTGGAAAGCCGTGCGGTACCGAATATCGTGTTTGATCCGGATGCCGGCGTCACCTTCTCAGAATGTATTGATCTTGAAGGTAACCCTTCACCGCTCGATACGTGGACGACCTACGACCTGGCTTTCCTTGATGAGGACGGCAAAGAGCAGAAACTGACCCTGCCTGTTACGACGGCAGACTGGGCACTGGGTGAAGCGCGTTTCCGTAAGCACTTCAAGAAGGCCAATGGTGAAGACGAACTGGTGCCTTTCCATGAGTACGTGGATATGGACGCTGATGAACGTGCAGATGTAACACCCTTCATTTACACGGTTGATCCCAGCCGCCATCTCAGCAAGATGACCGCCTCGGATGAAATCGTCGGGCTTGCAGTGGAGCGTTTAGGTTATTGGGCCCAGTTGAAGGAAATCGCAGGTCTTGATGTTTCCGATAACATGCGTGATACCGTTGCCGAGAGCATGACTGAAGAACTGGAAGCCAAAATTACTCAAATCACAGCTGAGTACGAGGCAAAAATTGCCAAGCTGACAACCCAGTATCCGTTATTGATTGCAAGAAGGATGGCGGAAGGTCTGTTGAAGGGCAACGCTGACACGACTGTATCGGCATTGCTCGAAAAGGCAGAGAGCTGGAATGGTCCGGCAATTGATACCCCGGCCGATTTCAGTATCGCAGCACCGGCTGCTGCTCCGGCAGCAACAACCGGGGCAGCACCTGCCGCAGTCGCGCAAACGGCAGCACCAGAAGCTGCACCGGCGGCACCGGCGGCAGCGCCAGCGGATGAGTTCGATGGCAATGAACCTTATATCGACACAATACGTTGTACCTCCTGTGACGATTGCCTGAAGGTCAACCCCAAGGTGTTTGTCTACAATGACGATCAGCAGGCTGAAATCGGTGATGCCAAGGCAGGTACATTCAAGCAACTGGTAATGGCTGCAGAAGCCTGTCCGGCAGAGTGTATCCATCCGGGTGATCCGATGAACCCTAAAGAGAAGGGATTAGATAAGCTGATTAAACGCGCTGAGCCTTTTAATTGATTGTTGAACGGATAATTCAATTATGAAAGGTTTACCAAGTTTTAAACACGGGGTTCATCCGCCGGAGAACAAGGACATCACTTCGGGGATACCCTCGAAGCGGTTTCCGTTCCCGAAGGAAGTCATTCTTCCGCTGTCACAACATATTGGATCGCCGGCGAAAGCCCTGGTTAAAGTCGGCGACCATGTTGAGCGGGGCGATGTGATTGCCGAGGCGGCGGGTTTTATTTCATCGACCGTGCATGCCACGGCTGCCGGGACGGTGAAATCGATTGAGCTCTGGCCTCACCCTAATGGCCAGATGGTACCGTCAATCCGTATTACCGTAGACCAGAATTCCTCGCAGATGCGACGAAACCGGATGATACCGCGCTGGCAGGATGTGAAAGAAGAAGATCTTTCCAAGGAAATCGCCAAGGCCGGTATCGTTGGCCTGGGTGGCGCGGCGTTTCCGTCCCATGTCAAGCTGTGCCCTCCAAAAGACCAGCCGATTGAGTTGTTAATCATCAATGGAAGTGAGTGTGAACCCTATCTCACCTCAGATCACCGCGTGATGCTTGAGCAACCGGAGATGGTTTACGAAGGCATTCGAATTGAACTTAAGGCACTGGGTATCACACGCTGTGTTATAGGGATTGAAAACAACAAGCCCGATGCCATAGAAGTAATGCGGAAAGCCAAGCCCGCTGATCTCGACGCCACTATTCAGCCCTTGACGGTTAAATATCCACAGGGTGCCGAGAAAATGTTAATCAAGGCCGTCATGGGCCGCGAGGTCCCATCCGGCGCTCTTCCAAGTGCGATTGGTGCGATGGTTCAGAATGTGGCTACGGCTGCCAACGTAGCCGCAGTTTTTCAAACCGGGCACCCCTTGATTGAACGTATCATGACGGTAAGCGGACGTGGTATTAAAAAACCGGGTAACTGGAAAATCCCTTTTGGTACGAAACTGCGGGATGTCATTGAGCATTGCGGTGGCATGACGGATGACGCAGCCGAAATTGTATTTGGCGGTCCGATGATGGGCCAGGCAATATCCGACCTGGATGTGCCGGTGCTCAAGGGCACAGGCGGCATACTTGTACTTTCAAAAAGCGAATGTAAACGACAGGATATTTTGCCGTGTATTCGTTGCGGAAAATGTCTTGAAGCCTGCCCTATTTTCCTGAACCCACAATGGATGAAAGATCTGGCCAAGGCGGAGCGTTATGAAGAATTAGTAGAAAAGGCGCATTTGAACGATTGCATGCTGTGCGGATCCTGTTCATTCGTCTGCCCGTCCAACATTCCCCTTTCCCAGTATTTTGCCATGTCAAAAACACAACTTAGAAGACTGCCGAAATCATGACAGATAATACCAAGGTAATAATAACTGCGTCACCGCATGTTCGCTCGCCTGACTCGACGACGAAAATCATGTGGTCGGTGGTGATAAGCCTGCTGCCGGTTATCGCCTCATCGATCTATTTTTTTGGTCCAAGTGCAATACTTGTCATCATTGCGAGTGTGGCAGGCTGTCTGATTACAGAACGCATGTTTGGATCCAACCCCGGGTCAGTTGCAGATGGGTCAGCCATGATTACCGGTCTGTTGCTTGGTTTGTGTCTTCCACCCGGTTTTCCGCTCTGGATGGCGTTCCTGGGTGGCGTATTTGGCATGGGTTTTGGCAAACTCATCTACGGCGGTCTTGGTCAGAATATCTTTAATCCTGCACTGGTCGGTCGCGCTTTTTTACAGGCGGCTTTCCCTGTCGCAATAACCACCTGGCCATCGGGCACAGAACACTGGTGGAACCTGCAAGGAGATAACTTTGCCTTGCCTTTCATGACCCCGATGCCGGACACGGTAACGGCGGCGACACCGTTAGGCAACATGAAATTCGGCGATGATCCGGTAGCAACACCGCTTTTGGATCTTATGCTGGGAACCATCAATGGCTCCGTGGGTGAAACCTCTGCAGTGTTGATCCTGTTGGGCGGTATTTACCTGGCCGTGCGTGGTCACCTTAACTGGCATATCCCCGTCAGTATTTTCGTGACCACCTTTCTGGTTTCCGGTTTGTTTTACGTTATCGGCATATCAGATTTTTCCCCCTGGTTCATGTTGTTCTCGGGTGGCTTGATGCTCGGCGCGTGGTACATGGCAACCGACATGGTGACCTCCCCGTTAAGCACCAAGGGTTGCTGGGTATTCGGTTTCGGGATAGGCCTTCTGACGGTCATCATTCGAATCTGGGGCGGTCTGCCAGAAGGTGTGATGTATTCCATTCTATTGATGAATGCACTGGTCCCCTTTATTAACCGCGCCACGCAGCCACGGTTATTCGGAACCTCCGGTAAGAAAAAGGAGGCGGACAAATGAGCCAGGAAAGCAACAACCAGGGTCATATCGACGTGGATATCAAAGTGGAGAACACGGATAGCCCGGCGTCGACAGACGAACAGGCACCTAAAGAGGTTTCAACATTTCGCCTGGTCGCCACACTGGCGATCGCAGGCGCATTAGCCGGCTTGTTGATCGTTCTGGTGAACCTGCACACCAAGCCTATTATTGATAAGTGGAAAGCCGAGCAACTGCAACTGGCCGTTTATGAGGTTTTGCCGGGGGTTGAGCGTTACGATACTTTTTACCTTGTTGACAATAACCTCTCCGCTGAATTACCAAGCGGTGCAAAAGAGAGCGAGTATAAGCGTGTTTATGTCGGCCGCGATGCAAATGGCGAGACCACGGGCGTTGCAATTTCTCGCGGAGAATCGGGCTTTCAGGATGTCATCATGGTCATTTTCGGACATGACCCGGTTACCGGAAAATTGTCAGGCATGAAGATTCTGGACAGTAAGGAAACACCGGGACTGGGTGATAAGATCTTCAAGGATATGAACTTTGTTGATCAGTTTTTCGCAGGGCCTGAAACCCCTATGCTCGGCGTCAAAGAAGGCGCCGGCAAGGGTCAACCCAATGAGATTGACATGATCACCGGCGCAACAATCTCTTCAAAGGCCGTCATCCAGATCATCAATAACGCACTGGAAGAATGGAAACCCATATTGGATAAAGGCATTCCACCATCACCTGCTGATGCAGCAACAGCGGAGGTAGCACAGTGAGAACGACTAGCCCAACACAAGATTTTGTTCGCGGTATCTGGAAAGAAAACCCGGTACTGATACAGATGCTTGGACTGTGCCCGGCCCTGGCCGTCACTAACAGCGTGGCCAATGCACTGGCCATGAGCGGCGCGACATTCTTTGTCATGTCCTGCTCAAGCGTCCTGATTTCAACCTGTAAGCGATTCATACCACATGAAGTGCGCATTTCAGCCTACATCCTGGTCATTGCGACCTTTGTAACACTGGCCGACATGCTGCTGCAGGCCTATGCACCGGTGCAACATAAAGAACTGGGCGCCTTTATCGCCCTGATCGTTGTGAACTGTATGATCCTTGGACGCCAGGAAACATTTTCATCCAAGAACAATCCATTCCGGTCTTTGCTCGACGCTTTCGGCACCGGCATTGGCTTTACCATCGCATTGGTCATGATGGGCGGCTTCCGTGAAATTCTCGGCGTAGGCAGCTTTTTGGGTGTTTCGTTGTTTGGCCCCAACTTTGAGCCCTGGGTCATCATGGTTCTGCCAGCGGGCGGATTCCTGACGCTCGGTTTTATCTTGCTGGCGATGGGTGCTATCGAGCAACGTAAGAAAACGAAAGCCGAACAGGCGACGGAGGCCGCATCATGAGTGACCAGTCGCTATTTTCCATCTTTTTCTCCGCCATGGTGGTCAACAACTTTACCCTGGCCATGTTCCTGGGCCTGTGTCCCTTCATGGGTGTTTCCGCCCGTGTTGAAACCGGTCTGCGTATGGGTCTGGCCAATATTTTTGTGTTGGTACTGACCGCGGCAAGTGCCTGGTTTCTAAATACTTACATACTGGAAACTGCGCCCTACCTGCGTATTATCTCGTTCATAATCGTGATTGCATCGCTGGTACAAATCGTTGAGATGGCGGTTAAAAAACTGTCCCCGGTTTTATTCCGGCAACTTGGTATTTTCCTGCCCCTGATGACAACCAACTGCGCTATTTTAGGCCTGGCGATTTTCCAGACCAACCGCGGGTACGGCTTTCTCCAGGGTGTGACTTTCGCCGTCGGCGCCGGTCTTGGCCTGACACTTGCGTTGGTACTGATGGCCTCTATTCGCGAATCGGTTGAGTTTTCAGACGTGCCCGGTATCGCCAAGGGAACCGGTCTTGTGCTGATTATCGCTGGAACGCTTTCCATGGCATTTATGGGCTTTGCAGGGCTACTATAAGGGCTATGGAAAGTTATATCGCACCCCTGCTACTACTCATCGTGCTGTTTATCGGCTTCGGCCTGACCCATCGCCGTGGTGAAGGACCAGGCAACTGCGCAGGTTGCACCGGTGAGGATTGCTCAGGCAAATCTGAGTGCTCAAGCGAAGGTAAATCCCACCATCATTAATTCAGCTCCGAGAGATTCAAGGGATAATTGGGGTCAGAGTAAAAACTTCAAAGTTTTTACTCTGACCCCAATTATCCTCATTGCCCTGTTTTGCCTGGTGCTTCTTTCGGCCTGTCAGCGTGACGAGGAGCAGAGCGCTGAGTTATATGTGTTTGGCACGATTGTCGAGATCAAGCTCTGGGGTGCCTCACCAGAAGAGGCAGGACACGCATTCACCGAAATTCAACAGATGTTTCAGGCCATGCACCGTGACTGGCATGCCTGGGAACCGGGTCGCCTGGTGGAAATCAACAAGGCTTTTGCCGAAGGCAGACCCGCAACCGCAGACGAAGATATCGTCGAAATGGTCCGTCGCTCACAACCCCTTGAAACCGCTACAGGTGGCCGTTTTAACCCCGCTATTGGCGCTTTGATAAGGCTATGGGGCTTCCATACATCCGATTACCCGATTGAGGGCCCTCCCCCTTCCGCGTCTCAAATCAGCGCGATAATGGACCTCCAGCCTTCGAGTAATGACATTCATATCAACGGCCTTGAGTTGAGCTCTGACAACCCTGCCGTACAACTGGACTTTGGTGGTATCGCCAAGGGCTATGCGGTTGATCTCACCATCGAGAGGCTGCGTTCTTTGGGTATCAGCAATGCCATCGTCAATGCCGGCGGTGACCTGCGTGCCATCGGTACACACGGTGACCGGCCCTGGCGAGTCGCTGTCAGAAAACCCGGCGGTGGCACGGTCGGCTCTGTGCAGGTGGAGGGTGATGAAGCCATTTTTACTTCTGGTAACTATGAGCGTTTCCGCCAGGACAAAACCGAACGCTACCCGCACATTCTGGACCCGGGTACCGGTTGGCCTGCAAAGGACATTGCATCGGTCACGCTTATCACCAGGGAAGGAGTACTGGCAGATGCTGCCGCAACGGCGCTGGTGGTTGCCGGTCTGGAGGGCTGGCCTGAAGTTGCCCGAGCACTCGATTTACAGCAGGTTGCCGTCGTGGACGAGAATGGAACGGTATACCTGACCCCTGAAATGGAAAACCGATTACAGTTTACCGGCGATGTCGAGCGGGTAATCGTTGATACTCAAAGGTAATCTTGTCTTCAACACGCTCAGCCTGAAGTTAATTGGGGTCAGTTAATTGGGGTCAGAGTAAAAACTCTTGAGTTTTAAGTTAATTGGGGTCAGAGTAAAAACTCTTGAGTTTTTACTCTGACCCCAATTAATCCAAGAGTTTTTACTCTGACCCCAATTAATCGCAGGTATCTGTCTAACCCACCAAAAAAGCAGCACCGACACCCGATAAAGCCAGGACTATCGTGATAGGCACCATTGTACGGCGCATGGATGGGGCACCAAGCCAGATGGCCATACCGCACTTGACCATGGTGTTGGAGACCACTGCGATAACGACCGTTCGGGCTGCGGCGGTGGACATTGCAGGATCCTGCTGAGCAAGATTGGCCATTGAAAGCGCAATCGCATCCACGTCAGTCAGACCCGCCAACGCACCTGCCACGTACAAACCGGTGTCACCAAAATAAACCTGAGCGGCACTGGCAACGAAAATGACGACGGCAAATAGCCCACCAAACTTGATCGCATCACCAAGTTCAAACGGATTATTACCTGATTCAACTTCCGCTCTCTCCTTGCTTCGCCCCCGCCGCCAAAGCAGCAGGCAGATCACGACACTCACCGCACCCATTAACAACATTCCCAAAGCCAGGCTCTTGGCCAGGGAGAAATTAACCACCCCGACTTCCACCACCACACGGAAATACATCACCGTCCAGGCCAGCAGAATAGCCAGTGCAAGAACCGGTGTCAGACTCGGCTCGACACGACTGCGTTGCGAAAACCCAAGGGTCACAGCGGTACTGGAAACCAGGCCACCTAACAACCCCGTGATGCCAAACCCATGCTCCTTCCCCAATACCTTGACGAGGATATAACCTACGAAGTTGAGCCCGGCAATTAATACCACCATCAGCCACGTCTTGTATGGGTTGATAACCTCAAGTCCCTCCGGACCGAAATTGGTATTGGGCACCAACGGCAAAATAATCAGCGTAATGATGGCGAACTTAAGTGTTGCCTCAACATCGGAGGGTTCAATGCGTTTGGCGAGATCGTGAAGCCAACCTTTAAGAGACAGCAACAACATCATTATCACGGTTATTGCCCCTGCAATACCGACCTGTCCCCAGGCACAGATGCAGCCCACAAAGAACGTGATTAAAACGGAAACTTCAGTGGTAGCACCGATCTGCCCAAGCCTGCAGGTTGCCCGGTAACCCGTTATGACCAATGCCAACACTGAAACAAAAATCAGGCCTAAAAGCCAGGGTAAGCCTGATTGCTCACTGGCATAGACGGAGAGCGAACCAAAAAGCGCCACCAGGGCAAAGGTTCTGACACCGGCAAATATCTCTGTTTCTCCGCGGGTACGCTGGCGCTCCATGCCGATGAGCACACCCAACCCGAGTGCGGAGCCAAATTCCCAGGCGGTGTTTAGCTCTATCATCGATCAGGTCTCCAAATGGTAACTGCCGGCATTATTGTTCAACCTATTTCCGCAAAACAGCGCAATTTGCAACGAAGTGATACGACCGCTTCGGACACACCCGGAAAACAGCCATTCTGATTGTAGCCCAATGACATTCAAATTCGCCAACCAAGTCTCAAAAAAAAGCGCAAAACCATTAAAAACAGTCGAAAAAACTCCTATTTACATGACCTGAATAGCCATAAGAAACAGCGGCTTTTTACACCGACTGAAATCGGCAAAATTAGTGATCCAGATCAGTTAAAACGCCCTCTATACGTGTTCTACTCCAATCATAATAAGTGTTCACTGATGCTCTTGGTTTAGCAGAAGGAATACCGTTATGAAACTATGTTTTTGGTGTCACCGTTCTTTTTTGTTTGACCTTCAGAGCGTGCACCATGAGTGATATCAGCCGCTTTGTAAGTGGGCTCCTATCCGACACGGATAATGCGCCTGACCTGTTACTGCAACATCTTTGCAGCATTCAACACCAATATTCCCACATACCGGAAGAGGCCATCCAACTGCTCTCTGAGCACTTGAATATGCCCCGGGTAGAAATTGTTTCGATTGCCTATTTCTATGCATTTTTGCATACGAGTGACCGGGGTGATTTCGATATTCGCTTCAGTGACAACATCACTGACAGAATGCTGGGTAGCCTTCCCCTGCTCGAGAGCCTGTGCAAAAAGCTGGGTGTTGAGCCCGGTAAGCCAAGGGAAGATGGACGTGTAAGCGTTGACCTTACTTCATGTACCGGCATCTGTGACCAGGGGCCGGCCTTGCTGGTTAATGGCATGGCAGTTTCCCGCCTGGACGAAGATCGCATTCACAAAATGGTCGGGCTCATTGAGGCTGGTATCCCCATTACCAAATGGCCAAAGAAGTTCTTTGTGATCAAAGACAACATTCAACGCCGCGACAAGCTCCTCGATGATGTGATCACCCGTGGCAGCGCCATTGAAGCCTTTGCTGTCAGGGGCAGTGATGCCCTGCTGGAGTCTATCGATAAGTCAGGATTACGCGGGCGTGGCGGTGCCGGTTTCAAGACCGCAACCAAATGGCGTTTCTGCCGCGATGCCCCGGGGCAGGAACATTACGTCATCTGTAATGCCGACGAAGGCGAACCGGGCACATTCAAGGACAGGATTCTGCTTAACAGTTATGCCAATGTAGTCTTCGAGGGCATGACCATGTGTGCAGGTGTCATAGGCGCAACAAAGGGGTTCCTGTACCTGCGGGGTGAATACCTTTATCTGCGGCCTGCGCTGGAGAGCCTACTGCAGGATCGGCGCGATGCCGGCCTGCTGGGTAAGGACATCCTTGGACGCAAGGGCTTTAATTTCGACATCGATATACACATGGGTGCGGGTGCTTACATTTGTGGCGAGGAATCAGCACTCATCGAATCACTTGAGGGTAAACGCGGTATTCCGCGAAACCGCCCGCCCTTCCCCGTGACACATGGCTATAAAAATCAACCCTCGGTGGTCAATAACGTCGAAACATTTGTCGCCGCGGCGCGAATAGCGGTGTTTGGCGCCGACTGGTTCCAATCCGCCGGTACGGAGCAATCCTGTGGCACCAAGCTACTGAGTATCAGCGGTGATTGTGCCTGGCCAGGTATCTACGAGTATCCGTACGGTGTTTCAATTCGACAGATTCTGGAAGATTGCGGTGCCGAGGACACCCAGGCAGTTCAGGTATCCGGGGCTGCTGGATTCACCATTCCACCGCAGGAGTTTTATCGCACCATTGCCTTTGAGGATGTCCCGACCGGCGGCTCTTTCATGATCTTTAACCAGCAACGTGACCTGCTTGACATGGTTCAGAATTTCAACCGGTTTTTCTGTCATGAAAGTTGTGGATTCTGCACGCCCTGCCGTATTGGTGGCACGTTGATGGAAAATCTTCTCAATAAAGTCATGGTCGGCCACGCGACCGCTTACGACCTTGAAGAGATGAAAAAGATTGGCCATCTCATGCAAAAAACGGCCCATTGTGGACTCGGCACAACGGCGCCCAACTCAATACTGGATACCCTGGAAAAGTTTCCCGGCATTTATTCGAAACGTCTGCTGAACCGCAGTTACGAACCGGCGTTCGACCTTGATGCTGCACTGGAGGTTTCCAGGCATATCACCGGACGAGATGACGAGGCCGCACATATCAGGTATGAACGATGAGCACGGAAAAAACATTCAGACTCGATGGTAAAGAAATACCCTTTGAGGACGGTGAGACCGTCATGGACGCCGCCCTGAGGGCCGGTGAATACATTCCGCACCTGTGTCACAACCCCGATTATAAACCACATGGCAGTTGCCGGATTTGCGTGGTTGATGTCAATGGTAAACACCAGTGTTCCTGCACCTTGCCCGCTGGCGAAGGTATGGAGGTGGACAACAGCTCCGAGGCCATTGTTGACAAACGGCGGACACTCTTGCAGATGCTGTTTGTTGAAGGTAACCACATCTGTCCTGCCTGTGAAAAGAGCGGCGCCTGCCAGTTACAGGCCGTGGCCTACCAGACCGGCATGTTGAACCCGCATTTCACGCACTTCTTCCCCAAGCGGTCAATTGATGCATCACATCCGGACATTGTTTTCTACTTCAACCGCTGCATTCTGTGTGGTCTTTGTGTCCGTGTCAGCCGTGACATTGACAAGAAGTCCGTATTCTCGTTGAGCGGTCGCGGTCACAGAACCAGGATCATATTCAATTCACCCAGCGGCAAGGCTGTGGATACGCAACTTGCGATCACCGACAAGGCGGTCTCTGTCTGTCCAACCGGCGCGATATTGCCCAAGCATCTGGGCTATGAAACCCCGGTAGGTGAGCGTCTTTACGATTGCCTGCCCATCAGCGTGGTCGGTGATGCCGCCAAGCATCATTCAGCGAAAAAGCCCTTTATCAATGGTGGTCCAGATGAATGACGTTCAATTAGCCGAAGCCAGACCCAAAGAAAAACTGATTGTCGCCACAGCCGCTTTATGCGGGTGTTTCGGCTGCCATATGTCGTTGCTGGATATCGATGAACGAATCCTGCAACTGGTCGAACTGGTCGAGTTCGATCGCACGCCATTGACCGACATAAAAACCGTTGGCAAGTGTGATATCGGGTTGATCGAGGGCGGCGTTGCCAATGTTGACAACGTTGAGGTCCTGCGTGAGTTTCGCAACAATTGCGACGTTCTGGTGGCTGTGGGCGCCTGCGCCGTCAATGGTGGCGTTCCGACCATGCGTAACCAGTTTGACCTGAAGGACTGCCTCGAAGAGGCCTACATCCACGGCATCGGTGTGGAGAACCCGCACGTACCCAATGACGTGGAAATCCCTTTATTACTCGACAAGGTGCATCCGATACACGAGGTCGTGCGCGTAGATTATTTCCTGCCCGGGTGCCCGCCAGCAGCCGACGCGCTCTGGTTGTTCCTGACCGAGGTCATCGCGGGCAACGCCGTCAACTTCCCGTATTCACTGATTCACTATGACTAATTCGTGATGACTAATTCACTGACAGACCGATAAAGAGAAATCGAGATGACATCAGCATTGGAAACAGCAACAGACCCTCAAGACTTGAAGCGTATTGTTATTGAGCCCCTGACACGTGTCGAGGGACACGGCAAGGTCACATTGCTGCAGGGCAAAAACCGCAACATCCGGCAGGCACGTCTTCACATCACTGAATTCAGAGGGTTTGAAAAATTCATACAGGGAAGGCCTTATTGGGAGTTACCGGTACTGGTACAACGTCTGTGTGGCATTTGTCCCGTCAGCCATCACCTCGCTGCTGCAAAAGCAACCGATATGATCGTTGGTGCACGTGAACTGACACCAACGGCGGAAAAGATTCGTCGTTTGATGCATTTTGGACAGACGATGCAGTCACATGCCCTGCACTTTTTCCACCTGTGCTCACCTGACCTCTTGTTCGGCCACGATGACGAGGTCCATCACCGCAACATTGTCGGTGTCATTGAGGACAGCCCCGAACTCGCAAAACAGGGTGTTCTGCTGCGTAAATACGGACAGGAAGTTATCCGTGTAACGGCCGGAAAGCGAATTCACGGCACCGGCGCCATACCGGGTGGTGTCAACAAGTCACTGAGGCTGAATGAAATACGCTACCTGCAGACTGATATCGCCCAGATGATCGGCTGGGCTCAGGGTGCTGTTGAACTGATAAAAAAGGTGTTTTTTGAACAGTACGACTACAACATGGCATTTGCCGCTATCGAAACCAGCATGATGAGCCAGGTCCGGGCCGATGGTGCATTCGAACTCTATCACGGTGGATTGCGCGCAAGAGATCATTTGGGTGAAACCATTTTTGACCACATCGATTATAGAAATTACAACGACTATATCCGCGAAAGCGTGAAGGACTGGAGCTATATGAAGTTCCCGTTCATCACCTCACTGGGTGAAGAGGAAGGCTGGTACCGGGTCGGTCCATTGGCCCGTATCAACAACTGTGACTTTATTTCAACCCCGTTGGCAGAAACCCAACGAAGGGAATTCCTGGCGATTGGTAATGGTCTGCCGGTACAGTCAACCATGGGCTATCACTGGGCCAGGCTGATCGAACTGCTGCATTGCACCGAGGCCATCGCTGAGTTGCTATGCGACAATGATCTCATGGGCAAGGATTTGCGCACAAAGGGCGAGTTACAGCGCGCCGGCACCGGCGTCATTGAAGCACCGCGCGGCACCCTGTTTCACCACTACGAAATTGATGATCAGGGAATCGTTGAAAAGGCCAGCCTGATCGTATCAACCACCAACAACAACCAGGCTATGAACGAGTCTATCCGCAAGGTAGCTAACCAGTACCTGGATGGACACCGTTTGAGTGAGGCGCTGCTGAACCAGGTGGAGGTGGCGATTCGCGCCTATGACCCCTGCCTGTCCTGCGCAACCCATGCGATCGGCAAAATGCCAATGCAGCTGAACCTGGTTGATGACAGTGGTGAGCTGATCGATCAGCTTGAGAAAAGAGTAAACGGTCAAATCAACAGAACGCTCTGAGGAATGCAAGTGAGCGGCAGGCAAACACCCGCCCCCGTTCTGATCTTTACTTATGGCAACCCCTCGCGTGGTGACGATGCACTGGGACCGGCCATGTTCGACAGGCTTGAAAGGCATCAACGCGAATCCAATGACCTCGATGAAGTGGACTTACTGACTGATTTCCAGTTGCAGATTGAACACGCTGTCGACCTGGAAGGGCGTCAATGTATCTTGTTCATTGACGCCGGCGTGTCATGTGCGGAGCCGTTTGAGATGCACCAGCTTCAGGCCGAGAGAGACGACAGTTTCACCACCCATGCGATGAGCCCGGCCGCGGTGCTGGCGGTCTACAAACAGATCAATCAGCAAGAGGCGCCACCCGCCTACCTTCTCACCATCAGGGCCTACAAGTTCGGTCTTGGCCTGGAGATGAGTGAAGCTGCCAGACGTAACCTTGAGTTGGCCTATCAATACATTATCGATGGCGAGTGGATCAAACACTGTTAGCCGGCGAAGCCTGGAAGTTTGATCCGGAGCTAATTGATCCAGAGCAAGTTGATCCAGAGCAAATTGACTATAAAAAACTTGTGCTATAAATATCTTCACATCTAAAAACCGTGGGAGGGGTAGTCTCACACGCCCTCTTCTGCCTGAACCAGGAGTGGACTTCATATGGCACATATTGCAATCGTCGGCGCCAACATCGGCGGACTGCCCGCCGCTTTCGAAATACAGGAAATATTGCAAAAAGACACGCCGGGTGATCATAAGGTCACCGTTGTATCCAATACCGCGGATTTCAGTTTTGTGCCGTCCAACCCCTGGGTTGCCGTAGGCTGGCGTAAACGCGCAGATACCGGTTTCCCACTGAAAAACCCACTGCAGAGAAAAGGGATCGATTTTATTCACAGCGCAGTGACGGAAATCAAACCCGATGATAATCAACTGCAACTTGAAAACGGTGACACGCTTGACTACGACTATCTTGTCATTGCCACCGGACCGGCACTCGCTTTCCACGAGGTGGAAGGTTTGGGACCGGAGGGTTTTACAGAGTCTGTCTGTACCATTGCTCACGCCGAAAAGGCGTGGGAGTCGTGGCAGGAATTTACACATAACCCGGGACCGATCGTGGTCGGTGCCGTTCAGGGTGCTTCCTGCTTCGGCCCTGCCTATGAATTTGCGACCATCATGGATACCGATTTGCGCAAACGCAAAATCCGTGACCGTGTGCCCATGACCTACGTAACTTCCGAGCCCTATATCGGTCACCTTGGTCTCGGTGGTGTTGGTAACTCCAAGGGCTTACTGGAGTCCGAATTCCGTCAACGTCACATCAGCTGGATCACCAATGCCAAGGTGACCAGGATTGAGAAAGGCATGATGTTTGTAGATGAGCACAATAACCAGGGCGAGGTTATCAAACAGCATGAACTGCCGTTCAACTACTCCATGATGTTGCCAGCCTTCCTCGGTATCGATGCCGTGAACAATGTAGGTGAAGACCTGGTTAACCCACGCGGCTTTGTAAAGGTGGATGAGTTTCAGCGTAACCCGAAGTGGAACAATATTTACTCACTGGGTGTTTGTATCGCCATCCCACCGGTTGAAGCCACCCCGGTTCCGACCGGCACGCCAAAGACGGGTTACATGATCGAATCCATGGTTGCCGCGACTGCACACAATATCTCCAACCACATCAAGGGCAATACACCCGAGAAGGTAGCCACCTGGAACGCCTTCTGCCTGGCAGACATGGGTGACACCGGTGCAGCATTTATCGCGGTCCCGCAGATTCCGCCACGTAATGTTACGTGGGCGAAAAAAGGTAAATGGGTTCACTGGTCGAAGATCGCATTTGAGAAGTACTTTATTTTTAATATCAAGCGTGGCTCAACTGACCCGCTATTCCAGAAACTGATGTTAAAAGTGATGGGACTCAACCGGCTAAAAGATTAGCCCTATGCACAAAGAGGCCAGGTTCATTGATTTGTAGATGAACCTGGCCCCCTTATTCCCAGCCTCTTATTCCCTTACAATACGGTATGTTGAAAATCAGCGACCAGGTCAGTATTGGCGAGGATGAAGTCGAAATCACCGCGATTCGCGCCCAGGGCGCCGGCGGCCAAAACGTCAACAAGGTCTCGTCTGCCATCCATCTGCGTTTTGATATAGAAGCATCCTCGCTACCCGGGGCCGTCAAACAGCGACTGCTGACAACAAATGACAAGCGCATCACGACGGACGGCATAATCGTTATCAAGGCTCAGAATCACCGCACCCAGGAAAAAAACCGAAACGAAGCGCTCACGCGACTTACAGATTTAATCAAAAGCGCTTTAAAGGTTCCCCGAAAACGCATACCCACGCGGCCTGGTCGTGCAGCAAAAGAAAGGCGGATGGATACCAAGAAACAGCGTGGTTCTTTAAAGAAACTGCGCGCAAAACCAGTCGAGTAAAAATATCACAACTCGAAGGTAGTGGAGCTAACTCCGGTCGTATAATCCTATTTCAAATGTCGACTGGCAATTGGGTTAACTCTTAAAAAGTAGATATCTCATTACAAGCGGCCGCAGCCAATTATGAAACTTTCTTAGCCGCCCAAATGAGTCATCAGCGATATTTCCGCAAATACATCCACTCAAAATAGCGTTTGACCCAATGCAAGGGCAGCATTTGCGGCAGTATGAAATTACGCTTTGGCGTGCGTGCTACCAGCATGCCCTTGTTGTAACTGTCGATAATACAAAGCAGCTCGACCTTGAAGGATTCACTGGCGGTTTTACCGGCCAGTTCCGCCAATAGGTTTGCAGCGGCGGTGCTGGCCTGCAGGTCTGCCATGTGGGCTTGTTTTGGCATCCAGTCAGGACCGGGGAAGCTTCCGGAATCACCGGCGACATAAACCTTGTCCATGCCCTCAACCTGACAATGCCCATTAGCCTTGATCAGACCACCTTCAGATCTCGGCAATTCCGTGTTGTCGAACCAGAGATTACCCGTCATGCCCGGCATAAATAGAATCAAATCCGCCTCGAACGCGGTAGCCTCTGTAATCACTTTATTGGCCTCGAAGGCCTTCATCTTGTGCCCGAGGTGGGTAACGATATCCCGCTTGGCCATTTCGGACAGGATACCCTGAACCGCTTTCGGACCAAGACGCGCGCCCGGTTTAGGCGCCGGTGTGAAAAACACCAATTTGAATTTGTCACGCCTGCCCTGTTTCCGCAACCAGTTGTCGATACCAAATAAAAACTCAAAAACCGGCCCACCGCGCATTGCCGTTGGTTCTTTAGGGTTGCCTGAAAAACCAAAAGCGATGGTGCCGCCTTCCATTGCAGCGAGGCGGTCACGTATCTTGACGGTCGCATCGATTCCACCACAGGGTGTAATTGAATGCTCGATACCGGGTAACTTGCGTATAAATCGACCGCCCGAGGCAATGATCAGTCCATCATTACTGATATCGCCAATACTGCTTTCCAGCGTGCGCCCCGCGTCTCTTAAACCTGTGACCTCCGCCTTGTGAAAATTCACCTTCATACGACGGAAAAAATTATCCAGGGGCACGACCAGGTCTTCAGGTTTACGCAATCCCGTGGGTATCCAGATGGTGCCGGGGTAATAGACAAATTCGGGTTTGGGCGCCACGACATCAATCTGTATATCCGGGTCACCGGCACGTAACTTACGAATGGCTGTCAGGGCTCCAAATCCAGCGCCGACCACGGTAATACGTGACATAAATGCTCCTTGGTATTGCGGTGAAATTTAATCCGTATAATTTTACGACTGATGCCACAGATATGCAGTAAAAGAGTCTATAATTTCGCCCACGACCGGGAATCCCGCAGGATATAAAAATACAAGCTTGAGAAACATGAAACCAGACTGGCGGATTCTGTATGCGATCTCGGCCGTAGCTGTATTGGCGGGTCTTTTGTTTGGTCTGCCGGTCCTCTATATGTCCGCCAAGCCATTATTGATGATTACCCTTTTGCTTTACTTTGCCAGCGCAACAAAAGGTTATCCACGCTGGCGTTTTTACGTCATGGCAGCGCTGGTTTTTTCCTGGGCCGGAGACGTGTTCCTGATCTCCAGCGAATGGTTCATCGCCGGACTGGTTTCATTTCTGATCGCTCACATTTTCTACATCATCGCTTACCAGAAAACCGGCGCCGCCACCGGTGAACTGAAAACGCTGGATGTCGTCAAATTTGTAGCTTACGGGGTCGTATTGATTTGGGTTATTTATCCGGGTCTCGGCGACCTGCTGATTCCCGTACTGATCTATGCCCTGGTGCTCCTGGCGATGGGCGTGTGGGCCCACAAACGCAGGGGTGCAACCTCCTCTGCCAGTTTCCAGCTTGTTGCCATCGGTGCAATCCTGTTTGCGCTTTCAGACGGTCTGATCGCGATCAATAAATTTGCCTTTGAAGTACCTTTTGAACGAATCCTGATAATGTCCATTTACATGACCGCCCAGTACCTGATTGTGCAGGGTTTGATTAAACACACGGAGAGAACATGAAATCCACTCTGCAACGCACCGGAATGACCCTCATTCTTCTTGCCAGTCTGCTGTTTACAAATTACAGCAATGCCAGTGACGATTTTGTTTACTGGCCGGATGCAGATTACGACCCTGCCATTCCCACCTTCAAGGCTGTCCTTGGCTACGAGCCCGGTGAACGTATCACCTGGCATGCGGATGCGGTCCGATATTTTGAAGCACTTGCCGAAACCTCACCTGAGCGTATCTCGGTGGCGACTTATGCACAGAGCTGGGAGGGCCGTGATCTTGTTTATGCGGTCGTCACATCCGCTGAGAACATGGCCCGTATCGACACGATCAAGAGCAATATGCAACGCCTGGCTGATCCCCGCAAAACCACACGTGCCGAGGCACAGGAGATCATCAAAACCCAGCCTGCGATTACCTGGCTCTCCTACGGTGTTCATGGCAACGAGATTTCATCCACCGAAGCAGCCATGCTAACCGCTTATCACCTGCTTGCATCGCGCGGTGACAAGCGCGTGGCCGATATCATGCGCGACACCGTCGTTGTGATTGACCCGATGCAAAACCCCGATGGCCGTGACCGCTTTATACATCACTTTGAGATTGCAGAAGGCCTGGTGCCGGATTCGGACAGGCTTTCCGCCGAACACAATGAGCCCTGGCCGGGCGGGCGTACCAACCACTACTATTTCGACCTGAATCGCGATTGGTTCATCCTGACACAACCGGAAACACAAGGCAGGGTCGATCTCCTGCAGCAATGGTATCCGGTCGCCTTTGTTGACGCGCACGAGATGGGTTCGGACAGCACCTACTTTTTTGCACCAGGTGCCACCCCTTACAACCCTCACCTTGCTGCAAACCAACGTGAAAGCCTCGAAATATTCGGTCAAAACAATGCCCGCTGGTTTGATACGTTTGGTCTGGACTATTACACACGTGAGGTATTTGACGAGTTTTATCCGGGCTATGGTGCCAGCTGGCCGTCGTACTTTGGCAGCATCTCCATGACCTATGAACAGGCGTCATCGCGTGGGCTGATCGTCAGGCAGTATGACGGCAAGGATTTAAGCTTCCCTTACACCATCCGCAACCACTTTGTGACATCACTCAGCACCGCTGAGGCGGTGGTGACAAACCGTCAGAAATTTCTTACCGATTTTTACAATTACCGCGCCAGTGCGATAGAAGAAGGAAAGAACGACAGTATCCGCTCCTATATCCTGCCAACGCAGTTCGATCAGGCCGCGGCAAACAAGCTGGTTGGCCTGTTGGTTCGCCAGGGTGTCGAGGTTGGACGTGCTGACGCATCCTTCGAAGCCTGTGGAGAATCCTACAAGGCCGGCAGCTATGTCATTAACACATCGCAGCCGGCAAAGCGCTTCATCCGCACACTGATGGACACCGACGTACCGATGGAAAAAGCTTTCCTCGCTGAACAGGAACGCCGTCGGGCCAAGAACCTGAGAGACGAAATTTACGACGTAACCGCCTGGTCACTGCCCCTGATGATGAACGTACGTGCCGATAGCTGCAATCGCAGCATCAGCGGAAACTTCACCACCCAGGGATCTGAACTGGTGCAAGCGGGCAAGGTATCGGGTGCAAGCGGTCCGGTTGCCTACCTGGTGCCATGGGGCTCGGCCACTGCCGTCCGGTTTTTGACCAACGCGTTGAGGCAGGGTCTTGATGTCAAGAGTTCTGACAAGGCATTTACACATTCTGGCAAGCGTTATCCGGCAGGCACACTGATCATCGACGTTGCGGATAACTCCAATACGCTGACGGATACCGTCGTTGAGCTTGCGGCAACAACCGGGGCCACCGTGATATCGGTCGACAGCAGCTGGGTCACTGACGGACCGAATTTTGGCAGCGAAAACGTCGTCAGGTTCAATGCGCCCCGGGTCGCTATCGCCTGGGATCAGCCCACCTCTTCATACAGCGCCGGTAACACGCGTTTTGTCATCGAGCGGCAGTTCGACTTCCCCGTGACGGCGATCCGCTTGAATCAGCTTAAGAGGGCCGACCTGAGCCGCTACCAGGTATTGATCCTGCCAGCAGTTGGCTGGAGTGGTGACTATGAAGAAGCACTGGGTGAAAAAGGCACCGCCAACCTGAAAGACTGGGTTGCAAAAGGCGGTGTTTTGATTGGTCTTGGCAATGCCAACCGTTATCTGGCCAATCCCGAAATCGACCTGCTCTCGATTCGCAGGGAGAACGCGGTTATTGAAGTGGATAAAGAAAAGGTCAAATCCAACGGAAATGGTAAAGGTGGCGATGAAAAATCGAAAGAAACCACTGTTGAAGGCCAGTACCTGACCAGTAGCGATGACTACATGGCGCTCATCACACCGGAAAAAGGCAGCCCCGATTCAGTGGCGGGTGTTCTGGTCAAATCAAACGTCGACCCTGACCACTGGCTTGGCGCAGGTGTCTCCCCTACCCTGAATGTACTTGTCAGGGGTTCTGACATTTATACACCGGTGAAAATGGATAAGGGTGTCAATGTCGCGGTATTCGGCAATGCAGATGATTTGCTTGCCAGTGGTTACATGTGGGAGCAGAACCGGAAACAAATGGCTTACAAACCATTTGTCGTGGCTCAAAAAAATGGCCAGGGATATGTGATCGGCTTTACCCAGGACCCGAATGTACGCGCCTATCTTGATGGCTTGAATGTCATCTTTATGAATGCCATCCTGCGTGGATCAGCACATGCGAGACCCGTTCGTTAGCAGATGTGCGGAGCTGCCGTTAACAGGCAATTGCAGGCGGACCAAGGTTGAAATCCGCCTGTGAATTCACGTTAAATTCACTTTATGGCAGATGCCATGATTTAGTAACAAAGAAGCCCGCAAACTAGCGGGCTTCTTTGTTAGCACTTGTCGCTGCGCGGCGTCATGTCCGCTTGATATTTGTCCGTGAAGGCATCCTGGTTGGTCATCCGGCCAGTTGAGGTATCAATCCTATGATCAGTTCGAAACCGGCAAGCGGAATCGCATAAAGTTCCAGCGTGTGCCGACCGATGAAGTGCAAAGCACTACCCATGAATTTCCCTGGCTGGATACGACTCGGCGCACGTTGAAACAGGCACAGACTCCAGGACATCAGGCAGGTGCCAAGAAGGAAAACAGTAAACTGGACCCCGGTAAACGAGAATTCGATCTGCTCATGCCAAAGGTAAACTACGGCTGCAACAAAGCATGCCAGCAGACGCATCAGCCCTATGCTCTCAGGTATTGTGCAGACGACCGCAGATGGGCGTTGGGAAGTGTCGACATCATCGATAAGCGATCGACGCTCAAGATACATGCGCTGACATAAGCCCAATAAAGCCCATAGCCACCCTGCTGCGCCGTAATCGAAAACATTTGAGAATAGAGGCAGCAGGGCCAAAAGTATGCCGATGAAGATCACGAAAGCAAGCCATCGGTATGCTTTCAGGAAATTCTGCACCTTCGGGCGGATCAGCCGGATGAGCACATAGCTTATAAGAATATTCAGTGCCATCCAGTCCCAATCATTGTTCCAGCTATCAAGTAAGGTCAGAGCAATCCCTAGCCCAATCCAACGAAGCGGGATCGTCCGGCTTCGCGCGTACCCAATCATGAAGAAGAACGGCGGTGCCGCCAGACGCCCGGCAACACTCCACCAATCGGCGCTCTCAATGAAGAAATAACCGAAGTGGCCAATCGTAACCAGGATAATTGCGGCAGTTTTAAGCCAATCGGTGTTGTCGACAATGTAAGGTGAACGAGTCATAGTGAAATCACGGCGAAAGTGGAGAGATTGCAGGTTTGCGGGTGACAAGCGCCGCACAATTGTCAGTCCCTTCGATCAGGCAGGCTTCAAATTGCCCTGCTCCGCCGTGACCGGCGGGCGCACGAACAACACGCAGATTTGGCTTTAGCTTAAATTCGAACGTATCCAGACCAAAAGGCAAGCCCTCCCCGATAGACTTCAGCGCAGCTTCCTTGAGGCACCAGAATTGGTAGAAAACCCGCAGACGCTGCAGACCTTGGAATGTTTCAATAACTGAGGATTCAGAACCCCGGAAATACTGCTGTGAAAGTTCAGCAACCTCAAGTTCCCTGGTGTCATCTTCGATATCAACACCGACCCCATGGCTGAATGACCACGCCCCCAAGAAGCCCTGTCGGCAGGAGGAAAAACTAAAGCAGAGATCCGGTAAATCAGAAATGAAAGGTCGCCCATTTTTTGCTTCACAAAAAACGACCTTTGATAAAGGCCGTTGCGAGTCAAGCGCGATGACACCGCAATAGCGCCGAAACGCACGACGCTGCAGAAAATGGGTCCTGTCAGCCTCGCCCGAAAATCGCTCCGATCTTTGAATTTCTTCTGTGGATAACACCGAAGCACATAAACTCGAAAAAACCGGATCAGACCTGAATGGCATATACCGGACATGGGTCCCAGGCACCGATGCCGGTGTCAGGTTTCGCGAACCGCTGGCAAAAATATCGTTGATTTGTATGTTAACGGTGCTAGTGCTCCTTCACGTGGCAGCAGGTGCTTTGGTAGTGCATCCACTCAATTATCGCCTGGTTCAGATTAACGCCTGAAATGAAGCCCTGCGACCTTAGATCAAGGTACAAATGATGACAACAGAAATATTTTGGGACGAGCTGTTCGCCATGGCGCCCTTGTCTAAAAGGCGGGTCAGTGAATCTTGCATCTATATAATGATTAGAAGCAAAAGTGCTTGTTTTGCTTTATTATAAAACACGTCAGCGAATTGATCAGCGTTACGATTCCGGGCGGTGTAAACACCCTTCAAGGCCCGTAGCATGAAATATTTTTTGTACCCCAAGGAGAACCACGAGATGAAAACTTTGATACGAGTTATGGCTATTTCCATGTTAATGGTCTTTGCTGCTCCGGTTTATTCAGAAACAATACAGATTTTTAACTGCACCTATGAAGGTGATGCAACCGAAGATGATGTTATGAACATGGCCAGCAAATGGCTCAAGGCAGCAAAAACATTAAAAGGCGGTGAAAACCTACAAATTGCAATCAGGCACCCTGTAGCTGCCGCAGTCTCTGAGTTTGATTTTAAATTTGTGATAATCACACCTAATTTTGCTGAGTGGGGTGCTTTTACAGATGCTTACGACACATCCGTGCTTGTGGAAATAGATGATGAATTGTTCAAAATTGCAAACTGTGGTGAATCCTCCTTATGGGAAGGTGGAATGGTTGAATAAAGACACATTAATTTAGATTGGAAGGCCGTCGGGTATGACGGCCTTTTTTTTGAGCAGTTATTGAGCCTTTGGTTTTATCTGTTACGACAAGAATCACCTAAGCTCAGGACACCTCGATACACTTTGTATCCGGTCGCTATCGTATCTGCTCATCTGTAACTATCCACCCGTTCAGCGGGGCTGCCTTCGTAAGTACCTGGCTGTAGGTGCATCTCCTTCAAAACCATGCACAATGGCTCCAGATTAGTCTCTGATTCGATGACTGCACCACCCATGACCGTGGCACCAAAGTTAACGGCACTGCCATCCTGTATATCGGTCAATTTCAACTTCAAGGTCATATTCTCAAAGGTATGGAATTGCAGAAAGCCCGCAACCACACAGTCGTTGCCAAATTTTACCGCGTTCCAATCGGAGGCCTGCATCGGTGAACTGACAATGGTTCGTTTACCAATTTTACAGCCCATCCACCTCAAGACAGGATTCGTCAGCACGGTTCCAGCTGCAAATCTCAGGAAAATCCTGCACCAGGCAAAGAAACAATCCTGAGCGAAGAAATAACTGAAGTGCCGCCAGGACCAGAACGGAGTTGAGTGATCCGAGCCCCAATGGCTCCCCACGAGAAACTTCTTGATCACAACACAGGCCATGATCAACGTCAGCTCTGTGAGCGCCAGGGCAATCAAGGCACTAAGGAGAACGTGTCCTCCCAGTCTTAATAGTGCACTGTACAAAATCACGTAAACAAGCACATTGGCAATACGCAGGATTCCGATACTGAAAATGTCGTTCAGAAAAACACGCGCCAGGAATAATGGCAGGGTCGGTAGCCTGTCAGCTTCACACTCCGCACCAGGGTCTGCGTTCGCAAATCTTAATGGCGGGTTTCCGGCAACCGTGAGCGGCTCACCCGGGCGCGACTGCATTTGTCGCCTGAACTGTATTTCACTTACCGGTGTCGAGACGCCCAACAGGAAATTGGCGGGTAAACGTCCGTGCTCCGCCACACTGTTATTGCCACTAAAGAAATTCAAAGGCATATCAAGCTGGCGCAACTCTGTGTGCTCAGCACCGTAATCCAGCATGTTGGTAAAACAGCCATTGGACCAGAACACCTTGGCATCGGCACTGGCAGCTTCCGGGACAAGATTGAACATGACGTCGCACTCCGAGGCACCCACCCGAGTAAAACGCAAGCCAGCGAGCGCGCGCAGATACTGCCCGGTAATGGTCCAGGTCCACTGTTGTTGAATCCAGTTCAGCTTTTTCATCCTGTACATCAACAGAGCAGTTTTGAGCCCACGTGAGGAATACAAGCCTGGCGACGCGGCCGTGAAGCGCAAAAAGACACTACCCAGTATCGAGATCAAAACGATGCTGACCCAGGTCGTCAGAAACGCATAAAGCCCCATGTGCCACACGATTTCTTGCAATGGCGTTATTTTGAAATATTCGCTCGCCTGTGCCGTCTCCCTGACGGGTATGAAACTGGTGGCAAACCAGGTAACCAGGGCTGTTGGTACAACGACAAGGCAGAATTCAAAGAAAACCTGCATAAAAATGTTCAGCGTTTCCAGTAGCCATATTGGCAACGTATACCGGCAGTGGCTAGCGGTGCGTTTCATTGCCGTGCAACGGCCACTGAGCCTGGCTGGAGAGCCTTCCCATAATTCATTTGCGCCCACGTCACCAAGGATGGGTGTGAATGGAGTGATCCAGCTACCACGGCCGACCGTTACATCGTTGGCAACCCCCGAACGCATACCGATCTTACAACCGCTGCCGAGGTATACGGGACCGATATGCAAATCCTGCCCGACCCATCTCAACATGTGAATATAGGCCCTCGCCTGAATAGCGACATCATCTTCGATGGAGAGTAAGTCCAGCGGCCCGAAGAATTCTACGTCAGAGGCACATTGGAGATTACGTCCCACGCGCGCACCAAGTCGCCGTAAAACATATGCCATGAGTGGCGCACTGCGAAAAAAGGTGCCCATTGGTCGGAGCACCGACTGCTCCAAGCGTCCGACACACCAGGTACGAAGGTGCATCCTGCTCCACTTTGGGTACACACCCGGTGTCACATTATTCCTGTAAATATGCCCCCCCATGCAAAGCTTGATGAACATGATCCAGAGTAAATTCGCAAACGGATAGACAAGGGCAACCAGGTACATCAGGAAACCAACAGCAATAAACTCCCAAAGCAAGCCGGTCATAAAGAACTCGCCAACTTCCGAGAACGCGACCAACCCCAAAAAGCCGACCAATGGCGGTGCGTATAATAATGCCAGGAACAACGCCTGCAGCATGGTGAAATACCCGGGGGATAACACTTTTGCTGCGACCTCATCACGTTGACCACCATGTTTCCCAAAGTGAGCACTGCTCGCAGGTGAATCAGTCGTTGATTGCGTCTCTCCTGGCCGATTGACAATCTTACGTGCGGTATCACAATCACTGAGAAGCGCGCGCACCGGCACCTGCCACCCGGCAGCCTGTAGCCGCTGAGCGAGTTGGGCAATCACGATCGAATGCCCGCCATTATCTGCAAACACATCATCCCAGCCCAGTGGGGTATCGAATACCTGTCGACAGATCGCTAACACTTCCTTATCACCTGGCTTGATGGCTGCGCTGACTTCAGAAACCGGGCCCTGCCCTTCGTCCTGATGGCTGCTTTGTATTGGGTGATAACTATCCTTTGCATCCCCCCCTGCACGCTTCAACAGCCCGGACAGGTTGGGTAAGTGTTCCCGGTCAATCTTGCCTGACAGGGGTTTCATGACAAAATTGTCGACCAGAAAAATTCGTGAAGGAACCGATGGAGATGGCAGTTGCCTCGCAAGAATTTCCGTGGTTCGGGCGGCCCACGCCTCAGGGGCCGGGACGGCATTATGCATTTCTGGATTTGAAATCAAAGGCGCGACGACAAATGCGACCAGTTCCCCATTTTGATAATCAAGCACAGCAGACTCGACCTCATGGATCTGAGTCTGCAGAATGTCCTCAACGGCCTGGACTTCAACACGGTGTCCCCGAACCTTGAGCTGTGTGTCGATACGGCCGAGGAAGTGCACGCGTTGTGTGTGAGCGTCAATCTTACATTTATCGCCCGTGCGATAGAGCCGGCCAAACTGCGGATGCGTGATGAACTTTGCGGAGGTTTGCTCCGGCAGGTTACGGTAGCCACGACCAACATGTACACCACCGATACAGAGTTCACCGGTCTCGCCATGTGGGAGTGGCGTGAGCTTGTCGATCTCAAGTATCACGTAGGTGACATTGGCCAACGGCGAACCGATCGTAACGGGCTCACCCGGACGCAAGCTCTGCCGGCTGGTATCTGTGCTCGCCTCTGTAGGCCCATAGGTATTAATCACCTGCCGCCTGGCACGGGTCCAGGGCTCCACCAGTGCAGCGGGAAACGCCTCACCAGCCGGAATAATGTAGCGGCACAAGGGATAAGGTAAATCCACCTCCGGCTCATGTGACAGTGTGGTCAGCAACACCGGCGGACAGAACAGAACGGTAACCTCTGCTGCACGAAGAACCGGCAGTAAGTCAGGACCGGACCGGACCTCATCTGAGGTCAGTAAAACCACCGCACAGCCGGACACCCAGGCACTGTACATCTCAGATATACTGCCATCGTAACCCAGTGAAGACGTCAACGTGGTCGCATCCATACCCGGTATGAGATCAAGATAATCAGCGTAGCTTAGTGCCAGGTTAACGTAGCCCGCATGATGGCACTCCACGCCCTTTGGCATGCCGGTAGAACCACTCGTATAGAAAATGGTTGCAAGCCGCTGTTCAGGATCATCCAGCCAATGTGGCGCCTCCCGGCGCGGCCTCTCTTTGGGCAAATTCAGTACATCCACTGTCGGCAGGTCGCGAAACTTATCTTCACCGCGGGTAAGAATGACCACCGGCTTCGCGTCTTCCAGCATGTGGGTAATCAGGCTTTCAGGCAGACTGGTGTCGAGGAACATCAATGTTCCGCCAGCCTTGAGAATACCGAGGTGGGAAGCAACGATTTGCCAGTTGTCCTGTGACATGGCCACTGCCACGACCTGGTCAGGACCAGTCAGGTAGGGTGACAACGCAAAAGCCACTTGTTCAGCACGCTCGTCAAGTTCAGCGTAGGTCAGCGACTCGCCCGTATGGGGAATCTGCAAGGCGGTATGATCGGGGAATTTTCTGGCGGAGCGACTAAAGACATCCGTTAACCAGCGCACTCCCTTCTGGTGCGGCACGCTAATCAGATGCCTGTCGCTAAAGACTTCGGTCAAACTGTATGGGCAGTTATCTTCCTGTGCATCAGACTCCCTCTGCGCCACCCAGAGGTAGCGTCGCCACGCAGCGAAGGCCAATAAAAAAAAGGCCAGGAAGACGGATAGCGTGCTGATTGCTGTCATCATTCAGCTCATGTGATCGTCAATTTAGAGCAAAGCATTCAATCGAAATAGCGTTGCATCGTTCCTTTTCGTCGTGTATCCAGCGTTACACAATGATAACCGCCACCCAGCATTTTGGAATGTCGTAATTTCAAAGGAATCACATCAAGACCGTGCTTCTCAAGTAGTTTAATGAGCGCTGTCTGATCGCGGTCGACCACCACCAGGTTCGGATTAATACTGAACAGGTTCATATCAATCCACTTGCTGCCGATGCTCCTGGAAAGATAGTCCGCATCGAATCCACCTGTATTCTCCATCGGCGGACTGTAAATCACTTCCCACTGCTTGAGAACTTCCGGCAGGGTATCGTCGTTAACGCGACCCGGGCTACAGAGTATCAATCCAGGCCGCAAGGCAACGAATGTTGAGTCAATATGGCTGCCATAGTAGACATCTTTGAGAAAGTGAACCCGGAATTGATCACCCAGCATCGTCTGTAACCATTGCCCGCCCAGTTCATTACCGGTCGCACTGACCAGGTAGATCAGGTCCCGGCCAAGACGCAGAACATTCGCTGCATCAAAAGCCGGTTCATCATTACGCGGTGTGGGTTTGCCCAGATCAACATCGAATAACGAGTCGAGCAGCATCGGTTTTGGCGCGCTGTACCATTTTGCACCCGACTTCAAATACTCCATCAGCAATGAACGATAGCTGAAGGTTTCCTGGTAACGGCTACGGATGACGTTGGGTGTTTCGATGATCGTGTCACCGATGACCAGCATGACATCACGGGGGCAGTAGTTGTAGTAGCCTTCAGACTCCCAATGAATGGTAGAAAACTTCCTGTCATGGGGCCACGTATCCGGACGTTTGACCGTGACGCCCTGCGCCTGCAGAACCTCAACGAATGCATTCAGGTCCTCTTCGGTCTCCTCAATGATTTGTTGTGGAAATGGACCCCGGGGTATATCCGCCAGCGAGCGATCCGGGAACTCCGCCAACCGCGTACTTAAATCAGCTGTGGGAAACCGCGCCTTTAGCGGATTGCCAACAATCACCTCTTCCAATGGGTCCCATTCATTACAACTCCACACCTTAGACATGTAATCATTTTTCCCGGTTGAAGACAGCACACATTATGTTGGAAACATACCCACAATGGGAGTCCAATTTTGTGCAAGAAGCAGCCTTTTATGATTCAAACGTGTTGTACAGATTTCATGGCAAAGACCTTTTATACTTTCTATACTACTGGCTCCCTCTATCAACGGGATGTTCACCCGTACACAGAAAAGGATGTATAAGACATCAGTATGCCGCTAAAAAAGCTGGCCCTGGCGCTGTTTATCGCCACCATTATCATCCTCTACTTTGTTGGCGGTGGTGAAAAGTACTTCAGTATCGACCTGTACCAGGGGCTGTTTGAACGCTCACCCGTTGCAACTGCTGCCGTCTTTTTTACCGTTTTTTTTATCGCTACCAGTTGCTCGTTACCCGCTACCGCAATTCTGACCCTGGCCGGTGGTATCGTCTTTGGCACCCTGACGGGATTTTCATTGTCACTCGCCGCCACCACGCTGGGTGGAACCGTTGCGCTTTATAGCACCCGCTTCCTTTTCTACGACCTGGTCAAAAGAAGATTCACAGGTCAGATCGAAATGGTTAACAAGGGTATTGAAAAAGAAGGCGCTTTTTATCTGTTCGGCCTGAGAATGATTCCGGTGATCCCGTTCTGGTTACTGAACCTCGTCATGGGTTTGACTTCAATGCGGGTTCCGGTTTTCATGCTGGCGACATTTTGCGGAATGATGCCGGTATTGCTGATACTCACTTATACGGGTGATGAACTGGGTGATATCGAAAGCTTCAGTTTCGCCGAGGTTTTTTCACCTGACCTGATACTCGCCTTATGCCTGCTGGCATCGTTTCCCTTGTTGGCAAAGCTTCTGGTCAAATTCGTACAACGTTATGTCAGTCGAAAAAATGGACTTCAATAGCGCTTACATTCCGGTAGATCAGTTTTCTACTCAGTGAGCATATTCAACAGTTTTTGCAAGGCTTCTATTAAATCTGTTGCGTGTGTGATTGCCAGCTCGGTTTCCCCTGCTCTAGCGGCGTGCTCCAGGGCTCGTGAACGCGCGGAAAGCCCGGAAACGTTGAGGAAATCCGTTGCCCCCCGAAAGCGATGGGCAACCTGGCGTAGTTTGTCTGCATCAGCTTCATCGATAGCTTGTTGGAGGTCACCGATAACACGTGGCACTTCAGACAGGTACTCATCAATGACATTGTCGATAAACCCATCGTCCCAGGTTTGACTTTCTTCCACTTCAGCCTGCTCTGATGCGAGATCTGTTCCCTCATTTTTTGACATGCAGTGCCTGATCACTGGAATCAGTGCCTCTGGACCAAATGGCTTACTGACCACCTCAAACATCCCGGCATCAATGCAGCGCTGCTGGTCTTCCTCTTCCGTCAAACCCGTCATCGCAATGATGGGAATCTTGGAATTGATCTCGGAGGATTCGGCATTGCGAATTATCTGACTCGCTTCAAATCCGCTCATCCTGGGCATCAGACAATCCATCAATACAAGATCATAATCCCCGGATTCGAGTGCCTTGACGGCCTCTTGACCATCGCCAACCAGGTCCATCGTATAACCTGCCTGCTCAACGATTTTCTTTACGACCATTTGGGCAACCACGTCGTCTTCGGCAACAAGAATATGGCCTAATCCGGTTTCTGGCTTTTCAGAAGACTGTGACACGAGATTCATCCTGGTTTAAATGCTGTCTTTCGGGGAACAGATACAGACTATAATCGTTGCACTCACTATTTAACAGAGTCAAAGTTAATCCGATACCCGGTTTTGGGTAGTGCAGTCAGTGGCCCAAAATGGCATAGTATCAATTGCGATGAAATAACATGGATATTTAATAATGCGTGCACGCATTTTTTTAGCAGATGATCACTCGCTTCTACTGGACGCATTCAGTAAGTTGCTTGAGACAAAATACGATATTGTCGGAACCGCGACAGATGGTCGCATGATGCTGAAAATGGTCACAAAACTGGCTCCCGACCTGGTCTTGATGGATATTGCCATGCCAAACCTGAACGGGTTTGACGCAGGCGAAAAACTGAAAAAAATCCTGCCTGACACCAAGCTCGTTTTTTTAACCGTCAATGAAGATGCAGACATGGTGACTGAGGCTTTACGAATCGGGGCAAGTGGGTATCTGCTAAAGAGTTCAGCCTCATCCGAGTTATTTCAGGCCATCGACGCTGTGCTTAATTCAAAGGTTTACGTTTCGCCCAAACTCGCCGAGAGCATGGCTGATGCGCAAATCAAAAACCCGGGCACTCATAAAGTGCACGGTGACCTTTCCATTCGCCAGCGCGAGGTTCTGCAGTTACTTGCAGAGGGCAATACGATGAAACAGGTCGCTGCAATATTGAACATCACGCCAAGGACCGTCGCTTTCCATAAGTACCAGATCATGGAAACCCTTGATGTCAAATCCAATTCAGAATTAATCCAATATGCGGTCAAGCATGGGATAGTTTCCTGAAGACAGAACCGGTCTTAATCAACCCCCATCCATTACCGGTCCTCATCCTTCAAATCTAAACCGGCGGTGTCAGGCTGGGTTTCCTGTTGAGTTCGACGTCAATATTCAGGTATTTCACCACCAGCACTACCGTATTGGGCGCCGCCATAGCCTTACGCATACATTGATTGATAGCGCCCGTAACAGCTTCAAACTCGCCACTTAACTGCGTGCCAAGCTGATTGGTGACAATTTCGATACCATCCTGAATTTGCAACTCTTTGATAAATTCAATGATGTTTGGAATCGGCCCGTCTTTCAGTGGGTACAGGCTCATGTCAGCGACAATTTTCATTGACTTGTATTCCTTGCTTTCAAGTAAATAATTAATGCATATTGTAAGTTGAGCGTGCTTTATTGGACAGCTAAACCCGCCACCAACCGAATGGAATTTCCCCTATGCCGAATTTTGAGGATGAATATCAATTTGACACACTGGCGGTGAGGGCCGGGCAGACCCGGACGCCGGAAGGTGAGCATTCCGAGCCGGTATTTACGACTTCAAGCTATGTATTCGCCTCTGCAGCCGAGGCTGCAGCGCGCTTTTCTGATGAACAACCGGGTAATATCTATTCCAGATTTACCAATCCTACCGTGAGAACCTTTGAGCAGCGCCTGGCGGCCATGGAAGGAGCCGAAGCCTGCGTGGCCACGGCTTCCGGCATGTCAGCCATCCTCTCGACCTGCCTGGCACTTCTCAAAAGCGGTGACCACATCGTTTCATCACGCAGCATTTTTGGCTCAACCACGATGCTATTTACCAACTTCCTCGCCAAGCTGGGCATTGAAACCAGTTTTGTCGACCTGGCAAACATCGATGACTGGGCGGGTGCGATAAGGCCAGAGACCCGCCTGATGTTTATGGAAACACCATCTAACCCGCTAACCGAACTGGCGGACATCAGGCAACTTTCAGAACTCGCCCATCAAAACGATATACTTTTGGTGGTGGACAACTGCTTTTGCACCCCTGCCCTGCAACAACCCATCAGTCTCGGTGCCGACATCGTCATTCATTCGGCTACCAAGTTTCTCGATGGTCAGGGCCGTTGTGTGGGCGGTGCGGTTGTCGGCCCGAAAGACCTGGTCGGTGAAAAGGTCTTTGGCTTCCTGAGAACAGCCGGGCCGTCAATGAGCCCTTTTAATGCCTGGGTGTTTTTGAAAGGCCTTGAAACTCTGAGCTTGCGTATGAAAGCGCATAGCTCAAATGCCTTGAAGCTGGCGCAATGGCTTGAGCAACAGGCAAAGGTAAAACGGGTTTTTTACCCCGGTTTGGAAAGCCATGCGCAACACGCGCTGGCTAAGCGGCAACAATCAGGCTTTGGCGGTCTTTTGTCGTTCGAACTCGAGGGTGGTAAAGAAGCCGGCTGGAAGTTGATTGATGCCACCCGTCTGATTTCAATCACTGCCAACCTTGGTGATACCAAGTCAACCATTACGCATCCGGCCAGCACCACCCACAACCGGCTGACAGTCGAACAACGCGAGCAGTCCGGCATTGTCGATGGACTGGTTCGCATAGCGGTTGGACTCGAAGATATCGAGGACCTGAAAAACGACCTGCCAGGGGTATGGCCTGAGGCAGTTCCCTGCGTCGGAAAACAAGCTGCCGGTCACACACCAGTAGGTTCGGCGATCACCTGAACCAAAAACCTTTTAATCGGTTTACACCAGGGGAAACTTACTCCGCAGGCACACGCTCAAACGTGTGACCGATGACATCAACCGAGGTGATGTTACCTTCAGGGTTGATGTTAAAAGTCGCAAATTCATGCATCTCCCAGGTTTTGTATTCCACAAGGTAGGTATCGAGGTGCCAGTGGCTCATCTCGAAATCGATTAGCGTGGTCTTGAGGGCCATGTCCGAACCGGACTTTTCGATCTGGATTTCACCGAAAGACGGATGAGTGTAAGTTCCTGCATAGGAAGCCTTCGGTAAGCTTGGCTTTGTATTTTTAAGCCGTTTCTTGCGGGTTTCATTCCAATGCTCTTTGCGCTCCTCCGCTTGCCCTGCGTACAGGTCAAAAACCTCCTGGTTCCAATCGCGTCGATCATCACCCGTGGAATTGTCCATCACATTCCACATCAGCGCATGACGCATCTCGGCATGATCACGGTTACCCAGCACCACCACCGCTTTGTCGTTGGCGCGGTCCAGCCCGATAATGGCAATCAGACCGGAAAGGCTGCCAGTGTGGAAATCAATTTTTCTGCCCTGAAAATCCTGTTGAAACCAGGCCAGGCCGTAACTGCGCCAGTTGGGCCTGGTGAGCTCAACGGTCGGGTAAAAATCAGATGAACTGGCAAGCTGCTGTGGCTCAAACATCTGCTGCATAGCCGTCTCCGAAATCAAACGGTCACCGCTGCTGGTAACACCGTCACGTAACAGAAACTGTGCCCACAGACTCATATCGTGAATGGAAGACCATACTGAACCCGCAGCATCGGCAAAATCGGCTGGAAAGTCCCAGTCCGCAAGAACAAGCTGGTCTTCATGGTACTGATAAGGCATAACATGACTTTGTTCATCACCGATCTGTGCTCGTTCACCATAAGTTTCCTGCATACCAATGGGGTGCCACAGACGCTCTGTCAGAAAATCATGCCAGCGTTGACCACTCAGTCGCTCGATCAACAGGCCGGCTATTTCGAACATCGTATTTTGATAGATCAGACGGGTACGCACCGGTGCCTGGTTTGGCACATTGCGTAAGCGTGTAATCTGCTCATTCAAAGGCATATTTTGCAAAAATGACCAGTAGTCGGTGGATGGCAAACCGGTGCGATGCGCGAGTAAATCACGAACCATCAAGTTTTGCGTAAGCATGGGGTTTTCAAAGTGCAACTCAGGCACATATTTGATGATCGGATCATCCAGTGACAGTTTTTCTTCGTCAGCAAGCATCAGGAGACCCGCTACGACCATTGCCTTGGTAGTCGATGCAATCGCAAACAAAGTGTGCTCATCCACCTCAGTCCCATTTTCTATCGCGGTTTTACCAAAACCCTTCTGAAAAACGACCTCATCTTTACTCATCACGGCGACTGACATGCCCGGCACGTGCCATAGCTCCATGCCTCTTTCGGTAAAGGCTGACAGATGATCGGCATCAAAGGCGCTGGCTATTGGTGCAATGCTGGTTAGCAAAGTGAGAAGGACAATACGTGGGAAATTGAGTTTGATTGATTTTTTCATAGTTGATTGTGTATCAATTGCGTCCGAGTGTTCAAACTATTTGTGAATAAGATACCAACGAGGCATCCAAAAGCCATTGATCATTGGGGAAGCCTGGGCTGTGTTGTGTCTACCTCACGACTCACAGGATTAAATCCATTGAGCATTGGGGAAGCTTAGGCCATGCAGTAGCTGATATCAGGGCCTACACTCACAGGTTGAAAACCATTGATCATTGGGGAAGCTAAGGCTATGTGGTAGCTTATGCCGGGACATCGCTCACTAGCACATCCATGTAGCGCTCTATCGCGACATCCCTGTCGCTCGTACGGTCCTGACAGTAAGGTACCACACCTCCTCAGCTTTGCACCAATGCGAGGGTCAATGGTTTCTTATAGGTTGGTGACGCCAAATTCTGAGTTTGATCAACCACGATCTTTGCGAATATTTGGGTTAGTAACCTCTGAAAGATGCACGTCGTTTGATGTTGAGCTGGGGTGTGTATGGTCTTACCTGGACCTTGCGAGACAGGAGTCGAGAAAGAGGCTACAGGGACGTACTTGTGCCGTGTCCAGGTAAGACCATACACACCCCAGCGCCCCATCCGTGCAGATATCAGTAAGCAAGTCTCCAAAATTACTCAGTAGGCTGGTCTGGGCACGGGAAATATCGTGGTAAGGCAGCTCAAACAACCTTGAGTCAAATCAATAAATCAGTACTCTTCGAGTAGCTTGGCAAGCTTGGCCCAGTTTTCGGCCAGTACATTTTCCGCCATCGGGTAGAGCATGCCCTCTTCCTTGATGTTGTGCTGTTGGACTCAACATCAGCAGGGTATCGCCCAAATCCAGGGCCTGTTCAGCGTCACCGGACTCCATCGCACCTTCAATCTGGTCGAGAAGCCCGATCATTTGCTTGTGTTCCATCCGCATCACGGAGGTCGGACCGCCTCCACCCATCTGGGCAGCGGCTTCAAACGCAGGAAACATGACTTCTTCTTCCATGGCGATATGCCGGCGCATTCCTTTGTCGAATTTCTCCCAGGCCGAACGTGCGGCCTCGACATCCTGGGTGTCCAGAAGCTCTTCAACATCCGCCCAGCGTGCATCACAATCACGGTGATCCTGCTCAAAGAATGCCGCTAAACCGGACTCAATATCGATACCTGTCATGGAAGTCTCCCGAACTCATTCAAAATTCAACCAGAATTCCTCTGGTAAATGTATAGCCGTTGTCCTATTTAGACAATACAATACAGCACTTAAGGTTTAAAATCTGACAACCAATCGCCATATACGTAACACGATTGTACCGTTGATGCGGTTCATGACGCCACGTAATGATGGCACCCGATAAATTAACACTGAAACAGGTAACTAAAATGGCGACAACATTTGAAGCAGTAGCTGAGATCATCTCTGAAACCAGCGACATCCCACTGGAAGAAATCACACCTGAAAAGAATGCTTTCACCGATCTCGGTATAGACAGCCTGGACTTTCTGGATATTGCTTTCGCCATCGACAAAAACTTCGGCATCAAGATTCCGCTGGAAAAATGGACTGAAGAGCTGAACGAGAACAAAGCAGACGTCGATGAGTACTTTATCCTGAGCAAACTGTGTGCCCGGATTGATGAACTCATTGCGGCCAAAGAAGCTTGATTTAGCGACGCTTTATGCTACTCGAATACTTTCAGATGATCGATGCTGTCGAGGATCTCGATCCCGATAACGGCAGCATCATCGCACGTGCAGATGTGCCGATGAAAAGCACTGTTTTCGAGGGACACTTCCCCGGGTCGCCTCTGGTCCCGGGTGTGCTCCTGATCGAAACCATGGCGCAGGCGTCCGGCTTTATGCTGCTATCCCGCATGAAATTCGAAAAGATGCCATTCCTGGCGAATGTCACCAGTGCCAAAATGCGTACGTTTGTTGAACCTGGACAGGTTCTTCGCGTCGAGGCGAAACTGGAACACGACGGCTCCGGGTTTGCAGCAACCAAAGCAAGCATCTCGCGTGACGGCAAAAAGATCTGTGACAGCAAGTTAATGTTCCGGATCATGCCATTTCCAAACGATACCCTGAAAAACAATATGCTTGATCGGTATAGTCAAATCAGCCAATCATCAACCGGGTGACAAAATGAGTATTGAAAAAAAAGAAGTCTGGGTCACTGGGATCGGACTTGTAAGCTCTTTGGGCGAAGGTCTTGATACGCACTGGGAGCAGATGACCACAGGCAAGGTACCCGTACCACCTGTAGACATGGAAGACCAGGCACCTTACCCGGTTCACAAGATTGTGGATATTGACGTGGGCGCTCAAATTCCGAAGAGAAGTGACCAACGCCAGATGGGCCCATGGCAACACCTTGGTGTTTATACGGCCGGCCTGGCATTGGATGATGCCGGCATTTCGCATAATCCCGAACTTCTTGCGGCAACCAACATGATAATCGCGGCCGGTGGTGGTGAACGTGATCTTGATGTTGATACCACGATCATGGAAAAAATCAATGGTGTTGACAATCCCGGGCCGGTTCTAAATGCGGCACTGAATACTGAGTTACGCCCTACCCTGTTCCTGGCACAGCTTTCAAACCTGATGGCCGGCAATATATCCATTGTTCACGGCGTCACGGATTCATCACGAACTTTTATGGGCGAGGAATCTGCCGGTGTATCTGCCGTTGAAACGGCTGTTGCACAAATTCAACATGGCCAGGGGGAAGTTTTTCTTGTCGGTGGCGCTTACATCGCCGAACGCGCAGACATGATGATGCTGATGGAATTTGATCACACGCTTTGGCAAGGCGAGCCTGGTTCAGTCTGGTCACGCGAGGATACCGACGGTGGCATGGTGATGGGCAGCGCAGGTGCTTTCCTGATCCTTGAGTCACGTCAACACGCCGAAGCCCGTGGTGCCAAGCCATATGCGCGTATCAATAAGGTCGTATCGGACCGCTGTAACAGGCAAGCCGGTGCTGCCCGCCAAGTGGCCGACAGTCTGTTTGAACAAGTCAGCGACCAGGTTCCAAAGGGGCCATTACCCGTATTATCGGGTTGTTGTGGTGTACAACCTCAACTTAATGAAGAACATGACTTTTTGAAGGGATTGTCTGACCATGGCATCGATCCCGCGATTCGCGGTGTCTCAACCCTGTTTGGTAATACCCTCGAAGCACAGCTTCCCCTCAGTGTCATCCTGGCATCACTGGCGATCTCGAAAGGCTCCTTCTTTGATCCGTTTGATGAGTCCGGTGCTGAGAAAGTGTTTTCCGGTCAACCGGAAAGCGTCCTGATAAGTAACTGGGGACATTGGCGGGGTGAAAGCCTGGCACTCGTAGATAAACCCGATGCGCCATTGCGGGGAGATGAATAACATGAGTCATTCTGCAAAAGATCATAAAGGCCGTCCTGTTGTTGTTGTGACCGGAATCGGCATTGTTACTTCGGTCGGTGAAGGCAAGGAAGATAACTGGGAGAACCTGACCGCCGGCGTTTCCGGTGTACGCAAGATAAGTCGTTTCCCAACCGACGGGCTTCGCACTCAGATTGCAGGCACGATCGACTGGCAAGGTGATAGCCGTTATTGCGCCCCGGTACACTCTATCAGTCTTGCCAAAAAATCCGCAGCCGAAGCCATCGAACAATCCGGTATCGGTTCACGGGGTTCATTTCCTGGCCCGCTGTTTGTCGCTAACTCTCCGGCAGAAACCAACTGGGACCAGCGGATGGTTGTCTACAACGAAAAGGCCGGTGCCGGTACGACCGGGTACGAGCGTCTGTTGAAGAATGTGCGGGCAGGCAATTTCGATCGCTATTATTCGCTTTTTCAGTTCGCCAGCATCGCCGAACACCTGGCAGACGAGTTTGGTACCCGCGGTCAGCCGATTTCATTAACAACCGCCTGTGCCTCCGGCGCGACATCGGTACAACTTGGTGTTGAAGCCATACGCCGTGGAGATACCGATGCGGCACTTTGCATCGGAACCGACGGCGGGATTTGCGAGGAAATGGTTGTACGTTTCAACCTGCTCTCTGCCCTGTCTACCCAGAACGATGACCCGCAAGGTGCCTCCAAGCCATTTTCAAAAGCCCGTGACGGATTTGTGATGGCAGAAGGCTCAGCCACACTCGTGCTGGAATCCTATGAAGGCGCGAAAGCGCGTGGAGCAAAGATTCTCGGCGTCGTACGTGGTGCAGGAGAGCGTGCTGATACATTCCATCGCACCCGCTCCACACCGGACGGCTCTGCAGTTATTGAAACGATTACACGCTCAATGGCTGACGCCGGTATGTCGCCGGCCGAAATTGATTGTATCAATGCACATGGCACCAGTACGCCGGAAAATGACAAGATGGAGTTTCTGGCGCTGTCGGCGGCACTCGGCGATGAACTTGAGAATACACCGATCAGTTCAAATAAATCGATGATTGGTCATACACTGAGTGCAGCAGGCACCATTGAGGCCGCCATTTCGCTGTTGACTATACAAAACGGCGTGATTCCTCCGACTATCAACTGCAATGAGCAGGACCCGAACATCCTGATGGATGTCGTTCCCAATGAGAAGAGGATCAAGACTGTTAATTCAGTAATGTCCAACTCTTTCGGTTTTGGCGGCCAGAATGTATGCCTGATCTTCTCGGCAGAACCTTCATAGGAGACAGCCAAATGACTAATCCAGCAAACGGAAAAACAGTCTTTGTTGCCGGTGGCGCCAAGGGTATCGGGCTCGGTATCGTCAAGGCGCTGGCTGCGGATGGTTATGATGTGTCGTTTTCCTATCGGGGCTCAGCCGACGCAGCGGCACAGGCTTGTAAAGAACTTCAGGCCGACTATCCAGAGCAAACTATCTCCAGTTACCAGGTTGATTTGTCTGACCGGGAGCAGGTGGATGAATTTGCAAAAACAATCGGTGCAACCGAATCACTTTATGGCCTGGTTTACAACGCAGGCGGTTCTTACGACACGCTCGCCGCATTGGCCGACCAGGACAAGGCAGAGGCGCTGTTCCAACTGAATTTCTGGGCAATGACCCGGCTTGCCGGCGCCGCTGCAAGACCATTGATGCGCGCCAAAGGCGGCCGGATTGTTGCAATGGGCTCGGTAACCTCCCAATTGGCCGTATCAGGGAATGCTATTTACTCTGCCAGCAAAGGTGCGATGCTGAGCTATATCAGAACACTGGCTGTGGAGATGGCCCGTAAGGGTGTTACTGCCAATTATATTGCACCGGGCTACGTCGATACTGAGCTTTTGGCGCCTTACGCGTCTTACCGTGAAAAACTGGAAAGCCAGATACCCTTGCGTCGTTTTGCGCAACCCGAAGAGGTTGGTGCATTAACCAGCTTCCTGTTTTCACCGCTTGCAGGTTACATCACCGGTAGCATTATTCCGATAGATGGCGGTCTCACCGCCGGCCTGTTAATTCAACGCTGAAAACCCAACCATTAACCCATCGGTAGACAGACACATGAGAGCACTTAGAAATTACGGAGAACGCGACCTGAGAATTGCAGAGGTCGACGCCCCACCACCGCCTGGTGATGATGAAATCCAGGTACGTATTTGTGCCGTTGCACTCAACCACATCGATGTCTGGGGCTGGCGCGGCATGGCTTTTGCCAAACGCGAACTGCCCATCACCGTAGGTGCGGAAGCATCCGGCGAAATCATTGCTGTTGGTAAAAACGTCAAGGATTTGAAAGTCGGTCAGATGGGTGCACTCTACGGCGCCAATACCTGTGGCACCTGTAAACCCTGTATCGAAGGCCGTGACAACTTCTGCGAAAACGTCAATGGCGTATTCGGTTTTCATATCGACGGTTTTGCCCAGGAAATGATGAATTTCCCGGCACGGTTGTTCGTACCAGCTGCCGAGGGTCTCGACCCGGTTGCCGCAGCCTGTACACCGATTACCTTTGGTACGGTTGAACATATGCTGTTTGATAATGCCAAGCTTCAGCCCGGTGAGAGCATCCTGGTGCACGCCGGTGGCAGTGGTATCGGCACGGCGGCCATTCAGCTGGCCAAGGCCATCGATTGTACCGTTTACACAACTGTCGGCAACGATGAAAAGGCACAACAGGCACTTGATCTTGGTGCAGACCATGCCATCAATTACCAGACCGACCGTTTTGAAGGAAAGTTAAGAAAACTGACTAAAAAGCAAGGTGTCGACGTGGTATTCGAACACGTCGGTGTCGATACCTGGGAAGGTAGCATGTTCTCGATGAAAATCGGTGGACGTCTGGTCACCTGTGGTTCGACCACCGGTATCAAGGCCGAAATCAACCTGTTCCAGCTTTTCCAGCGACAGCTACGCCTGATCGGCAGTTTTGGCTGCAACCTGCGCAATATCAGGGACGCACTTGATAAATTGGCGGCAGGTACGGTCAAACCCATTGTCGACCTTGAGATACCGATGGAAGATATCGGCAAAGGCCTGGAACGACTCGAGAACCGCCAGGTATTCGGCAAGATCATCGTTACCATTTAAGGCGCGTTGAGTACACCCGATGAAGCTGCCTTTACGTTACCGCATCGCGCAATTTCTAATCGGAATCCGTAACTGGATTGTCGCAAAGCTGATTTCGTTAGTGCTGTGGCTGATTCGCCTGATACCCCTCAAATACGCAGCCGGCATTTTTGAGCGGTTTGCGCGTTGGTTTGGCCCCAAAATATGGCGTCACAAGGTGGTCATGGATAACCTGGAGATCGCCTTTCCTGAAAAAAGCATTGAAGAACGCCAGCAACTTGCCAGTGACAACTGGGCGCAAATGGCGCGAAGCCTTCTTGAATACATATATATTGATGAAATTTTCGATCTGGATGTCGACAATCCTGAGTCGGAGCGTATTGAAATCGAAAATGCGGAACAATTTCACAAGCTGCGGGATGACGGTCTGCCTGCGATATTGTTCACCGGTCATCTTGCAAATTTTGAGTTATTACCGTTGGTTTCGGCCCGGTTCGGTCTTGAAATTCAGTCCATGTACCGCCGCCCGAATAATCCACATGCCGCCTCGCAGGTCGCCGATGCACGAAAGGAATATGGCAAAAATCTGGTCGCGTCCGGTGCGGGGGCCTCATTCCAGTTGATGAGCGCACTCGAACGTGGTGAACATGTCGGCCTGTTGGTGGATCAGAAGTTTCGACGCGGCATCAACGTTCCCTTTTTTGGTAAAGAGGCCAAAACCAACCCTCTGCTGGCCAAACTGGCACGGCGTTACAACTGCCCGGTCCACGGTGCCCGCACGGTGCGTTTACCCGATGGCCGCTTCCGGCTCGAGATCACCGATGAACTCGTTTTACCACGTGATGATAAAGGTGACATCGATATCAAAGGTACAACCGAGCTTGTTACCCGGGTGGTTGAAGACTGGGTGCGCGAATACCCCGAACAATGGCTGTGGATGCACCGTCGCTGGGGCTAAACTGTCCGGCAGTTTTTGAAACCCATGTTTGCCAGACCAACCAGCCAAATAACACGCACAGCGGGCCAGAACTGATATGGAATTGCCAGGCAACGAGGTGCATCTCTACTTCTCACAACCTGAACAAATTGCTGATCCGGAACTGTTAGCCCGCTATGAAACCCTGTTAACGGGTGATGAACGGACACAGATGTCACGTTTGTATTTCGCCCGTCACCGTCAGCAGTATCTCATCACACGTGCATTGATTCGCACCACACTATCCAGCTATTTTCCCGTCGAGCCCGCTGACTGGAGGTTTGGCAAAAACGGTTATGGGAAACCAGAAATCACCTATCCGGATACATCATGGGCGGTACGCTTCAATCTTTCACATTGCGACGGCCTGGTTTTGTGTGGAATCACACGGGAGCACGATATTGGCGTCGATGTCGAGGACGTGCAGCGTTCAACCGGGGCCGCTTTTGATCGGCTTTCAAGCTATTTTTCAGCACCTGAAATCGCCGAACTGGCTCAACTACCACCCGAACAGCAAAAACAGAGGTTCTTTGACTACTGGACGCTTAAGGAATCCTATATAAAAGCGCGTGGCATGGGTCTGGCCATTCCGCTTTCAAAGTTCACTTTCCGGTTCGTAGCAGGTCGGCTCGATGGTTTTGAACTGCATCCTGAACTGGGAGACGATGCAAATAAATGGCAATTCCGACGAATCTCAATGATTCACCGCTACCGCCTGGCACTGGCACTGAATACCGACACTGATTTTAAAGTAAAGGGGTTTAACACGATCCCACTGCAGGGCTGCTTTTCCGAAACGCTAAACTTTCTGTAAACCAGGGGAGTTTCTGTCTCAATCGTGCTGGCCGGCAGCACAAAACCGGTGTGCAAGCCCTGGCGGAGTATGGAAGGCCACACGGGTGATTCATGACATCCCACCAGCTGCACATGGCTGTTTCCCATAACCGGTCAATTAGCCCCTTGTCGAAACAATTCTTCCGACCATGGCGGTCGAGTTCGGCTAGTATATGCGCACAAAAATAGCTTTCTAAGTGGATGGACTAAAATGCATCAGTTCAAGTATTGGCTCATCGCCTGCCTTACTCTTATATCAAGCTCTCAATTTGCTGTTGCCGAATCGAATGATCAAGCGGACAACGTAATCACCAGCATTGAAGAAAAAGTGAAAGACCTGCTACACATGGACGGCTTCCTGGATCTTTACTGGGACAAGCAGAAGGGACAACTTTTGCTACAGGTTGATCGTATGGGTGATGAGTTTATCTACCAGTCATCGATGGCGCGTGGCGTGGGTTCAAACGACCTGGGTTTGGACCGCGGTCAATTGGGTATGACCCGGCTTGTCGAGTTTTATCGATCGGGTGCAAAAGTATTGTTGATTGAGAAAAATACAAATTACAGGGCCATTTCTGATGACAGGGCTGAACAGGCTGCCGTTGAGAGTTCATTCGGTCGCTCAGTTGTATGGGGTTTTGAACTGGTTGCTGAAACAGGTGACTCGGTACTGCTTGACGCCACTTCGTTTTTCTTGCGTGATGCCCATGATATTTCCACACGACTCAGCCGGGCTCAGCAAGGCAGCTACCAGGTTGATGACAGCCGCTCAGCCATTTATCTGCCACGTACCAGGGCTTTCCCCGACAACACGGAAGTGGAGGCCATTGTCAGTTATACAGGCCAGCAAAAACTTAATGACCAGGGAAAATCCGCCAGCGACATTCTGTCTACCGTTGTACCCGATGTAAGCGTCGTGACTGTTCATCTACACCATTCGTTCATCCGCTTGCCGGATGATGACTACCAACCACTACCCTATGACGCGAGAGCGGGCATCATCGGCGCTCCCTGGGGCAATGGCTTTCTCGACTATGCCGTGCCTGTTGGTGACCCCATACAGGTACTCTACGGCAGGCGTCACCGCCTGCAGAAAGTGGACCCACATGCAGATATCAGTGAGGCGGTCGAACCAATCATCTACTATCTTGACCCCGGTGTACCGGAACCCATCCGGTCCGCATTACTGGAGGGCGCAAGCTGGTGGAACCAGGCCTTTGAAGCCGCAGGGTATAAAAACGCTTTCCAGGTTAAATTACTACCTGAGGACGCCGACCCGATGGATGTCCGTTATAACGTTATTCAATGGGTTCACCGCTCAACACGCGGGTGGTCTTACGGGTCATCTATTGTGGACCCGCGCACGGGAGAAATTTTAAAGGGCCACGTCAGCCTGGGTTCCTTGCGGGTACGGCAGGATTACCTCATTGCAGAAGGCTTGTTGGCGCCCTATGACGGCGACGGGATACCCGATGACATGCTGGAAATGTCACTGGCACGAATCCGGCAGCTATCTGCTCACGAGGTTGGACATACACTGGGTATGGAACACAATTTTGCTGCCAGTGTTGACAACCGTTCTTCGGTTATGGATTACCCGTTCCCGCTTATACGTTTTAACGCGGATGGAGATCTTGATCTTTCAGATGCCTATGGCGTGGGTATCGGTGAATGGGACAAACGCACAGTGCTTTATGCCTACCAGGATTTTCCGGCAGAACTCGATGACGCTGCACAAAGAAAGGCTATCCTCGATGAAACCATCGCTTCCGGCCTCCTTTATATCGCAGACGAGGACTCACGTGACCCGGGTACGGCAAACCCGTTTGGCAACCTCTGGGATAATGGCGCGGATGCCATCGAAGAACTTGAGCACCTGCTGAAGGTACGCGACTACGCCCTGAAAAACTTCTCCGAGCGCAATATCAGACCCGGACAACCGCTCGCCAAAATTGAAGAAGCACTCGTGCCCGTTTACCTGCTGCACCGCTTCCAGGTTCAGGCGGTGGCGAAGCTCATTGGTGGTCAATACTTCAACTATGCCATGCGTGGTGATGGGCAGGCTGCACCAATAACGGTCGATGCCCAAAAACAGCAGGCTGCCATCGATGCACTGCTCCATACACTTGATCCTGCACTGTTGACACTGCCCCGGGCACTTTTAGACAGCATACCACCCCGCCCGCCCGGCTATGCGCTCGACCGGGAATCTTTCAAGCGCAACACGGGAGTTGTATTTGATCCGGTGGCGCCGGCCGCCAGCGCCATCAGCCTGACACTGGATGTGTTACTGAACACACAACGTGCTGCACGTATGAATATCTTTCACGCGATGGACCCTTCATTACCAGGCTTTGAGACCGTTCTGAAGGCATTGGGCCAGGCAAGTTGGTACAGCAAGCGGCAGACGGCAGTTGCGGGTGTTATTCAACGTCTGACGGCCGACCAGTACCTTGATCGCCTGATAAGCCTGGCAAACAATACGGGAGCGGAAAACCACGTGCGCGCACAGGCTTTTCTGTTCATACAAAACCTGGATCAATTTCTGGCAGCTCAGAAGCAGGGGAAAATGGAAAGCGACTGGTATGCGTTTTACACACAGGCGCGTCATAAGATTGACCTGATGATGAACCACCCTTCACAACTTAAACCCGGTAGCAAGCCACAGGTGCCACCCGGCTCACCTATCGGCAATTGAAGCCTTCCGGTCAAATGGATAAGTCCCTGTCAGAAGTGTTCTCACTCGCGCCCGACAAACTCCCTGGCATCCAGGATTTGCGCGACCTCGAGGCACCGGAACCGATGGAAATAATTTTGTCGGCCGGCGCTCAACTGGCGCCGGATGATGCCTTCCTGGTACGTCTTCCACATGTACCCTACCCGCTCTTTCCACACCTCAAAGCACGCGGCCTCAATTGGGAACTACACGAGGAAGAAGAAGGTAGCGTGTTGATTTTGATCAGGAAGCACACTTGAAAACCGTTGGTTTGAGCCTCGACCAGGCTCCACAGCTATCCATTCCGGCCAGCTTCTTCCTGACCATACCCTTGGGTGTCCTGCTGGCCGGTCTCATCCTGATCGGAACGGGCTCAGCGGCGCTGGTCAGCCCGTGGATGCCGCATGCCACGGCGCTCACACATGCAGGTACGCTGGGGGTGCTGGCTATGGGTATGCTTGGTGCGCTATACCAGATGATTCCGGTGGTGGCAGGCGCTCCAGTACCGTTTACACGGCTTGCACATATTGTTCATGTCTTGCTGTTTGCGGGTTTGCTCCTGTTTATCTGGCGTCTGCTGGGTGGCCCGACGATGGCGATGAAAGCCGCCATTTATTGTTTCAGCATAGCCATGCCCCTGTTTCTCCTGCCCTTGGGCTGGGCCCTGCTACGTGCACCAACCAGAGACGCAACGGTCCAGGGCATGCGGGTGGCGGTGGCAAGCCTGCTGGTGATCACACTGATCGGCCTGTTCATGGCGACAGGCTTTGCCGGTGGGGGTTTCTCAGAGAACCGCATGATATGGATGCAGATCCATTTAACCCTGGCGCTATGTGGTTGGGTCGGCGGGCTGATTGTAGCCGTGTCCTGGCAGGTCATACCGATGTTTTACCTGGCTGAAACCGTCAGTAAGGCCGTCAAACGCATGCTATTAGTGCTGTTGGTAACCGGCCTGGTTCTGCCACTGCTGATGGTTTTCTCCGGTGTCGGCTTCGATGGCTTGTTGTCGGCAAAAAGGCTGGCTGCCCTGGCTGCATTGCCAGCGGCCCTGGCGATTTGGTTGCTACACCCTGTCATGATTTTGAACAGGATTTCACAGCGAAAACGTAAACGCAGTGATGCCTCATTGCTTTTCTGGCAGGCCGGACTTGGTATCGGGCTGCTATTGATCCCGCTTGCCACTGCTGCCGTGCTGCTTCCCGATCCACGCTGGCAGGTGCTGTTCGGCTGGCTTTCAGTTTGGGGTTGGGCGGCTACCATCATGCATGGCATGCTCAGTCGAATCGTGCCTTTCCTGGTCTGGTTTCATCGCTACTCGGCACGGGTTGGCCTTGAAATCGTGCCCTCGATGCGCAGCCTGTTGCCGCAAAAACGGATCAAGACAGGGTTTTATTTGCATATGGCTTCCGTGCTGCTTGGCGTTTTAGCCATTATTACCCAGCTTGGTTCTCTGGCTCAGTTAACCGGCCTGTTACTGATCGCGACCGCCATCAGCATGGCGAGCATGTTGATTCATGTCCTGCGAAGCGGGTAAATTCAATCCCGCGTTTGATACCAACGAACACCGGCCTCATCGGTATTGATACCAAGCTCACCTTCATATAAAAGATAATTCAAGTGGGCGATAGCCTCGCCGGTTGCCATCATCAGGTTGCTATCGGTAATTTCACTCTTGAACAGTGCAGGAAACACGTCCACCGCCCGTTGCGGTTTGCGGCACAGCTGCCTGAGCTTTTCCAGCCCCACCTCGTGTTCTTCAATCAAGGCATCCAGACGATGTTTTACACCACGAAATGGTTTGCCATGTGAGGGTAGCACCAGCACATCATCCGGCAGAAGGGTCTTCATACGATGCAAGGACTCAAACCAGCCCTTCAGAGGGTTAGCGGCAGGCTCTGTAGGGTAAACACTGACATTGGGCGAAATGGTCGGCAGTATCTGGTCACCCGAAATCAATACATTTTGCCCGGCGTTGTAGAGACAGGCATGCTCCGGCGAGTGACCATGACCGGTTATGACCTGCCACTCATGTTGACCGATGTGAACCGTTTCATCTTCGTGAAGACGGTGATAAGCCTGGGGTAGTTGTGCAACGATCTTGCCGAAACCGCCAAACATCTCGATATAACGCGACATATGCTGTTCTTCGAAACCGGCCGCACGATAAAAACGCCGGCCTTCCCTGGGTGCCGGTAAACCGGTGTCTGATACAAGGATACGGCATAAGAGGTATTCGTCCCGGGGCATATAGAGTTCAACATCATGTGTCTCACACAACCAGCCTGCGCAGCCCGCATGATCCGGGTGCAAGTGGGTAACCAACACCCTCGAAACCGGTGCATTATTCAGCACTCCACTAAAGACACTTTCCCAGGTTTTGCGGGTGGTACCAGAATAAATACCGGTATCTACAATTGCCCAGCCTTCAGTGTCCTCGAGCAACCAGACATTGATATGGCCCAACATGAATGGCAATGGCAAACGCAGCCATTTCAGGCCAGGAAGAATATCAAAGGCCTCGCCGATATCGGGTTGGAAGTCATATTCATAGCAGATTGGGTCAAGAGGGGAATTCATTGATCTATTATCTCGCACTGCCAGTAGCGGTGGAATGTTTATCGACACCGGATTGACAGGTTTATTACCTAACGGTCCTGTCAATGGCGCCACATTGCTTTGCCGGGATCGACATTTTTCAAATTTAGACGCCTGCCCGCTGTTTCTGGCTATAATCCGAAGCGAACACATTGCACCGATCGGAAGAACCCGGGTGCCAGCAGAAGAAGGATAAATTCATATGGATCTGAAAATTGCCGGCCGCAAGGCCATCATCTGCGCCTCAAGCAAGGGATTGGGAAAAGCCTGTGCGATGGCATTGGCCATGGAAGGAGTCGACGTCTGGATCAGTGCACGCACGGCTGTCACCCTGGCTGCGGCATGCGACGAAATCAATGCCATGTCTGGCGGTAAAGCCACGGCGGTCATCGCCGATGTCACTACCGACGAAGGACGCACGGCGCTCCTCGAAGCCTGCCCTGCTCCTGATATTCTGGTCAATAACGCCGGTGGCCCCGCTCCCGGGGATTTTCGCGACTGGGACCAGAAGGACTGGTTTGAAGCAATCAATAACAATATGTACAGCGCCATCGACATGATTAAACGATGTCTCGATGGCATGATCGAGCGCCGTTTTGGCCGCATCGTCAACATCACCAGCGTCGCGGTCAAGGCGCCTGTGACGGTACTGGGTCTCTCCAATGGCGCACGCTCGGGCCTGACCGGTTTTATATCCGGTATCGCACGCGACCCGGCACAATACAATGTCACCATCAACAACCTGCTGCCCGGCTATATCGCGACCGACCGGATGTGGTCAGTACTGGAGGCCGGCGCCAGGCAGAGTGCTTCCGACCCGGAAGCTTTCCAACAGGCCCTGTTCAGTAAAATCGGTGCAAAACGGCCCGGTGAACCCGATGAATTCGGCGCCACCTGCGCGTTTCTTTGCAGTCAGCAGGCCGCCTATATCACGGCGCAGAACGTGCTCATGGATGGAGGGCTATACCCGGGCACTTTCTGACAGGTTAGCAGGCAGATGATCAGAAAAGGACTCAGGCCCGGATTAAGAATCAGTATTGATTCACCTGGTCAAAAAGGTGAATTCCGGCGGGTTTTGCCGTTCAAACGATCCTGGGTTGCCATTGTGATACTCGCCGTCATGGATGCTGCATTTTTGGTCCCCACTGTCTTGACGTTTAAACAGGCAATGGGCGAATGGGGAAACCTTGACTCCCTGTTCAACCTGGTGGCAGCCGCCTTCCTCAGTGCCTGGCTGCTAGGCTGGGTCATCGCACCACTGATCATGACCACTATCCTGATACTGTTGCTTTTTGGCAGGGAGGTCCTTAAAGCCGGTCCAGGCAAGCTCGAACTCTTTTTGGGGGTCCCCTTCCTGGGTATTTCTGCTCAATACGATATTGCGAAAATGCGAAATCTGCGATTTGAACAGCCGCCCAAAAAATCAGGGCGATCATGGCGGGGTAGTCACCTGGTATTTGATTACGGTGCCAATACAATCGCATTCGGCTCCAATATTGAGGCCTGGGAACTGGCGGAACTGAAACATCAACTTGAAATCGCCACCGGCGTAAAGATTCGTGACGGTGACGCAAAGCCCGGGGAAACCGGGGCACAGTGGGAAACTGACAAGATCGAGGCAAAGCGGGTGGCTGACGCAAACGAGTCACCTCACTTTGCAGCCACCGTTTCACCGATCGATAGCGCGCAACTCACACTGACATCCGCCAGCACGCTGATGCTGATTATCGCCAACCTGATCCCGGTTGCCGGCAGCGTCTTCCTGGCTTGGAACCTGGCTGATGTCATGGTGCTTTACTGGGCGGAAAGCGCAGTGATCGGCTTTTTTAATATCTGTAAAATCATTGTGATAGGTCGATGGGCCGCACTTTTCGCCGCGCCGTTTTTTGCCGGCCATTTCGGTGGTTTTATGGCAGTCCACTTCCTGTTTATTTACACGATATTTATCGAGGGTGCGCAGCCCGGTGTAGCCACCGACGGTCAATTGGCAGAAGTTGCATCACTCTTAAATCATCTATGGCCTGCCCTGGTTGCCCTGTTTATCAGTCACGCCTTCTCTTTTTACGCTAACTTTCTCGGACGCAAGGCCTACCGGGGTAAAACTGTTAAAGATCAGATGTCTGAACCCTATAGCCGTATCATCTTCATGCAGATGATATTAATCTTTGGTGGTGGCCTGACCATGGCGCTCGGTAGCCCGGTCCCGGTGCTGGTGATCGCTATCGCTCTGAAAATATTTTTTGACGTAAAGGCACATCTCAAACAGCACGCTGGTCCGCAAAACGAGACGGGAAAATGATCACATCATGAACACTATCAGCATCACAGGTCTTATCACCTACCCTGTTAAATCCATGAAAGGGGTTGCCATTGAAAGCACCCGGATAACCAACAAGGGACTCGCATACGACCGGCAATGGATGGTCGTCAGGTCAAATGGCCGGTTTGTTACACAACGCGACCTGGGGGAGATGGCATTAATTCATACCCGCCTGGATGAAAATGGGCTTGTGCTTTCCAAGCCAGCTTGTGGTTCCATTTCAATTCCCTATGACCTTCACCATGGCCAACCGCTTGAAACCATGGTGTGGAAGGATGTCTGTGAAACGCTCGACCAGGGAACAGAAATTTCAAACTGGCTGACACAGGCACTTCAAAGCAATGAGCCACTGCACCTGGTCAGGATGCGTCCCGGTTTCAATCGCTCACTGAGCAAAAAGGCTTTGATGAGTGGGGAAACAAGTACCATTTTTGCAGATGGCGCCCCCCTGTTGCTTGCCAATGAAGCATCATTGGACAGGCTGAATTCAGTTCTTGAGTCCAAGGCACTGCAAACGGTGCCAATGAACCGCTTTCGACCGAATATCATCGTCAGGGGTTTGGAGCCTTTTGCGGAACACCGCCAGGCTACGCTTACCGCGGAAACTTATCAGCTTAAACTCTGCTTCCCCTGTCAACGTTGTGTCGTAACAACCATCGATCAGGACAGCGCAGAAAAAGACTCACGGGGTCAACCATTCAAGACGCTTCAGCTTATCAACCCAATGCCCGGCGATAGTAAAGCCCCCGCGTTTGGGGAGAATGCCATTCTGACCCACGGCAATGATGAAATCATTGCCGTGGGTGATTCACTTGAAATTATTTATAATTAAATCAGATAATTAAAATATATTTATAAACTATATTCTATTTATCTGCCAAGGCCGCATGCGCCGCTGCCAGTCGTGCAATTGGCACCCGGAACGGTGAGCAGGAGACGTAATCGACACCCAGTTTATGACACAGGTGAATACTCTTCGGATCACCGCCATGTTCACCACAGACACCGATCTCCAGATTCTTGCGAACCGCACGCCCTTCCTCGGTGGCAATTTTCATCAAACGACCGACACCTTCAGGATCAATGCTTGCGAAAGGATTGTCCTTGAGCAGGCCATCCTGTAGGTACTGAACGAGGAAGCCCGACTCGGCATCATCACGGGAAATGCCGTAAGTCGTCTGGGTCAGATCGTTGGTGCCGAATGAGAAGAACTCGGCAGACTCAGCAATCTTGCCTGCGGTCAATGCAGCGCGTGGAATCTCGATCATGGTACCAATCAGGTACTTGATCTTCGCGCCATGTTCTTCCATCACCGAGATGGCCTTCTTTTCCAGCATCTTGCGCATCAGGTTGAACTCACTTTCATGAGAAACCAGCGGTATCATCACCTCGGGCCGGACATCAACACCATCTGCTGCAACCCGGCAGGCCGCTTCGAAAATGGCCTGAACCTGCATCGTGTAGAGACCGGGAATAGTGATACCCAGGCGCACACCACGGGTACCCAGCATCGGGTTGGATTCTTCCAGTGCCGTTACACGTTGCAACAACAGGCGTTTCTCTTCGATCTCTTCCAGGGTACGGTCAAGATCCTTGAGGTTAGACAAATGCTGCATTCGTAGCTTGAGATCGGTCAGATCCATCATCAGATCGGTTGCTGAAGGCAGAAACTCGTGCAGTGGCGGATCCAGCAAACGGATGATCACGGGGTAACCATCCATGGCACGGAACAAACCTTCAAAATCCGAGCGCTGCATGGGCAACAAGCGGCTTATGGCTTCATTACGTTCCGAGAGCGTACTGGCCACGATCACTTTTTGCATAATCGGTAAGCGATCTTCCTGGAAGAACATATGCTCTGTCCGGCAAAGACCGATACCTTTTGCGCCATACAGACGGGCGCGCTGTGCATCTTCGGGGTAGTCTGAGTTTGCACGTACGCCAATTTTGCGTATGTCATCGGCCCACGACAAAATCTTCATCAGGTAGGGATCATTGAAGTCCGGCACCTGTGTTGGTAGCTTGCCGCTGAATATCAAACCCGTATTACCATCGATTGAAAGGTAATCACCTTCCTTGATAACCAGGTCTTCACCGACCAGCATCTCGTGATTATCGAGGTCAATTTCGATGTCACTGACACCTACAACGGCGGGTTTACCAAACTGCCGTGCAACCAGCGCCGCATGACTGGTGCGCCCACCTTTACAGGTAACAACACCTTTTGCCGCCAGCATGCCATGTACGTCATCCGGGCGGGTTTCCGGCCTGACCAGAATAACGTTTCTGCCATCCTCTTTGGCCCAACGTTCAGCAAGACCAGGATCAAACGCGATGATACCTACAGCAGCACCGGGTGAGACATTTAGTCCCTTGGCGATTGGCTGAACACTCTTAAGCGCCTCTGCTTGCAGTTGCGGGTGCAGGAAGAAGTCAACCTGATCCGTCTTCACGCGTGAAACGGCTTCGGCAATTGTTATCAGACCTTCATCAACCATGTCGACTGCAATACGTACTTCCGCCTGGGCTGTGCGTTTACCGTCACGTGTTTGCAGTAACCAGAGCTTGCCCTGCTCAATGGTAAATTCCATGTCCTGCATATTGCGATGATGTTTTTCCAGGCGATGGGCAATCTGCTCCAACTCCTCGTACATCTTTGGCATATCCCTCGACAACTGCCTGATGGGCAACGTTGTCCTCGTGCCGGCAACAACATCCTCACCCTGCGCATTAATCAGATAATCACCTTCGAGTGAGGGCGCGCCATTGGTGGCGTTTCGAGACATAAACACGCCCGTGGCCGAATCGTCACCCAGGTTACCGAAAACCATGGTCTGAATATTCACAGCAGTACCCAGGTCATGTGCAATATTTGAAGCATTGCGGTAATCAAATGCACGCTTGCCGTTCCAGGACTTGAACACGGCCTCTGTAGCCTGCTTCAACTGCTCGTAGGGGTCCGTCGGAAACTCCCGACCGGTATAGCTGCGAATGATCTCCCGGAACCTTGCAGTAACGGCTCTCCATGCATTTGCATCGAGGTCTGCATCCTGTATAGCTCCTGATTCACGTCGTTGTGCCGTGATCACGGCTTCAAACACCTCATCCGGAACACCCATTACAACACCACCGAACATCTGCACCAGTCGGCGATACAGGTCATAGGCAAAACGCGGACGATTGGTCAGTTTGGCCATGCTTTCCGCAATTTCGTCGTTCATGCCAATATTGAGGATGGTATCCATCATGCCGGGCATTGAGAACTTGGCACCAGAACGGCAGGAAACAAGTAAAGGATTTTTCGGGTCGCCGAAACGCTTGCCGGTTAAATTCTCCAGCTCAGTCGTAGCTGCCAGTGCCTGGTCCCACAAACCTTCCGGAAAACTCTCATCAGCTGCGAGGTAATCATTACAACCCTCGGTCGTCACGGTAAAACCCGGGGGAACAGGGATACCCAGGCTAGTGGCATCAAACAGATTGACGCCCTTACCGCCTAACAATCCACGCATCGCTTCCCAGTCGCCATCATAGCGGGCCAGCACCTCATCAATTTCTCCGAACACATAGACATATTTATGTGGTTTTTCACTAGAAGTCATACTTCGTCTCCATCCTATTGTTAACTCGAATCAAGTGACTAAATTTTGCAGTGCTAAACGATATACGGAATGCGGTTTGGGCATGGTGATTTATGTCAGTTACGGCGCACAAAAATTGCGAATAAATTTGATTCGCCCCCCTTTTGGGCTAATTGGGCTTACGCGGGGAACATGACCTATGTCATTGTATTCAATCTCGTTCGCAGCATAATCACACCCCGGTTATAACTATACAAATTACCGAATAAAACGAATGGGCGCTCAAGCCGGTCCTGATACCGGAAAATCCCACTGGGATTATGGAGAAGAGGTTAGAATCATGAATGCAGCAGTTTTGGAAACCAAACCGGAATCACGCAGCAAGAATACCGATCCAATGCCGGAAGCACCGGCCCTGACACCGCAAAAATATTATCGACTTCCATGGACACTTAATGACAATGGTATTTCCTGGCTGGAAGTCACCGATGCCTGCAACCTGACCTGTGAAGGTTGCTATCGTCCACATATAGACAATCACAAATCGCTCGAGCAAATTGCAGATGAGTTGGCAGTATTCAAGGCCCAGCGTAACAGCGATTGCATGAGCCTGGCCGGTGGTGATCCCCTGATGCACCCCGAAATTGTAGACATCGTGCGGATGGTTCGTGAGGGAGGCTGGAAGCCCATCATCAACACCAATGGCCTGGCTCTGGGCAAAAAATTACTAATGAAACTCAAGGAAGCCGGCGCTTCCGGTTTTACCTTTCATATAGACACAACACAAATCCGGAAGGACTCAGAGGGCACCAGAGAAGCAGACCATAACGCGTTGCGTACCAAGTTTGCAAAAATGGTCGCCGAAGCCGGTGGTCTGACCTGCTCATTCAACCAGACCGTCAGCGTAAACACGCTGGATCAGGTCAAAGATACGATGGAATGGGCGCTGCAATACCCTGATATCGTGCATACAGTGGTATTTATTCTATTCCGCAGCCCCAGTCTTACAGGTGAATTCGACTTTTACGCCAATGGTGAAAACGTCACCGAGTATGACAACTATGAAGAAACCCCCTGGGGTGGAGACAGCCTGATCGAAGCCCGGCACGTGGTTGCGAAGATCCGTGAAGTTGACCCTGATTTTGAACCCAGCGCCTATCTTGGCGGCACCGTTGACCCGAATTCAACCAAGTGGCTGATCGGGGCGCGTATGGCCAATATGAAACAGGGCTTTGGCTATGTCAGCCCCAAGTACATGGAATACCTGCAAATGGGACACCATCTGTTCAAGGGCACCTGGCTGAGCTACTCGACACCCAAGTTGCTGCAACGTGGCAAGTCAACCACCGCCATGTTTTCACTGCTGGATCCGGGCATGAGAAAAATCGGTAAACGTTTTATAAAAGCCATGGGTCATGATGATGCATCTATCCGTGACAAACTGCATATGCAGACATTTACGATCATCCAACCGGTTGATTTGATGGCAGATGGTCGCGCCAACATGTGTGACGGCTGCCCCGACATGACCGTATACAACGGTCAGCTTTACTGGAGTTGCCGGCTTGAGGAGATCAAGAGTCACGGTTGTTTTATGCAGGCGGCCCCGCGTAAATGCGAAAAACCACTGCAACCGGAGATCGTCTGATTCGGTATAAGTTTTAGGCAGACAAGACTTTACCTGTCACCGGTGCTTAATAAGGATCACCTGCCCGGATGACAAAAAAAGGTATCAGCCTCACCAGACCGGGCACACACCACCTGACCGTCATTGCCGCCTTACTGGCAATGATCGGTCCGTTCAGCATTGATGCCTACCTGCCCTCGTTCCCGGATATTGAGCTGGAGTTCGGAATCTCGCGAGCCATGCTTTCACAAAGCCTGGCGGTTTACCTTTTGTCTTTCGCTGTTTCTACGCTTTTTTGGGGGCCGGTAGCTGATCGGTTTGGTCGCCGCCTGGTCATCCTGGTCAGCATGGCCTTGTATACGCTTGGCTCCATCGGTTGTGCCCTGTCAGAGAGTGCAGAAACTTTCATGTTGCTGCGCGTGCTCCAGGGCCTTGCAGCCAGCGGCGGATTTATCGCCGGCCGGGCCATGATACGTGATGCTCACAATGCCGAAGCGGCACGTCGCGCGATGTCACAGGTAATGATGCTGTTTGCACTGGCGCCGGCGCTGGCACCGGTACTGGGTGGCTGGCTACACGATCAATTCGGCTGGCGCAGTGTTTTCTGGTTTCTGAGTATCTTTGGCAGCCTGCTGGTCGTGATGGGTTTTTTCATCAAAGAAACCCTGCACCAGGAACAACGCAGCTCGATACGCCCCGCCGCCGTCATGCGTGTCTATATCAGTGCGATATTTCACAGGCGCCTTCCTGCTTTGGTACTTTGCCTTTCACTTTCTTTCGGCGGGCTGTTTCTCTATATCGCCGGCGCACCCTCTGTGATTTATGATTTCCTTGGTCTCGGCAGCAATGAATTTGGCTGGTTGTTTATTCCGATCGTATCCGGCCTGATTGTCGGGGCGTCCATCTCGAGTCGACTCGCTCATCGCTGGTCCGCGCAAAGAACCATTTCAACGGGATTGCTGGTAATGATAGCTGCCATGACACTTAACCTCGTCCTGGTCGGTGTTGCCTCAGCCAGTATTATTTCAGTCGTTGGGCCGTTGGTGCTTTACGTACTTGGTCTTGCCGTGATGATGCCGGCCATAACCGTGCTGGCACTTGATTGCCTGCCAACCCACCGCGGTACTGCAGCTTCAATGCAGGGCTTTCTCCAATCGGTGACCAATGCCGCTGTTGCGAGCATTGCCGTTCCCCTGTTGAATACCCAATGGCTGGATTTCGTGCTGGGTCAACTTGTGTTCCTGTTGCTGGCAGCAGGTTTATGGCTCTACCTCAGGGAGAACTGACCGTGATGCGAACGCTGGCTTCCAAAGGCCCAAGTCACCTTGTTCAGGCTGATTCTTTTTTCAGGGCCTGTTGAACACCCAGGTCCGCCTTCATATAGTCTATGAAGCGGCGGATATTGGGATAGGAGTCCAGTCCGCCGCCCATGTATTCCATCCAGCGAACCATTGAGAACGCATAGGCATCCACCATGGTACGCCGGTTGAGAACAATATGGTGTGTTGGACCAATTTTATCCTCCAATACCGCAGCAACCTTGTTAATGTGGTTAACCGCAGCTGTTCTGACGGCGGCGATAGACGCATCATCTCTCGCTGTTGTAAAACGCAACGGTTTGAACCAGGGAGCAAAGGCAGGGTGAAAATCACCCGTCAGAAATGCGATCCACCGGTCCAACTCAAACCATTCAAAAATATCCTCACCGACAAGCTTTCCTTCAGGGTTCAGGGCACAGAAATATTGCAGGATGGCATCCACCTGGTTTTTATATTCACCATCGTTCATCTGTAAAACCGGAACCGCACCCATCGGGTTGTTACGGAGAAAGGATTCGTCGAGATTCTGCAGGTCCACCTTTTGCAAACCCAGCTTTATACCCAGCCATTCGGCAACGATCATGGGTGCCAGTGAACAAGCACCGGGCGAGTAAAATAGTTTCATAATTCCACCGGTAAAATACTTGATTATGCTCAATATATTCGATGTGGTTGAAAAACCAGCACCACAACCGTAACACAATCCGGTTCAAGATCATCAGTAACTCTGCCGGCATGTCAGGCGGGCAGAACAGTCTTGAGCAAAACACCGGCATACTTTAGAGTGGCTTATCCGGCATTTAAGCGCAGCGCTAAAACTATGCCTGGATAACACTGTCGAGCCCCTTACCACCAGGCAACGGTTAAATCATGACAGATCAGGACAGCCCAGCACCGGCGCTACGCCGGGCGATCAGTAAAACCGGTTATAGTGCGATGGCGCTCAATAGTGTCATCGGTGCAGGTATCTTTGGCCTGCCTGCCGTGGCTGCTGCCAAGACCGGGGCGTTCAGCCCTTGGTTGTTTGTTATCGCAGGCATACTGATTTTCAGCGTGGTACTGTCATTTGCCCGCGCCTCCAGCATGTTTCGTGATACTGGTGGTATCGTCCTTTATGCGAGTCACGCCTTCGGCCCGTTTGTCGGTTTTCAGACCGGCTGGCTTGCTTACCTCGGACGTGCGACGGCCATGGGTGCAAATGCCAACCTATTGATCACTTACGCCAGTTGGTTCTGGTCACCGTTTGCAGATAATCCGGTTCGCTCCATTGTCTTGACGGTATTGATCATGGGGTTAACCTGGCTGAACGTCCGCGGCACGAGGAATAGTATCGGCATTATCTACCTGTTAACTGCGCTGAAACTCTTGCCTTTATCGCTGCTGGTCCTGTTTGGCCTGGGCCATATCGATTTACAAATGCTGGGTGGAGCCGATCTGCCCGAATTCGGCCAACTGAGTGAGGCTGTATTAATCGTACTCTATGCCTATGTCGGTTTTGAAGGCACATCGGTAGCAGCGGGTGAAGGCCACCATCCACGCCGCGACCTTCCCAGGGCGATGGTCAACACGATACTTTTCACCGGGCTGGTTTATGTACTTATCCAGATGATAGCCATCTCAAGCTTGCCGGATGTGGCTTCGAGTTCGAAGGCGTTGACAGATGTTGCGGTAGTGCTTTTGGGGCCTATTGGAGCGACCATCCTGACGCTCGGTGCGGTTTTTTCAATTGGCGGCAACCTGCAGTCGACTTTTCTATCGGCACCGAGAATGACCTACGCACTCGCACTTGAGGGCAGCTTGCCTTCGTGGTTTGCACGTGTACACCACAGGTTTCAAACACCTCATACCTCCCTGTGGTTTTACGGTATTTTATGCCTGCTGCTGGCACTGACCGGTAGCTTTGTGTGGTTGGCGGTCATGAGCACGCTCGTCAGGTTGCTGACATACATTGTGTGTATCGTGGCGCTTCCACGACTGGAAAAATCAACCGAACCCATACCGGGGCAATTCACCCTGCCGGGTGGTTTTCTGATTCCCGCTATCGCCGTCCTGTTAAGCCTGTGGTTGATTACCTACGCCTCCGCCCAGTCCTGGATGACCACCCTGGTATTTATGGGCTTTGGCACAGTCTTGTATGCCCTGTCGCGAAAATTCTCGGCTAAGCGGTCGTCAAGTTGACACCTCTCCTGACAACGACACCTTGTGATCCCGACGCGCGTGACACTGGTTCTCAGCATTAGCTGCTGTCATAATTCCACCGCTAAATTCTTATCGGAGTTTTCCATGTCCACATTGATCGAACAGGCACACTCGAGGGAGTGGTTTTATGCCTATGAATTGCCTGATGGCAGTTCAACGTCCACCTATCACGACGCGGATATCCATGTGATCCATGACACCCGCTGGCGGATGCTGGAATCCTACCTGGACAGAAACCTGGGCGCCGGGCGGACCGGTTTATCAGCGTTAGACCTGGCCTCTCACCAGGGTTGGTTTGCGGTCAATATGGCGCGCGCCGGCTTCTCACCGGTTTTGGGTATCGATGCCCGTCAATCGCACGTGGATGACAGCAAGTTGATTTCCAACATCTATGAAATGGAGCAACTTTCCTTTCAACAGGGGGATGTGCATGATTTAAGCAGTGAAAAACTGGGGCAATTTGACGTGGTGCTAATGCTGGGCCTGCTTTACCACCTGGAAAACCCGATTGGCGCCCTGCGCACCTGCCGCGATCTGTGCAAAAATCTATGCATCATTGAAACCCAGGTTGTCCCGGGTATGACCGGCTTTGTGGATTACGGCAGTTACCAGTATGTTCGCCCACTCAAAGGCAGCTTTGGCATTATCGATGAGATGGATGATACCCACGGCCCCGAAGCCAGTGTTACCGGGATCAGCCTGGTACCGAGTCTCGATGCTCTGATGTGGATACTCGAGAAAATCGGTTTTTCCAGCGCCACCGTACTCGAACCACCCGAAGATGCCTATGAGCAACTGCGCTATCACAAGCGTGTGATGGTCGCGGCGCACGTTTAGGGCTGTCCAGCGATGAAAATTGCAGCCGACCCTATCAATTTAGCCTGCCTGGAAGCCGAGGTTTACAACCGTCTACTGGCGTTGGATAAGAAACATATTTTAGAACTCGGCTGTGGTCTTGCTCAAAAGACCCGGGATATCGCAACTTCAGGTGTTAATCGCCGAATCACCGCTTTGGAAGTTGACGAGGTCGCCCATCAAAACAACCTGTTGATCAATGATTTACCCAATGTGGAATTTGGCCTTGCCGGCGCACAGGACATTCCATTGAGTGATGAATCGGTCGATATCGTGTTGATGTTCAAATCTCTGCATCACATACCGGTGGAGTTGATGGAGGTATCGTTGCAGGAAATCAGGCGTGTATTGAAGCCAGGCGGATTTTTGTACATTTCTGAACCAATTTTTTCTGGTGATTTCAATGAAATACTGAGCTTATTTCACAATGAACAAGAGGTTAGAGAAGAAGCATTCAATACGATAAAAAGGGCCGTAGATGGAAAAATGTTCACGCTGGTTGAGGAAGTTTTTTTCAATACACCAAGACGCTACAGGGACTTTGCCGAGTTTGAAAACACCATTATCAACGTAAGTCACACCGACCATGAGCTCGATCAGAATCTTTTCGACAAGGTTAAACAGATGTTCGAGCACCATCTCGGTGACGATGGCGCACTATTTTTGACACCCATTCGCGTCGACCTGCTACAGAAACCTTAGCCCCTGCTCACCCCCCGGACCTAACCTGGCGCTGACAACCATACCGCTTCGACAAACTCACTCAATTGAGCTTCCCGGTATTTTGGCGGCATATTTTTGAGTGCACACAGTTGACCAACCCTTTGCAGGCGCGGCCAGTGAGCGTTCACCTCTTTTGGTAACACCGAAAATGGCGGGCCGCCAACCTTTGACTGGTCGTACTCAAGCGTAAGCAATAATTGCGCAGCATCCGCCTTTAATAACGTTTTGGTGTGTTCAACATACGCAGGACGAAGCTCAGAAGATAAAGCAACCAGTGCGGCCCGGTCGTACAGGGCATCGAAAGGCTCATCGGAAAACCCGAAGTAATCCCCGCAAACGATGTCCAGGCGGTACTTCAACGCTCGAAACCATAACAGCCCACCCGCTTTTTCAAGCTCAAAGCGGATACCTGAGTCGTTGAAAAAGGCCCGTGCTGCGATTTCTGAAAGCTCTACACCGGTAACGTCAAAGCCCTGCTCTGCCAGCCATAACAGGTCGTGTGACTTTCCGCACAAGGGCACAAGCACGCGACTGCCCGTTTTGAGCCGGGGCCAGTACTTGCGAAGCGCACTGCTGCCACCGGTTTCGTGCCAGCCGGTTTGACCTTGCTCCCAGCGGGCCAGCCATTCATCATGCATGGCTAACCACGACCTGAGCAGCGCCTGAACTCAGAACTGTTCGGCATCCAGTGCCATCATGCTTTCACTACCTGCCAGGATCGTTGCAAGATAAGCGGCGGTACGTGGCAGCAGGTGCTCAAAGTAAAAACGTGTCGTGACCTGCTTGGTTTTCAAAAAGGCTTCATCGCCACCACCGGCAGCCAGCAGCTGGGTTGCCTTGATTGCTGATTTACCCATCACCCAGCCGCCGCAGAGGTAGCCCATCAACATCATGAAATTAACACTGGCGCCACCGGCGTCATTGCGATCCTGTGAGCCTTTCTCAAGCAACCAGGCCCTTGCCTGGACACCCTGGTCTACAGCTGCCCTCAAAGCATCGGCCATCTCTCCGAGCCCATCCACTGCGGCCATATCTTCAACCGTAGCCTGCATTTCATCGAGCAAGCCCTGCAGCGCCACACCGCCATCACCGAGTGTTTTACGGCCAACCAGGTCCAGACCCTGGATACCCGTGGTTCCCTCGTAAATGGTCATGATGCGCGCATCACGGTAAAACTGCGCACTACCGGTTTCCTCGACATAGCCCATACCACCATGTACCTGTGTACCCAGGTAAGTGAGTTCCTGGGACAGTTCGGTCAACCAACCTTTGACGATGGGTGTGTAAAGGCCAACCCGTAAGGCATGTTGTTGTGCTTTTTCAGGGTCGCTCGCGTTGTGCTCCAGGTCAGTCTCGGCCGCTGCCAGGTAAGCCAGGCCGCGCATGGCTTCAGTGGCCGACTTCATCAGCATCAGCATACGTCGAACATCGGGGAACTCAATGATCGGATAGCGCGAACCATCACTGCGCGTCCCCTGGAGACGCTCTTTGGCGTAAGGCACGGCCTGCTGGAAAGAGGCCTCAGCAACGCCCAGGCCCTGGATGCCAACACCCTGACGCGCTTCATTCATCATCGTAAACATGGCCATCAGACCCTGGTTGGGTTTACCTACCAGGTAACCAACCGCTCCACCGTTATCACCAAAACTCATGGTACAGGTGGGACTGCCATGGATACCCAGCTTGTGTTCAATACCCACGCAATAGACGTCATTACGCTCACCCGGGCGGCCGTTTTCATCCAGTAAAAACTTCGGCACGAGGAACAGGGAAATCCCCCTGACACCCGCCGGTGCATCCGGAAGTCGTGCCAGCACGAGATGAATAATGTTTTCCGTCATCTGGTGATCACCCCAGGTGATATAGATTTTTTGACCACTGATCAGAAAATGATCATCTTTCGGCACCGCCTTACAGGCAACTGCTGCGAGGTCTGAGCCCGCTGCGGATTCCGTGAGGCACATGGACCCGGTCCAGTTACCACTGATCATGTCGGGCAAGTAGGCGCTTTTCAGCTCCTGGGTGCCATGTTTTGAAATAGCCTCAACCGCACCCGTGGTTAACAGGGGGCACAGCGATAATGCTGTACAGGCCGAATACCATATCTCGGTGGTGGCAGCCCCTAACACCCGTGGCATCGCCTGACCGCCATATTCCTCGCCCGCACAGAGGGCGGCCCAGCCCATTTCGGCATACTGCTGATAGGCCTCTGCAAAACCCGGTGTTTCGTGCACGCCATCGCCTTCAAGCGTAGCGCCTTTCGTATCTCCGACCACATTCAGCGGCGCGAAAACCTCGCTGCCGAGACGGCCGGCCTCCTCCAAAATGGCGTCCGCCAATTCGCTATTGACCTCATCGAGACCGGCATCTGCGCAGGCCTGATCGAAATCGAGAATATGATTGATTAAAAAAGAAGCATCTTTGTAGGGGAAACGGTAGTCGCTCATCGGATACAATCCTTGTGTGCAAATAGTGTGATATAACGTCCTATATTATGATCATTTTCGCTCTTCGGGGATACCTTGAGTGCATGAAAAATTGAGCTTTGATGTAGCAATTGTTGGTGGCGGCCTGGCAGGTATCACTGCGGCTATCGAATTACTTGATCAGGGCTTAAAGATCGTCCTCGTCGACCGTGATTCTGAACAGAACCTTGGTGGTCTCGCCACACAGTCACTGGGCGGCATGACCCTCATCAATACACCGGTGCAGCGCCTGAATAAGATTCATGACTCTCCCCGGATCGCCCTCAGGGACTGGCATGCCTGCGCTCACTTCAAGGAGGACGACCATTGGCCCCGGCAATGGGCTGAGCTTTACGTCAACCGCAGTGTCGATGACATTTACAACTGGCTAAAACCCAGGGGGATCAAGTTCTTTCCCATTCCCCATTGGGTGGAAAGAGGCGAGTTCGGTGATGGAAACTCACTACCCCGCTATCATATTATCTGGGGTACCGGGCGACACCTGATGCTCACACTCATCAAGGAACTCAAAGATCATCCTAATTCTAGTAATATAACCTATCTATTTGATCATAAAGTTGAATCACTGCTAAAAAACAAACAAAAAATTAGCGGACTGAAGGGTTCTCACGAAAAGACGGGCGCGGCCTTTGAGATTGAATCCGATATCGTACTGGTGGCCAGCGGGGGTATCAACGGCGATATAGACCGGGTGAAAAAGGAGTGGGATCAAAGCTGGGGTAAAGCACCACAACATATACTGAACGGCGCACACGCCTATGCAGATGGCTGCTTGCATGACGCAGTTCAACGCATCGATGGCAATGTCACCCACCTGCATCAGATGTGGAATTATGCGGCAGGTATTCATCACCCTGCCCCGCGTGTACCCAAAGAAGGCCTGAGCCTGATTCCGCCGAAGTCCGCACTATGGCTGGATGCGACCGGCAAGCGCTTTGGCCCTTTACCACTGGTAACCGGTTTTGACACGCACAATATCTGCAAACGTATCGCCATGGACTCGCATGGGTATAGCTGGCAACTGATGAACTGGAAAATTGCCATGAAAGAGATTGCCGTATCCGGTGCGGAGAGCAATACGGCATTTCGTGACCGGCGCATTTTTCAACTGGCCAGAGATATCTTTCTTGGCAACCACAAACTGCTGGAATACCTGGTCGATGAATGTGAAGACGTGGTCACCGGTGACAGTCTTGAAGAACTTGTCGAGAAGATGAACAAGATGAATGCAAGCAGTCAGACTGTCGGCAGCGGCACGGTTGTGCTTGAAAACGTCAAGAAGGCCATTGATGACTATGACGCGCAGATAGACCGCGGCCCGGAGTTTCACAACGACGATCAACTCAGACGCATCGCACAGGTCAGGCACTGGCGTGGCGACCGTTCGAGAACCTGCAAATTTGCAAAAATACTCGATAAAAAATCCATGCCGCTGGTTGCCTTCCGGGAGTTTATCGTCAGCCGTAAGAGCATGGGTGGTATCCAGACCGATCTTCAGAGCCGTGTTCTATCCGGAAGCGGCCAACCGATACCAGGCTTATATGCAGCCGGTGAAGCCGCCGGTTTCGGTGGTGGTGGTATCAATGGGCTAAAATCGCTCGAGGGAACATTTATTTCCAACTGTATTTTGAACGCCCGCATGGCCGTGCGCTCCATCACCGGCCAGCCGCTAACCCCATAACGACACAGATTACGACCCAAAGAGATCAAGATGAAAAAAACAGGCGCATGGCTGGCACGGTTTGCCCTTGAGCAAATTGGCGTTAAGTACACCTTTGGCATCCCCGGTGTTCACAATACCGAGATATATGACGAACTGAACAAATCAGAACTGATTAAACCGGTTCTCGTGACGCACGAAGGCGGAGCGGCTTTTATGGCCGATGCCATCAGCCGGACCTCAGACCATATCGGTACCTTGCTGATCGTGCCGGCGGCCGGTGTCACCCACGCGTCAAGCGGCATTGGAGAAGCCTTTCTGGATGGCATTCCGATGCTGGTCATCGCCGGTGGTATCCGTACAGACAGTGGCAAAACCTACCAGTTGCACGAAATGGATCAACACGCCCTACTCGCCCCGATCACCAAAAAAACCTTCAAAATTGATTCCTACGAGCAGATCATTCCCGCGATCTACGAAGCCTACCAGGTGGCCACCCGGGGCGAACCCGGTCCCGTTTTTGTGGAAATACCCGTCAATTTTCAACTGTTTCCGGGTGAGGTATCAGAGACACCGCTATTTGTTGCAGAGACAATCGAAAACAAAATCGATCATGAGGCGATAAAACTGGCCGCGCAAACGCTATATGAAGCCGGCTCACCCGGTATGTTTTTGGGCTGGGGCGCGGTTGATGCGACTGAAGAAGCCATCGGTATCGCCGAGTTCCTCGGCGCACCGGTTGCAACGACATTGCAGGGCTTGAGTTCGTTCCCGGCTAACCATCCCTTGCATACCGGCATGGGCATTGGACCCGCAGCAGTACCAGCAGCCGAGAATGCGTTTAAGAAATGCGACTGCATGCTGGCCGTGGGAACCCGTTTTGGCGAAATCGCAACAGGCAGCTATGGCGTTAACCCGCCACAGAACATGATCCATATTGATATCAACAAGAATGTATTCAATGCCAACTACCCGGCCTCCATCACCATCGAAGGCGATGCCAAGGTCGTTCTGGCCGAGCTACTGAAACAATTGCAGTCGATGCACGTGCCAAAACCCGATAACAAAAACCTGAAAACCGCCATCAGCAATGACAAAGCGGCTTATCTCGATGAATGGTTCAAACACGACAGCAAGGGCCGTGTTAACCCGGCACGTTTTTTTACTGAACTACGCAAACAACTGAACGATGACGCCATCGTGGTGGCCGATGATGGCAACCACACCTTCCTGACCGCCGAATTGATGCCAATTCATCGTGCACGCGGATTTATTTCACCGACCGATTTCAACTGCATGGGCTATTGCACACCCGCCGTGACGGCAGCCAAACTCGTCAACCCTGAAAAGCAGGTGGTTGGCATCATTGGTGACGGTGCCTTTTTAATGACCTGTATGGAAACCCTGACCGCTTCATCACTGGGGCTGGGTGGTGTTTACTTCGTTTTCAACGATGGTGAATTGTCACAGATTTCCCAGGCACAGGAGATCCCATACAACCGCAAGACCTGTACTGTTTTACACGACGTTAAATACAAAGGGATAGCAGACGCAACAGGTTGCGAATTTATCACCATAGACAATGACAGGCATTGTGAAGAGGGAATCAATGAGGCACTTTTGCTGGCTTCGCTCAACAAAGCGGTGATTGTTGATGTGAAAATCGATTACTCCAAACGCACGCGCTTCACAAAAGGCATCGTGAAGACCAACCTGGAGCGCTTCACCGTGGGTAATAAAGCCCGCTTTATCGGGCGTGCCCTGCTAAGAAGGGTGCTATAGCCCGGTTCCTTCAAACCGGGCTATAGCCTGACATCACCTAATCAGACGGAGTTGGACATTCAATACCGGGGATAAGTAACTCGCGGTTGATGTCGTATTCGAGGTTTGTAAAGAACCTGTTTTGCATCTCCGCATTCGGCATCAGCGAAATGTGCCCTGCCCCGCAGGACGTGAAGCTGAAGGTACCTGTACCCCAGGGAGTCTCCGTTCTGTCATCAGGGTTAAAGGCTGCGCCCCACATGGCGCCTTCCGGAATAAACAGGTCGATTTCAGCCATGCCACCATTACTTGGGCCCGCCCCGATTAACCAGACCTGGTTACCGAGACTGTCGTAGGTATAGAACGAAACCACAAGGACAGCATTGCTGCCGATGTCGAGCGCCACATCAATCAGGAACCCCTCTCCGGCCCGCGTCGTGCCGCCCCACCAGTTACCGCTGAGACCCGGGTTGATCGCAAACCCGGTGTCGCCGAGTTCCTGTAACCACAACATCATATTGGCCACATCCGCAGCACCCGGTGAACCCATTGCCGCACGGCTCATACTGGTATTGGGAATGCCCCACCGGACTTTATGGGCAAACTCACTGAACTTACCGTCGCCATCCAGGTAAGCAAGTATGCCGCCTTCCGGAGAACCTCCCGGTGAAACACCTGTCGGGTCACCATGGCAATTGGCACAATTTGTGTTGTAATACAGTTCACCGGACGCCGCATCGGCGCTATCGATGATCGTATACAGTACCGGGTTGGTGGCGGGATCAATTCTGCTGAAATAGGCCGCGGGATCAGCACTTGGCTCATTAAGGAACTCAACCAGGCATTCAACCTGTTGCTGCGTCAACGCGCCGTTGCTGAAGTCAGGGTGTTGGTTACCCAGTGTATATCCATTGGAATGTGCGGCTTTATTGTCGGCGGAATGGGTATCATCCAGTTCCACCCAGCTACCCGCGCCTTCTGTAAACAAGCGACCGGTCCCGGAGTGCCAGATCATGTCAGCGGTTACATCGGCACTATCCCTGCCTGCCAGGCTGATATTACGGCTGGTCTGATCGGCATCACCCGCGCCCGCATTGGCACGACTGGCGTTACGTGAACGCCTGACATATCCACCATCAGTGCCCATGCGATCCCAACCATGACAGGCCTTACAACGGACATAGTCTGAGCTGGTTGCGCCTGCCGGCAAACTGCCGGTTCCACCTGCATCTGTTTTAGTCCAGTTATCGTAAGCGAGCGCGCCCACATCCAGGCAATTCGTCTGTGCTGGTGCCGAAGTCTGGAACAAATTGACGGCTGTCCGGTCAGGACCAGCATCGCTTCCATCATCAGGCGTTACCCTGACGTCGTAGGACTGTTCAGCACTCAGGCCGCTCAGCGCCCGGCTTGTACTCGTGGTTGTGCCACCATTACTCCATGCCACCACGCCATTTTGACGGTAGTCCACCTGGTAGGTAATCGTATCGCCATCTGCATCACTTGAAGCACCCCAGCTAACTGTTGCTGAACTGGTCGTCACCGCAGAAGCTGACAATGTACCCGGCTGGGTTGGTGGCGTATTGACGGCCTGTTGACAGTCGGAGTCACTACCATCCCGCGGGCCATCGCCATCGTTATCCAGCCCACTTGAACCAAAACCACTTTCCGAGCTATCGGCATTACAGGGATCCTTCATCTGTACGCCACTTTTTCCGTAGTTGAACGGCAGGATATTCTCACCAACCGGAACAGGATCACCGGAATGACAACCATTACAGGTTCCGACACCGACGTTCGATTCATGTGCTATGCGCAAACCCGCACCACCACCGCACTCCACCGGGCTACCGCCTCCACCGACACAGCTACCATTAACATCCTCCTGGCGACCGTGACAACCTACGCAGCTTTTGGTGAGGGTACTGTCGATTGAGTAATTCAGAAATACCGAGCCTTTCGAGCCCTCCTTATGGCAGGCGTCGCACTTATCACTGACAAACGTTTCATGACCATCCATGAGGCTCTGGCTCCACCGGGAACCATCCACCTTCGAAACATAATTATTCTCTTCGAAGTCACCATGACAGCCTTTACAACCGTCGTAGTCTGAATAGGCAAATACGCTATGGCTGAAGACGATCAGCAGCAAAGCGCTTATTGAGGAAGTTAAGATCAGGTGCCATTTGCGAAGATTCATCATGAGACTCCTTTCCGGGTTACCAAAGTGGTTTTCCGTCATCCATTGAAAACCTGTCGACGCGTGTCAGTACAGATTGTGAATTGATAATACTGATCCTCACTTCATTGATTAACAAGCACTTTAGATTAAAAAAAATATTAAGTTAAAGATGAGGTTCAGTAGCTTCTGGTGATGAATAGTCAAAAATGTTCATGCGCGTGATAAGCTGCCAACCATGGGCATTTATGATAAATACCTGTTACCCAAGCTGGTGCATTTCACCTGTGGTCAGAACCCAAGCATGCGGCAACGTGAAAAAGTTGTACCACTGGCCAAAGGACGTGTGCTGGAGATCGGCATCGGTTCGGGGCTGAATATCCCCTTTTATGATGCGCAAAAAGTTGAACACTTATGGGGCCTGGATCCATCAGCTGAGATGTGGTCGATTGCCCAAAACAATGCGGCTGAACATCACCTCGATGCCGAGTTCATCCAGTCTGGCGCCGAATCCATTCCACTCGACAACAACAGTGCTGACACGGTTTTGATGACCTTTACCATGTGTACTATCCCGGATGTCAGTGCTGCACTGGATGAGATCAGGCGTGTTTTGAAACCCACGGGAAGGCTGATTTTTTGCGAGCACGGAAAAGCACCGGACGAAAGCGTGCAACGATGGCAAAATCGATTCAATCCGATGTGGCGAGTGCTGGCAGGTGGCTGCAACCTCAACCGCTCAATTCCAGACCTGCTGGCCCAATCGGGTTACAGATCAGACGACATGCAAACCATGTACCTGCCCGGTTGGAAGCCGGCGACATTCAATTACTGGGGCACTGCCCGTTATTGAGCTGGCGTAAGGGCAAAAAAAGGCCGGCTTTGAATCGCCGGCCTCTTCAATCAACTAAATAAAGATCGTTTTATTTCGTACCAACCATCTCTTCCAGTGCATCTTTGGTTGCACCCGGCGCTGGCATCAACTTGGTAAAGCCATGCTTGCCGGTCATGCTCAGGTTCGGAAAATGGAAAGCCATGCGAAAACGCATATGCAATGCTTCAACATTGTTACCATCCACCAAAACCTCGTAAGGGAAGTAAGCGCGTTTCTTACAACCTTCAAAATCAACGATACTCATCTGGAAAGTGGAATCGATATCTTTTTCTTCCTCGTTGGTCATCTTCATACCAACACCAAATACGGTCTGTTGCTTGCCGGGAATATCAATACGATAAACCTGAGTCAGCGCATCATCGGGAACCGCAAGACCTTCTGCAACGGCAGCAACAGCTTCTTCGTGAGAGCCAAAAGAACCCAACTCGAGAAAATCATCGAAATATGGCATTCCCATCATGTAGTGGAACTTACCGAGTTTTTTGGCGGTCATTTTTTTATTGCCGGCGCCGCAGGACTGAACATTGCCCAGGCTTGAAACGAGGGCATCGTAAACAGGCTGCATATCGCCTTTAAGATGATAGCCATACTGGATATAAAGCGGATTCACAAAAGATACTTCGACCTTGTCGCCAACCTCTGTAACAGCGACCCGCTGACCTGCGGCATAACCACCCTTGTCAGACAGGGAGGCGATGTTTTTCAATTCATCGTTGGTCACAACGATCACATTGGTACCGTCGACCGGAGAGTACTGGCCATAAACTTCAAAACCAGCATCTTCAAGCGCGCGCCGCGTAGATGAGGTTTTTTCATCCAGTGAACCGAGGCCATTGGAGGCAACAACAAAGGGTTTGTAGATCGTATCTTCGGCAGCCACTGTTGCGGTAAACAATACCGCGGTCAGCAACAGTGACAAGGAAATCAGGGTTTTCATGGGTCTAACTCCGTGTGGGGGGATCGATTGCCGGTTCAGTAAGGACCCAAGAGCAAAATAGGGAGTCATGACGTCAGCCGGTGCATTTAATTATAAAAACATAATATACACTTTTTTGAAGGTGCATGTAGCTGATTTATATCAACAGCTTGTCAAAGAAACAGTGATTGCAAAGAAAGGCCTTAGAAATAAGTCAAGACACGCTCTCTCACAAATATAGTTCAGTCTATCGCCTTTGATAGTCAGAAGGCGTCTGATCAAACTCTGCTTTAAAACAACTGGCAAAGTAAGCCTGGGAAGAAAAACCAACGGCTTTGGCCACCTGCCCTACTGGCATTCCCTCTCGCAGAAACTCCAGGGATTCCCGCAACCGATAGCTACGTAAATATTCCGAAGGTGTGTGCCCCAATAATGTTTTCAGCCGGCGTTGAACCTGGCGTTTACTAAGCGCAAGCTGAGATGCCAAAGCGGTAAGATCGAAAGCTCTATCGGTATAATTATGCGAAACTGCCTGATCCACCAGATCCAGGAACCCCTGATCCCGTTGGATGATTACTGGTTTCCGATACCCTTCATGTTTGCCAATCTGTAACATCGCAAGAAGTCCTTCGGCTTTCATCGAATGAGGTTCCAACGACATGCCATGGCGCGTCTGTCAGGACATGCTATTCGTCCGTACGGCCATTGCAGTACGATCGAAAGTCTCGATAAGTTTCAGTTTAATCTGGCCGAATACTCCAGCGTGATCAAAAAAACGACCAAATCTATCAGTTTTGCGACCTATTCCCTTCTTCCAGCATCACCACGATAAAAAACATAGCGTTTAAAAAACTTCACATTTCCTTCAAATTTATTCCTATTTCGCAGATCAAAATTGTACGTGTAAAAAAAAACAGGAAAGTGATCAAAGCAAGTTAACCGGCCAGGATCATAGCCAGGGGAAAGGCCAACCCGCAAAGCAACTTATCAAAGTACGGAGTTGACATGAAAGAACTGATTTCTTCACTGGTATTAGCCATGAGTTTGCTGGCGTTTGCCAACGCTAATGCGGCAATACAAGACGATTCATTTATCCGAGGCAAGCCTCAGCGAAGCAGAAAGCACCAACCTGATTTTCATGCGCGAGGAAGAGAAACTGGCGCGTGATACCTATATCACCCTTTACCAGACCTGGGGTTCCAGGGTGTTTACGAATATCTCCAGTTCGGAGCAGACACATATGGACGTCATGCTGGACATGCTGAATATCTACGGCATACCCGACCCTGTTCCCAGCGATGCGATAGGCGATTTTAATAACGCGATTCTTTCTGATCTTTATGTTGACCTCATCGCGCAAGGCAATGTCTCCTGGCTGGATGCAATGTATGTCGGTGCATTTATTGAGGAGGTTGATATTCGGGATATAGAGATTGCCATCGGCGAAACTTTCCAGGCGGATTTAATTGCCGCCTATGAAAACCTGCTGGCGGGATCCAAAAACCACCTGCGTGCTTTTGTTAGCCAGATAGAGTCGACCGGCGTGGAATACGTGGCCCAGGTTTTAGACCAGTCTGAGGTTGATGCCATTTTGGGCAAACCAGTCTCAAACGAGTTTGTGATCAACCCCGGCCTGAACGACGCCTGGTACTACCCCGCAACGGATGGACAGGGCTTTTTCATCACGGTATTTCCATACCTCGAAACCGTTTCGCTGGCCTGGTTTACCTATGACACTGAACGCCCGGCAGAAGGTGTTGAAGCGAATTTGGGCGACCCCGGCCATCGTTGGCTGACCGCAATTGGGCCTTATAGTGGTAACGAGGCACTACTGGAGATCAGCATCACCTCGGGTGGCCTGTTCGATTCAACTGAACCCGTGCCGGAAAGCACACCGGGTGGCACCATACAGATACATTTCGACGACTGCAGTAGCGGAACCGTCAGCTATGATATTCCTTCGATCAACCAGGTTGGAGTGATACCGATACAGCGCGTGGCAGCGGACAATGTGGCGCTTTGTGAAGCATTGATTGGTGCAACCGAGTAATTGATAGCGGGTGTTTTTGGTCGGCATCTCTCCTCATGACGATATGATCGTCAGCATGACCAAGAACATATCGGAGGGGGCTAACGGCCCCCTCCGTCTTTTAGACATTAATCACTTTGAATTGCACTAGGGAAGAATGATTTCCCCAACCAGCTTACCCGTCTCCGCGGTCACCCATGATGGGTGCCCTTCTTCGTTGAAATGATGGGTGATGATCTCGACAGAAACCCAACCCCGCCGTCAGTGACCGACGGCTCTGTATTAAATTTACTCGCTGATGCTATTCACAAGATGGAAACTCATCCAATCCGTATCTAATTTCCTTTAACGCTTTTCTACAGGTATCAATTTCATCGTCGGAGATATCTTGATGTTCTAAAAGAAAAACAGGATCGGAAGCATCAGGGTTGGAAGGAATGGGCCGCATGGTTGCGACCCTCCTGACATGCCTAGTCGCTAAATTGTCCCAATGATCTCCTTCGCCTTTAGAATTAGGTAGTCCGCATCCGTCTCCGATATCTTCTTACCGCTCATCGATTCGATTCGCTGAATAAAAGACTCCAACTGCTTAACCGCAGGATTCAAAGACGGAAAGTCCGGGTTGGTTAAAATTTCTATAACAGCAGTCAATTTTCCTTCTAGGCTACTAGATATGCCCACAGGTAGTTCCATCGCAATCACATCTGAGATCAAGCTGATTGAAAGTTGTGGGTGTCTCAGCTCTTTCGAGAGAAGATAGTGAAACCAACGCTAAAATTAAAAACAAACCTAGCTTTGACATGTTTATACTCCTCGCCAGAATACTGGCTGACTATTTATGGGTTTCTGCGATGCCAATGGACCAATTGCGGGACACCCACGCTTCAATAGACGTGGATGTCCTCAATGCAAACCACCCATAACCACTACCGCACCACAAACTCCGCCGTGCAGGTCGGTGTCTCTAACATGTATTCGTCGATGTCACCGCTTTCCATGAAGACCGTGTAGGTGCCTGGCGCGGTATAGCTACCGGTCTTCAGATTGAACTGCCACCTGTCTTCAGCGGTGAAGACAAACTGGTTGCCATCGTCGCCAACACCGGCAGGTAATGCTTCAACCTCAATCAGGTCCTCATCAGAGGTACCGAATTCGTACCAGATCTGAACAACGGGCGGTGTGTTGATGTCAATATCGGTAACCGCAAACCCATCCTCATCGAAGATTTCCGCTTTCAGGGGGAGAGCGCGATCGCGCCTAACTTTTACCGGTCCACCCGCCATAGGCGGTTCAAAACCAACACAAACATAACTTGGGCCGAGCGGATCTATCTCGACAATTCCCCGATGAAGGCGGTCGCACGGTAAATCATTCCAAAGACCGCCCCATGCCTGCTCGGAGACCCCGCAATTCTCATTGGGCCCACCATTTGGCTCATAGGTCGACCAGTTTGTGAAGGTAACAGGATCACCGTTGATCCAGGCCCATACCTCGGTACCTTCATCATTTAATCCAACCCAGGTACTACCCGATAACAGTCCATTAATGAATGTTTGTTCATCCGCATCATTAATGGACACGAGGTGGCCACCCATACTTACGGCTTCAGCCTCCGCTTGTGCCCACGTTCCTGTAGCAGTCAGGTAATACTCATGGTCGTTATAATCATATGCTTCAGCCGCCAGTACTCCAGCACCAAGAAACACTATGGATATTCCTAGTAGTTTGAGTTTCTTCATCTCAGTTCCTCTTTAAAAACCGCGACGATGCTTTTGCCTGGTAAGAACAAAGAATGTATTGAGAGATATTCCCTGCTGTTGGTTACCGCGCTGTTTTACACCGCCCAGTACTTCCGGATTTCAGTCATGTTTTTAGTGTCGTCATTCGCGACCCCTAAAAACCGTGCAGGTTCTGTTCCGGCTTCCACAGACTCCTGCCCATGAAAGGTTAAGTTCGGGAAGTGCCGGGGCGTTATCAAAAAACCGACCAATCCTTTCGATTTTGCGACAACATTTAGAAATTCTTCAATCCGCACTTAGGACCTCATAATCTACTTGTTGTCCTCGGTCACCCGTTGAATGGGCACGGTGTATTTACGCGCCATAGATACTGCAAGCTGTAAAGATCCCAGCCTTTTACAGTTGAAAAAAAGGCCGGGCCGCCACTCAGGCGGTCCGACATCAAAACGTCAATTACTGAACCAGGAAACTGCTTACGCAGGAGGGATCGACAGTGTATTCCGACTCATCTCCGGAAATAACCGTCACCAGGTACTCACCCGGTGCCGAGTAATTGGAGACCTTCAGATTGAAATGCCAATATCCATCGCCACGGTATTCGAACATGTTTCCATCCATCCCGAGACCAGCTGAGAGCGCATCATCGCTGACATCTGCTCCCGGCTCACCATTAGCCGGCGTATGAATGACCTGAATTATCGGTACAGCCACGAGGTCACCCGCCTGCAACTCAAAGCCTTCGTTGTCAAAGAGCTTCATCATCATGGGAAGAACCCGATTCTTCCTGGCACCGACAGGGTGATCGGCTGACATCGGTGGCGCGAAGCCTTCGCAGGAGACGAGATTGACAGGTTCCGGCGTGACACCGCAGGAATCGATTCCGAGCAGGTTTCCACCGCTATCAAAAGAGGCGGCACAGACAGTGTAATCACCCGGGTACTGGTAATCGTGACTCGCCGGAAACCACGCGTTTTCCTTAGTTCCATCTCCCCAATCCCAGTAAAGTGTGTCGACAGGCGGGCATGTCATCGAGCCTGTATAGCCATTGATTTGAACTGTCAGTCCGTCGATGAAGCTCTGCGGATCATCGCTGGGCGGGCAACCCAGGCTCACGATGTAATCGCATTCGTCGATCGCCTGCAAAACTATTCTCACGTCACAAAGCGATACGATGTTCCATTCCGTCCCTGGCATGACGGTGTAATTAATCCATTGGCAGTCAACCCCATCCCATCCGCACGACCAAAGTTGCAGCACGCTGCCCTCCGGGGCGACTTCGATCTCCAGAGTTTCGCCAAAATTCATGACGGTATAGTCCGCCCCGTCTATCGTGAAGCCACCATTAGGAGACAGGCAGTGGAGCGTAGCCGTATCAACAGCCCATGCAGCTACCTGCATACCCAGCGCCAACGCTGCTACTAACGCAGCTGTAATTTTGAATTTCATGATTTACCTCCAAGTTTCCAAAAATGTAAACATCCAAGAAAAGCACGGACTCCTATGTCTCAGAACACGAAATTAGGGAACCCTGACTTTCCTGGCTTTCACTCACACCATCCTCGCACGACGAAAACCGCTATCAGGCCATGAGGTCATTGAAGACACACTCATGTTCAACCTGTCCACTGGACAAACACTAACCAAGGAAACTGTTGAGGCGTTATCAGAAAAACGACAAAAGTTGTAGATTTCGCGACAAATTCATAAATACGTGAAAAACAGAGCGAAATGGGTTTGATGCGGCCTGACGCCAACAAATTTGTACAGACCCGCCCCAAAGTAAATCGGCCGGGCCTTCACAGCCCGGCCGAGAATCGGAAAACCTGCGTGAGACTACTTCTTGTGGATTAAAATATTACCGCCGCCGATCTCAGTGGTCGGATCAGCGTCCACATCGTCTCCCAAGTTGTTGTCGTAAATTACGACATCACCATCATCCTTGTCCCAAATTTTGATGCTGAACAGGTCTACACTCGTGCTCGGAGTTAATTTCTCGTCGAGCGCTTTTATCATGAAACCGAAGTTTCCGGCCCCGTTGATCATTCCCACACCCTTGTAAGTCGCTTTCGCTCCCGCTACGACCAACCACTCGTAGGCACTGGAGTGGAAATGGATACCTCCAGCATTGAAATGGAACTCCGTTTCGCCTTCCGGTAATGTCCTGCCTTTCCTGTACTTCGACACGAAACCGAAAGTTGCTTTGCCCGTCAAGGCCGGGTCAGCGATGTAGGCCCCAACCGGTGACTCAAGCCAGCCACCGCCGGTGACGAACCCAGCATTAGGATCGAAGACCACCATGTACTGGAATATCTCAGTGTCAAAACCACCGTCATCATCGGTGACGGTACACGCGACAGTGTAGACACCAGCCTCGAGATAGATGTGACTGGCTACTTCGGTACCAGATCCATTGTTCTCCTCAACCATGGCGGCCGTATTCGTCAGGTCACCCCAGTCGCAGACCGCAGTGTGGATGTCATTGATACCAGGATCCGTAAACAAACCTTCAACTGTGACCGGAACACCTATCGCTAAAGGATCCAACGGTCCGCTCAGCGAAACGATCTCCGGTGGCAAATTGTAGATCGTCGCGGTTGTACAAGCTTCTCCGCTGTCGACCTGGCCATCGTTTGCGGTCACACAAACGGCGTAAACACCGTCATCAGGCCATACACAGGTCGGTGTTGCTGACGTGAGGTCGTCACACATGGGGTTACCGGCCACTGTCCAGAGGTAGGTGAGTACATCGTCATCCGGATCAAAGGTTCCGGTTGCATCCAACGACACACCAGTGCCCTCATCATCCTCATAAGGGCCATTAGCATCCGCCACAGGCGGTGAGTTGGCACAGACAAGCGTGGTCTCGTTCTGCGTAGTCGGGGGCGTCTGGTCACTGACGATATTCGCCGAGTTGGTGAACTCTGATTCGGGCTCAACACTCGGGTTCAGGGTCACGTCGATGTAGACGCACTCCTCGGATGCTCCCGCCGGTAGCGTACCGACATCCCAGGTTACAGTGTGGTCGTTGGAATTGTAGCTACCGCCATCAGTGGCGGAGACGAAGCTTACTTCCAAGGGCAGCGTATCTTCGACAATGACACTATCTACCACTTCCGTGTTGATCGCGTTGTCGTAGCAAATCGCATAACTCAAAGTGGCGCCGGTCGGGGCACATTCTTCATCCGCGAGGCTATCCTGTTTCGTCAGGTTCAGCGGGTTGTATGAGATTTCCTTGCCCGGTACCACGATGCCGGTCGGGTTACCAATGTCTCCTGTGGCGTAAAGCATGTTGAGATCGGAGTCGAAGACGATGATGCGATCGGAGCCGCCAGAGGCTTGGTTGCCTGTCGTGATATACACCAGTGATGTCAGGGGGTCGACAGCGATGCCGACCACGCAGTCGGAATAGACGCCGCCAGGCAATGACTGGATATTGACGAGTGACTCGGCGTTAGTGACCAGATCCGTCTGTACCAGATTGCCGTTACAGCCGTAACTCGGATAGGCGTTGCCTGTGTAGAGCCATCCGGCATTGACGTCCACGGCGACAGCCATGGGAGTCTGCGTAGGCATGGCGATGCTTCCCGCGGGTGACCAGTCGCTGGTGTTGTAGATCTTCACCGAACGGCTGTTGTCGGCTACATAAAGCAGGCCATTGACCTCATCGAGAGCGAGGCCATAAGCACCACCGCCATAGTACGAGACGTCGAGCCCGGGAAGAGCGATATAGTAAGGATGTGTCGTGATATCGTTAGTCAGCGTGCGCCCCGTGCCGTCCCACGAATATACGTAGAGGTGATCCGTGTTCCTGTCGACGGTGTACACCTTTTGTTTGCCCTGATCTACCACTATGCCGGCGAGATTATAGGCAGCAGGCGCCGTGACCCGACCGAGAACACCAAGTGTTTTGGCATCCACAATGTCGAGCGTGCCAAAAGTCTCGAAAGTGACAAACAGCGTCTCGGAGTCGGTGTCGACCGCGAGTCCGGCGCCACCATAGTGTGTCGGCAAAGACGTCTTCTGCCAGACCAGGTAGTTGGGTGCTGGCTGAATATCATAGGCCGAGATCGGACTATAGGCGTTAAGGTCCTTGTTCACGTAGAGCGATTTCGCGAATGCAGATTGGACAGGTAGCAAGAGAAGCGCCCCTGCCAACAACCCGAGTATCGCACCCATAGAAGTTTTAAAGTTCATAACATTTCTCCATCAATTAGTTAATTGACTTCTCCCCGTACGGCTTCTCCCCGTACGACCTCTGCCGCTATCGGATCGGGAGCTTATTGGATGCGCCAATAATCTGCCGAAGGGATAGCTGTCAGTCGTACCAGATTAAGAGCGGACAAGGTTTCGGAGTTAGCAAAAAAGCGACCAAAGTTTTAAATTTTGCGACTAAATCGGAAGATACAACGAGACAGACGGGAGGGGAACTCGGTTAAAAAAAATGTGCTTACCATGATGGTAAGTAAAAACGGCTAGACATAAACTAGATTTTCTTTCTGCAAGTGGTGGGTGCCCTAGTTCTCAAACCTTAGCTCGCAAACTTTGTCGCAAAACTGAAGGAATTGGTCGCCTTTTTGCTAATGCCTAAACCGCTTCCAGCTTTAATATCAAATTACTGAACGCTATCTATCGCCAGATTGTTCATATAAGCCTGCAAACAAAAACCCAATAACCTCCCGATCCGATAGTGGCAGTAAGTCTAATGACTACAGGAGGTATATTATGAAAGCTCTGAAGTATCTTAAGACGGCACTCATTATTGCCCTGCTTACGCTTCCGACCAGCCTGCTTGCTTTTTGGGCGAGTGGTAACGGCAATACAGACGGCCCTCCCAATGGTGCCTGGGTTGGCCCTCACTGGGATGTTGATTGGGTGACAATTTTACAAAGTCTTCCTTTCGTTTAATCACTCCCTCGGTTAGGGCAGTAACGTATTGAGTTTCTTAAGCGGAACCATCAATCAGAAACTCAAATATTCCATTGATACCAAGCCCCGTGTTCTGCACGGGGCTTGTATTCACCCAGTGGCGAGATCTGCAAATGTCAGCCAACCCTGGCGAATGGCTCTGTCCCCAAAAGTTGTGACCCTAAAAATTGTGCATTCGTGTATCCGTCTTAAACGGGCGTCCAGGCACTGCACCAGCCTTCGCCCTTAACCAGTTTGATCTGGAAGATGCTGCAACCGCCCCAGCCATCAGCACCAGCCACGTAGAGCTTGCTGAAGAAAAGCTGAGACACCCACATCCCTTCAAATTCCCTACAAGATTCAAAGCAGGTTTACCGTATTGGTTTCATGAACCCGATAAGAGCTGCGATTGCCAAAACACCAGAACAATCGGATTACACCTCTGTTCAAGAACGTATTCTTCACCCAGAGGATTCTTTGCTACGGCCCTTTGCCGAGCAGGATGAAAATGGCATTCCATTTGATCTGAAAGACTATCTGGAGTTGGTCGACCGGGGAGGCAGGTAGATCAAACACAACAAACGGGGCTATATCCCCTCTCATGCACCCCCGATACTAGCCAGACTTCGAATGGATGGGGCACCGGTATTGGATTACCTTTCCAGGGCAGATCAGCCGACGTTCAGTGCCGTAGGGCCGGCGAGTATGCTCAGGGCATTTGCCTTATCAGTTGGACGAAGTTTTATTAAAGGTCATTCGCTTGGAAAACGACTCTGCCCGGAAAGGGCTTAAAAACTATCAATTAAGGACAAACTGAATTTCAGGCTGCCCGGATTTGCTGAATTTAGAAAAAACCGTCAATTCTCGGTCAATAACTTCCAAATCGCTTCCAATCCCCATAATGACATTCAGAACGCAACGCGCTTAATGTGGTGGCACGTAAAATCTATCATGCGCTAGTTAGTTTCCTTTCCGCAAGTTGTGGGTGTCTCAGCTTCTAAATCAGTGGGTGTCTCAGCTTCTATGCAGCTTCTACCCCGCCGAGCTCGTTAACTGACGCTGGCAAGCTGGTCGTCTGGCCCGGCCTCATACCGAAAACCGACGTCCTGCGGAACAATGGTTCCGCTGCGCATAGGGAAAAGACCACGCGTACGGTCCTCGAAGAAAAAACTCAGGGTCTGGTGCACCGAGGTAAAAGCAAGATGCTCCCAGGGAATCTCTGCCTGGCGAAACAGCCTGACATCCGCGCTTTCAGGACCGGGGCTGAAATTCAAATCGATAAGCCGGGCGCGATAGATGATGTAGAGCTGGTTGACATGCACCAGGTTGAACATGCAGTAGGGTGCCAGTATCTCGACCTTCGCCCGTGCCTCTTCCCAGGTTTCCCTAACGGCGCCCTGTATCACCGTTTCGTCCAATTCCATGAACCCTGCGGGAACGGTCCAATAACCGCTTCTCGGTTCGATGGCGCGCCTGCACAATAGCACTGAGTCCTGCCAGACGGGAAGGCAACCCATAACGATCTTGGGGTTCTGGTAATGAGTGGTCCCGCAGTCAGTGCAGACGAAGCGGCGATGGTCATCGTCCCCGGGCATCTTGAAATCGACCCGGCCACCACAAGAGTTGCAAAAATTCATACTTTCATCACCTGCATGCAGCGAAATGCTAATTAGGCTTATATCAGCTGAGTCAGTTCTTCGACGCTTCTTAGCTCTGCAAAGTAGATCTGCTCTATTTCATCGTACAATTCGTCGTTGGCAGTTACGGACTCGAGAATTTCCCTATAGGTCTCGGCCGCTAGCTGTTCAGTGGCCAGCGACTCCTTGAGCATGTCTTTATAATCGGTTGTGTGGCGTATCGGCGCTGCATCCCGCATCGTCACCGCTTCTCCGCCAAGTTGATTGATAGCATTGCGCACAGTGTTCGCGTGCACAAATGATTCACTGGCCTCGGTCTCGAAATAAGGTTTCAGATGAAGACGGTAAATGCCACGAACATAGGTAGCATAGTGTGCGTACATCACCTCGGCGCGCATTTCGAGACCCAGGGCGCGATTGAGCTGGTTGAGTAGTTGCTCGTCATTTGTTTGATCTGACATGGTGTCCTCCGGAAAAATTCAGTGATTGGTCGCTTAAGTGTAAATTCCTGTGCTTGGGTTCATTGCTATGAGCTTGCCTGATGGGTCTAATTACACGCGATTAAGTCTGTCAAGCTGGCCGGTCCAGGCACGCCTACTTAAAAGGGCGCTGGCCCTTTTTCATTTTTATCGCAATGGCCTGCCAATGGCATGCACGGCGGTCAGCATGTAATTGACGCTTTTAAGCCTTGTTAAAAACATTTGTTTGGCTAATGGGTTCACGCCCACGCCAACCAGATCTTTCACAATTAGACGGTTGTCCGCCAGAATACGCAGAATTTCTGCCGGTTTTCGAAACATGGACAGTCGATGCGTGCCTTTCGGCATCCAGCGAAGAATATATTCAGCACCGATGATTGCAATGAGCCAGGCAACCAGCGTGCGGTTGATTGTCGCTAGGAACATCATGCCACCCGGGCTTAGCAGCGAGCAGCTGGATGTCATGAAGCCCTCCAGATCAGTCACGTGTTCAACCACTTCCATATTCAAAACGACGTCAAACTGTGAACCGCTCTCTGCCAGGCTTTCCACGGTGCCAAGCTGGTAAGAAATCTGAAGTCCGGCGTCTCGAGAGTGATGCCTGGCTATGGCGATGTTTCTTTCGACCACATCAATACCCGAGACTTGTGCACCCAGTTTGGCCAGGGACTCGGCGAGAATTCCGCCACCGCAGCCAACGTCAAGAATGGTCAGGCCCTGTAAAGGCCGCTCCTCACGGTCATCCAGGTCAAAATGCTGGCATAGTTTTGCCCTGATATAGCTCAGGCGTAACTTGTTGAGCCGGTGTAACGGCCAGAATGGACCGCTTTTATCCCACCACATTTGCGCAAACTGGTGATAATAATCAACCTCGCGTGGGTCGACACTTGCCGACTTGGCGTGAACAGGTAGCGAATCCATTGGTATTGTCTAGGTGCTTACCCAGGCGTTACACCAACCCTTGGCATTAACTTCTTTGCCCGGAAAAATGGCGCAGCCACCCCAGCCTTCTTCACTGCCTGCTTTGTACAACTGGCAGTTATTGCAAAACTGATTGCTTCCGGCTTCACCTGCCCGCCTTGGATATTTCGCCACATCCACCTTGGTCGCATCATGCAGGTATCCCATGGCCTTGGCGGTTGGATCATCTTCACTTACACGGTGGCCATCCGCTTTAAGGACAAGCGGTATTGCACCGAGTGGGAGTGCGGTACCGACCAGGAGTGATGTCCGCAGAAACTTACGCCGTGCTACTTTGATCTCACTCATTTTACTAAACTCCTTTTTTCAAAAACGTAAAAAATAATTTTGTTTCCAGTATCTATATATTGAATGTCTGGACACTTCGTTTAGTATTGTATAATATTTGTATAGATAATGTACAGCTTTATTCATCTGTTTGTGTAAGTTTTTGTACAAGACGTGGTCATCACTATGCATCAAATCAAAAAGACAATCCCCCCATCTGCGGCAATCCTGGGCTACTCGGGTGTCATTCCATTTATAGCAGCAGCCGCCCTTGTCGCACTTGGTTCAGTTGGCATACGCCAGGTAGCGCTGGATGGTTTCTTGATCTATGCCGCTGTTATCCTATCCTTTCTCGGTGGCATACGCTGGGGAGCCGCCTCTACGGCCGCTACCGACCCCGCGCGGGCACTGATATTTTCTGTCCTGCCCAGCCTGTGGGCGGCGTTCTTCTTATGGTGGCCCACTGATCACGTGGCTGCATGGGGGCTAATGAGCGGCTTCGTTCTGATGGGTTTGGCCGACTGGTTTTATCCGGGGCTACATGTACCTTCCTGGATGCACCTCTTACGCATACGCCTGACGCTGGCCGTGGTAGTCTGTCACCTGCTTGTCATTACGGCGATTTAGACGATGAATATAACAATTGGATATGACCAACGGGTTGTTCATGTGGACCAATAAAGGCAAACAACGGCCGCTTTTCGCCACGGAGCCTGCAAAGGGGCAGGAGTCGGTATGGGATTACCCGCGCCCACCCGGCCTGGTCGCTGACGGTCGCCTTGTCGAAGTTCATAGCGGTAAACAGCTGGTCGCCCGATCGGATAAAAACTATCGTATTTGCGAGACCGCCAGCCCGCCCACATTTTATATTCCGCCAGGTCAAATCGACTGGAGTCTGCTGGAGCCCATCGAGGGACGCTCTTACTGTGAATGGAAAGGGATGGCCTCTTACTGGTGTTTAAAATCAGACCCGTCCCTGCCCGTCGCCTGGAGCTACCCAAAACCCAGGGCGTCGTTTATGCGTATTGCAAACTTCCTGTCATTCTATCCGGGCCGACTGTCATGCACCGTCGACGGGCAAGCGGTGCGTGCACAATCCGGTGGCTTTTATGGTGGATGGATTACAGACGAGATCGTCGGGCCGTTCAAGGGTGAACCCGGCACAGGTCATTGGTAGCGATGATCGCATGAGTACATTATGACTTATCCTGGGGGATCAGCTCAGCACTTCGATTGCGACCTTGTCGGATATCGATAAGCAGGCTGACCGAAGTAAAAGCTGAGACACCCAGATTAAAAGCTGAGACACCCACATCCCTTCAAATTCCCTACAAGATTCAAAGCAGATTTACCGTATTGGTTTCATGTAGTTCCATCTAAACTGATTCCATGCACAACCGATGCAAAAGGCATTTGTAACAACACCGTTCAGAGAATGAAAGCAAAAAAAACTGAGACACCCACATCCCTTCAAATTCCCTACAAGATTCAAAGCAGATTTACCGTATTGGTTTCATGTAGTTCCATCTAAACTGATTCCACGAAAAAAAACTGAGACACCCACATCCCTTCAAATTCCCTACAAGATTCAAAGCAGGTTTACCGTATTGGTTTCATGTAGTTCCATCTAAACTGATTCCATGCCTCAACCTAGAAAGCGCCAGGTCTCACTCGAAGACACACCCTATTACCACTGCATTTCTCGTTGTGTGCGGCGTGCATTTCTATGCGGAAAGGACTCCCAAACCGGTTTTGACTTTGAACACCGGCGCCAATGGATAGCAGATCGTATCAAACTACTCTGTTCTGTATTCGCCATTGATCTATGTGCCTACGCAATCATGAACAATCACTATCACGTGGTCATCAGGATTGATGTTGATGGAGCAGCCCAATGGTCTGATCAGGAAGTGGCCGGTCGCTGGATGAAAATTTTTAAAGGACCCTTGCTAATGCACCAATATTTGAGCAATGCAAGTTTGAATGCAACTGAGCAGGAATACGTTGCCAGCCTCTTTACAACCTGGCGCACAAGATTGTCTGATCTGTCCTGGTTTATGCGTTGCCTTAATGAACCCATCGCCCGTATGGCTAACAATGAAGATCACTGTACCGGTAGGTTCTGGGAGGGCCGGTTTAAATCACAAGCATTGTTGGACGCACGCGCAGTATTAGCCTGTATGGCTTACGTGGACCTAAACCCGATAAGAGCTGCTATTGCCAAAACACCAGAACAATCGGATTACACCTCTGTTCAAGAACGTATTCTTCACCCAGAGGATTCTTTGCTACGTCCCTTTGCCGAGCAGGATGAAAATGGCATTCCATTTGATCTGAAAGACTATCTGGAACTGGTTGATTGGGGTGGCAGAGAAATCAAACACAACAAACGGGGCTACATCCCCTCTCATGCACCCCCGATATTAGCCAGACTTCGAATGGATGGGGCACCGGTATTGGATTACCTTTCCAGGGCAGATCAGCCGACGTTCAGTGCCGTAGGGCCGGCGAGTATGCTCAGGGCATTTGCCTTATCAGTTGGACGAAGTTTTATTAAAGGTCATTCGCTTGGAAAACGACTCTGCCCGGAAAGGGCTTAAAAACTATCAATTAAGGACAAACTGAATTTCAGGCTGCCCGGATTTACTGAATTTAGAAAAAACCGTCAATTCTCAGTCAATAACTTCCAATCCCCATAATGACATTCAGAACGCAACGCGCTTAATGTGTTGGCACGTAAAATCTATCATGCGCTAGTTAGGCTCCTTTCCAAAAGTTGTGGGTGTCTCAGCTTTGCCCCCTTGTCCTCAGCTTTGTCAGTGGGTGTCTCAGCTTTGCCCATCTCAGCTTTGCCCACCATGCTCGGCGAATATGGGGCTTTAAAACACCATATTTCGCGATTGACCAAACCGGAGAGAGTTATAGCTGTCCGGGTGCTTGATGACGACATATATACGCTAATGCTTTGTATTGCTAATAAGCGCTTCCAGGTAACGGGATTTGAGCTGTTGACTCGCCAGAACCTGCTTGATTGGCGGCAGCTTCAGAATCACACCCAACACCCCGGCCATAGCCCGATGGCTCCACAAGACCCGGTTATCAAAAATCAGGTTCTGTAATTTGCCGCGCTCAATGGCCATTACCACTGCCCGGTGCGTTCCGTTTAATGGTGTAAGAACTCGCTTGGGACGTGACTCCAAAGACAAACTCATTTTTTTATTACAGCTGCGTATACACACGCCGCAACCCAGGCAAAGATCTTCATCCAACCGGGCCATTTTCATTTTGGGCTTGTTCGGATTATTGGCTGAAACCAGGGTCATCGCTTCAACCGGACAGACATTGACGCATTTGCCACAGCCATTACAGGTTTCTTCATCTATAACCGGGATAAAATTGGTGGTATGCACAGGGTTGAGGATTGCAAAACGGCGCGCGGCAATCATTGCCTCACAACAGCAGCCACAGCAATTACAAATAAAACTGACCTGCTCACGAACATTCTCACCAAACTGCACCAGGTTGTGCTCGTAGGCTTGCTGCAGTAAGTCATGACCTTCCTGCTTGTCAACCGCGCGTGCACTGCCGTGTCTTGTGAGCGAGGACGCAGTGGTATTGAACGTCATACAAATATTCTGCGGTGCAGAGCAGGCTTTATCCATGTGCTCCATTTTGTGCCGGCAGTAACAGCGCCCCACACCAATGTGGCTGGCTGTTTCAATCACTTCGCTGGCCCGTTCATAATCCAGCACATGCAGTGCATTTTTATTGGATAAAGCAGGTTCATGAACAAATGCTCGCCCCAACTGGGTTTCACCGCGGGTAAATAGCTCCCGAATAAAATCCTCCTCAACATTCATATACTGATAAAAAAGTTCGCTTAATACTTTTTGATCAATATCATCACGCACACGCATAAGCGAGAACTCGAAAAAACCGGCCATAGGTGGCGGCAGTGCGTAAACTGCCTCACCGTCTTGCTCGAAATCAACAAGAATGGCCCTATTGGCCAACTCATCCAGTATATTTTGTGTTTCGGGGAGGTTTTTCTTCCAAATACGGCTGGCCTTTTTTGCAGTAAATGGTTTGATGGGCATCAGCGAAACCAGGCCGGCTTCGTCCTCACTGAACAGCATCGACAAAATTTTAAATAAGAGGTTGGATGGAGGTGCGCCCTGCGGAAAACGGTTTAACCTGTCGGCTAAAGCGGAGTAACTTGTTTTGAGCGTCATGTGGGCCACGTTTCAACACACCCTGGCAGTCATTAAACCCTGCTAAAGAGTATTAACTATCTCTTCAGACTTTCCAACAACTATCGAGGGTTTATCTGACCGCCCACGGGATATTGAACCCAGGCTCATCACCGATTGGCAATGGTCGCTCATGATTGGAGGCGGAAGTTGAAACACGATTAAAAATCGTTAACACAATTGCCTGCAACCAGCCAACAGCGGATCTCACAATTCAGTTTTTACTCTGACCCCAATTATCGCTTGTACAGAGCCTTCTCAAGCCGACTGTCACGATTGTAGACATCGGGAGCAAAACGGAGCCTGGAGTCACCGTCAATCCACGCCGTTTCGTAGGTCAGGTGCACGGCCAGGGGTTTGCTCAGGTTTTTGACCGTACGCTGCTGACTCTCCAGTACTTCCTCAATTTTAGCCATATTCCAGTCGGAATCATTGAGACTTAGAACCCACTCTGCAAGCTGTGAGGGCTCGGACAGTCTGACGCAACCATGACTGAAGTCTCTTTCTGCCTTGTTGAAAAGGTCGTGGTTAGGTGTATCGTGCAGATACACGCTGTATTCATTGGGAAAGATAAATTTCATCGAACCCAGGGCATTCCAGGGGCCGGGATCCTGGCGGAATTTGTACTTGCCCGCATTGCTAACTTTGTTCCAGTTGATTGTACCTGGATCCAGTTCTTTAGAGTTCGCGCCCCAGCCATCGAAAACGCGGATGTGTTTTTCGGCGAGGTAGTTTGGGTCTTTGCGGAGTTTTGGCACGGTTTCATGACGGGCGATACTGGGCGTCAGGTTCCAGTAAGGGTTGAACTCAATGTATTTTATATGATCGCTGAAAATAGGCGTCTCGTGGTGCAGTTTTCCAACAATCACCCGCATCTCGACTGCTGCCTTGTCATCAACCACACCCTGTACGTCATACGAAGCGATATCAACCAGGATATAAGGGTTTTCGAGGTCATGACTCATCCATCGCCAGCGTTCCATGTTCATCTCGATCTGGCGGACCCGATAATCGGCGGGGACATTCATTTCGGCAATGGTTTTGGCACCCGCGATGCCGTCAGGTGCGAGGCCATGAAATAACTGAAAACGCTCTATCGCTGTTTCAAGTGACTTGTCATACAAATCGGAATCCGTTTCCGCTGGTGAGAGTTCACCCGTGACTGCCAGCCGACTCCGAATTTGCGCAACACGCTTATCCGTGTCGCCGGGGTGCAGTGTGGGCCCACCTTCTTCAATCATTTGCCATCCACCCTTTTCAGCCAGAGACCGGTACTTTGGCAAGGCTCTTTTCAAGCCCTGGTAGTAACGGTGCTGAGGATGGAGGTTTGCAAGAAATTCACCGGGATTGCTCACCTTAAGATAATCATCAACGATTTTTACGGCCTTGGCTCTGCGATCGCCCGAGCGTGCGAAGAGTTCGGGATGATCCTGCCTGGGGTGAATCCGGCCCGCACTGGTGTCATTGACCCATGCGACCAGGGCGAGAGAAATCAGGATATCGAGACTGGCAAGCTGATCGGGTTGTTTCTTGTCCCAATACTTCCGTAACTCAGATAAATGGTAAGTTTCGGGGTTGAGACCCTCCTGATTGGCATTGCTGACTGCCTCAAGCAAGGCCGACGCATGGCGACCGGGACCCTTATCATTGACCCACAAAGCCTGTAGTCCATTCTCGTGATAAATCTCAAAGAGTTCCCGGTCCTCTGTTTCAAACCCCACTTCCTCGGATGAAAAACCAAGCGACTCAGCAGGTGCATTAACCATCTGTTCGGCAATCGCCTGGTTTATTGCATCGTCAGAGGCGATGAGCGGACCGGAAAGCATTAGAACAGTAACTGACAATACGCTGGCGAAGCTAAAGTTTTTCATCGTAGATACCTGTTATCACTGGTTGGGTTGGTAGAATATTACTACATTTTTTTTCGTAAACTACATTGCCGGGATTCCTGCTGCGGAATGTCTATTCAACTGAGTGTAGGACGCACTTTTTGTACTTTGTCCAGTCCACGGTCGATGGGTTAATGCTTTTACCCTACCAGTAACGCACCCTGCCTGTGTCGACATGTACGAAATTTGATTTTGCATAGTAGCCCACGCCACCCAGCTTGAGACTCCTGGCATTATCACGTAACTCCTCAAGTTTCTCTCCCCTGAGTCGCACATCAATTGCGGTACCCAGCAGGTGTTGGCTGCTTTTGGCTACACCCGAACTCCTGCTGCGCAGCAATTCATTGGTTTCGGGCGAACGGTAAGCCGAGATCACTTCCCAGGTATTGGTTGAGCCGGTCACCTGTTGTAACTGCCAGAGGATGTCCATTAATTCAGGGTCAAGATCGTGTTGTTTTCCATTGCGCCAGTCGGCCATGAACACCTTGAGTTGGGCAAAAGCATCGCTGTCGTAGTCGCCCTGCCGAAAATAGACGACTTGCAGCGAATCACCCGTGTGGGTATGAAAAAATTTAAGCGTTCGCTCCCCGCCGGTATTGCCGGAAAGGGTGCTGACAGCGGCCATGCTGACCAGTAACAGTATTGTTTTCAGTAACGATTTCATGCGTGGGTTCCTTCTGCAATTCCAGCATGCTTTGAAGACGGAAATGACGACACGTTCAGTTCTTCCATTATACAGAGGTGCAGTGGTGATATTGAATCCCCAATGCGCGCCTGAAGTCGTGGTTAAAACCTATACCAGATCAAACGATTTTCGACTGCATTGATTTTTCACACTTGCGTGGAGCCGTCTGCATGAAACATGCTCGACTGCTTTCAGCCTCTAACTGAAATATATCGGTACGATCAAAGCGGTGTCCATATATGCATGAGCGGCGACAAGGATCCAGAGGTTTCGCCTGAATAGAAGGTAGCTCCCCGCCAGGGCAAACCCCATGAACGTGGTCTGAACCACGCCTACGATTCCCCATCCGAAGTGAGCCAGACCAAAAATCAGACTGCTGAGAATCACAGCTACCCAAGTCGCTTTCCGGCCATCACCCACCACCTCCTCGAGCCGGTTGATCAGGAAGCCACGATACACGACTTCCTCGCCTAGCGAAGAAACAACATAGACGACGGCAAGCGAAACCAACAGCATCGGCAGGTTGCCCTTCATGTAGCTATAGCCCGATGTATCTGCCTGCCCGGGTATTCCGGTAATGTTGGCCATCACCATGGACCCGAACATGAACCCGGCCAGGGCGATGACGAGCACAGCCAGTGACTTGGCGAATCCGAGGGCCACAGGCTTCCAGCCGGTGAACCTTAATGACAGGCCGAGATAATCGATACTTTGCCGGCGCAATCTCAGTCCGAGCCAGACCATAATTAGCATGGCGATGTTTGCGGCGACTACGACCAGTTGCCTGGCGAATAGGTCTTCCCCCACAAAGGCCAGGCCAAGACCAATGATCACCGCCGCAGCGGCGAATACAAGGACGATCTCGATAATACCAGCGAGTTTTCGGGTTTGAAGGCTTCCCCTCCCAGGACTCTGAGCTGCTGACCCGGTTTTGTCCATATTTTCCAACTTGCCCTCTTAAGCGGCGTCAGTGTAAGTCAAGGTACTAAGGTAAGCGAAAAACCTCTCTTGTATCTGAATAGACGAGTATAAACGATTCTTTCTTGATGCCATCCTTGATCCAACCCTGAACACAAGGGCCGCTGTTGGCCGACAACTGCTAAACCCCACGAACCGGGCTGAGAGGCGGGGTTTGATCAGAAAGCTGCTACTCAATTGACACAAAATTCAAGATAACGAAGGACTCAAACGGCCAAAAGAGAAGCAGGCATTATCAAATACGCGTCCGTCCCTTCTGTTTAAATCAGACCCAGTTTCAGAACCCAGACGATGAAGCTGACACAGGCAATGGCTACCAATAGATAGTGCACCCGGCCCGCAAAGCTCCACCACTTCCGCTTCCAGGCAGTAATGGTAAACAATGCCACTCCAATCGTTGCCAGTATCATAAGCCACGGTAAAACAAAGATAGGGCTGGCGTTGACTGGAACGCCGAAACCGAGAATGAGTCCGTTGTCTTGTGCGGTTTTAAACACAACACCGGTGAGTGCGATTAAAAAGCCTAACCCGAGCACTGACGTGCCGGCCGCAACCCAGCGGGCCTTCGCTGCCCCATTGGGTATGAATACTTCGCTTTTGCGTACACGACGCACAAGCCAGGCCAAGGGCCAGATAGTAATGGTTGAGAGCAGAGTCAGCAGTATCAATCCAAGGCCAATCGTGCGGACAGGAGATGGATCGCCCTGTAATGTTTTCGCAAGCCTATAAATTCCGGGGTTCATTAGCACATCGGTAGTGAAACTGGCGGGTGCCATTTGGGCAATACAACTTGTATCAAGTTCGGCTGCCGGTTGATCAAGAAACGCTTCCATGATGCCTTGCGTGCACTCGAAGAATGGTATCGCGGCATGACCGGCACCTGGAACGTGAATATACGTACTGTTCGGCAGACTTGCCGCAGTGAGTTCGCTGTATGAAGGAGGGGTGATCGGGTCAAATTCCCCAGCAGCAACAAGTGTTGGAATATTGCTGTAAACAGCCTGTTGCTCAGATGCAGGGGCACGATATGAATGCCAACTATCGCAGACTACACTGGTTTCCACATCGGTTTTCCACACGCTGAGTTCAGGGTGCCGCAATCGGTCAGCTTCCATCATGTCGGTGGTGATGCGAGGAGTCCACTCGTAACAGGCAATGGCCAGGTAAAGTCCGGAGCTCATACCGGGTTCCTTCAATAGTCCATCAGCCAAGGCAGTAAGCACATCTGCGTTCCGGCCACTAAGCTCACGAACCATTAAAGGAAATATGCCAACGAAGTTGCGGTCGTAGAGACCCGAGAAAACACCAGCTGCCAACAGATTTCCATCAACAATAATACGCCCATCAGGAAATCGATCTGGATCACCCATCTCCAGAATCATCGGATTCGCCTCAAAGCTATCCAGCATGGAGAAAAAGTCTTGCCGCAGGTTCGGGAACTTGGCAGAGCAGTTTGCATTGGCTGCGCATTGTTCAAAGACAAGGTTCAGTGAGCGCATAAGTCGCTCCTTATCATCACCCAGTGGGGCGTTTGGCGGCCAGTTGGAATCGATAATAACGCTGCGAATACCTGAAGGGTAATCGCGCATTGCAGTCAGGGCCAAACGGGTCCCATAAGAAACACCAAATAAATTCCAGCTGTTGTATCCCAGTACACTTCGAAGATCGTCAAGGTCCCGGGCGCTGGTGGTGCTATTGTAGAAAGCGAAATCAATACCTTTGGCAAGCATGCTTTGACGACAGTTTGCAACCGTTTCTATCAGCAGTGCTCTTTGCTCGTTTGCCGACAAGCCTCTGAAGGAAATCGTCTGGTGAATGAAGTCCAGTTCAGAACAGAACTCAGGGTCCGAAAAACCGGTTCCACGCTGGTCAAACAGAATCAGGTCCCTTGTTTTCCTGTAGCGTGTCCAGAAAGGGTTTGTTAAACGGTTCAGTGAATGTTTTACAGAAGGCAGCCCCGGTCCACCTGAGAGAAAAACCAGAGGGTCCGGTGAGGGGTCATCACTTAGACTTCCCAATACCGCAACAGATAAACGAAGCTTGCGACCATTCGGAAGACTACGATTCTCAGGAACGATCAGGTAACCGCACTGCACATCTTCCTGCTTTTCTACCCCTTCTAACGGGCAAGGTGCAGGTTCAAAACGTGGCAGTTTTTCCTGCGCACTAACCGTGCCCACCAGCATGGTGAGAGAGAAAACTAAAAGGATAAATGTTCTCATTTTTAGTATCCCTTCAAATGACAAGCAATAATTTTAATCAGTTTCTATTGCATCTAAGCATAGTTCAGTCATCACCAGACGCCAATAAAGCATTGCGGATTGTAGATCGGTAGTTTCCAGATAGGCAGCCCTGGCACCGGGGTCTTTTGAAAATGGAAATGAAACTTATTTCTTCTTTTCTCTTTCTGTTATGTGCTAGATTAATTCGCTCATAACGTCAAAAACCAAAATAGCAACTAGGGGAGAAATATGAGAATCACGTATTTATTTGGAAAAACCATAGCTTTAGCGGCCCTGGTTTTACCTCTGACGGCAACAACGGTTAATGCAGAGCCATCAGTTAAAAACCAACAAGTTATGGACCACTGGACACCCGATCGAATAAAACGAGCGATCCCACGACAACTTGTGATTGCTTCCAATGGATTAGGTTATTTAAAAATGCCTGGTGGCGGTTTACAGCCCCATGGACACAATAAACTGGTTGAAGTAACCAAGGTCACTAAACAGCCGCGGGCTAAACCGGGAACAGGCGGTGGCGATACCCAGGGACCGACTATCAGCCTGATTGAACCAGGTAACGGCGCAACCATCGGTGCCAGTCAACGGTTTGCTGCCACCGTAGCAGACCCGAGTGGTGTACGTTCTGTCAGCCTGGTGATTATCTCCCCTGACGGAGGCAGCCAGTCGTTCAGCATGGCTAATTCCAGTGGTGATACCTGGGAAAATACCCTTAGCGGCTTTACCGATGGTAATGGTTGGAGCTGGTATTTGGAGGCCACAGATGCAACCAAAGGCAAAGGAAACAATTCCACCTCGGATAGCTACACCTTCGATGTAGACACCTCCGGAGAGCCACCACCACCAACAGGTGATGACGTCATCACCAATAGTCATTGGTCAGGCGGTGCTATTCAGGTAAATGTGGGTCGTATTTATTTCGAAATGCCAAGCAACCCAAGACTGAAGCGTTGGGCGGGTTATGTCTGTTCAGGAACTGTGGCAACTGACGGTGTAAGTGGCAGAACTGTGATCATTACCGCCGCTCACTGTGCCTATGATGATGCCAATAAAGCTTTTGCACGGAATGTTTTATTTATTCCCAACCAGGACGAAACAACAGGCAGCGGTACAGATACCGATTGTAACAATGATCCATTAGGCTGTTGGACGCCCAGCTTTTCTGTAGTGGATACCAATTGGACAACATCCACCTTCCCGAGCAATATCCCATGGGATTACGCCTACTATGTTGTTTCTGACACAGGTGCACATAGTGGCAATGGTACAGGCGGGTCACTGGAACAAGTCGTGGGTGGTTTAGATATTAGCTTCGCAACACCCGCATTTGACACTGGCACCACAGCAAATGACGCTGACTATACTCACGGTATTGGCTACTCCTATGCGGACGATCCCAACCTGATGTACTGTGCTGAGAATATGACCACTGAGGGCGATGCTAACTGGTGGCTTGCAAATTGTGGACTATCCGGAGGTTCATCTGGCGGCCCATGGATACAGCCAGTGACTAACGGTCAGGGTCCTATTATCTCCGTCAATTCCTGGGGTTATAACGGGGAACCCGGCATGGCAGGACCGTTCCTGGATGTAACATCAGCAGCGTGTGTATTTCAAAGTGCGAAGGACACCAGTTTTGCTGCGATTCCAAGCGCCGATGGCCAGCAAGGTAATATCGTCGACTGCCCCTAGCTAGCAAAAAACCTGCTAATGGAAAAGCCCGGGCTCTCCCGGGCTTTTTTGTGTCTGGCTGAACGAAGCCATTATGCTAGGCCGCTGCTGCCAACTGTTGTTTGGCCCGGGCAAGACCTGCATCAAAATCCTGATTCAACGCATCCGCGCTAATGACCGTTACGTCCTTGATTCCAATAAAACCAAGAAAATGGCGTAGCCACGGGGTCAGGAAATCGATTTGTGAGTCGACTTTGGTGCCACCCGAAGCAATTACAACATAAGCCTTTTTGTTCTCCAACAAGCCCTCTGGCCCCGTCTCAGTGTATCGAAAGGTCTCACCAACGCGCGCTGCCAGATCAGCCCAGGCCTTTAATGAGGCTGGCATTGAAAAGTTATAAATTGGTGTTCCAATCACCAGAATATCGTTGTTTTTGAGCTCGGAGACGATGGTGTCCGACAAGGCGATCGCTTTGCGATGCTCAGCGGTACGCTCCCCGGCTGCGGTGAAATAGGCCTCTATTTTGGCTTCATCAACAAAGGGCAAGCCTTCACTCACGTCACGGTAAGTCACTTGACCATTATCACCGTCCAGTCGGCCTACCAGTTGAGCGCTCAATTTGCGGGTCACCGAGTCGCCTTTGCGGGCGCTTGCATCAATATGCAATATTTTCATTTTCCAATTCCTTTTTCTCAAGAGTTTAATCAGTAGTGTTCAATGACGCGCCCGTTCCGGCACGTCGATAACCAGCACTTCGGCATCCGTTTCAGCCGTCAGGTTGATGCTGTCCACATTACGAATCTCAGCGCCATCGCCCTTGGTGAGGGAATGACCATCAAGCGTAATCGCACCTTTGGATACCAACAGATAGGCCTGGTGTTTAATTGCATGCCTGAGCACACTTCCGGCAATGACAGGTCCTGCGTGAAGGGTAGCGTCCTGGTGAATCTGCAAGGGCGCACGGCCGTCACCCGAGACGAGCAAGGTCAAACCACCTTTGGTTTCTTCAGTTGGAAATTTCCTCGCATCCCAACGCGGCTGAACGCCTGTCTTGTTCGGCTCTATCCAGATCTGGTACAGGTTGGTGTCTTCACTCTCGAGATTAAACTCGGAGTGGAAGATGCCCGTGCCCGCGCTCATAACCTGCACGTCACCAGCCTCGGTACGTCCCTGGTTGCCGCGGCTGTCACGGTGCGTGATTGCACCTTTACGCACATAGGTTATGATCTCCATATCCTTGTGCGGGTGCGTATCAAACCCGGCGCCTGCCTTTATGATGTCATCATTGATAACCCGCAAAGCGCCAAACCCCATACGATCGGGGTTGTAGTAGTTGGCAAAGCTGAAGTGATGCCGCGCATCCAACCAACCATGGTTGGCGTGACCGAGCTGCGAAAAGGCATAAGTTTTAATCATGATAATCTCCAAAAACATTCATGCTCATATCATACTTATATATTGAAAGTTTAGAATATGTTAGTTTGACACTTTACTAGTTCCATTTAGTTACTAAATAACTCAAGGCCAACCGCATGGACCCGATCTCAAAAGTGGCGATTTTTGTTCAAGTTGCGAGATTACAAAGCTTTGCTGCGGCGGGTCGAAAGCTTGGCATGAGTGGTCCTGCCGTTAGCAAGCAGATACAAGCCCTGGAAGACCGGTTGGGCGTGAGACTGTTAAACCGAACTACGCGATCGGTAACGCTTACCGAAGAGGGAGCGTTATACCTGGATCGTGCAGCAAAGGCCCTGGAAGATTTACAGGAAGCCGAACGCAGTATTCAGGAACTGAAAGACTGCCCTACCGGCAGACTAAAAATCAATGCACCCATGTCTTTTGGCAATCAATACCTGGTCGGCCCAATCGCTCAATTTGCGCAACGTTACCCCGATGTGAAACTGGAGGTTGATTTTGATGATCGCTGGGTAGATGTGATCGCCGAGGGCTATGATGTGGTGGTGCGAATCGGGGTACTCGAAGATTCCAGTCTGATCGCGCGCAAGTTGGCAAGTTGCCCGATCATCCTTTGTGCATCACCTGCTTACAAGGCCCAATACGGTTTCCCGGATCAGCCTTCACAACTACTCGATTTCCCGGCGGTTATCTACAGCCAACACGGGCAATCCGAAGAATGGCGCTACCAGGCATCAAACGGCAACCGGGGCTCAGTGCGACTGAACCGCAACTTTGCCGGCAACAGTGCCGAGATGCAATTAGAGGCATGTCTGCAAGGCCTGGGCATCGGACTCTTACCCGCCTTCGTCGCCAGCGAACACCTCGATTCAGGCGCATTGCTGCGTGTACTTCCAGAATACGAAACCTTTCCGCAGCGTGGTATCTACGCCTTGTTTCCGCAAAACCGGCACCTGGCAACCAGGGTTAGGCTATTTGTCGATTGGCTAAGTGAATGCAGTACCAGCTTCCCCTGGCAATGAGTCGGAACTACCGCTTTCCGCTCAGAAGCGGAACAACACACATTAGTCAAGAACGGCAGCAAGCGGCTAATAGCGAAACTTGTCGCAAAATTGATGGTTGTTGTCGTTTTATTGATAACTCCGAGATCGCGTTCGCTTGTAGCCTGTATTGCTAAACGCTACCCCATCGCCAGATCATTCATGAAAGTCTGCAAACATGAATCCAATAACCTCTCGACTCGGTAGCGAAGCTGGCGTTATGCCAGCAGTTTTTTGCTTAGGAGGTATATCATGAATACTCGCTTTTTGAAGTGGCTACTAACGGCCACCGTCTTATTTTGTATGATATTTGTTGCCGCTAATGTGGCAGCAAAGAAACCCGTCAAGCCACCACCGGATCCCGATCCAGTTGACACTGGTAGCCTTTGTGTTGACTCGGGATCTCTTTTTCCGGCATTCGCATATGTATTTACCGGAGAGTTATTTCTGTCCAACTCGGAAGGTGATTGCAGTATCTCAATCTATAAATCTGATGAGGTATCCGCCCATATCAGTTATCGCTTTTTCGGAGACCTCGCTATGGGTGATGGATACGGCAAAATCGTATGGTCGAGTAGGTACTTTGATTTTAAGCTGGGGGGCTTTACACGCTCGAAGACTTTTTTATTAGAGTTTCAGGCCGAAGCCGGGGCAATCACGACAACGTTGCCCTTAGCACCGAGGTTATTGCTGGAGGAACCTGAGAGTTTCGGAAACGTATTCCACCCAGATTTGAACCTTACCGGGGACAAGGTCATTATTTCCGCCTATGAACTTGGTGAAGTTAGGGGGTACATCTGGGAGTTCGATATACCGGAAAGCGGTCCCGTAGCAATGGAAGATGTCCGAGTGCTGACCACCCTGGAGGTTGACGAAGAACAAGGCCTCGATCACGCCACCTTTCATGGCCCACTTTACGGACTGAGCGACCAGCGCGAGCGCATCTATTTCGGCTACGACTACCCCGACCGGAAATTTTCCTATATCGAGAAAGTTACAGATAACCTCTGGTCAGAGCCAACGCTCATCACGGAACGTTGGGATGGTGCTTTAGACCTTGGTTCTGTTGGACTGTGGGACTTCGGTAATGGATCTAAAGAGGTATTGGCCCGATCGTATACGGAGGATGACATTGACTTTATCGAAATTCTTGATGTGGAGGCATGCACCAGTAATGAGGGGGATTGTGTCATTATTAATGGCATCGAAGGCTGGGACAGATCAAGCTTCACCACGTTTACAGAAGGGCAATTACCGGCGCTGCTGTACCTTTTTGACGTAGAGACTCAAAACGTTGGATATTCAATCCGAGAGTGTGATCTGAGTATTTTGCAGTCTGGTGGAACGTGCTACCGAACCGTAATCAGTGGAATCAAGAATTCAAAGCGATCTCTGTACGGTGTAGATTCTGCGGACTAAGACTGCATTAGCTGTTAGAACCGTGACCGTTGTTGGAGCCGTCAATCACTGGCGGCTCTTTTAATATGACGGGGTCCGCTTCTGGCCGATTCCGCCATTTCACGACATCCGGATAATTGGCTTTCGTATAGCCGCTATACGCTGGATCGCGGAAAGCTAACCTGTGGAATCGCCTTTCGATACTTCAGTGGTAATTCGTGTTTACCCGATCAGTTCGCGAACCTTCATGGTATCGACGTGTTGCAGGAATGAGATGGCTTTACCGTTTGCCAGCGTCCAGACATGTGCCATCCTAACCTCGCACGGTTTGCCGGTCTCTTTGTGGTTCCAAGTGTACTTGCCGTCCGCGACAATAGTATCCCCATCGGCAATTTACCGACTGATGGCGACCGCCCAATTCTCGCTAAATTCACTTATGCGCATAAAAACATTTTCAATCACAGATTGAGGACCAATGTAAGTGCCTGCCAACGGAAAACCGTCGGCCTCGGTCCACTCAATTTCATCAGCGAATGTTGCCGTGACGGCCTGAATGTCACCAGATGCAAAGCTCTGATAGAGCCCCTGAATTATCGCTTTATTGGTCATTATTACTCCACATGTTTTCATCTTAGCTTGGGTAAGTATAGCAGGCTGTTTTCCGATGGGCTTTGGCCCAGTGAGTCGGGTTTTGGCCGTTTCCGGAAGTTCGCCGCGTTGAAAAAATCGTCAGACAGGTGACTGCTTACGAGTGAAAAGCGGTCATAATCCTCGGATGAGTACTATGGGCCGCTCTCGGCCAGTAGAGGACACTCCATTGAATTAAGGTTGAATACTGAATTCCGCCACGTCGAGTGTCGTCTTACGGCTTTCACAAGGAAGACCCTCTGTTTGCTTTCTTACAATTGCCGTTTTAAGTTACCCGTCATCGATGAGGGGTATTTATGGACAAATATGAAATAACAGTAGCTACTTTCAATAAACTGGCTGACGAATACCAAGATAAGTACATGCACTCTAATTTTTACTTTGATACATATGACACATTTTGTGATTTGGTGACAAATGAAAGTGCAGCTATTTTGGAAGTTGCTTGCGGGCCGGGGAACATAACTAAATATCTTCTGAAAAAACGCCCTGGCTTCAAAATTGAGGGGATTGATTTAGCTCCAAAAATGGTCGAATTAGCTAAGATCAATAACCCCACGGCAAGTTTTCATGTTATGGATAGTAGAAAGGTATCTGGTATCAATCAAGAATTTGACGCGATTGTGTGTGGCTTTTGTTTCCCCTACTTATCCAGAGAAGATGTTGCCAAATTCATAGTTGATGCGCGCTATTTATTAAAGAAAGACGGCATTTTCTACATAAGCACAATGGAGGATGATTATGAAAAATCCGGTTTTCAAACATCAAGTGCGGGCGACCAAGTCTATATTCACTATCATCAATTTGAATACATAAGTCACCACCTCGGTGCGAATGGATTCAATATTATTGAGGTCAAGCGTAAGGCATTTCCCCAGGAAAAAGGGTTGCCTACAACAGATCTATTTGTTTTCGCTCAGGCTAATTGAGGATTAAAGCTCATAAGGTACTAAGTCAAACATGCATTACCATCTGAAGGCTAATTTAGCGTCATTCTTCAAAATTCGCCATCTGTTCAAATTCTGCACCTAGCCGCTTCCAGCCACTAGTTAAATCAGAAACTACGTATTTCCAATAGCCGCTTTTCAGCGCGAAGCAGACATCTATCAACCGTGAATTTCAATCTTATAAAAGGCAACAAGCGGCCATGTGCGGACGTTTATGCACCAGCGTCATTGGCTCACTTTCTTACCCAGCTTGTTTTATAGTGTTCGTATTACATTGCCCACACGTGCTAGCAGTCGTAGTCCGTGCATCTCGTTTCCATGAAGTATTAATTCGCTAGATTTACAGATGATTTCTATCAAATTCAGTGGCTAAATGCGTATGATCAGTGTAGGTTGTTTGATGTTTATCTACACCTGTTCTCGTTTTTCGAACACAAATGGGGAACCATATGTGTAAGAAAAACAGAAAATAACAAGCCAAACTCGCCTCAATATGCCCAATTTGTGTGCATACCGAGATCTTTTCTCGATAAATGGTTTATGTGCCAGTGTTATTGCAGGCCGCTACTACTGAGGTGCAAACAATATTATGGATATAGTTGAACTTGGCTCGATCGGTGAATTCCTTTCTTCGATAGCGATGTTGATTACCCTCGTTTTCCTTCTTGTAGAAATGAAGCGCAGCAACATACTGCAGACCAGGCAAAACGTGAAGCAATGTACTCGGATGACACGAACGCTCTCCAGGCAATCATGGCTGCGGATGTGTCAGAAATTTTCATGAGAGGGAATAATGAAGGTCTAAGTGCATTAACTTCCCATGAGAGATATAGGTTCGATATCGCTTACTTCCTGTGGCTTTCATCCATCGAGGCCGCTTATGCGGACTATCATGCGGGGTACTATCCAAAGGGAGGCCTCACCCAAGTCGAGAATTCAGTGCAAGGTTTTTTGACTTCGAACGGAGGTGCGGCTTGGTGGAATGAGAGAAAATTTTGGTTTAGCAAAGAGTTTCGCGGTGATGTTGATTTAATACTTTCTTCCGACATTCCAGAAGCTGCGTTTGCGGGTCAGTCACCACGGAACGGTGATATCACATAACATGCAGCTAAAGCTGCTCATTTAATTCGCTCGGTCGTGCCCGACGACACTCACCCTAACTGAGCGTTATGTGATCTTTCCGCGCGCTAGCAATCCTTTACGTGTTTCAAATTTAACCTGGAGAAAATTGAATGAATGAAACTGAACGTGCTGTACGTATGTGGCATGAATCCTGGGATATGCGAGATCCTGATAGAGGTGAACTGTAATCCCTGAAGATTGTAAGTTTGAAGACGTTGCCAGAGGGGAGCTTTAAGTGGTCCTGAAGCATATAAGGCCGACTACTATCGGTGGCGAGAGGCAATTCCAGACGGTGAATGCAAAGTCATGAAAATAATGTGGCGGAGATTGGGCAGTAGTAGAGTTTGTCAATCGTGGCACACATACAGGCCCACTTCGTTCTGGTCTCGGCACTTTCGAACCAACAGGCCGGAAGGTTGAAGTTCGATATTGTAGCGTGATGCGCGTGGAAGATGGTAAGGTCGTTGAAGGTCGCGACTACTATGATTCCTCCACTTTTCTTCGCCAATTAGGCCTCATGGATAGCTAAAGCGCCATGGCGCTTGCAGCGAATTGAATCAACCACATAACAATCGCATGCAGTCGGACGCGGCAGAGCCGCGCGGCTGAATCGTGGCGTTAATGTCCGAATTTGGCCGCAAACCGACCCAATGGCGAGGGGACGCCGTTTGGACCGCCTTTGGATTATCTGATTCCGACACCATTAAATTCCTTAGAAATACGTATCAGTACATGTGATCGCGCGCTAACCAAGTATATTTAAAAATATTTAAGGTCATAATGAAAAATGATTGGAAAATCCGCTCGTGGCCGGGTCCCGCTATACGCGACGATGAGAATCGTCTTTATTGCATAACCGCTTTGCGACACGAAGCCGCCATTCATTAGGCGTAAATTTCCATAATGTGAGCCGCAGAAATCGGCCAATTGCAGTGGTTGGACTTTGGAGGAGCTAATCTCCGTTTCCGACCCCAAGCAGAACTCCAATATGAGCATGGCAAATGCATCTAATTTGTAGTGACATAATAATTTCAATATACTCGATCGTGCCGTAGTGTCCGCTGTTCCATCGCTGGTGTATTTATAAATACTGCACACAATCGGCATCACATAACCGAATAGCCTTCGATTGGTGCAGGGCCGATTTGGCTCATCGCCACATCAAACTGAGGGGAAAGACGATGAGAAAACTCGCCACCATACCTTTATTTTTCGCTTGCATATTCTTGCTCCTTCCTGTTGTTGACGATGCGGAGGCCGGCGGACTGGGCAAGGGCAAACTTCGCCAGGATCAGTTGGAGATCGGGCGCGGCATGCTTGAGGTGCAGAACGTGGACTGGACAACGCTGCTGCGCTACTACGCCGACGACATCGAGTACCACGATTCTATCGTCGACGTCTACGGCATCGATGACTTGACGGCGTTCCTCGCGCGCCTCTACGGCAGCTCGCCGGACCTCGTCACGACGATCGAGGACGAAACCGTGGTGGGCGGCGTGTACTCGGCGACCTGGACGATGACAGGCACCTTCATCGGTCAGGTGCCTTATGAAGCCAAGGGCATTTCGATTATCAAGTTCCGTCCTGGGAGCAGGGAGGTCTATTACTGGCGGGACTACTACACCGAAGGCGACATCATGGCCAATGCCCCCGGATTCGGTGACGCGGTCGCGGGGTTCCGCTGGTACTACCGGTGCGCCGTCAATCCAACCCCCGAGTTAGGGTGCCCCCCTGCGCCGGCCACGACCGACGCCCTTCCCGAAACGACGCCTTTGATCGACGTACCGCCGTCGCATAGCCGCGCTGGCGGCGTGGTCCGGTTGCGCCAGGAACGTCTCAATGTCGGACGCGCGCTTGTAGAGATCAACGCCTCGAACTGGCAATCGCTGCTGCCGTTCTACGCCGACGATTACCAGTATTACGATCCTATCGTCTACATCGATGGCTTCGACGAGTTGGTGCCCTTTTTCGCACGGCTCTTCGCCAGTTCGCCCGACCTGATCACCACGGTCGAGGATGAAATGCTGGTCGGCAACGTGTACACGGCGACGTGGACGATGGTCGGTAAATTCGACGGTGTGCCCTACGAAGCCAAGGGCATGTCGATCCTCAAGTTCGATCCCTGGAGCACGCAGGCGTACTACTCGCGGGACTACTACAGCGAGGCGGACATCATGGCGACTATCCCCCTGCTCTCGCCGGCGGTTGAGCAATTCCGGATCTTCTACAAGTGTGTCGTTGACCCGGCTTTCAATTGTCCGTTACCGCCGCCCTAACCCTGGCCGACGGCTACAAGCCTGCGGGAACCCGTAGCGTGAACTAACACGGCAAGGACGATGAGGGAAGGCCCATGTCCAGCGGAAGCTACTAGTGTCGGGACTGGCGGTGACGTCGTTCTCAGGGCGGGAGAAAATGGGTCTGCTCGAACAGTAAAAATAGGCAGTCGCCCAACCGGGCGGCCTCTGCCATTCAACTTCCGAGATGCGCCAGGTAGCGGAACCAGGTTGTTTTTTGGGCGTGATTACCGCTGCCTGGTAGTCAATAACCGCAGCCGGATACGGCTGTTCAACCAATAGAATTTTTGCCAGTTTCAATTACTGCTCTTGGCCGGGTACTGCCCAACGGGTCGCGCTAATTCATGCCATTTGAATGACGGCTTGGAACTGCACAGCAGCCATTGAAGGGAAGCAAATCTCAGCGGAGCGTGCAGCAGAGAACGGCCATGAGCGGCCGTGCGGGACTCAGCTCGCTAGCGGTACAAGTGTTGTCACACTTATTACTAACAATGCTAGTACCGAATAGACCGCAAAAAAACGATGAAATACCAGATTTTCGGTGCGTAAGGCGAACAAGGACAACACGATCAATGATCCTACAAATGCTGCATATGGCAATTTACCAATGATCGATAAGTCTTTGTCCAGCTTGACGATATAGTCGATCAAATCAACACAGAGAAAAAGCAACAGTACACCGAAAAACCATACCCGGTTTCGCATGAATTGCGCTTGATAGTCATGATCCGCCGGCACGCCCTCCGGAAATAGAAGTGCCATTAGGAAGAAAAGGAGAGTCGAATAGGCAAGCAAAAAAACGAACAGTGGAAACGTCCACTGCGGCTGTTCGGCGAGTACAAACGTAAACCACCAGAATGCAATGGTCCAGATCAAGATTGCAATGGACCATAACAGTTGCACCCACGAAATCGTCACGTCACCCCGAACGTGGATGATACGTACGACGTTAGTCAGAAAGGACGTCACGGACAATCCAACAACAACAGATATAAGAACGGTCAGATACTCGAAAACCATGCATATATTATGCGTTACTTTGGGAGTAATTCCATCAACGTTCTTGGTTTGAACTTCTGCTCATGGCCGACTCCAGCCTATTCGGATACTGAATTTCTGGAATGGAGAACGACAGCTTCTCGCCCCAAAGCGGAACTCCTGGAATCGTTGATCACTGTTTAAAGAACGCACCCTAACGGCCAGCAGCTTTGATTCCCATGAGTTACTCAAAACAACTGACCCGTGTATTCCTCCACTTTGTTTCTATTCCGCTATAGTTAAGCTATGACAGGAGCGTGAATAATGAGTCGAATAATCGTATCCCAGTTCGCACTTGTATTCCTTTTCTCAGCGTGTTCCACACAGCGACCGGAGTCGATACCTGTTGGAGAGGTGTTGTCCAATCAAGGCTATCACATCGTCAAACAAGTCCAACATGTTAAAAACTATCATGTCTATAACTGGATCAGCGTGGAAACGTCCAATGTCATCAAACAAGAAATTGTGGAACCAGAGTCAGGTCATAACTTCGGAGGCTACGTGATTCAGAAATCGCGTGCTTTCAGACTCGGCACTTGTGTTTGGAACAACGTTCTCGTCTAGATCGTCACGCAGTTCCTTGTAAATCTCAATAGTCGCCAATAGGGCTGCGTAACAGCTCGCCAGGTCATAAGCCGGAACCGTCTTCTCCAAACGAGGAACGAACTCAGGAATATATTGCTCGATCTTTCGAACGCCGAAGGGCGGGAATCCCGCTGCATGAAGTGCAATTGGTCCAAGCACTTGTTCTCTTAGAAAGCCGAGAAAGCCAACAAGCTCAAATATTTCCCTTCGTCCCATTCGGAGAGCACCATAGTGAACCCACGTCCAAAAGCGATCCTCAATCCACTGCATGTTCGGAGCTGGAGATGTTGCTTGTACTTCGGCAATGATGTCGGAAACCGCTGACTCACGCTCCCAAACTACTACGGGATCGTACGGCCGTTTCTTTAACTCAGAAGGAGTCGAAAACTTGAGGTCTACGTGCACGAGCGGATCTCTATACAGACATATCAGCAGAGATGGCTCACCGACATGTTCACCAGTGAATGACGAAACTACCATTCCCAGCTTGTTGGCGAAGGACCGCATCTCTTGAGGATCTGGGACGGAACTGTCTGCGCAGACAATGACCAGATCCAGATCAGAAAACCCGTCGATTTCGTTGCGGGCCCATGACCCGGTGATGGCCAAACCGATGAAACGTGAGTCTGATTCCAGCGCCTCAATAGTGCGGTTGACGAATTGTCTGAAAACATCTTTCAATCTTTGCTTGCACCCGTCCTAAAGATTCTTTCTTCCCGGCGTCCCAGCGTCTTCTTTGAGCATTGCCAGTTGTCGCAATCGTAGCACGGGGACCTCCGCTTGTGGCCGGCCATCAATTTAGTGGCAGTCAACCCATTTTGATCAATTGAAACGCCGTATCAAGAATTTCATCTTCCTGGGTAAAGGGGTCATCACTGACCTTGTGGTCAGGGACAACACCGCGCAAGCTCGGATCACCGCTGGGACGGACCATGCAAGCCTTTGGGAACATGACACCCATCTTGGTGTTTGGCAGCTTGAAGGTATGGACAGCCCCGCAGGAAGAAGGCGTGTCGGCGGTCTCCTCCCCCACAAGGATTCCAAAATTGTAGTCCTGCACGATGGCTGCAACAGATGTGGTATTTGAAAAACTGAAACGGTCGATCAGGGCTATGACCTCTCCTTTGAAAGCAAGATCATCGGTTCGTGGCTGTGTTGTATTGAGTTCAACTTCGAATCGGGTTCCGTCTTCAAGGGTCATGACTTTTTGTTTCATGTCCGCGAGTTCGGGAATATCCACGTCTTTCCAGAAGGACTTGGTAACCTGGCTGGTCCGGACACTGAATTTTGACGTAATGCGGAAAGGCTTGTCTGCAAAATAGGCGATCATTGGATCGCTGAAGGAGTTATCGCCGCCGTAATTTCCGCGCAGATCAAGTATGAGATACTGTGGTTTTCTCTTGGCAATCTCGACAAATGCGGAATTGATGAACTCCAGAAACGCTTCATTATTGAAAGCATCCTGTGAGGAAATATCAAGTGACTCGGTATTAAGAAAAATACCCGGGCGCAGGTAAGCAACATCGCCAATGAATTCAAAAGCTCTTCCGCTTTTCATGAACGTTGGCGACTGCATCGCCTGTGTTCTTTCCTCGTATTGCTCGAGGGTCAATCCTTCAACCTCGGTGTCTATTTGCTCCCCGCCCGGCTTTTTGATGCGAACTGTACCCGATGAAAAATCACCGAAAACATACCACCAATTATCCATGAGTGATCCCGTTTCCAGCAACGTCCGTTTGACATATTCGCTTTCGCCTTGCTTATAGGTATAGATCTTCTCGAGCAGTTGGTGAATGTCAATTCCATCGATTGCCAGGATTTCGTCGCCGGCTTCAATCTGCTTGTTGTCGGACCAGTTCGCCGTTAACAGGACCTTCTCCCCAAAAAAGCCGATTTTGAATGGAATCCGGCGCCCGCCATTCTGATTAAACTGCCGATATACCTCGGAAGGAAAATCCAGTGTGCAATGAACAAACCCCGCAAGAACCACAAACGGCTTGAACAGACGATTGACCTCAAGATAAGTCATTGGGCCGGTGATTGAGCCCATGGCAATTTTGAAAGCACTGTCGTAGTCAGCTTTGCTGGTGTTGAGGAAAAGGTCGTAAGTGCTGACCTGAAGTGTCTCGTAGAGAAAGACAAGATCTTCACGCACGGCCTCTGCAGAGTAGACAACGGACTCATTGGACGGCAGGTTTTCAGCGCCGTTTGTCGTTATAGGATGTGTAAACAGGAATATCAGGGCCAGTACTAATGTAATTTTGGGTACAAAACACTTCATCGTGGAAGCTCCCTGTGCATGGAAACAGTGTGTATAGAAGCTACACGAACAACAGTGTGAATTTGTTACAAAGAAAGCAGCAACTGACAGGTCTGGAGTCGATCCAGGGTGTGTTGAAGATCGTGCAAATCTTATGACTGCTTTCCGCTGCTCAGTGGAAAGCAGTCATATATCAGGTGTGATTTCCAGGAGATCAAACGGCAGTAAGCGGCCACAAGCAGTCGTTGCAACCGCGCGAAATCAGGCCTCGGCGCAGGACTTTAAACCAAACACTTTGCGCATGATGATGGCCGCCGGACAGAAGCCGGTAAATGCCTGCTGGAACAAATTCACTCCGACAAATACCGTCAACCATACCCAATTCGGATGGACATAGTAGGTGAGTGCGACGGACAGGAGGATCATGATGCCGGCAAATGCTTCGACTGCACGTTCGAGTGTCATTGGTATGTTACTCCTAGTGTATGTGATTTCCGAGAACGACCGATTTGGGTCGTTCTCTGCCATTCAACTCTAGTATAACCTAATGGCAGTTCCTGGCCCGAACCTTCCCTCTCGACTCGCATATAGTAAAGGGCCGCTGCTGACCGCAAAGCAGTCATTTTTCGGCCACAAGGAGTCACCGACTGCAACGGGGATTTGTTTCGAGGCAAAGACTCAAAATTCACGTGAAATGTTTCATTCCCCGGTTTTTGCAAACCTGTTGTATAACCATGCCAATGCAGCACCGCAGATCAGTCCATCCAAGAGGCCCCAGGCCAGGCCTATGAAACTTCCGCCAATACTGATGCTGTATCCTCTGTAAACCCGGCTGAGCCAGGTGGGGTCGCCGCTGGCGCCATCAAGCAGAATGACCCACCAGGTTACGAGAAAAAGTGCTGCACCCCAAAAAACACCACAGGCTAGTGCAAATGCTTTTAGATTAATTTTCATTGTTGTCTCCTTATCCAGGCGGTCTGAAATGGCATTAAATGAAGCTGTTCTCAGCAGGTATTCGACTACTCTGAAACTCCGAGGGCGTCTGTCCAAACTGCGCCTTGAAGCAACTCGTAAAATACGTTGGCGATGAAAACCCGACAGTATCGGCAGTGAGTCCGACCTGCGTCCCCTTCTGCAGCAAATCCCTGGCTTTCCTTAACCGAAAGGAACGCAAAAGCTCAGCCGGATGGTGCCCGGTAACAGCCTTGAGTTTGCGTTGTAATTGCCGCGCGCTGATGTACATTTCGGATGCCATCCGGGAGGTACCGAAATTCGGATCGGAATGGTAACGTTCCAACACCTCTTCCAGTTTTGCCAGAAACCCGTTTTCTTTCTGTTCAGCCACATGGTCAGATATCGCCTCTGCGAAAAACTGCGAACTAAAGCGGCACTTCAAAATATCCCTGATTTCCAGTAAGTTGGCGATGCGCATTTTGAGCTCGTCATCGTCGAAGGGCTTGGTCAGGTAACCATCCACCTTTTCCTTCCAGCTTTCCATGCGGCTATCCCGGTCGTCCCGGGCTGTCAGCATCATGATGGGGATGTGGCTGGTGCGTTCGTCCTCCTTGAGTGCGTGACTGACCTGGAAGCCATCCAGTTTTGGCAGCATCAGGTCCAGCAACAGCAGGTCTGGAATATACTCGCATGCGACTTCCAGTGCTTCCTCACCGTCACTGGCCACCAGGCATTGATAGCTGCCATTGAGCAGTTCAACCAGGTAATGCTGAAGATCCGCATTATCCTCTACGATCAGCACCAATGGCTTGCTGTTTACCTCGTTGACTGACTGCGTCTCGGGTCTATCTGCGAGTGGGCCAAGTGCTTCAAATTCGAGTACCATCGCTTCTGCAGTGTTGTCAGCCTGAACCCTGCCCGCTTGCGGCAGGCCTGCTTCACAGCGTGGTAGTTTCACCGTAAATGTGGTTCCCTCGCCCGGTTGGCTGACTAGTGATACGTCTCCATCGTGTGCCAACACCAGTTCTTTAACCAGAGCCAGACCAATACCGGCACCTGGAACCGTTTCACCGCCATTTCCCACACGATGAAACCGCTCGAACACCGCTTCGTGCTCCTCTTCAGGAATACCGATGCCCGTGTCGCTGACTGACACTTCGACCGTGTCGTTTTCACCCGGCCTGGTGCTGACGGTGATACTGCCGCCTGCGGGTGTGTATTTGATTGCATTGGAAAGCAGGTTGAGCAGTATTTTCTCCAGCGCATCCGGAGTGCAGTTAGCCCACAGCTCATCATTCCTTTCCACGTTAAGCTGCAGACCCTTATCCTCGGCAAGCGGCTGAAATGATTCAGTAATGGCATCAACCGTCGTGGATACGGGTTGTGCTGAACGCGCCAGTGGTTCATCGGCACCCAGGTGCGCCAGGCCAAGCAACTGGTTTACCAGGCGCAGCAGGCGTTGGCTATTACGTTGAATCAGCTGTAGTTGCGATGCGTCCCGCTGGTTCGTAGCCCGTTTCAGCAAACGCCTTGCAGGCCCGAGTATCAGTGTCAGCGGTGTACGAAACTCATGCGAGATGTTGGTGATCAGCTTTTCTTTCAGATGCAGCAGTTCCTCCATGCCTTCGGCCTGGTGCTGAATCTGCTGTTCGTGTTCCCTGATCTGCGCGGTACGCTCCTCAACCGTTTGCTTAAGCAGGCTGGCACGATGACGCAGGTTTCGTGTCCGCACACTGATGTACCCGAAAAGGACAAGCGCAAACGCGATGACATAAAAACTGTAAGCCCACCAGGTCTGCCACCAGGGTGGCAGTATGCTGAGCCGGATGGAGGTCTGCTTGTTGCTCCATGCCCCGCCTTTACCGGCAGCCCTTACATGCAGCACATAATCTCCCGGCGGAACATGGGTATAGGTGGCAATCCTGCGGTCGGCGCCTGTCTCAATCCAGCCTTTGTCATAACCTTCAAGCCGGTAGGTATAACGCACTTTCTCTGGGTACCTGTAACCGGGTACGGCAAAGCTAAAGGAGATCAGGTTGTCGAGGTGGGTGAGATCAATATCGGTGGTATTGATGATGGATCTGTTTAATGGTGTTTTATTCTCTTCGTCACTTACCGGAACCGGCTTGTTTGACAGCCAAAAATCCGTGATAACCACGACGGGATCCTGTCTGTCGTCGGGTAAGTGCTCCGGATCGAAAATATGAATACCGTCAGAGGAACCCCAGATCAATTCACCCTGCCTGCTCAAAATACCTCTATACAGCCCGGTAAAGCCATTTTCTGAATCGTAATGCCTTGTATCACCGGTGTCTGGATTCAGTTTTAACAAACCCTCGCTATCCATGTTGGCCCAGATATTGCCCTGAGCGTCGGAAACGATCGAAAACACAGAGGGAAGCGCTACTCCCCTGCTATCTAGAACATGACTGAACATATTGCCCGCAGGCTCAAAACGATCCAGGCCAGACTGGGTTCCTACCCACAAAACACCATCCGTATCCTGCAAAATCGCCGTTACGCGGTTTGAGCTGATACTGTCCGGGTTCCCCGGGTCGTGAACATAATGGGTGAACTCCCCTGAAACGGGATCCAGACGAGTCAAACCATCAGAACCGCCAATCCATAAGCTTTCGTCATCGCCAATCAGTAACGCGGCAAACCCAGCGCCATGCAGCGCACCCGGCTGATCAGGATCGCTTCTATAGTGCGTAAACTGACCGCTACCCGGCCTGAAATAGCTCAGCCTTGAAACAGAAGCCAACCAGAGGTTTCCTTTCGCGTCTTCACTTATTGCCCCCACACGCAAGTTAATTTCCCTCGTATTACCGTGATTGTCTTTCGCTGGGTCCAATGGATAATCTGTAAATTGCGCGGTAGACCGGTCAAACCGACTGATGCCGGAATTTGTGCCTATCCACAGGACGCCAGCCCTGTCGAGGTACAAAGAATAGAAGACTTTTAAGTTGTCCGTGTCGTGTTCGAATGGCGTGACGATCCCCGTGGTACGGTCAACTCGTCTTAAGCCGTTATGCAGGTGAAGCACCCAAAGCACACCGTTTTCATCTTCCACAATGTCCGAAACCGTGTCGTTCGGAAGGCTGTTCGATGTACCAGGCTCATGCTTGTAGTAACCAATCACCAGGTCTCCCGGGTCAAATTTACTCAGGCTACCGTCGAGCCCGATGGCCCACACCAGCCCACTTCGGTCCTTGTACAGCGGAGAGGCGTTTGTATTTGCGATTCGAAAACTAAAGGGATCCGCCGGATCGTAAACATAATGGCTAAATGTCTCTGTGCCGGGATCAAAACTCGTCAGACCTTTGTAGCGGTCGTCGTACCACAACAACCCATTATTATCTTCAATGATATTACCGCTAATACTTTTGCCCGTTCCTTTGCCCGGATCACCCGGATGACAAACAAGACGGGAGTATGTATTACTCCTGGGGTCATATCTGATCAAGCCACTGCCAATTCCGCTGATCCACAAACTCCCCGTGTCATCTTCATGAATTCCACCGACTCTGAAGTCCTCAGGACGATCATCAGGCCCGGCAGGCTGTGCGCACTGCAAAGGATTAGCGCCACAGTCAAAAACCCGTCGAAAAGTTTTGGTTTCGCGATCAAAATAGGCCAGGCCAGGTACACCCTCCCATGCGTATGTGCCGACCCAAAGCACGCCGGCACTATCTACCAGGGTCGCATTAATGATACCGGCGGGTAATGTATGCGGGTCATCAGGGTCGTGATAGTAGTGTGTGAAGGTTCCACTTTTCCGGTCAAATGCACTTAACGTAGGTGATCCCTTATGCTGCGGCCAGTGACCGAGCCAAAGGACACCTTCGTGATCCTCAACAATGCTCTCAACGTCAGGACTCCCAAGACTGTCAGGATCTGCAGGGTCGTGTCTGAAATGTGTGAAGGACTGGCGCCCGGCGTCATACCGGCTTAATCCCGCGACTGTACCCACCCAAAGAATTTCTCCACTGTCGATGTAAACGGTACGCACCCGGTTGGATAAGAGAGAATCAGACCGCTCCGGTTCGTTGCGGATTAGCTTATACGCATAGCCGTCATGTTGGATCAGTCCATTCTCAGACGCAAACCACATGAACCCGTACCGGTCCTGTGTCGCAGCATAGAGTTGGCCGCCTGGTAAGCCCTGCTCTACCGTGATGTTTTCAAAACGGATGTTTTTTTGCCAGGCATACAGACACGCTGGAAATAGCAGGTTAATAAGCACAAGAAGACCAAGCAGAGGCCAATGATTCTTGGTGGGGATGCCAGCCATTAATGAGAGCCCCATGCCATGCGGATACCGACCACCCTTGGACGCGGTTGTGTTGCCATCCCAAACTGTCCATATGGATTGCTGATGCCGAGGGCTTCGATTAGCTGCCCGCTGACCACCGAAACACTCATCGGAACATCACTCAAACGCTGCTCGCGTTTTTGCGCCGTGACGATGACCTCTTCGAGTTCCTGGGGAGTATCTGACGCAGAGTCGAATGGGCTTTCAGCGAATGCCGATGCGGTAAACGCAACTACTAGGATGGCGGCCAATCTTGAAAAGAAAGGTTGTTTCAGAAAAATGTGCTTCGAGATGGCTGTCGAATACCTCACCATCGTTCCTCGTCAAGAGATTGATGGACTGCAAGCACCCCTTAACCGATTAGATCAAGTGTCGCTTAGGTGAAAGCGGTAGTCAATTAAAACAGGATCAGAGCTAACTATATTTACACGTATCCGGCAGTCGCATAGGCCGTTGCAGCTCAAGAAAAACATCTCTTCCCATGCCAACAAACCATTAAATTTCAGCTGGTTATTCATCCATGTCAACAAGCTGTCCAGCTATGTCAAGCGCATCCATTTACTCAATAGCAAAATTCGCGTTCACAAGTTGGGAGTTGATAATGAAAAACGATGGATTTTCAGATCTGGCTAATCGGGTTTCCGCATCCAGGAGCGGCGAAAGAAGCCCCATGATTGTCCTGAAGCAGGTCCTGCTTTTAACAACGGGTATATTTTTTATAATGGCACCCACGCCTGACTCAAAGGACATTGCCGATATTTCAGTGAACTTCATCAAATGTGCGACACTAAGCGCAATATGCACGGATTAAAAAAACCTATCAAAGTCGATGCCATATTGTGGGATTTCGATGGCACGCTGGCCAATTCGGCTGCCAAAAACATCGCTATTACCAAACAGATTCTGGCCCGGGTGGCGCCAAGACTCAGCGGGCATCAACTGCCCCGCTACCTGCAAAACGAAACCGATTACCATTTTGCCAATCACAGCGCGGAAAACTGGCGTGATTTATATCGTGACTTTTTTGATATGACGCCGGATGAAATAGAAAGCGCCGGTCCGCTTTGGGAAGACTATCAATTGAGTGACACTACGCCTGTCGTCCTGTTTGACGGTGTGGCTGATACCATCAGGCAGCTATCAGGCTACCCCCAGGGCATTTGTTCGGCCAATGCAACCCGCAAAATCAGGCAGGTATTGTCTGCGCATGAAGTGAGTGACGCTTTCAAATCGGTGATCGGTTATGAGGACCTGCCCCACCATCACCAGAAACCCGCACCCGATGGAGGCTTGAAGTGTCTGCAGGAGATATACGGCGAAACGCAGAATAAAACGATTATTTATGTCGGCGACCATATTGCCGATGTTTTATTTGCACGGGGCCTGGATGAACGTCTGGGCCCATCCAATACCGTTCTCTCCGTCATCACCACGCACAGTGGCGCAAACCCTGGTGAGTGGAGAGCACAACCGGACGTGGTCATTGAAAGACCTCCAGACATCATTCAATGGCTGAAGGTCTAGTTTCCACCTGGCGGGTTTTCATTCCAAAGCAGCATCTCACAAAGCGCAATAGTGTCATAACCAACACGTGTGATCGGCACAATTCCCTGACGGCTGAACGGCGGAATTTCAAACGATGTCAGCAGACTGTTGCGCTATTGAGGCTAGCGGTTTGCACCAACCAGGTATTCCTCAAAGAACATCATCATTGCCTGCTGCTGCACATCCCGGTTCTCTTTCTTTCTGAAGCCGTGGCCTTCATTCAGGGCATTCATGTACCAGACGGGTTGGCCCTGTGCACGCAAGGCATCCACCATCTGAATGGCCTCGGTTACCGGCACACGGGGGTCATTCTGGCCCTGTATCACCAGCATCGGTATATTGATCTTGTCAACGTGGTTTAACGGGCTGATGTTTTGCAGGTGTTCACGCATCGCAGGAATACGTTCATCGCCATATTCTGCACGTCTTAAGTCCCGGCGGTAGTCCTGGGTGTTTTCCAGGAAGGTCACAAAGTTACTGATACCCACCACATCCACTGCCGCCTGCAAACGGTCACTGTAGTGCACGGCGCTCGCCAACACCATGTAACCGCCATAGCTCCCGCCATAGACCGCCACCCGGTTTTTGTCGAGATCCGGTTGTGTGGCTATCCAGTCGAGCAAGGCGCCGATGTCTTTGACAGAGTCCTCGCGCTTAAAACCGTTATCCAGTGACATGTAGTGCTTTCCATAGCCCGCGGAGCCACGCACGTTGGGTCGGATGATCGCTGCACCGAGCTTTTTCAACCACATCTGGTAAGTGCTGCTGAATGAGGGGCGCGATTGGCTCTCGGGACCACCGTGGATAACAATAATAACCGGATAAGGACCATCACCTGCCGGTTTGTACAACCAGGCCGGAATTTTCTCAGGCCCGCCACTGGCACTGTCAAAGGTCGGATAATGCACAAGTTCCGGTTCGATGAAACTTTCAGTATCAAGCCCACCGACTTCGCTGTAGGTCCAGCGCTGCAGTTCGCCATACTCCAGCGCGCTGTCGCCTAACTGCAACACAAAACTGTCACTCGGTGTTTTCGACGTATTCAGGGTCAGACCCAGTTTGCTGTCATCCGGGCTGAATTCCAGACCGCCGACCAGCGAGGTAGGGATCACACTCACCGGAGAAAACTCCCGGCTAAGCATATCCATCAGGTAAACCTGTGACATACCATCCACATTGACAGAAAACGCGCCGCGCTTGCGGTCGTGACTGAGTTCGCCTGCCTCCACATTCCATGGAATGTCTGCCGTAACGATTACCGGCTCAGAGTCCGCTTCGAGCGATTGCCATGCCAGCTGTCTGAAATCACCATTAACATCAGTTACAAACCAGAACCCCTTGCCCTCGAGATCAAAGGCAATGGGGAAATTGGAGCTTGGCTTATCAGCATCACCCGCCAGCAACCTTAACTCACCGGAGGCGATATCCAGAAGGTGAATCCTTGAATCTGCGTTACCAACATAATTAAGTATCAACAGCTTACGGTTATCTGTTGAGAAATCAGATGCAGACCAGTTTGTACCATCCGGTGACTGTAAAACCATTTGCGCGGTCTCGGAATTGGAAACATCCATCACCCAGACATCATTGGATGCACCGTTGCGGCGTGTACTGCGATAGGCAATCTGTTTGCCGTTGCGATCCCACACCACGGAACCATTGCGGGATTCACCATCGGTCAGCATGATGGCCTCATCGTCACTACCCGGGTCGAGTAAAAATATCTGTGAGAACTCACTACCACCCGCATCCATGGTGAATATCATCTTCGAACCGCCAGGCTGACGTTGCAGACCGCCTACCGGTTCATCAAAGAAGGTGATCTGCTGGCGTGCGCCACCCGCGTGACTAACGCGGTGCACCTGGCTAACGTCACCGAAACGCGTGGATACAAAAATGCCGTTACCATCCTCGGTCCAGTCCAGGAAACCTGCGGAACGCACATTCTGATAGCGGTTCAAATTGGCGACCAACTCGACAGGAATATCTGGCACATCCTGCATCACCAGGTTGCCGTTATTGGTCTCAGTGGTAACCACCCCGGCGCTTGTTGAACCACTGAAAACGAAAAGGAAGAGCGCACTGATCAAGATGAGATTTTGTTTCACGTCATTCTCCGTGTACGTGCAGATGTTGACCCTTAAGAATAGACAAGAAAGTGTAAGTGGCACATGAGATAGGTCATCAACCCAGAGGATTTACCAAGCGTTGAGGATGGCAGCACATATATATTGGCGTCAATTTCAGATTGGTGATTTCGTGAAGTGCTTCATGCTGCTACAGTTAGTGTCATTCCAACACCTTTATGCGCTTCCGGTAATAAGTAAGAATAATTTATGGAAACACTCAACAGAAATACGACAACCAAACTGGCCGCGTTGATCATTGCACCGCTACTTAGCCTGTTACTTATCCTGTTTGGTGACCTGGCACCTGAAAACCCCAACATAACCTACACCGCGGCCATCGCATTACTGATGGCTATCTGGTGGATCACCGAAGCCATTCCACTCGCTGCCACAGCCCTGCTGCCCGTTGTGCTCTTCCCCTTGTTCGGCGTGGTGGATGGGCAAACGATCTCGTCCATGTACTTCAACCACCTGATATTCCTTTTCCTGGGTGGTTTTTTGATGGCGCTGGCCATGGAGCGCTGGAACCTGCACAGGCGCATCGCCATCAAGGTTTTAATGTTTTTTGGTATCAGCCCCGGTCGAATACTCATGGGCTTCATGTTCGCCACTGCGTTTCTCTCGATGTGGATGTCGAACACGGCAACCACCATGATGATGATCCCCATCGCGCTATCTATCATCTACAAACTTGAAGAAATCGTCGGCAAAAAAGAACTGGGAACCTATTCCATCGGCCTGCTGTTGGGGATTGCCTATGCCGCATCTATTGGCGGCATAGCAACACTGGTGGGTACACCACCCAACCTGTCATTTGCACGTATCGCCAATATCATTTTTCCGGCGATGCCGGAAATCTCATTTGCCGACTGGCTTGTTTTTGCGATATGGATTTCGGCACTGGTTTTCATAGCAGCTTGGGTTTTGTTGTTCCTGATGTACAAGCCCAAAAAACCCTGGCACGGCGTTAACCGGGAAGAATTCAAAAAGGAGTACCAGTTACTGGGCCCGGCAAAACCAGAGGAAAAAATTGTGTTCGTACTGTTTGTCACCATGGCGCTGCTATGGGTGTTCAGGGCGGGCTTCAATATTGGTTTTGTACAAATTCCAGGCTGGTCGCAACTGTTTGAACATCCGGAGTATTTCACAGACGGCACGGTTGCGATCGCAATCTCGGTGCTCCTGTTTATCATTCCATCAAAGACAAAGAACAATGAAAGACTCATGAACTGGAGAACAGCCAACCGTCTTCCCTGGCACATCGTGATCCTGTTCGGTGGTGGTTTTGCCCTGGCAAAAGGTTTTGTCGACTCCGGTTTATCGGTCTGGTTTGGTGAGCAATTGTCCGGTCTGGCGGGCACTCACCCGATGATTCTGACATCTGTCATCGTGACAATGATGTCTTTTTTAACTGAGCTGACATCCAACATTGCCAGTACTGAAATGATACTGCCGATTCTCGCGGGTATGGCTGTCAGTATCCAGATCAATCCCTTGTTGCTGATGATTCCAGCCACGCTGGCAGCTTCGCTTGCGTTCATGCTGCCGGTGGCAACGCCTCCCAATGCGATTATTTTTGGCACGGGCAAAATAGCCATCAAGGACATGGTAAAAACCGGGCTTTTATTAAATTTGATCGGTGTCGTCGTCACCACCCTGGTGACCTATTTCTGGGGAACACTTGTTTTCAAAATTGACGTGTCTACTTTCCCGGACTGGGCAACGACCCTCTCCGGTGGTGGTTAAAGCTTAAGGTCTTTCACAGGGTGAAGGTGAACACACCTTGACTGAATCGGCGCTTGCAATCAGCCAGATGAGCGCGGCGGCACCCAATATGCCACCGATGATCATCCAGGTATCTTCACCGCTGGTTTTGGGCCCTTCGACTTTTAAACTCGCCATATCCTCGTAACGGAAAAACTCCTTGCTTCCACCCAGCCCATCCGCATTCATCACCGTGACGCGAAACTTTGCGGTCTGCTTATCAAAAGTTTTTACTTCGACCAGGCTGCCGTAATCCACACCCGGGGGTTTCGAGTTTCGCATGGCGTTTTCCACACTCACTTCCTGCAATGTGGAGCACGCAGCGAGATTGAACACCAGAATAGCCAGTAGATAATGCTTGATAAAAGTCATTCAGTTCGTGATTCCTGAAAAAATTGAATTCTTATTAATTCCAGCTCACATTCTATGGTTTAAACTTACATTTAAACAGGGCAAATGACAGTTTCAAAACCATTTAAGTATGAAGACCGTCATTGAAGTGAGCGAACCTGTCTTAGCGGCATGACCCACTTTGGTGCGCAGGTAGGCTATTATTACGCCCCAACATTTACCAGATACCAATAACTCCACGGAGAAACCCGCGATGCAGCGTCTTGTGTTAAGCCTACTTTTGTTTATCAGCCCTACTCTTTTTGCAGACGAATCCGTCGACGGTTCCGAAGAAAACACCAAGTGGAACGTCAGCTCGGACCAGTACCACACAGCTGAAGTCACAATCGACACGACCGAAACCACCTGGTCCAATGTCACGGTCAGTCCGGATGGAAAAACCCTGGTATTCGATATGCTGGGTGATATCTATTCAGTCGACATCGGTGGTGGTGAAGCGACTGCTCTGACTCACGGCATCGAGTGGAACATCCAGCCACGCTTCAGTCCGGACGGCAAACATATTGCGTTTGTCAGCGATCGCGCCGGTGGCGATAACCTGTGGATCATGAATGCCGACGGCAGTGATCCGCATGCCGTCAGCGACGAGGCGGAGCACATTGTGCATAACCCTGCCTGGAGCCCGGATGGTGATTACCTGGTGGGACGTAAATCGTACTATTCCACCCGCTCCATTGCTGCGGGTGAAATCTGGATGTTTCATCATGGTGGTGGCAACGGTGTCAACCTGGTCGAGCGGCCAAATGCCGGCAAAGACCAGAAAAACCGTGCAGAACCGATGTATTCACCGGATGGCAAATATGTCTATTACAGTGCGGATATCACGCCGGGAGTGGTCTGGCAATACAACAAGAATTCTGTGGACTCGGTGTTTGCCATCAAGCGGCTGGAACTGGCCACGGGCGAAACGGAAACAGTGGTCAGTGGTCCCGGTGGTGCAATCCGCCCTACCCCGTCACCTGACGGCAAATCGATTGCTTACCTGAAGCGCCGTCTGGGCCTCGTCACTCAGATCATGGTCAAGGATCTCGAGTCCGGCAAGGAATCACTGGTGTTTGACGGTTTTGAAAGAGACCTGCAGGAATCAAGCGGCTCGGAAGGCAATGCCCCCTCCATTGCATGGTTACCTGATAGTCAATCTATCGCATTCTGGACAGGCGGCAAGTTTCATCGTGTGAATATCAATGATGGTAATGTCAGTGAAATACCGGTGCATGTCAAAACAACCAAAAAGGTCCGGCCAACCCTGCGTAGCAAGGTTAAGGTGGCAACGGATACATTTGAGGTCAACGGCATTCGGTGGGCCAGCCATACACCGGACAAGAAACAGGTCGTCTTCCAGGCATTGGGCTATATCTGGCTCAAGGACCTCGCAAACGGCAAACAACAACGCCTGACACGTCAATCCGACCACTACGAGTTTTATCCGGTGATAGCGCCGGACGGCCGTTCCGTGTTGTACACCACCTGGAATGATCAGGAACTCGGATCGGTTCGCATTACCAGTATTAAAGGCAATAAAACAACGGTACTGACACCGCAGCCCGGTCATTATATCGAGCCGGCATTTTCGGCTGATGGCAAACAGGTGCTGTACCGGAAAATCGAAGGCGGCTACCTGCTGTCTCCATTGTGGTCCATGGATCCGGGTATCTACCATGTCAGTGCGGATGGCAAACAGGCACCGGAACGGGTCAGTAAAAAGGGCACCAACCCTCACTTTAACGCTGATGCCAGTCGTGTTTTCTTCACCACCAACACGGGCAAATCTGGGTACCGAGTTACTTCTGAGCAGCGTGAATCTGAACGGCAATGACAGCCGTGACCACCTGCAAAATGCAAAGGCAACACAATTCCGGGTATCACCGGATGGCCAGTGGGTAGCCTTCACCGAAAACTTCAGAACCTATCTCGCACCCTTTTTCAGTAATGGAAAAACCATCACCCTGACAGCCGCCACCAAGGATTTCAGCGTCAGACAGGTAGCCGCACGCAGTGGTGAGTTCCTGACCTGGTCAAGCGACAGCCGGTCTATCGACTGGTCACACGGTCGCCATCTATACCGGCGCAACCTGAGTGAGACCTTTGCATTTGAGCCAGGCGCACCGGAATCTTTGCCAGAACCGCTCGAAACCGGTCTGGACCTTGCCTTTAATCAAGACGGTGACCAACCCAAAGGCAAGATTGCACTGGTGGGTGGCCGTATTGTCACCATGCGTGACGCCGACCAGCAAAGTGAAGTCATCGAGGATGGCGTGGTAATCGTTGAAGGAAATCGCATCACTGCTGTTGGCAGTCGCGACAGTGTGACCATTCCTGCGGATACCTTCCAGTTAGATGTCACCGGCAAAACTGTATTGCCTGGTCTCGTTGACGCGCATGCGCATGGTGGTATGGGTACCAGTGAAATTACACCGCAACAAAACTGGATGCAACTATCCAACCTGGCCTTCGGTGTCACCACCATCCATGACCCTTCCAACGATACCAGTGAGTTCTTTGCTGCGTCTGAACTGCAGAAGACAGGTCAACTGGTCGCACCGAGGGTCTATGGTACCGGCACCATCCTCTATGGCGCTTATGTACCCGGATACAGCGCTGAAACCAACAGCCTGGAAGATGCGCAATTCCACCTTCAGCGTCTGAAAGACGTGGGTGCTATCTCTGTCAAGAGTTACAACCAGCCACGCCGTGAGCAACGCCAGCAGATCATCCAGGCCGCAGCTGAACTGGATATGATGGTCGTGCCTGAAGGCGGCATGCGTTTTCAACACAACCTGACCGAACTGATCGACGGTCATACCACGCTTGAGCACTCTTTGCCGGTGCAAAATGTTTACGCCGATGTTTTACAGTTGTGGTCGCAGATCGGTACTGCCTACACGCCGACGTTCATCGTTTCCTACGGTGGCCTCATGGGTGAGGAATACTGGTATGACAGAACCAATGTGTGGGAGAACCCGCGCCTGCTTCGCTATACACCCAAAAGCGTTCTATACCCGCGCTCGATCCGTCGACCAAAAGCACCGGACTCCGAATACAACCATGTTTATGTCGCACGCACCGCGAAGGCATTGCGTGACGTCGGCGTCAGGGTGAATATCGGTGCCCATGGTCAGCGCGAGGGTCTCGCTGCACACTGGGAAATCTGGTCCATGGTCCAGGGCGGATTCAGCCCCTTCGAAGCACTGCGTGGCGCCACCATTGACGGCGCAGCCAGTCTCGGCATGGATCATGACATCGGTTCACTGGAGGTCGGCAAGCTGGCCGATATAACGGTCATAGACGGCAACCCGTTAGAAGATATTTCCCGTTCCGAGTATGTCAGTCATACCATTATCAATGGACGTCTTTATGAGGCGGCCAGCATGAACCAGGTGGCACCGGAGGCCATACCACGTCAACCGCTGTTCTTTGAACTTGAGGGTGGCGATGCATGGAGTGATGAGGCGCGTCAGTCGCGGGAAGCACTGCGTGGTGCCACCATTGACGGCGCAGCCAGTCTCGGCATGGATCATGACATCGGTTCACTGGAGGTCGGCAAGCTGGCAGATATAACGGTCATAGACGGCAACCCGTTGGAAGATATTTCCCGCTCCGAGTATGTCAGTCATACCATTATCAATGGACGTCTTTATGAGGCGGCCAGCATGAACCAGGTGGCACCGGACGCCATACCACGTCAACCGCTGTTCTTTGAGCTTGAGGGTGGCGATGCATGGAGTGATGAGGCGCGTCAGTCGCAGGGTCAAAAAGCCAGGGCACTGAATTGGCAACATTAAATGGTGTAAAGTTACACTTAGCACCAATAGAGAGACGCTATGGACTTTCTTGAATTGCTGGGGACCGAGGGCAAGGGAGGTATCATTGGCGACTGATAACCACACGTAGTAACCATGAGGGCGCAAGCTCACTGTGGAACTGCTCAACAAGGAAGACAAGTATGTTTAACCGAACATCGACTTACAGAAACCTGGTCTTGCTCGCTATCGCGTTTTTTGCATTAATTTTAAGCACGGCTTCAACGGCGGATGAAAACGAGCCGGTTTCCCGCGGTTTCTTTGGCTGATGATAACAAGCCCATTTCCCGCATCCTGGTGACTGGCGAGGGTCATGCTGAACTGGCACCCGATATGGCCATACTGACATTAACCGTAACAAGTGAGGCTGAAACCGCCCGCGACGCGCTGGATGCCAACTCCGATGCGATGGCTGAAGTGCTCACGGCGATGAAAGCTGCCGGTATCAGGGAGAATGATCTTCAGACCTCTGGGTTTTCCATTCAACCCAGGTATTTTCACCCGCCCGTAAAACCTTCCGGCCAACGCGAAGCACCACAGATTGTCGGTTATACGGTGCGTAACAGCCTGACCGTCAGGGTGCGGGACATCAGTTCCGTGGGCGCCATTCTGGATAAATCCGTCAGCCTTGGCGTCAATGAGGGTGGCAATATCAGGTTCACCAATGAAGACCCATCCGGGGCGATCACTCAAGCCCGTACCCGGGCCGTCAAGAATGCAATGGCCAAGGCGAAAACCCTCGCGGACGCAGCCGGTATTAAAACCGGCCGGATACTGGAGATTAGCGAGCATTCTTCAAACCCGCGCCCCATGCATATGGCCCAGGCTGACATGTCGCTGGCGCGCTCCGGCAATGCGGTTCCGGTTGCAACTGGTGAAAACACCTATAGCGTGACGGTTAACATCTCGTTAGAGATAGACCAATAAGCGCAAACCAGCGTCTGTCTTCTGTGCTTGCGATGCCAGGCACTACTCTATACCAGCCGCCTTGCGGGTCTCCTGCCGCTCAAGTTGGTTTTGTATGGTCAGGCTGTAGGCAAAGTAGTACTTGAGAATATTGGCAACGTATTGCACCGTTTCACTACCGATGTCCTTCGCCGCCATCACTTCCACATTATCAAACCAAATATTCGGGTCATAGCCCTGTTGTTCTGCCATTGTGCGTAATTTACGAACCCGTGCCGGGCCGGCGTTATAAGCGGCAAAGGCAAACATGGTCTGGTTGAAAGTATCCATTTCAGAGTCTGAAAAATAGCGGCCACGAATAAAATTCAGGTACTTGACGCCAGCATGAATATTGGCATCAACCTTTGTAATATCTGGAATACCAACATTGGCATCAGCCGCGGTAGTCGGTAATAACTGCATGATACCGATAGCACCTGCGCTGCTCCTGGCACTTTGGTTGAGGCGTGACTCCTGGTAACCCTGGGCGGCGACCATCAGGTAATCGACACCATACTGGTCGCCGTATTTTGAAAAAATGTCCACAACGGCCTGGAAGCGTTTATAGTCCTCTGCCGCAAGTGAGTTCTTGGCCCAGTCAAAATTCTTCAGATAACGATTAATCAGCATGTTTCCGTGTAATGAGCCCTGCTTATGGGTTTTAACAAACTCATTGAGCGCTTCTGCCAGCATGGGGGAGTTTTTCCTGAATGCCACCCCGATCCGGCCACCGGAACGGAACACCAGGTCTTCCCGCACCTTGAGGGTATCGAAAACACCAGCCCAAATCTGTGCTTTATAATCATCGACAATGGCCCAATCCAGCATACCGGCATTAACCATTTCAATGATATCAGCGTCTTCAAGTTGTTCCGGCGCGTCTTCGATTTCAATGGGCTCAAGCCCCCTTTCCAGAAACTGCAGGTTCAGTGCATCAAGACTGGCACGATAACTGCTGGATGCCCTCACAAAAACGCTGCGTCCGGCGAGGTCCTCGAGAGTGTTAATCTGTGGGGCAGAAGGCCCGGTCACCAACAACTCGGAAAGCTCTTTGGTAACCGGATTACTGAAATCCACCAGCGCTTCACGCTCCGGGGTAATCGTCAAGCCAGCTGCCGCCATATCACCACGACCACTTAACAGGGCCGGTATTAATTGATCCCGGGAAACAGGGATGAAAACGACATGAACCCGCAGGTGTTTTCTTGCCAACTTCTGGTTGATGAATTCCTCGAACTGCTTGAACCACTCATAGGTCATCCCTTTCTCCTCGGCCTTATCCAGGTAGTAACGGCCCACGCCATAAACGGTCAGAACACGAATAACACGTTCCTTGGCCATTCGATCAAGATCGCCCGTCCTGGGCTTCGCGAATACCTTGACACCCATCCGGCCTTCAATATCCGAAAAGGACTTTTCCAGACGCTCGGATTCAGAAAGCACTGCAGAATCTTCCGACTCCACCGGTGACGCCCGATCTGCTTTTGTCTGATGAACGGAACGCTGATCAGCTGTTTCCGCCTGCGCAGTTGAGGACTCGTCGCAGGCGACCAGGAGAACAACCAAAAATGACATTAATACCCTACATATCAGTAACATAAAATCTCCCGTCAAACCTTCTGAACCGACCCTGTAAGTCTCAACACTACCGTACCGCGCTGCAGTCCGTAAAACATCAGCGCTCTAATCCAGCCAGGCCGGCAATAAACGCATACTCCTGTGCGGTTTCCTTGTAACTTCGGTAACGACCGGAAGCACCACCGTGACCGGCATCCATATTGGTATGCATGATCAGCTTGTTGTTGTCCGTGCGTCGGTCACGTAGTCTCGCGACCCACTTTGCCGGTTCAAAATACTGCACCTGAGAATCGTGCAGGCCGGTGGTTACCATGATATTCGGGTAATCCTGCGCACTGACCTGGTCATAGGGCGAGTACGACAGCATGTACTCGTAGGCATCCTTGTCCTTGGGGTTACCCCATTCATTGAATTCACCGGTGGTTAACGGAATGGTTTCATCCAGCATGGTAGTAACCACATCAACGAATGGAACCGCGGCAACCACACCGTGGTACAACTCGGGCGCCATGTTCACAACGGCCCCCATTAACAAGCCACCTGCACTGCCACCCATCGCATAGGTTCTGGCAGGATCAATCATCGGCTTCTGTTGCAGGGCTTTGGTCACGTCGATAAAGTCTGTAAAGGTATTCTTTTTGTTCATCAGGCGACCGTCTTCGTACCAGTTTCGACCCATTTCCTGGCCACCACGGATATGTGCAATAACATAGACAAAGCCACGGTCCATCAGGCTGATAATGGAATCCCTGAACCACGGGTCGGTTGAATAGCCATAGGAACCATAGGAGTAAATCAGCGCGGGTGCAGAGCCATCCAATTTCGTGTCCTTTTGATAGGCCAATGAAACCGGCACCTGTGTACCATCACGAGCGGTGATCATCATACGCCCACTACGATAATTATCACTGGAAAAACCGCCCAGCACACGGTCCGCTTTCAATAACTCGCTCTTACCGGTGGTCAGGTCAATCTCCCATATCTGATTGGGAGTGACGAGACTGGAAAACCCATAGCGAATCGTATCGGTATCGGTGCTGACATTCGTGGAAGGCCACATGACCGAAGCTTCCTCGCTGCCGTCAAGATAACGATCCATACTGCCATCATGCGCCATCACGCGGACCTTTCGTAAACCATCCTGACGCTCGCCCAGCACCAGCCAGTTATCAAAAGCCTGGATGTCTGACACCATCGCGTCCTCGCGATGCGGCACCACCTCTTTCCAAGCAGACTTGTCAGCAGAATTTTCCAGATCCACGGTCATCACGCGGAAATTTTCGGCCTGCCAGTTGGTGCGAATGAAAAACCTGCCATCGGCATGATCGACATCATATTCATGACCTGTTTCACGCGGCAAAAACGGTTTGAACGAGCCCAGGGGGTCATTGGCCGCGAGCAATTGAACCTCGGTGGTATCCGTATTCTGATGCGTCAGTCCGATGTACTCACCCGAACGACTACGCCCTACCCCGTTGTAGAAAGTGTTATCAGTTTCCTCATATACAAGTACGTCTTCGGAGGGATCGGTGCCCATTTTGTGTCGCATTACCTGGAAGGCCAGCAAGGTTTCCAGATTTTTGTTCAGGTAAAAGAGGTATTGACCGTCCGCCGACCAGGCCAGGGAACTGGATGCGTTGCCAATAACCCCCGGCAGGAATTCACCGTTTTGTGTATCAAGAATCCGTATCTCATTGATCCGTCTTCCGGAGAAATCTTCAGCAATTGCCGCGTAGCGATGGTCATCGCTGATTTCCAGACCCATCAGTTGGTAATACTCGTGTCCACTGGCGCGCTCGTTACCATTCACCAGTATTTCCTCTTCCGCTTCCATGCTGCCCTTACGCCGTGCATGGATGGCATATTCACTTCCGGGCTCATAACGGGAGTAGTACCAGTAGCCGTGCTTGAGGTAAGGCACGCTCGAATCATCAGGGTCAAGACGGGCCGTCATTTCTTCAAACATGGTCTCCTGCATCGCAGCGACCGGTTCCATCTGCTTTTCGAAATAAGTATTTTCCTCTTCGAGGTAGGCCAGTACTTGCGGGTCCTTACGGGTATCATCCCGCAACCAGAAATACTCATCGACTCGGGTATGGCCGTGCAGGGTCATTTCATGGGGGCGTTTTTCAGGCATGGGTTGTTTCACATTGGTTGATGGTGCATTAAAAGGGTCGGATTCTGTTCCAGATTCCGCCTGAGCAACTGGATCGGATACCGGTTCACAAGCGGCTAAAAACAGCATGGTAAGGACAAACAGGAATTGGATTTTCATATTGAGCCTTTTGAGAAAGTGCGACGCTTTGTCGATCGACGAAAGACAATGACACAAGAGCTGATTATACCGCTGGCAAAGGAAATCCACACGCTCTGCCAGTCAAAAAACTGACCCGTAAACGATCGTCATTTTGGAATCTTCGAACCCGACCCCATTTAATACCGTATGATCAGTTAACCAAGCAAGAAGGTTTCACCTGCATGCTGAAAAAATTGAGTCTCATATTTGGTCTTGTATTGCTCGTTGCACTGATCTCTGCGGGCTACTATTTATCCATCGCCATGAGCGCCGGCAGTGGTTTCGCAGCCAAAAACATCTGCTCAGGCTACTTTCTCAGCGGCATGCCGGGGCAAAAGACTGTCGCCGAGGTATTACTGCCGGCGTCTACCTTCTTATCGAATGTCAGTTTTGACATAGATACCGTCAAGCGCCAGGTGGATACCCGGATGTTTGGATTGGCCCCACGACGCGCAGTTTTTAGCGAGGGCACCGGTTGCACCCTGTTGCGCAAAGGCCGGGAGGAAATGCAGCGGGAGCTGGAGTTGGCGGTGCTCAAGGAACCCAACACCACCTTGCCCTGGCCACAGGGCTCCGCGCCTGCCCCGGAAAATACCCGTCTCGAAGCCGTTCTGGAGCAGGGCTTTGCTGAAATCGATCCGCTTTATACGCGAAACACCAAGGCAATCGTGGTTATCCACAAGGGTCAGTTGCTTGCAGAAAAGTATGTAAAAGGAGTGAACGCCGATACACCCTTGCCTGGCTGGTCCATGACCAAGAGTGTGACCAATCTGCTGGTTGGCTTGCTGATTAATGATGGCAGGTTAAGACTGACACAAACGGCACCCGTGCCGCTTTGGTATGAGGAAACCGGTGACCCGCGTTCTGAGATCACCATCGACCAGCTTTTGCGCATGAGCAGTGGCCTGAAGTTTAACGAAGAGTATTCAATCTATAGTGACGTCACCCGCATGTTGTCAGTTGAACCCAGCGCTGCCGATTTTGCAGCGTCGAAACCACTCATAGCAGAACCGGGCAGTCTCTGGTCCTACTCATCGGGCACCAGCAACATACTGTCCGGCATCATCCGGCAGACCATTGGTAGTTATATGCAGGAGTACTATGACTTTACTCAAAAACGCCTGTTTCTGCCCCTCGGCATCCGCACAGCGGTACTCGAAACCGACAATAATGGTACGTTTATTGGCTCATCCTATATGTACGCCAGTGCAAGGGATTGGGCCAGGCTGGGAGAGTTCTGCCTGCAGGATGGTACCTGGATGGGTGAAAGGCTATTACCCGAAGGCTGGATGAAGTACAGCACCACGCCTACACCCGGTAACCCACGAAATAACTATGGCGCCCATTTCTGGCTGAATGCTGATCCTGACGATTCAAACCTGGCAAGAACCTGGCCAAAATTGCCAGCGGATGCCTATTCAATGAATGGCTTCCAGGGCCAGCGTGTGATCATCATCCCATCGGAGGAACTGGTGGTTGTCCGCCTGGGTTTCAGTGGTGGTCCAAACCGGGGTATCGAACAACTGGTCAGCGGACTGATTGAAGTTTTGGCTTCTGACCGGGAAACGGGATCCGCCGAAGGGAACTGAGGGGCATCAACCTCAGTTCCCTTTGCGATAAGTCAGTCTATCAATCAGGCAGTTTTACGATGAAGCTGCCTTGTATCGCGTTGTTGTGAACCCGAAACCCGTTGACGCTCAAGGTAGTCATGACGCGATTGGAACCTGGACAGTTTGCCCGAGGTCGTGCGTGGCAGTGACCCTGACCTGACCAGGTCAATGATGACGTTGACACCAAAATGCTGATGTATCAGTTCGGATATCTGTTGTTTCAACTGATTTCGCTTCCCGGTGTCTCTGAGTCGCGTTTCCACGACCATCACCGTCACCTCTTCCCTGTCAAAACCGAGCACAGAAAATGCCGCAACACCACCCAAACGAACACCATCTATACGCTGGGTCACAACTTCCATATCAACAGGCCAGATGTTGCGACCCTTGATAATAATCACATCCTTGGAACGCGCCGTAATGTAAAGGTGTCCGTCAACCTGGTAGCCGATATCACCGGTATCCAGCCAGCCGTCTTCACTCAGCACCGCTCGCGTTGAATCCCTGTCCTGAAAGTAACCACTCATGACACTCGGGCCACGCAGATAGATCTCACCGCATTGACGCGCTTCGACTTCATTGTGCTGATCATCACGGATGGACAATTCAAAACCGGGCAGCAGAACACCGCAATCTGCATAGCTGGCAACATTTCCAGCAGAGGGTTCGACCGGTACGGCCTTACCCGTCGTGGTCATGATGTCCTGGTCAACATAGTCAACACCCAGGCCAAGATCCAGTGGCGCAAAACTGACCGCAAGCACACACTCTGCCATACCGTAACAGGCAACAAATGCCTTTTCATCAAAGCCACAGGGCGCCAGCGCTTCAGCAAAATCCTTCAATGGCAAGGGGTTGATCTGCTCCGCACCCACACAGGCAGCGCGCCAGCTTTTAAGGTCGTAGCGTGAATAATCGCCCGGCCTTAAACGACGCGCACAGAGTGCATAACCAAATGTCGGGCTGGAGGAAATCGTGCCCCGGTTATCCGAGATCAGCTTTAACCATAATCTCGGCCGCATGGCAAAGGTCTGCGGTGACAGGTAATCAACCGACGTCTGGGTTATCAGTGGCAACAGAATAAATCCAATGAGCCCCATATCATGGTAGTAAGGCAACCAGGATACAAACCGATCGTCTTTCGTCATGCTCAAACCAAATAAAGCGATCTCCCGGGCATTATTCAGAACCGTTTCATGGTTGATCTCAACACCACGCGGAAACCGCGTGCTACCTGACGTGTACTGCAGGTAAGCGATATCCTTGCGGTCAGGGGTATACAGTTCCCGGTCGCTCTCAGGCAAGGCATCAAAATCATCGGGCGTTCCCGAATAAATGAGATGCTGGTCCGTCACGGCTTCTTCCAGAAAAGCCGCGTGCGACTCAGCGGCCACGGCAACCGTTGCACCACAGCTTTTGAGCATGCGCGCGATTTGGTTGACATAGGCCTGGCGCGCACCAAGTTGCACACCCGCCGGCAATGCGACAGGTACCAGTCCTGCGTACAGACAGGCAAAAAAGAAACGATGGAACATCGGATTGGTTTCCGCAACGATACCGACACGGTCCCCATGCTCGCAGCCGAGACCAAGTAAACGTTTTGCCAATGCCATGGACTGTTCACGCAAATCCGAATAGCTCAATACGGATTCAAGCTCGCCATGCTGGTTATAAAAGTTGAAACCACTTTCACCGCCTGCCGCATAATCCAGTGCGTCCAACAGACTGGTGAAACCGTCAGGTTTAAGCGCTAGTGACTTATTGACCGGCGTTGCTCGCAAAAGACCGCTGTCTGAGTCTTTACAGTTATGACCGATACTTTGATGCTTCTCCATGCTTCGTACCCTTCTTATTAAAAATGGTGGGCTATGCGGTAAATGCCAAACAGACACTGCATCATCCACCTACCCGTCTTATTTACGACGCTTGCAATAGTAGGGGGAAAGCATCCTGGTTTCTTGACATTTACGGACAAGCACTTGACTCGTTTTTGAGACATTGGCAACAGGCCAGTCGTGTGAAACTTCAATCGATCTGAGTAAGTTGACATAGGCCTGTTCCCTGCACTGTTTGAAACGCGAAATCCTTTGGATGCGCAGATCGTCTATCTGAGCTGACTATCCTTGCTTCCACGACGGTTATAGCCACTGCTATTGACCAGTTTCTTATCATGTTCTGATTGGCAATTCACACAAAGGCGCACACCGGGTACGGCCACACGGCGGGCTTCGGGGATAGCGGTTCCGCACTCCTCACAACTTGCCAGGCTCTTGCCGGTTGGCAGACCACTACGGGCACGTTGCACGGCATCCTCAACCGTTGCATCAATCTGATCCTGTACCGCTCCGTCAGTACTCCAGCCACCGGCCATGACTAACTCCTATTTATTCAGTTTCCCAAGCAAAGCATAAGCCACCAAAGCTTAGCGTACATCAATCAATTCGTCGTATAAAAGACCTAGATCATTCAAGTAAAGAACTGTTTTTTGTCTTTGAACACAGCCAAACATCCCGCCGGAGATCATCCTCCCACGCTGGCTAACCAGATAGTGTGTCTCGCACCCTTCCTGCCATGAGCGAAAACAGTCACCTCGTCAACCAGGAATCCGCATCGCCTGAGCCGATCATGAAAGGCGCTATCAGGGTCTGCAGACCAGTAAGCCAATATGCCATCAGGGGTCAACGCACCCTGGGCGGCAGCGATACCGGACATCGAATACAGCCAGTCATTGGCGCTTTTTGTCAGGCCCTCGGGACCGTTATCCACATCCAGCGCAATTACATCAAAGCACTGACGGCTTTTACGCAGTAGTTTCGCCACATCACCGATATGAACCCGTGTACGCGGATCATCCAGTGGCATACCACTGAACTCACCCAGGGGTCCGCGGTTCCACTCAACCACTTCGGGTATCAGTTCCGCCACTGTCACCACGGCTTGCGGGCCCACTTCAGCCAACACCGCAGCCAATGTAAAACCCATACCAAGACCACCGATCAATACCCGGGCTTTCTCAGTCTGCTTGAGCCTTTTGCACGGCAGGCTTCCCAGGGCATCCTCGGAACCGTGTTTGCGGGTGCTCATCAATTCGAAACCACCGGAGATCCTGATTGAGAAATCATCCTTGCCCCGGTATAGCAAAAGGGTCTTATCGTTACCCGGGATGGGGGCTTCACCTAGCTGGGTCCAGTGCCGCATAATTTATCCGTCGTATCAGGGGACTCTTTTATAAGCCGTGTGAAGATACCTGTCCATCTATTAAATGCGATTGTGTGATGAGCTTGAGCAGATTGTGGGTTAACCTATACACATGCGACCAAAAAAACCCAAAAGACCAACTCTCAAACCCCGTCAGAGTAAACCAAAAGCCTCCATCGGTGAGTGTGCCTTATTGCGAGCAGTGACGGTGACCAAAACCGGGGCATTTATGGACTGCGGTCTCGAAAGAGACCTGCTGGTGCCCATCTCCCAGCAACTCACGCCCATGGTTGAAGGGCAATCCTACGTGGTTTACCTGTACCTTGACCCAAAGCAAAACGTCATCGGTACGACCAAATTGCATAATTTTCTCGATGAGCGCGCTAAAAACATGGCCCCGGGCGAGCAGGTAGACCTGCTGATCGTGAATGAGAGTGAAATGGGCTTCAAAGCTGTGATCAACGGTACACACCTGGGGTTGTTGTACAAGGATGAAGTGTTCAGACCCTTGAGGCCGGGCGATAAACTCAAGGGTTTTATCAAGGCGGTCCGTGACGACAGGAAAATCGACCTGACCCTGCAAAAACACAATCAAGCTGCACGTGAAGAATTGACCGACCGCATCGTGGCATTTCTTGAAACCAATAATGGTACTTCCACGCTGACCGACTACAGTCCACCCGAGGCGATTTACAAACAATACGGTGTCAGCAAGGGAAATTATAAAAACGCGCTGGGAAAGCTCTATAAACAGCGTCGTATAAGCCTGACCAGAGATAAAATCACTTTACTGAAGACCTGACAGAAGATAAACACATTGGATTCGAGCCCTACTGCGGAGATCAGCGCGAGCGGCAATAAACGTCTGTTAAGCCTGGACTTTTTCCGCGGAATCACCATTGCCGCAATGATACTGGTCAATAACCCCGGTAGCTGGGCCCATGTTTACCCACCGCTTTTGCATGCGCAATGGCATGGCTGGACACCAACCGACCTGATCTTCCCTTTCTTTTTGTTTATCGTTGGCGTTTCGATCAACCTGGCCTTTTCTGGCAAAAAAGACAGCCAGGTGCCGGCAAAAGACCTATACGGCAAGATTATCCGTCGAACCCTGATCCTTTTTGCACTTGGCCTGTTCCTCAACGGCTTTCCTTTTTTTGATTTGGCCAGCCTTCGTATTCCAGGCGTCTTGCAACGAATCGCTATTTGTTATCTCGTTGCTTCGCTCTTGTTCCTGCATTGTGGCGCAAGGGTTCAAGCACTATGGGCGGTCGCATTTATGCTGATTTACTGGGCTGCCATGCAGTGGTTTCCCGTACCGGGTATTGGTGCCGGGTCATATGAAAAAGGGGCAAACTTTTCGGCCTGGGTAGATAATCTGTTTCTCCACGGTCATATGTGGTCAGAGTCAAAAACCTGGGATCCGGAGGGTATTTTCAGCACTCTGCCGGCCATTTCAACAACCCTTTTTGGTGTGCTGACAGGCCACCTGTTACGACAAAATTTACCAGCTATAAAAAAGCTCCTGATCATGCTGGTCGTTGGCGGTACTGCGATCACTATAGGTTTCGCCTGGAATCATTGGCTACCCATCAATAAGAATCTGTGGACCAGTTCCTATGCACTTTTCACGAGTGGAATGGCTATGGTGGCTTTCGGTGTTTCCTATTATCTGATTGACGCCAGGGGTTGGCGCAAGGGAATCAAACCATTTTGTGTCTATGGCATGAACGCTATCACGGTTTTCGTCCTGTCGGGCATCGTTGGACGATTGCTTTATCAGGTCAAATGGTCATCGGGCGTGGGGCTAATCACGCTGAAGGAGTGGCTGGTAAACAGCCTGTTCATGCCCTGGCTCAGCCCACTGAACGCCTCACTTGGCTATGCCTTGTGTTTTGTATTCTTATCTTATCTTGCGATGTACTATTTATATATAAAACAAATATTTATTAAAGTATAGTTAAGTAACTTATTAATATAAACCAAAACCGCATCGTCTCGTAAAACCCATCTAATTCAATTCAACTTCATGACCATCGAGCCATACTGACAGCAGTTGACTGGTATGCAGATCAAACTGTCCATCGTCTCCTGCTGAGACCATGAGAAATGAAGCCGGCCCGTTTTTACACAAACGTGCCGAGGGGTGACGTTCGCCCAGGGGCGCCATCCAGAGTGTTTCGAGCGCAACCCTTCCCGCCTTTACATCGACACCCAGGGAATCCAATATCGCAGACATCGATGTCGACCCGGTGCGGGTTGGTGGTCCTGACAAAAGAAGTCCAGGAAGTATCGAAAAATTCGTCAACACCTCAATCCGTGGCAAACCCTGGATAGCCAGTGTATCGGCATGTGATCTTGCTGCGAAATAATCGGCTTCGCTGACCAGCCAGTAGATGGTTCCGACACCCATTCGGGCCAGGCGTGTCAGATTTCCCTGATCCAACCAGGCGCTTTCCGACCAGCCTTTGAGACCCACTTCAAAGGCAGCCAACAATATCTTTCCATTCGCATTCACGCTGGTTCCTGCCCCATGGCAAGATGCATCACCGATCAAAAACACCTCCGAAGGAACACGCTTTTGTGTGCAACAACCGGCGGCCTGGCGTCCGTTATGCAGATAGTTAAAAGCAAGATCACTGCGAAAGGCCTCTTTAGCTCCGGGCTGCAGAACCAGACCACCCCGTACAACAACGTCGGACCAGGCATCGGTCTGGTTTTCCGGCAGGTCTTCGTAGACCTGTGGGTCGTAGCTGGCAAGGTCATCCTCTGCCAGGCCCTTAAGGACCGTCAGCAGCGCGACAAAACTCAGACGGGTTAAATCAGTGACTTCATAGCCGGCAGGCAGGCCACCACATTCAATTAAAACCACGGGTGTACCCCATGCCGTCATGTTGTCACCAAATGCCAATGGACTCCAGCTCTCGTCATACCGGGCTACCCCACCAGGTATGAAGCCGGTAAGCGCCTCAACAATGGCCGCACAGGCTCGTTTGCTGCGCAATCTGCCCCGTGTCAGCGTGTTATGCACGTCACCAGAAACAGCGAGTACGGAGGTGGTTGCCAGGCGGCCCGTATCCCCAACCGTGGTCATGCGCCCCTGGTCATGAAGATTCAGACCAAGCATGGGTTCATATTCATCACGGATCCGTTTTAGCAGCCTGCCTTCCGGCGTCGCCAGTCGCAGGGCATCCCGGTTGATGTCAATGCCCTGCGCATTGACCCTTTCGTATACCTCGGCCCCATCGGGGTTGAGCATTGGAATCATCAACAAGGTATAACTCTCGAGAATGGCGCGGCATGCCGGTTGGTCGGAATTGGCCAGAAGATACCCGGCCATATCGAGCAGAGCAGGCGTCGCGGAAGGTTCGTCCCCATGCATCTGTGACCAAAACAGGACGTTCTTGTCACCGACCCCAAGCTTCACTAGGTGAATGGGCCGTTCCAGGAAAGATCGTCCGATCTCTTCCAGGTGAATGTCACCGGGGTATCGGACAGCCAATGCTTGCATACTTTTTAGTAAATCATGATGCCGTAAACACGGTGCAGGTGTTTTGACAAACCGAACTTCCGGCCATGCTTGCCACAGACGCAACGGCGCAAGAACCCCGTCAGGATCAAACGTTGAAATACTCATCGAAAAGCTAAAACCCCATTCAAGCCCCTGTTAAAAGTCCCATTTCCGGTATGATTCTAAATTATTCCCTGTGCCGCGGTCAGGTTTGGTTCCGCGTCCGGCGGGGGGTCTGTTAGTCTATACGCTTTTACGTCCTGGGAGGTCCAGAAATGACGCACTTTTTCAAAACAGCGATGCTGATGTCAGTGCTTGCTCTTATCACCGCCTGCAGCAAGCCTGAGCATGACGTCATTATCCGTGGTGGTGATGTGTACGACGGCAGCGGCGCTGGGGTGGTAACCGCAGACCTGGCCATTGACGGCGACCGTATCACGGCTATCGGTGATCTCGACGGACATACCGGCCGTAAGGAAATCGATGCGCAAGGACTGGCCGTTGCACCCGGTTTTATCAATATGCTGAGCTGGGCCAACGAATCGCTTATCCAGGATGGTCGATCACTCAGTGATATTTACCAGGGGGTGACACTTGAAGTGATGGGTGAAGGAACCTCGATGGGCCCGATGAATGAAACGATGCGCCAGGAAAGAAAAGATCGACAGAACGATATCAAGTATGACATTCCCTGGACCAGCCTTGGCGAATACCTGCAGCACATGGAAGACCGTGGTATATCGACCAATATTGCCTCATTCGTCGGTGCCTCAACGGTACGCATCCATGAAATGGGTTATGAGGATCGCGACCCAAGCGAACAGGAGTTGGAAAACATGAAACAGCTTGTGCACCAGGCCATGCGCGAAGGCGCCATGGGACTGGGTTCCTCCCTGCCCTACATCCCTGCCCCATTTGCCACGACCGATGAATTGATCGCACTGACCCAGGTGGTCGCCAAATACGATGGTATGTACATTTCGCACATCCGCAACGAAGGTGATGAAATTTTTGCAGCGGTCGAGGAGTTGATCAATATCGTTCGGGAAACCGGCGTACGCGGTGAGATTTATCACCTGAAGGTTTCACACAAACGCAACTGGGACAAGCTGGATGAAGTCATCACGATGATCGAGGCCGCCCGCAGCGAAGGACTGGCGATAACCGCTGACATTTATACCTACCATGCAAGCTCTACTGGTCTGAATTACGACTTGCCCGACTGGGTCAAGGAAGGCGGCCACAAGAAACTCGTCAACCGCCTTAAAGATCCGGCAATAAAGAAACATGTGATCGAAGAGACCGACATGATCCCACCCCAGGACGTTTTGCTGGTGAGTTTCCGCAACAAGAATCTGCGTCATTACACCGGTAAAAGCCTGGCTGAAATAGCCGAAATGCGAGGCACGGAACCGGTCGAAACTGCGCTGGATCTGATCGTTGAAGACAATAGCCGCATCGGCACGGTCCGGTTCACCATGAGTGAGGAAAACATCCGCAAGAAAGTCGCTCTGCCCTGGGTCAGCCTGTGTTCTGATTCAGGCTCCATTGCGCCGGAACCTCCATTCACCAACTCGCAACCCCATCCGCGTGCCTACGGTTCGTTTGCACGCCTGCTGGGTAAGTATGTACGTGAAGAACAGGTCATCACACTCGAAGACGGCATTCACCGCATGACCGGTTTGCCCGCTGCCAACCTGAAACTGGATCGTCGTGGTCTCCTGGCTGAGGGTTATTATGCTGATATTGTTGTATTCGACCCTGAAACCGTGGCCGATAAGGCAACATTTGAGAACCCTCACCAACTCGCAACAGGAATGCAGCATGTATTCGTCAATGGCGGACAGGTACTTAGTAACGGTGAACACACGGGTGCAACACCAGGTAAGTTTGTGAAAGGTCCGGGTTGGGCCGGCAACACCCCCTGATGTGAATCCATGAGCAAATTCCGTTATAAGGCGTTTATCAGCTACAGTCATACCGATGAGGTCTGGGCGCGCTGGTTACACCGTTCCATTGAGGCCTACCGTCTTCCTCGAAATCTTGTCGGCACAACAACGGCTATGGGCGAGGTACCCGCAAGAATCAAACCCGTGTTCCGCGACCGGGATGAACTATCCTCTGCCACCAGTCTCGGCGACACGGTGAAACAGGCCTTGTCAGACTCTGAAAACCTGATCGTTGTCTGCTCCCCTTCCGGGGCGGCTTCTATCTGGGTCAAAGAAGAAATTCGTGAGTTTGTCCGACTCGGCCGGCGTGACAGGATTTTTTGCGTCATCGTCGACGGAGAGGCATCAGCCAGTGGCTCTGTCGCGGCCGTTTTTCCCGACGCAATCGCCGAGGCGGGCATGCAGGAACCATTGGCCGCCGATGTGCGTAAATGGGCTGACGGAAAGCAGTTGGCAAAACTGAAGGTTATATCCGGCATGCTGGGTGTGCCGTTGGATCAATTGCGCCGCCGCGAGTTACAGAAGCGCAGGAAGACATTTGCCCTGACCCTGACGGGGGTTTTAGCGGTCGCCGTGGTACTCATCATTGCGATTACTTCAAGAATGGCGGCAGAACAACGCCGCGACTCAGGCGAATTACTGGTAGGTTACAAACTCAATGAACTCCGGACCATGCTAAGCCATGCCGGCGACCCGGAGAGCCTCGACCGTTTACAGGAATGGAGCAAAGAAGCGTTAGCTGCCCTGATCGTCGACAACGGTCCACAAACTGAAAACCTGGCCAGTGCCGCCATGCAACTGCGTGACCAGGGAATAGAGTTTTGGCAAAACGGCGACATGAGCGGGGCCATTGAGAAATTCAAAACATCATGGGCATTATTAGCCGAAGTCTATCGCCGCGACCGGAGTAACCAGTCAGCGTTGTTTGAACTGGGCCAGGCAGATTTTTGGATTGGCCAGGTGCATTTGGACAGGGCTGAGATTGACCTGGCTGAAGCGGCCTTCCTGTCATACGCTGAAATCACCCGTCGATTGATCCAGGCGCAACCCAAAAATGCCGAATGGGTTTTGGAAATGGCCTACGCCCTGACCAACCTCGGTCGCATACAAAATACACGACAAGACGGTAAGCCGGAGCGAACCCTGCAATATATGCAATCTGCTCTCGAATACAACCAGATCGCGCTGGTGCTGGACCCGGGCAATGAGTACTACCGTTCCGAACTTGGGCAATCGCACGCTAACCTGGCCCTCGCTCAGCGCAGTGTGTGTGACCTTGAAGGTGCATTGAAGTCACGCACGGAAGGGCTCGTCCTGGAGAGCGAACTACTTGAGAGTGATAGTAACAACCCGGAAAAGCAGCGCAACCTGGCACTCGCACTAACGGGTTATGCCCGCGTTCAGGCATTGCGTGGCAACAACGATGAGGCCAGGAAAAATTTCGAGAGATCACTGACACTTATTCGCAGCAGTGCACCGGCTGGTCAGGAGCACATGACCGACAAGCTGCTTGCCGAACGCAGTAATCACATCATCTGGCTTGATGCAATGAGTGGCCGTATTGACGAAGCCTGGGCACGCTCTGAGGATCTGTCGGCGGTATGGCAAAGTCTTGTCGAGACAAGTCCGGGAAACATGGATACGCTGGTTGATTACACGACCTACCTGCTGGATCGGGCCTGGCTTGCGCACCAAAGAGGCGACACCGCCATGGCAGTGGATTTGCTTGATTCAAGTATTGACACGATCCTGAACGAGGTGGAAAAAACACCCGATAACCGCCGTACCGGCAACACCCTGATGCTGGCCGCCTATCGGCACTGGAGTATTACCGGTGCGCAACCTTCGCCAGAAACATTGTCGCTTTTACCGGATTACAATGCTTCCGAAGGCAGGACACGGGCATGTACGGATGCGAGCCTGGCCGTCAGGAAAGCAGTCATGCTGGGCCATCCGGCACAGGCGAATGACCTGGTGATCTATCTCCTTGAGCGCGGTTATCGGGAATCGGGTTTTATACGCGTTTGCAGTCTATACTATGACTGTTCAGTGAACACGGAAGCGAACTGATCGAGTGTGAGACTGCAAAAACCAACCTCATATAAATGACTGAATCAGGAGCGACGCAATGAATACAATTCACAGAACACGAAGGCTTACCCTTGGTCTGCTGACAATTTGCGGTTTGGCTATATCAATCAGCGTATCAGCCAAAAACCCGAAAGAAGTTTCATTTGAAATTGAGAATAGCAAGCTTGAGGTCAAATCAAACAAGACTGAAAACGGCTGCAAGTATTTTGGTAGCAAAAGAGGCTGCATTAAACTCGATAAGGGCGAAAAATCAGAAATATACTTTCACCTCAAAGGCAACCTGGATTGCTCGTTGGAATCCGGCACCAAGTGGGCGTTGAATGCGGTTTATCTTGGTGGGTTTAATTCCAGTGCCAAGCCCAGAGAAAATGCCTACGGGTTCGATAGTATATCTCAGGCTAACTTTGACAAGGTAAACGCGGATTTCAATATAGTTAACAGGACCTCCGGGTTGGTGGCCAATGTCGATAAATCAGATAAAAAGATAACCATAAACGACCTTAACCAACACGAATATGAAGTCTGGTACAAAGTGGAAGCCATATGCCCGCGAGAAGACGGGGGAACCCCGTGGACCGCTTCATATGACCCACGGGTCAAAAACGGCGGGGCCGATTAAGCTGGTCTGACCCGCTCCGGTCAAATGATGTATGGGTGGTTAGCGTAGTCTTTTCGTTTCAGGGAAAGATTACCCTGCCACTGAATCACCCGCCCACCACTGGCTAGAGACACCAAACTAAGGCAAAATATCCGCCAATCATGACCGGATAACCGGCATAGTGTTAGCCAGGAGAGGAACCTTGCGGATTGTTAAACCAATATACCTGTTGTGTGTGTTAATTGTTGCCGTAACACTTCCCGCATTAACCCACGCCTCCAACTTCACCGGTATCAAAGGTAGCCCCAACCTTCGCTCAGCTTCGGCATTTGTCGTCAATGCCCAGGGCCAGGTTATCTATGGCAAAGATATTGATACAGTCCGGCCCATCGCTTCCATTACCAAGCTGATGACGGCCATGGTCATCCTCGACTCCGATCTCGACCTGAATGAAAAAATTACCGTTACCAAGGAAGACCGCGACCTGGTTCAGTTGACCGGTTCGCGTCTGGAGTATGGCGCCCGCCTGCCCCGTCGGGAGATGATCCTGCTGGCGATCATGTCGTCTGAAAATCGCGCTGCCACCGCTCTGGGCAGAAACTATCCCGGCGGCATGACAGCATTTGTCTCAGAAATGAATAAAAAGGCAGTCAAACTCGGCATGAGCAACAGTCACTTTGCCGACCCTGCCGGACTGAAAGTGGAAAACCAATCCACTGCCCGGGACCTGATTACCATGGTCATCGCCGCGCAGAAATACCCTTTGATTAAAAAGGCCAGTACGACGACACGTATTGAGGTGCGCCCTTACGCAAAACGCGGCCCATTGGTCTACGGCAACACCAATCGCCTGTTGAAAAACAAAACCTGGGATATCGAATTGAGCAAAACAGGCTATATCAACGAGGCAGGACGTTGCCTGGTGATGCAAGCCAATATAGAAGGCGAGCAGGTTTCCATCGTGTTGCTGAATTCATTTGGCAAACTCACGCCATTCGGTGATTCCAACCGTCTGCGCAAATGGATGCTGGCTGGAAGCTGACAATAACGTCTTAACAGGGTGTGTCTTACGGGGTTCAGGCACATTCTTCACAAAAGACATCTGATCTTGCCGTTTTTTTCAAGTATCATACCTGCCAGTCATTCAGGTCCTTCCTGAAGTTCACCTCTCACACATCAAGAGCACATTTTGAATACTTATTTTATTTCCCGCTTACGGACAGAATGGTTCGGAAACGTTCGTGGCGATGTACTGGCGGGACTGGTCGTTGCCCTGGCCCTGATTCCTGAAGCCATTGCTTTTTCAATTATTGCCGGTGTCGACCCGAAAATTGGTTTGTATGCCTCCTTTTCGATTGCCGTGGTGGTTGCCATCACCGGTGGCCGTCCCGGAATGATCTCAGCAGCGACCGCCGCAACAGCCGTGCTCATGGTAACGCTGGTGAAGGATCATGGTCTGCAATACCTGCTGGCGGCCACCGTGCTGGCAGGATTACTACAAATTGCCGCGGGCTTTTTACGTGCAGGCTACCTGATGCGTTTCATATCAAAGTCCGTGATGACAGGATTCGTGAATGCATTGGCCATCCTGATATTCCTGGCCCAGTTACCGGAATTGATCAATGTTCCCTGGCTGACCTACGTGATGCTGGCAGGTGGGCTTGCCATCATATACCTGCTACCCATGCTGACCAGAATGGTGCCCTCGCCGCTTGTCTGCATCATCGTGCTGACGGTGATCTCCGTGTCGATGGGGTTGGATATACGCACCGTCGGTGACATGGGTGAGCTACCATCAACACTGCCGGTTTTCCTGATCCCTGATATCCCGCTAAACCTGGAAACCTTTCTGATTATCCTGCCCTATTCGGCCGCGGTCGCCGCGGTTGGCCTGCTCGAATCCCTGATGACCGCCACCATTGTTGACGAACTCACCGACACACGCAGCGACAAGAACCGCGAGTGTATCGGCCAGGGTATCGCCAATACGGTCACCGGTTTTATTGGCGGAATGGCCGGTTGCGCGATGATCGGACAGTCAATGATCAATGTTAAGTCGGGTGGGCGTGGCAGGCTATCGACCTTTTGTGCCGGTGTCTTTTTGCTCCTGATGATTGTTTTTCTCGGTGACTGGGTAAAACAGATTCCAATGGCGGCACTGGTCGCGATTATGATCATGGTATCTATCGGCACCTTTAGCTGGTCTTCCATCAAGAACCTCAAACTTCATCCACGCAGTTCATCCATCGTGATGCTGGCGACGGTCATCGTGGTAGTCGCGACCCACAATCTTGCCATTGGTGTTTTTGTCGGTGTTCTGTTCTCCGGTATATTCTTTGCCTGGAAGATCTCACAGATATTCCTGGTGACCTCATCACTGACCGAAGATGGCGAATGCCGCACCTATCTCGTTGAGGGGCAGTTGTTCTTTGCATCAGCGGACCAGTTCACCGCTGCCTTTGACTTCAAGGAAGCCCTGGAGAAAGTCATCATTGATGTCAGCAATGCGCATATCTGGGATATTTCGAGTGTGGCTGCGCTGGACATGGTGGTATTGAAATTCCGCCGTGAAGGTGCTGAAACAGAAATTGTCGGACTTAACGAAGCCAGTGAAACCATCCTTGGCAAGCTCGCTACCCATGACGAACCCGGCGCCCTCGAACGGCTACTGGGACACTAAGGTAAAACGCAATGATAAAACTGATCGCATTTGTGGACGGGTCGAATTATTCGAAAAGTGTTTGTGACCATTCAGCCTGGATTGCAGGAAGGATTGAAGCATCAGTAGACCTGATTCATATACTCGGCCGTCGTGATGAATCCAGTACACCGGTAGACCTGAGTGGCAGTATCGGCCTGGGTGCGAGAACATCATTGCTCGAAGAACTGGCCGAACTGGATGGAAAGATGGCCCGCCTCAAACACAAGCGGGGCCGGGCTATCCTGGATGATGCCAGGGAAATTATTCTCAACGCAGGTGTCAAGCAGGTTAATACCCTGTTGCGCAATGACGAAATAGTTGAAACCGTGCAGGCTTTTGACAAGGACGCCGGCCTGATTGTCATTGGCAAGCGCGGTCAAAAAACCGAGGCAGACGAAACCCACCTGGGTTCGAATTTTGAGCGTGTTGTGCGTGCCAGCCATAAACCCGTCCTGGTGGCTTCGCGTACTTTTAAGCCCATTAAACGCATCCTGATCGCCTTTGATGGCGGTGCCAGTTCCTTGAAAGCCATCAACTACCTGGCAGGCAGCCCGGCATTCAATGATCTCGACTGCCACCTCTTGAGTGTGACTGAGCCCAATGACCGTGCTACAAAGCAACTTGAAGCCGCCGCGACCGCGTTGCGAAATGCAGGATACAAGGTGGAGTGCTCACTGCAGGCCGGACAGCCCGAAAAAGTCATCTGTGAAACCATCCAGCGCGTTGACATAGACCTCCTGTTGATGGGTGCCTACGGACACTCACGAATCCGCACGCTGATTATTGGCTCCACCACCACCGCAATGATTCGTACCTGTAAAATTCCGGTGCTTTTGTTCAGGTAAGCGCTGGCCCGAAAATGTAGCATTACAGTGCATGCCCGCATCCGCATGATGCACCCACCTTCACACCCATTGATACCAACAATTCTATCTAACTGTAATTAAAGCTTTTTTCATAATGGCTTTATTCTTGCATATAAGAACACCATGGCAGGCATCTCAAATCGGGGCACCGCCTTGTTTTCAATAAATGGAGAGAATTAATGTTTAAGAAACTGATAGGAACGGGTGTGATACTGCTGGCTGCATTACAAACACAAAATGCGCTTGCACAGGAATGGTCCGCCAACCTCGGCTTTAATTCCGAGTATATATTCCGTGGTATTCCACAGAAATCCTCATCGGCTTTCGGTGGCGTGGATTTCGCCGCAGGCGGGTTTTCCGCAGGCGCATGGACCGCTGATGTGGGTGATGGCCTCGAAGTGGACCTTTACGGCGCTTATGCCATTGAAGCGGGTGACTGGGGTTTCTCCGTGGGTGGCACCTGGTACACCTATACCGGTGGTTTTGATGAGGACTACCTCGAAGCGAATGTAGGTGTCTCGTGGAAATTCCTTTCCTTTGATGCGGCCTTTGGCAGGTACGACACTGATCCAAGCCAGGACTACCAGTTCTACTCGGTTACCGCCAGTCACAATGGCTTTCACGGAACGATTGGTACATTTGCCGGGGACTTTGATGGCACCTATTACGAGGCAGGCTATGGCAATGACCTGACCGTCAAGGAAACCTACTTGTTTGATTACGGTATTACCGTTGTCTACAGCGACTCTACACTGCTTGGAGGCGACTCCGACACAAACCTGAACTTCCAGATCATGAGAACTTTCGATTTCTGACAAGCTGTCATCAGGGTTTGGGTAAACGGGGCCAGGTTGCTGAAAACAACCTGGCCCTTTTTTATGCCATTCAGACCCATGCGGGTTTCAATGACCCGAATCAACTGACGCGCAGGATGGGTATGCTACAGTCACGTCATGAAAAAACTGACCGGCAGACTGAAATCAGAACACGATACATTGGTGAGCATGACCGCCATCTACTGTGCAGACCATCATGGGAAACAGGCCGACCCTTTATGTTCTGCGTGTGCAGAACTGATGCGCTATTCGGAAGAAAGACTGGCCAAATGTCCATATGGTCAGGAAAAACCCACCTGCAATAACTGCCCGGTTCATTGCTATAAGAAGGAAAAGCGCGAACATGTTCGCGAGGTCATGCGCTACGCCGGACCACGTATGCCCTTGCGGCATCCCTGGCGTGCACTCACCCATGTGTACGACAAACTACGCAAGGTTGTGCACCCGAGGGAACTGCGGCGCGCGCGTAACCGCAAGCGCGTGGAAAATAAAAAGGAATCTGCCTGACTCAAATTGTAAGCAAAGGGCCCAGGTTATTTTAAATCTTTCGATTAAAATTAACCTGGGCCCTTTGTTGAATCCAGTTAATCGCCTATGTTCTGAAAGAACTTACGCTATAGTGAGCAGGTCATATCCTGACCGCAACACAGCGGTGATTTGATCTTGCCATGTCCATTCGGACATTCGGAAACCTGGACTTCGGTATTTTCATCGATCTTGAGCATGTTGTTTTCCAGTGGCGCATCACATTTACCACAGGTGGCGTTAACACTCATGCCGCAAACTTTACATTCATAGGTAGCCATACTAATGTCCTCGTTGGTTGGGTGGTAGAAACCGTCTTTAGTATAACCCGAAATCATGCGCATAAAAATGCAGTTTCCCGTTGTCGACCTGACCCCGTTAGCCTATGAGTCAAACTGATCGCTTTAGCCTCCCACGCAGTTTCTTTTCTGGTCTATAATCCCCGCCCACCATCGCTTCAGGATTTCATCAAATGTTTCGAAATTTACGTTTTTATCGTGTCACCAGCCCCTGGCCTGAAAGCGAGGAGAAATTATCAGAAATACTCGCTGACAACGCTTTTACCCCTTGCGGCTCTTTCGCGGAGCGTAGCGCCGGCTGGGAAGCACTGGGTAGCAATGAAAACGATCCCTTGTGCCGCCGCCTGAACGGTGCCGACCTGTTTCAGCTGCGTACGCAAAGCCGGGTATTGCCGGTGGCAGCGATCAATGAAGCCCTGGAAGAACGTGTGGCCGAGTTTCGCAACCGCATGGAACTGGAACCTACACGCGCTGAAGTGCGCAGGTTAAAGGAAGAAACCAGGGACAAACTTCTGCCAACATCACTGGTGAAATCAGAGCGCAGCCGGGCGTGTTTTATCCATTCCGAGTCATTGCTTGTCATTGACGTCGGAACGATAAGCAAGGCCGAATGGGTGATTGACCAGATCAGGGCCTGCTTTGATGAATTTTATTGCACACCCCTGACCTTCAACAACTCACCCGGCGATTTGTTAACCGGTATTTTTATGGGTGACTCACCACTGGGTTTCTCACTGGGGCGTGAATGCCGCATGCAGGATGTGAAAGACACAAAATCGGTTGTGACCTGGCGTGATTTTGAGCTGTCCGATCATTCCATTCGTCAGCACGTGGTCGAAGGCATGAGAATTACCCACCTCGGTGTGGGCTTTGACGAGGTGATGACCTGCGTTATCGACCAGGAAGGTGTCATTAGCAAGGTCAAGTTCATCGAAGGTGAAGCGGTTGACCAGTGGGGCGAGGACCCGCAGGCCAAAATGGATGCTGACTTTATACTGCTAACCGGCGCCGTGCGGCGCCTGATGGAAGACCTGAAAAAACTACTCGGCGGTTATGCACACAGCGCTTAGGCGACTGCGCGCTGTAAGCCCTGCTCTTCAATTCCCTGGCTGCGCAAATACTCATCATAACTACCCTTGAAATCGATCACACCATCAGGGGTGATCTCGATGATACGGGTAGCCAGTGAAGAGATGAACTCGCGATCATGGCTGACAAAAAACAATGTGCCCGGGTAGTGCTCCAGTGCCAGGTTAAGCGACTCGATAGACTCCATATCCAGGTGATTGGTGGGCTCATCCAGTAACATGATGTTAGGTCTTTGCAGCATCAGCCTGCCAAACAGCATTCGACCCTGCTCACCACCCGAAATGACCTTGACTGACTTTTCTATCTCGTGCGAAGAGAATAGCAGGCGTCCCAAGGTACCGCGGATTACCTGCTCGTCGTCTGTTGGCTGCGCACAATGCGCCATCCAGTTGTAAAGGTCCATTTCCTCTTCGAAATCTGCGGAATGATCTTGCGCGTAATACCCAATATTGGCGTTTTCAGACCACTTGTGAGTCCCACTATCGGCTTCAAGGTCGCCCAGGAGGGTCCGCAATAATGTGGTTTTTCCGATACCACTGGCGCCGATAATCGCCACACGCTCACCGACCTCTATCTGCAGATTCAGATTGCTGAACACGGGCTCTTGGCCATAGCTCTTGGCCAAACCCTCGACTTCGAGTGCCTGGCGATAAAGCTTCTTGTCCTGGTTGAAACGGATATAGGGACTGACACGACTGGACGGCTTAACCTCTTCCAGTTGAATCTTGTCGATCTGCCGGGCCCTCGAGGTTGCCTGTTTGGCCTTTGACGCATTTGCACTAAAGCGACTGACAAATGCCTGGAGTTCATTGATCTGGTTTTTCTTCTTGGCATTATCGGACAACAGGCGTTCACGTACCTGGGTAGATGCCGTCATGTACTGGTCGTAATTGCCCGGATAAATACGCAACTCGCCAAAATCAAGATCAGCCATATGTGTGCAAACTGCATTCAAAAAGTGACGATCATGCGAAATGATGATCATGGTGCTGTTGCGGGCGTTGAGCAGTTCTTCCAGCCAGCGAATGGTATTGATATCCAGGTTATTGGTCGGCTCATCCAGCAACAGGATGTCGGGATCACCAAACAATGCCTGGGCCAGTAAAACGCGCAGTTTCCAACCGGGCGCCACTTCAGACATGGGCCCATAATGTTGCGACTCGGGTATACCCAGACCCAGCAGCAACTCACCTGCACGTGCCTCAGCGCTGTAACCATCGAGTTCCGCAAATTCAATTTCAAGTTCGGCGACCTTCATACCGTCCTCTTCGGACATTTCGGTCAGTGAGTAGATGCGGTCACGCTCCTGCTTGATCACCCATAACTCCTCATACCCCATGATGACCGTATCAATGACCGAACAGGCTTCAAACGCAAACTGATCCTGTCGCAATTTACCCAGGCGCTCACCCACATCCACCTTCACGTTACCGATTGAAGGCTCAAGCTCGCCGCTCAGAATTTTCATCAGGGTGGATTTACCACTGCCATTGGCGCCAATCAGGCCGTAGCGATTACCACCGCCAAATTTGGCGTTGATATTTTCAAACAATGGCTTGGCGCCAAACTGCATGGTGATATTTGCGGTAGTGATCACAATAATATTCCGGTCATATAAACATCTTTCGGCCCGAAGCCGAAAAGACTGGGTAAAAAGGAGATGGCCGCTGCGACAAAAAGCATTCAGCTATCAGAAAATTCAATTAAAAGGCCACAGGCTGATCGCCCGGGCCATGTAAAGATGCAAGCCGCATTCAACTGGCCGTGCGCATTCTATGGAAATCGGGCCCGGGGTTCAAGCAATGATGACTAAACAGGTGATAAATCACATATTTTTAACATGCAGGCATTGACCCACCCAAGCGTGTTTTATCAAGCAGCCATTCAGATCAGGACGAAACTGACGATAAATGGCAAAAGCACAAACGCCAAAAGTGTAGACAGAACGACCATACCTGCCACTTCCCCGGGTTCACGCTCAAAGCGAAGCGCAAGCAGGTAATTGAAGACAGCCACCGGCATGGAAGACTGCAGAATAAGCACACCACGCTCGATGCCATCGAGGCCGAACCAACCTGCCACGAGTACCGCCAGGCAAAAACCGCCGAGCACCCGCACCAGGCTGAACAGCACACTGTGCTTCCACTCGGCAACTTTCAGTTGCGCCAGCGAGACGCCCAGGGTGATTAACATCAGCGGGATGGTAGCGCCCCCAAGCAGGCTGGTGGTGTTATCCAGCCAGGCCGGCAATGAACTGCCGCTACTGACCAGCATCACGGCGATAGCCGTTGCCCACAGCACCGGTTGCTTCAGCAGTCCAACCAGGTTGCCACGACCCGCCACCATCACGATACCCAGTGACATCTGTAGCGTAAAAATCACCAAAAATATCGTCAGGCCAAGTGCAAGGCCGGTGTCGCCAAAGGCAAACAGGCACAAGGGCAAACCCATATTGCCAATATTGGGAAATATCAGGGAAGGCAGAAACGTACTGACCTCCAGGCTCATCATCCGGATCAGAATAAGACCCATGACCAGCATGATCAACAGAATGACCACCGCAGCAGCAGAAACCTCTGCCATCCTGCCAATATCGATACCGGTTTTGCTAAATGACGAAACAATCAGGCACGGCGCGCCGATATTCATGACCAGGCGCGTGACAAAGTCGACCGGATATTCGATACCCTTGCGTGCCCAGGCGTAGCCGGCCCCGGCGCAGATCAGGATGGGAGCAATGACTGCAAATAGTTCATTAAACATTCACGCATGATAGGTCATTCACCGCATAAAATCTGTCAGGACGAGAGCATGAACTGCACCCTGGCCCCCCGGAAAATCCAACCTGGAAACATACTTCCCCTGTTAGTGCCTTTGTCGGTTGATTTCAGCGAGCGTGTTGGCAAAGCTCCCGTAATCGTGTGGAATCAATACACGCAATGCCCCCTGCTCAAAAACCAGCGAAGGAAAACTTCTTACCCCCAGCCTGTCACGTATCATTAGCTGGCGGCGAAACTCCGCTTCGGTTTTTGACGAGATCTGATCCACCTCAAACATGGCTCGATCCAGTCCCAACTCAACGGCCAACCCAACAAGAACTGACGGGTCGGACGGATTCATGGCACGCAGATAATAGGCTTTCTGAATGCTCTCGATCATCGCCTCCTCTGCATGCTGATATGACGCTGCGATCACTGCACGGCAGGCCTTGTAGGTGTCACGGCGAGGTTGATTATTAGCCCAGAAATCAAAATTGAATTCTGTACCAATACTGGATTCGATCCGCCGCCAATGGCCCTGTATCATCTCGCGTGTCTGCTCGGGCATCGGTTGATCACTATCCGCTGCGAGACCACCCAGAACATTCTGCCATTGAATATCCCCGGGCAGGTTTTCACGCAACTGCAACATGACGGGGCGATAGGCCCAGCACCAGCTACACATGGGATCGTGGATGTAATAAAGCGTAGAAAGCGAATTCGACAAGCGGCCCCCTAAAGCATCATCTCGTATTGCAAAGCATCCACACCGTAGATGTGAATGAGTGGTCCTTTCTTCATGCCCAGTTTTTCCGCGACCCTGATTGATGCTATGTTTTCAGGGATAATCAGAGCGATCAGTTTTCTAATTTTCAGATCATCCCTGGCGAACTCGACGCAGGCCCTGGCGGCCTCGGTGCCGATACCCCCACCCCAATACTCTTTCAAGTACCGGTATCCTACCTCCGGCAAGTCAATTTCAGGCAGGTACTTGATACCGCAAAAACCGATCACCTGGCCTGTGTCCTTCAATTCAACAGCGAATCGCCCATAACCATACTTCGCATAGTCAGACAAAGGGCCCTCTTCCAGACGTCGCCTTGTTTCTTCCAGGTCTTTGGCAGGGTCATCAGCATACCTGATGACATCCGGATCCGTGTTTAACAGGTGCATGACCTGCAGATCATCATGGGTAAACAGCCGAAGCCTCAGTCTTTGTGTTTCCAGTTGTGTTCGAATCATACGAGGAACAGGACATTTTTGTATATGAAATGGCAAAACACAGAACCTCACAAACCCATGGGGTTGGCACATCCGCAGGAACAACCACTCTTAAAGCCGCTGACAAGCGCCTTGAACCGGGGTTCATCCCGAATCCGCTTCAAGCCGGCATCCTGTGCCAGCCAACTGATGTTCAGGCAACCCGTGTCCGCGGCTTGTTTCAGGTAGTTCAACGACTTGTCGATGTCGCCGGTCATGGCATAAAAACTGGCAGCGTTGTAAGTCAAAATTGAATTTCGCGGAGAGTTTTGCATCGAAGTTTCCATCCAGGTTTTTGCCTCTTCAAACTCACCCAGTGTGTGCAAGGCAAATGCGCCCATATTCAGAGCGCGGTACTCATCCGGGTTCAGCTCCAGAAACGCCTTGGCCCTGCTCAGCCCCTCACTTGCCTTTTCTTTTGCTGCCCTCGTTTCACCTAAATCTGTCAGGCACCGCACCTGCATCAGTACACTTTGGTAGTCCAGTGGTCTTAACTCTGATGCTTTCTGATATAACTCAATGGCCTTTTTAGTGTCGCCCTCGTAAGTTTTACTTCGGGCCCAGGTAAAACATGCACTGAATGATTCAGGGTTCAGGTTGACTGCCGTTTCAAATTCCAGGTCTGCCTGCTTGTATTCCTGGTTTATCGTGTAGGTAATGCCACTCGCTATGTGGGACTCCGGGATACCCGGAGACACACTGAGTGCAATATTACTGAAGCGCCTTGCCTCTGAACGGGCATTTCCACCCGGATCGCTACAGAGGTATTCATAAACATAGGTTGAGGCAAGCTTGGCCCATGCACGTCCAAACTTCGGGTCAATATCCACCGCCCCCTGGTAGAATTTTCTCGCGACAAGAATGCTATGAAGGTCCGGTCGGGAAAAGTAACTCTTTGCTTTCAGGTACAAGTCGTAGGCCTCGGTACTCTGAGTAACCGGTCGCCTGAGTTTGTTGTCTCCAATTGACAGACGCAATGCACCAACAACCGCCTGGGCCATTTGTTCCTGAACTTCAAACACATCCTCCAGGGCATGATTGTATTGCCCGGCCCAGAAGTGATACCCCGTGTAAGCGTCAATCAGTTGAATCGTTATCCTGATTCGATCTCCCGCTTTGCGGACACTGCCTTCCAAAACCAGGGATACATAAAGTTTTCTGCCAATTTCAATAACATCCCCGCTCTTGCTGCTAAACTGAAATGAAGCGTGACGGGAAGCAACGTTCAATCCTTCAACTTCGTTCAGTGCACTCAAAATCTCTTCAGCGATTCCTTCGCAAAAATATTCCTGATCATGCTCCGGACTCATGTCCTCAAACTGCAGTACGGCGATGGAGGGGGTCAAATCAGTTTTTTCCGAGCCTTCGCTATTCAACACGGCCCTTTCATAGGCCACACGTTTGCCCGCCGTCCCGTCAGGGTCCTTGATAATTCCATCAGGCGTAAGCTCATAGGCCCAAGCCAACAATAGCGCAAAGGGGAAACCAAGCATGACAAAGACAACCAGTAATGTCCCCGACCATTCCGGTAAGTTCAACGCTTCAAAGGTTGAATCACCCACCTGGATGACAATCCAGGTCACGACAAAATAGGCAACCGCAACCTGTAAAACTTTACGTTCCTTCAATTCGCTTAGAAATGAAACAAAACGTTGGCTTAGATCTATTTTTTTATTACCCATAACTACCTTCCTGTCAGATAAATCATTCAAGAATTTAGTGTGATTACAGGTCTCCCCCCCGGTAATAACACATACTTTTCCAAGTACGGGCTTTGTCAGACTTCAGGTCTGATTGATTTGATCATTCTCACTCCTTACACCAACAAGTAAGCACCGTTCAGGACAATGCCTGTCCGGGAATTGGATGAGCTTCCCTGCAAGTTCGAATTACAGGGACAGGTTTATTAAATATAGCAGATGTAAATGATTTTGCTCGTTTTTTAAGGAAGCTACGAATAATTTTCATGCTTCATCTATAATGAAACCCACCAACTAAACGGACTCATGCAGATGGCCGATTCCGGTAAAACACAAAAAATTGGACTGGCACTGGGAAGCGGTGCCTCTCGCGGCTGGTCGCACATTGGCATCATCAAGGCACTGGTCCGGGAAGGCATTGAACCCGACATAGTCTGTGGCACCTCGGTGGGCGCGATGATCGGCGCATGCTACCTGACAGACAACCTTGAAAGCCTGGAGGACTGGGTGCTCAGCTCAACCAGGACGGATGTTCTGAAGTTTTTCAACGTCAAGCTTACCCAGTCCGGTTTTGTTGACAGCGAAAGGATGAAACGTTTTTTGTACCGCTTTATTGGCGGCGAAAAACTCGAGATAAAAAACCTGCCAAAACGTTTTGCAGCGGTATCAACCGACCTTCAAACGGGCCAGGAAATCTGGTTCCAGGAAGGTAACCTGGCAGATGCGGTCAGGGCTTCAATGGCCTTGCCGGGTCTGTTTCCGGCGGTTCGCCACGAACATCGCTGGCTGGTCGACGGCGGACTGGTCAATCCTGTACCGGTTAGTACCTGTCGAGCCTTGGGCGCGGACATCGTCATTGCGGTCAACCTGAATTCCGATGTTATGGGACGTCACAATAAGAAAAAACCGGAGCCCGCGCCTGAAAAGAAAAAAGGTGTTCTGCACGGTCTGAAAAAAACCACTCTCGAGTATTCCAGTTCAATATTCCCGGACAGCGGCAAACAGGAAGACGCACCCGGTCTTTTTGCTTCGATAACCAACTCGATCAATATCGTTCAGGACCGTATCACCCGGAGTCGCCTGGCGGGTGACCCGGCCGAAGTGGTGATCGCACCAAAACTGGCCCATATAGGCCTGCTCGAGTTTCAACGTGCGGCCGAGGCCATTGAAGAGGGTGAGAACTGTGTTAAAAACGCACTTGAAGAAATACGAAAGATTACGACCAGGAAATAACAATCGAGCGCGCTGTTAAGCGGGGTATGGCCCTTCCTCAAACGTCTGTTCATGGTAGCCCTTGGCGCCTACCTGTAAAGATATCGGACTCCTCGGATAGCCACCAGTTTTCAAACACTTAATCATGTGGAAGAAATCATATTTGGGTTGCCAGCCCAAATCTCTCCTGGCCAGGTCATTGATATAGACGCGGTCGATTTTATCGAACATCACCCAACCAAGCCGGTCATAGGCTTCGACATACTCAGGAACCCTTTTACGCACAACGGCCGGGGCATCGACGTTCAGCTGAGGTAAATCTTCGGGTAGAAACGGTGTGGTCGCGCTGATGATGTACTTGCCAAAACCAAGCGCAGGCGCACGCTTCGCTGCGGCTACATGCGCGCTCACCACGTCTTCCAACTCGACGCGACGAAACAGAAACTCGTTGGCCTTGGTGTTCTCCTCGTGAAAGCTATCCCGTTTCAGCTTGTCATCGTCTTCCTCGGGGAAAAACCGTGATGTACGAAGGATGATGCAGTTGAGCCCATGGTTGCGATTAAATAATGTGCACAAATCTTCAGCGGCTGTTTTTGTAATGCCATAGATATTTTTAGGAATAGGTCTGACGTCTTCAGTTATCCAGGCGGCGGGCGTTCCCGCCGGCGGTCTTAAAGCATCACCGAACACACTGGTTGTGCTGGTAAACACAAAGGCCTTGACCGAGTTCGCCTGTGCAGCCTGCAACAAGGTCAGCGTACCCGATACATTGGTATCGACGAAGGCTTGCATCGAGTGGGTGGCAACATGGGGTTTGTGCAAGGTTGCCGTGTGATAAATCGTCGCCACACCTTTCATACACTCGTTCACAGTTTCGGCATCATCAACTGATGCAAGCACGTTTGTGAAGGGCGACTCCTTGATGTCCAGACCAATCACGTCATGACCGGTCTCACGCAGGCTGCGGACCATGGCTTCACCGAGATGACCTGAACTACCTGTGACCAGAACCTTCATGCCTGCAATTTAGTTGTGCCTGAAGCTAATTGCAATCACCGCCTTTAAGCAAGCGAAGAATTAGCGTATGAAAGTGCTGCGTAACCCCAGCGGACAGTAATTTAACCGGCAATCCCCCGTCGCTGGTTTTGTCATACAAGACCATGGTCCACATTGACAAGCATTTGATTTAGGACAATAGTTGTTACGGGCATATAAGCGCATGGTAAAGCGCAGGCTTGGACACGTAGTCTCGCGCCGGAAAGCCCTTCTGATCACAAGGAAATAAGAAATGAAACAGCTAAAGCATTCCATGAAACTGCTTACGGGCATCCTCGCTCTCATCGCATTTATGAGCCTGCCAGCCTGTGGCGAAAAACCGCAGGCATCAGCGGAACCCCAGGCGGCAGAGATAAGTAAAAAAGAGCCTATTGTCTGGAAACTGGCCCAGACCTGGGGAACGGGCTTTCCCATTTTCGGTGATGCGGTTTTGACGATGGCCGAACTGGTCAAGGTCATGTCCAACGGCGAGTTGGAGATCCGGGTTGATTCGGCCAACAAGCATAAGGCGGCCTTTGGCATCCTGGATATGGTTAAAGCCGGACAATACGAGATGGGTCATTCGGCTTCCTACTACTGGAAAGGTAAGGACGCCAATACCATGTTCTTCACCACCATGCCTTTTGGCATGATAGCGCCGGAACAGTACGCCTGGTTTTATTACGGTGGCGGCCTGGAACTGATGAAAGAAGTCTATGAAAAACACGGTGTTTACTCATTTCCGGGTGGCAATACCGGCAACCAGATGGGCGGCTGGTTTCGCAAAGAAATCAACAACCTGGATGACTTGAACGGTCTCAAGATGCGCGTTCCCGGCTTCGCTGGTGAGGTTCTTTCAAAGCTGGGTGTCGTGGTCACCAACATCGCTCCCGGAGAGCTTTACACAGCGCTCGATCGCGGCACCATCGATGCACTCGAATGGGTCGGCCCATCCCTTGACCTGAGTATGGGGTTCCAGAAAATCGCCCCCTATTACTACACGGGTTGGCACGAGCCTGCGACCGAATTGCAGTTCATCGTTAACCAGGAAAAATTTGATGCCTTACCCGAGCACCTGCGGGAAATCCTGACCATCGCCATGCAATATGCCGCCTACGACATGTACGCCCGCTCCTACCACGAGAGTGCCGTCAACTGGGCTTCCATTGAAAAGGAATACCCGGAAGTACAGATCCGCACATTCTCTCCCGAGATTATCACTGCAATGAAACAGGCCAATGATCAGTTGTTGGCTGAGAGCGCTGCCAGCGATCCGACTTTCAAAGAAATTCTCGAATCACAGAAGGCCTATATGAAAATGGCCCGTAAATGGACCGAGATTTCCGACTATGCCTATCTCAAGGATAATATTGAGTAATTTCAGGCAGCCTCCCGGTCGTGGCCGGGAGGTTTCCGATTTGTCAAAAGGTTCTCAATGCTGCTGAGGCTTGAAAAATTCTTCGACCGCTTTTCCGACCTGATGGGCTGGATCGCCGGCATTCTGAACCTGATCATGTTGATCAACGTATTTTACGATGCCATCATGCGGTATTTTTTCAACCGTGGTTCAATCGCCCTTCAGGAAATGGAATGGCACCTGTTTGCCATGGTCTTCCTGTTTGGTATTGCCTATGCGCTCAAGGAAGACGGTCATGTGCGTGTCGATATCCTGTACGACCGTTTCTCACCTCGCTGGAAAGCCGTGGTCAATATCGGCGGCACCCTTCTGCTGTTATTGCCATTGAGTGTGCTGGTGATTGAGGGTTCCGTCTGGTACGTAACCGAGGCTTTCAGTTCAGGTGAGATCAGTGGCGACCCCGGCGGCCTGACACACCGCTGGCTGATCAAACTGGTGATTCCCGCTTCTTTTGTCTTTCTGATCGTCTCGGCCACCGGCTTTGTCATTCATAACATCAATATCTTCAGGGGACTGGAAGCGCCACCGGTGCGGAGTATTGAGAATGAAATCCTTTAGCAGCACATGCGTTTTCAGTGCGCATTGAAATGATGAAACCGTTTATCTGTCGCAATCATAGCTTATCCGGGAGCAGATCCGCATGACCGGTCTTGTCATGTTTGCCGTGGCGCTGCTGATGTTGCTGCTTGGCTTTCCGGTGGCTTTTACCTTTGGCGGCGTGGCGGTCTTTTTCGGATTGCTGACCGAGGGACCGGAGATGTTCTCCCTGATGCCGCATCGTATCTGGTCGATCATGAACAACACCATCCTGATGGCCATCCCACTGTTCATTTTCATGGGTATCGTTTTGCAAAAGTCCAAGCTCGCGGAACGCCTGCTTGAATCCATGGGCTTTTTGTTTGGCGAGGTCCGGGGAGGCATTGCGATCTCAACCATTTTAGTGGGTGCCCTATTGGCGGCATCCACCGGTGTTGTTGGCGCCAGCGTGGTCGCAATGGGTGTGATCTCGCTACCCGTCATGCTCAAGTATAACTACGACAAACGCCTGGCAACCGGAACAATCTGCGCCGCTGGCACGCTCGGGCAAATCATCCCGCCGTCTATCATCCTGATCATCCTTGGCGACGTCTTTCAGGAACCGGTAGGTGATCTGTTCAAGGCTGCTCTATGGCCGGGCTTGTCACTGGTCGCCTGCTATATTGTCTATATCGTCATCGTTACACTGATGAACAAAGACCTGGCCCCGCCGATCAAGCTGGAGTTGATGACGGGTACGAAAAGACAACAGGTCTTCCAGGCGCTCAAGGCGGTCATCCCGCCGCTGGTCCTGATCATCCTGGTTCTGGGCTCAATATTGACCGGAGTAGCCACACCAACGGAATCTTCATCGGTCGGTGGTGTGGGCGCAATTCTGCTGGCCACGCTCTACGGGCGTTTTTCGGTCAAGATGATCTGGGACAGTTCGCTTGAGACGGTCAAGATAACCGCCATGGTGTTTGCCATCCTGATCGGTGCAACCGCCTTCTCCATGGTTTTTACCTATACCGGCGGTGACTATATCGTCGAGGAATTCATGCTTGGTCTGCCCGGCGAGAAATGGGGCTTTTTGATCCTTTCCATGGCGCTCATCATGGCCCTGGGGTTCTTCATCGATTTTGTAGAAATTTCCTATATTGTTGTCCCGATTCTCGCACCGATCGCGGTCAGCCTCGGCATCAACCCGGTCTGGTATGCGATCCTGGTTGCAATGAACCTGCAGACCTCGTTTTTAACACCGCCATTCGGTTTCAGCCTGTTTTACCTCAAAGGCGTCGCGCCGCCTGAGGTTCGAACCACCGATATTTATCACGGCGTGCTGCCGTTCATCATCCTGCAGATGATTGTACTGGGCATACTTGTTATATTCCCCGAATGGTTTGGCCTGTCTGCACATTAGTGAAACTCGACCATTGAGCTTTGTGTCGCCAGGGTTGAGCAACATAATATAGAAATGGGTGCCTGGCCAGGGCAATAGCCTCACACTGGAAAATCTCTGGACCGGATCCATCTGGAAAGCATGCACATGAATATGATGAAACCGTTGATTTACACTTCACTTGTCCTGTTACTCAGCACAGGTTTATCTGCCATCGAAGTCCATGCATCCGACGATGCCCCAGCTGAAAAACCGAAAATGACAGCCATGGAATCAGGTAACTTGTTCATTCCTTCCGAAGATTCAATGGCCGACCTCCAGGCTGGTTTTGATACCGCACAGAAAACCAACAAGCTCGCACTGGTGGTGATGGGCGCCAACTGGTGTCATGACAGCCGGGCCTTGGCTGCACGTCTTTATAAGGAACCCTTAAGTAGCATCATCAATGCGCATTATGAAGTCATTCTTATCGATGTAGGCTACCTGGAAAAAGGCGAGGACGTTATCTCAAGCCTGGGCATTCCCGTTTATTACGCGACACCCACGGTGTTAATTGTCGACCCCCTCAGCCGTCAGGTTGTTAATGCGGATAACCGAAACCAGTGGGGTAATGCTTATAACATCAGCATGAAGGAGTCCGTTGACTACTTCACACAATTCTCTGAAGCCGGCCATGGTGCTTTGCAAAGCGACGATGAGCTTGATGAAAACCTGCAAAAATTGTTGGCGGACATCGAGGCATTTGAAGAAATGCAGGCCGCACGTCTGTACGAGGCTTACGCTGTTCTAACCCCAATGCTAAAAGCTTACAAAGGTGGCGACGAATAAAGCCTTCTCAGAAAAGATCTGGAATGAAGTACGTGACTATCGTTTCAAGGTTTCAGAGGACGTCGTGGCATTACGAGCCGAGGCACGCAAACGCGCTGCCGACGGCGAAACTGATATCCACTTGAGCTACCCTGAATACCAGGCGTTTTCCTGGGACCCGCAGTAACTTAGGTTTTGCCCCCGCAGTAACGCAATCATTACCACGTTCTTCCAGACCATGGGAAGTAACACTCAGGGCCATACTTAACGTGGAAAACCATCATTTCCGGTTCATGCGGATCGTACTCGGCAAGGGCTTGGGTTTGACCACCGGCGGTTTGGGCCTTTCAGGTTTTGGTCTCCACGGCCTGGGATATAACCAGCGTCCGGAAGGTTCCGTGTTGACCGTCGTGTAATTGTTGTTAATGACTGTCCGGTTACTTTTACGTTGCCGATCCGCTTCACGCAATTTTTCGCGTTTCGCCTTTTTCTCAGCAAGTTCAGTTTTAACCTCTTCAGAAACCCCGGTCAGCCCCGACGTATCTGCAAGCTCAACGTTTTTGGCATCCGCTCCACACGGCCGGTCCGTATAAACCGGCCCATCCGGACCATCACAGCGATAAATCTTGGCCATTGCAGCAGGTGAAGCAAATAGTGCAATCAGGATAACCAGGATGATTTTGTCTGAATTCATTGTCATTTCTTTGCCGACATCTTCAATACCACCAGTGTTTCAAAGTGTGCTGTGGCCGGAAACAGATCCAATAACTGGACATTTTCAAAACGAAATCGAGTGCTCATATTACGTAAATCTCGGGTCAAACTGGCAGGATTACAACTAACATAGACCACGTAGCGTGGCTTGATCTTTTTCACCCAACTGTCAAGTTCGGGGAAGCCCCGACGTGGTGGATCAATTAATAGGGTATCAAAATCCGTGTGTCCCAGCCTGCGTACGAAGTTCTGGAGGGTTTGATCCTGATACAAATCCATTTGGAAAAAATTGTCCGGGTTGGCCGCACCTGACGGGTCGCTGTAATTGTCGATCATTACCCTGCTGCCGCCCGCTGAAGCAAAGCGATTGGACAGGTTGCCGCTTCCCGAGAATATATCCAATAGCCGACTCACTTCCAGGGCCTCAAATTGAGCTTGTACCCGGTCTTGTAACACCTGGTTCATTTCATCATAAACCTGCGAAAATCCGCCATGGGCATAGCTCTCATCCCACTTCTGACTGACCACTCCGCCTTTGAAATAGAGTTCACAATGACCATGACCCGGGTGATCCTGTGTCCAGTCTCCCTTGTAGAGGTCGGAAAAGGCCGGTTGCAGTTCCTCGCGTATGATCTTGCACTGCGGCACTTCCAGAACCTCGTTGCTGACCGTATCGAGCATCCCGATATACTTATGCCGGTAATGCAGTTGGACACGGTTGCGGTAAGCGAGACGTCTTGGGGCAGGAACGACTTCGATGCTTTCGCCACTGACACCCTGGGCAGCCAGGTAGCGTGCCAGCGTCGCTTTTTTATAAGCCAGTTCACTCGCGTAATCGGTATGCAAAAACTGGCAACCGGGACACTGGTCAAAATGAGGACATTCAGGCTCAACACGGTTATCAGCCGTTTTCGCAAGCGTCTGTAAACGCGCAAACTGGACTCCCTTGGAACGTTTATAGACTGTCGCCACACCGCTTTCGCCGGGTAAAGTGCCAGCCACAAAGGTGATGGTGCCATCCTTCTTTGAAACCCCCTGCCCCAGTGGGTCGATGCTATCAATGACAAACTCTACCTTGCGAGCCTGGGTTGCAGGTCTTTTGGGCCAACGCTTTTTCAAAGTTTCAAACCTGTTATTGCAGAACAGTCCATCCAGAATACCATTATTCCACGGATGAATTTGCCGGTGTCTGGCGTCAGCCATGACTACTGGGGTATTCTGCACCGATGAATTTAACAACCCCGCTTCCCTTTGATAACAGCTACGCCAGGCTTGGTGATCAGTTTTACACCCGTCAACTGCCTGTGCCGGTTCAAAACCCCGCCCTGATCCGTGTAAACCATGCACTGGCAAAACACCTGGGTGTCGACCCCCAATGGCTGGAATCCGAACAAGGTGTTGAGTTTATGGCAGGCAACTTCATTGCAGAAGGAAGCGAGCCACTGGCAACGGTTTATGCCGGTCACCAATTTGGCGGCTGGAACCCGCAACTGGGGGATGGCCGCGCTATCCTGCTGGGTGAACTCATTGGCAAAGATAACTTACGTTACGATATCCAACTCAAAGGCTCGGGTCGCACACCTTACTCACGTGGCGGTGATGGACGCGCGCCATTGGGGCCGGTGTTGCGCGAGTACATCGTCAGCGAAGCGATGTCGGTATTGGGTGTACCCAGCAGCCGCGCATTAGGTGCGGTAACAACAGGTGAATGGGTAAGACGCGAAGGGCGCCTGCCAGGCGCTGTGTTGGCAAGGGTTGCACAAAGCCACATCCGTATCGGCACCTTCCAGTTCTTTGCCTCGCGACAGGATCACGGCTCTCTCAAAATTCTTATCGACCATGTCATACAACGCCACTATCCACAGGCGGAACAGGCTGTAAACCCGGTACGTGCCATGCTGGACGGCGTCGTGGCCAGCCAGGCCAGCCTGGTTGCACGCTGGCAGTCACTGGGGTTTATCCACGGGGTCATGAATACCGATAATATGCTGCTTTCGGGTGAAACCATCGATTATGGCCCATGCGCCTTCATGGATGAATTCGAACCCGGCAAGGTGTTCAGCTCCATCGACCACGGTGGCCGTTATGCCTACGCAAACCAGCCTCCCGTGGCGCACTGGAACCTGAGTGTGCTGACCCAGGCTTTGTTACCGTTTCTGGATAATGATCAGGAAAAAGCACTGGCTGCCGGACAAGCTGCGATCGATGCCTTTCCCGGTCTTTACCAGGCCGCATTTATGAACAACATGCTGAAAAAGCTGGGGCTAATGGAACAGGCGGAAGATGATGCAGCACTCATCCAGGACCTGTTGAAACTGATGCAGGAAAACCAAATGGATTTCACCCTGACCTTCCGTTACCTGTCGGATCTCGTTGACCCGGCAAACGCCTCAGGTGGCGGTGTCAAAGCATTGTTTGAATTACCCGAAGCCTTCTCACCCTGGCTCACACGCTGGCAACAAAGAGCTGACCTTGAGCAGACTAACCCCTCCGGGCGCCAGCAGGCCATGTATACTGTCAATCCGGTATATATTCCACGCAACCACCTGGTGGAAGAAGCCATCAGCGCCGCTGAAAAACAGCAGGATTTAGAACCATTTAACCGGCTTGTTGATATTCTGGCCAATCCATTTGAGTTCAGTCACGACAACGCCCGGTACGTCTTACCGCCCACGCCCGGGCAGGTGGTAAGACAGACCTTCTGCGGCACCTGAGCTATCAGACCTGACACCCGGCCTTCAAAGCCCTGAGCTTCACTGTTCGCAGGTTAACCCACAAATGCTGTTTACTTTCTCCAGGCACACCGCATTAAAGGCGTCATTACAGCAAGTTGGATAATCGGCACATATTTTATCAACGCAGGAATGACATCCGGCAGGCATGGGTGAGCCACTGGTTTTACACAGGCTTTGACCACAAACATTGACGTCTAAAGTCGCACCCTGTTCAACGCTAAAACCAGGCAGTAACCATACTTCCCAACCGCTGGACAAGGAGACATCGGCACCATATTTGGCGGTAAATGGCCCCGCTGTGAGCATTTCACACGCCTCATAACTGGCAACTCCCGGTTCAGAGATGTCCGAGATGGTATTCACATTACAGCTTGAAATGTCGATCTTCGAACACAGGCCGTTATTGCAATATGGGTGTGTATCCGGGGCATGCCGAGCATGCCGTCCCGACGATGAAAGGAGCTTGCCCAATATAGTTCCCGCCGGGTGAGTAGTTACACACCGTCCCACCAGCACTGGTATAACCACAACCAACTTTATAGGTGTTGGCCCAGAGCACCTGGGTATAGTGCCCGACGGTACCACTACAGCCGCGGTCACCATGGTAGTTCTCGCGCTCCGAACAACCATTGAAGCCCCAGGCCACGGGCCAGATGAAATCTACCCAGGCGCGTGTTGCCCCGCCGAAGTAGTCCGCATCCGGGTCGGGAGAACCGGAATACCAGTTCTCACCAACGTAACCCGATCCGCCACACGCTGCATAGTCCGAACTCCGGTTGGGATTATGTGCAAAACCACCCGACTGTGTCTCGATATACGCCTGAGCAACGCATTCAAGCTTCATGTCGTATTCCATCTCGAGCATTGACGTGGCCGTCGTTGTCGATATCTCATCTTGTCCGCCAGGACCAATCGCGTCGCGGCGCAGACGATTGTGTTCCGACACAATCTTGTCACGTAAGGCCTGCGTCATCTGCGCTGATGCCTCACCGGTAAACAACACAGATACCACCAAGGCGAGGACAAACGCCTTCATGTTTGCTGACCACGACGCATAGAAAAAAGAGACAGAAATTAATCGTTTGAAAGGTTTCACATTCCAGCATCCATGCCTGTGATATTCAAACACTATAAACTTACTACTTGAATTGCAAGCGTATTTATTGAAATTACGCCAACACTCCCGTGCTTGCATCAATGACGCCTTTTCAGGGATTGCCCTTCACAGACCAAAAATAAATCAGCTTGTGACCTCATTAACCACCACACCATTGTCACCCGTCGTAAATACCTTGGCTATTTTAGGAAGGTGACTGTTCTTTACCAAAACGAAGTTTTTGTAAAGGTATTGCCATACCAGTGGGTGTGTTTTCGAAAATCTCAGCTCATCCTTCTGATCGACTGGCTGGTCAAAAATGATGAAAAACTTGACCTCGTGTTTAACCAGTGACTTTATCATTTCCCTTTGCTTGTCTTCTGTTTCCGGATATATACAGTAAACATCGTAAAGCGCGGGTTGACGGTCGAATAACCGGTAGAACCCCGGGATTGACGAAGCAAACAACACCTTGTCACCCTTAACAGTACAGGCATCAACAACTTGCCTTAATAACGTGAGTGTTTTGGCCTGACCATCTTTAATTTTCAGGATCTCCTTTCCCGTATCGTAGTTTTTATAGTCTTGTTTATTGAAGGTGAAATTAAACAGATTACTCAATTTTGGAAGAATCGCCCAGGCTGATAAGATGCAAATCACACCCAAACTCAGGGTAGCCCATTGCCAAGGCAGAAACGTGGACAAAAGAAGAGCTGTCAGTAATATGGCCGGGTGAATTGTTTGACACATATGCGAAACATCAGCCCGCGAAAACAGGTGATGCAGATAGACGAACCCGACGAGGCTGGCACTGATAATCAAGCCTCCCCTGTTTGGATATACGTCAAAGAGCGTGAATCCTGCAACAAGCGTCAGTGAGTAAAATGGTATCAGGCCTGTGAAAACAGCTTTAAAAAACGCCCGCCGCGCAGGGGAAAAACCGTTTAATTGAGGTGACGCAGACCAGTACCAGGGCAAGGGTAAAGGCAAGTTGCTCGTACCACGCTTAATCACCGTTAGTACTTTCTTTTCCCAATATGTCGAAAAGTAACCAGGGTTTCTGAATCCAAGTAACAGCATAGGGGTCAAACCCAACACAAAACCCGACATCATCCAGACCATCGGTGCGAAAAACAAATCGCTAAGGTGTAGCACAAACACGGTAAGCAGTGCCGTCAAAGCTGATAAACCCAGATAAAGACCAAAGTTCAACCCAAAAAAAAGAGAAATACCAATGATGAACCCGGACAACAGGTAGCTCGATGTACCCGGGTTGGTAATGATGCTAAACGAGACTGCAATGGCTATCAGGCAAAATAGAATTTCAAAGGCTTTGAAATAAGGGCGAATCCAGGTAAACGTGAGCAATGTACCCAGAGTGGCCAGTGTCCAGTTTTGGCCCAGGTAGAAAACCCAGCTACAAACCATGCTCAGGGACACTGCGATGACAGCACCCATGGCAAGTCTCTGGGCTGTAAACGTCGGAGCGAAAAACCGCATCCACAACGCACACCAGTAGTATCGCCCGGGGTCATAGGCCCGAAAGTCGCGTATGGGGGTTTTCCCCTCCAGTAAATTGACACTGCCAAAATGGAGATAGCCTTCATCCGCCGTATTTAATCCAATCTTGATGCCTGGTAAAAACAGGGTCCCGACCACTGTGCAGGAAATCAGAAATGAGATTAGGACAGTCAAGAGATCCATCATCGCGCTCGTGATCGGCGTCTATTCAGACCGGGTTGCCGAAATTAACTGAAAGGCCGCTACAGGGGAAAAAATACGCGCCTTGTCGAAAAGACTGTCTACTGCCGGCCCAAAGAACCGGTTTCTTAGTGGCGGCGGCAAAATGCCATAACGTTTTATATTGATGTCAGTAAATCCGGCTGCCTGCAAACCCCTTTTTACTTTTTTCGGCGTGAGGTTAACCAGCCCTTTTTCCGCGCTCCAACTCATCGAGGGGGCCAGTGTGATCTGCAAGTAATAAAGCGGGCAGAAAGGGTTTACATCAAGAAAAGCGAGCTTTCCATGGTCTTTAAGAAGTGAGTGTATCTGTTTGAACGAAGCTTCAACATCAATCAGGTGATGTAGCATGAAAAACCCGGTGACTTTATCGAAGCGCCTTTTTAGCTCATCCGGTGGCGCAAGAATATCTGCCTGGTGAGTTGGAATACTCACACCTTGAGGAGTGCGTGACTTCAGTTCACCTAGTAGTACCGGAGATAAATCCAACCCTGCCATTTTGAAGCCATGCGCGGCGAGTGGTAGTGTGAACTTACCCATTCCACAACCTATATCAAGAATATCATCCGTACCATTGAGTTCAGCAAAATCAATAAATCGCTCGACATGATTGGCTATATAAGGACTTGTATCGGGTAGCATGCGCCAATTCTGCTGATCAGAGCGTGATTCGTAGTATTCACGTTGAATGGCGTTGTGTTGTTCTGTTTTTGAAGGCTTTTGGTTCATGTTTTAATCCAGTTCTAATAAACAACGTATGTTTGAAATCGCCACGTTTAATCGCATGGATGAGTCATAAGCTGATTTACCACAGCTTCGCTTCGCACGCTGCAATGGGATGGTACCAATCGGATGGTTGGTTTTGGCTATCAATCCAGGCAGGTAGAACCGATTGGTCTCAAATGAAAGAACGTCGGCAAGCATGATTCTATTCATGATAAGAAAGCAACCGGTGCCACGAGGTAAACCGACCATTTTATTGACCAGCCATTTAAACAACCGGGAGCTTATCATCCTGTGTATACCCTGGTAGTGTTCCGTGCGGTATGCAAAAACGGCTTCGTTGCTATCTGATTTCAGTGCCCGGTATAAATCGGCAACCGCTTCAGGTGGATCCTGTAAATCCGCATCCATTACCGCGACCACATCACCACGTGCTTCGCGAAGTCCGGCCCTGAGTGCATTTTGTTGACCACTGTTATTTTTCATTTCGACCGACTTGATTTCAGGGAACTGATTCTGCAGATCTGAAATGACTGCTGCACTGCCGTCAGGACTGGCGTCATTTACAAAAATAATTTCAACGCTGACCTGGATGTGTTCAAACGTTTTTAGCAGGCGTGCAGTCAACTCCGGCAACGTATCCTCATTGAGGTATACCGGTACCACCACAGAGACAGCGGTAGATGTTGACGATGAACTTTTCAGTTTACTGTTCATTTTCGAGGAACCATGTCACACATCGCTGTAAACCATCTTGCAGATTTGTTTCGGGTTGCCAGCCCAGTTGTTCCCGCGCTTTTGATATATCTGCAAACCAGTCTGTCTTATCCCATTCGCGGGGTGCAAATGCACCGGTCGTGACCTGTGTCCTCTTGTTGGTAATTGCGCTGATCAAGGCAATCACCCTTTCATTGCTCACTGGACTACCGGATGCGATATTGAATATCTGCCCTGAGAGATTGTCTTTTGCAGCAGCCGAAAGACAGGCCTTCACCACATCGCCCACATACACAAAATCATGATGATAACCACGTTCAGTCAGGGTCATAGGCTGGTTGGTGAGAAAACTTCTGATCGCTGTTGGCACCAATCGATGTGCGCTTTCCATTGGTCCATATACGTGAAAAAGCCGAAGAATCACAAGCGGAAGGCCTTTACTCCTGGCCAATTGCTGTAATTGCAATGATGCTGCAGCTTTGCTGGCGCCAAATAGGGATTCAGGGTAGATCGCATCTGATTCCCTGAAGGGTGTTTTGATTGAACCATATTCCAATGAACTGCCACAATGCACAAATTTTTGCAGCGACTCTGACAGGCATGCGCGTAGTAGGTTGAGGGTGGCGATACCATTTACCTCAAGGGTTGCCGTCCAGTTCTCATAATCCCGACTTACCGCAGTATGAAAGACATAGTGTGGTCTGATGGCTTTAAGTTTACGCGTGACCCTTTCGTGATCCAGCAGGTCTACATTAATCCTGCTTGCGCTGGTGTTATGTTTCATCAACCGGGTCAGATCGGATTGCTTGCGTACCAGGGCGAAAACGTCGGCACCTTCCAGTTCCATGGCAGTAACAAGATGGGCACCGATAAAACCATTTGCCCCGGTGACAACCACTCTTTTTCCTTTGAAGATATTCGTCATTCGGGGTGATCTGAAATATGAGCCAGCTTATCGGTCAGGATTTTCTTATCCAATTTGACACTTGTTTCATCCCGAAGCATTGATGATAAGACCGCTGATACTATCCTTGGTATTTCATCCTGGGGTTTCTTACCGATGGTGTCCCTAAAAAAAGATCGCCTCAAAAAGGTGAAATCGCATTCCAGGCGTGTCATTTCATGCATGAACAATTCAACCGGCAGTGGATCGCCAAACCCGGGCACTGTCAGCCCTCCAAACCCAAACGGGGTATGTTTGACCATGTGCCGGATCGATTCAACTGTACCATCCGCGATTGCCGTAAATATAGACTGACTACCCCGGCAAATACGCAAATCATTCAAACCCACATAGATGCGTGCAAGTGGCAACTGATCAAGTTGTGGGGCGATTTTCACAGCCTCGATAGTTTCAATCATGGCACTTACCCGAGCCTTGTTTTCCACTAACTTGAGTATCGCTGATACTTCACTTAGTTCACGCACCATCGGAATCAGTATTTCATCAGCCTTAAAGTCGAGAGCTTGCAGGACTTCGGTCTCGGTATCAGCGTTGTAGCCATTGATTCGGCAAACGACATAGGCCTTTGAGTCCTGTTTTACAGCACGCAGATCGTCCCAGTTGTGTTCATTTATTTGCGTGTCAAAGCCCTGTTGACGAACGTTTTTACCTCGTGTTTCAAAGTCGACCACAATCCCTTTTGCACCACCTTCCAGACAGGCAGCATTCAAGTCGATACTTCGGTGAAAGACGAATAGATCAAGTGCATCAGGTTTGGTCATAGATTTATACCTTACGCATGACGGCCACGAGGGTTGAACCCCAGGGGAAACGAACACCCATTCGGGTCATTTTCACCTCGAATTGTGTTATCCAATTCAAAACATTATTTACAAGCTTTCCGGGTGTTTCTTCCATTTTTCCAGCGGACTCTTTCGATCGCCCAATCATCCGTGATATTGCTACCAAAGGGAAAAGCAGGCACTGGTAGTAATTTATGTACAGCAGTTCGAACCCGGACTTTTCGATAACAGCGCGAAGAGACTGCCTGGTATACCTGCGCAAGTGTCCTGCCGACTCATCACGACTGCTCCACAACCATTTTGTTGCAGGCACCGTTACAAGAAACAGGCCACCATTTACCAGGCTTCGATTAACTTCAGAAAGCATTATTTCATCAGGCACATGTTCGAGAACATCCAGTGCCACAGCCACATCTGCTGATGAAGACTGGACAGGCAAGGCACAAACATCGGAAATGATGGATTGCATTGGTTTTTCCGGCATACAGTGATGCACTGAGTATCCTGCAAGGCGATCTAGTCCAATGACGTTGTCTGCGAAATGTTCCCAATATTGCAAATTGAAGCCTGTTCCACACCCTACATCCAGCAGCATTGAGACTTTATTCTGAATAAACCGCCTCATCAGCGCCAGGACCAGAGTTCTTCGACCCAGAAACCAAAAGTGATTCTGCTCAATGGCCTCAATCATTCGTAGCCGTGCAGGTGAAAAACCCTCGACTTGTGATGTGCCTGGCACTATTTTTCCTTCCTGATTCTGACCAATGCAGAGATGGAGTATAGGCAGCATTAAAAAGCTTTTCCATGAAATCTATTTCAGTTTGACTGCATCAATCCCGAACTTTTAAACCTGAACCGATTCGCCCGGTTGAAGCTCCCCCAGCGACCAGTCACCGACACGCGCACGTATCAACCGCAGTGTCGGAAAATTAACCGCGGCAGTCATACGTCTAACCTGGCGATTACGACCCTCGCTTATCGTCAGCTCAAGCCAACGGGTTGGAATGGCCGCGCGGAACCGGATCGGTGGATTTCGGCGCCATAGATCCGCAGGTTCTTCGATGAGCCTGACCTTGGCCGGCCGGGTTTTTCCATCTTTCAGCACGACTCCCTTGCGCAACTGCTCAAGGGCAGCCGGTGTTGGCTCACCTTCCACCTGCGCCCAGTAAGTCTTTTCCAGTTTGAAGCGGGGGTTGGAAATTTTTTGGACCAGCTTGCCATCATCACTTAATACCAGCAGTCCTTCCGAGTCATAGTCAAGCCGGCCGGCGACCCGCAATGCAGGATCCTTAAAATAATCACCCAGGGTTTGCTTGTCACCGGATTCGCGGAATTGAGACAAGAACCCGGAATGGCTTGTTAAATAATACGACTCGCGCCAAATCAGACCACCACGCTGATCCCGATTTTCACCGGGCTTTCTTTCGGCCCGGTTTTTTGCTGGCTGTTTTCTCTGGTGGTGTGTAATCACCGATCTGGCTTTTCACAGGGCAGACGGAGAACAACAGGACATCTTTTGCAACCTACTGCGATAGCAACCGGGCAAAGCCTCATGATTTTCTCCTGTAACGATGGCGGATGCTTGGGAAATCAAGCCAATCCCTTTCTGCCATTTTACTCTGGTTTCGAAGCCCAAACCTAACTAAAAGCGGTCCCAAACCGGAATAAGCCTTGCCGGTAGAGCGGCGAACCTGCCCAGCTCAGCCCAGGGCTTGCCCGGCATATGAAAATCGGAACCACAGGACGCCAGGAGTTTCTTTTCATCACACAATTGCGCCATGTTACTGGTTTGCTGCGGTGTCTGTTGCCCCGAAATCACTTCCATGCCCTGCCCGCCCATTTCGATAAAACTATCGAGCAATTGCTTCAAACGCGTGCGGGTCAGCTTGTATTTTATTGGGTGCGCCAGCACGGCAATCCCATTGGCATCACGTATCCATTGAATGATCTGTGGTAACTCTGCCCATTTCTTCTTCACATCACCGGCCTTGCCATCACCCATATACTTTTTAAACGCGGTATGCATGGAATCTGCTTCGCCAATGTTAATCAGGTGCTGGGCAAATTGCGGGCGGCCGATATAACCACCGCTCGACAATTTCTTCGCCTGCTCGAATGTGTCTTCAAAACCCTTTTTTTTCAGGTTTTCAGCAATCCTTCTGGCTCGCTCCAAACGCGCATCTGTCTGGGATTTTGCAGCGGTAACCATCGCATCACTGTCCAGATCAATATTCAAACCAAGAACATGTATGCCAGTGCTGCCCCACTGTGTTGAAAGCTCGATACCCGGAATCAGTGTGAGTTGGTCGTGGGCAAGCGGTAAATCCCGGTAGGCGTCAATGGTGTCGTGGTCGGTTATGGAGAGCGCATCCACACCTTTTTCGAGAGCGCGTGAAACAAGCTCCCGGGGTGTCAGGGAACCATCAGAGAACGTGGTATGCGAATGCAAATCCAATATCACCGGACGCTCCTGCAAATCGATACACAGGAATCTGCAAAACCAGTGTAATTAACTGTCTTTATTTTCAAAAATTGGCCGGGTATCGAAAAACGCTCTTATGGCACTTATCTTGTCCCCCTCGACTTCGAAAAAGAACGCCCCCTCACTATGGATTCCGTTGACCGAGTCAAATGAGGTCATCACAGCAACTGAGCCTCCTTCTATGATCATCTTGCCGTAGGTCTCATTGATTATAAATGGTGCAATCTGATCAATGTAATCACGTACATCGGCTTCCCCGCTAACTGGAACGGGTGAAAACATACCATGGTACTTAACATGCCTGGTAAGCGGGACGACGCTGGCATCATCGATATTTAAGGCTTCGACAAACTTTAAAACGACTGCCTCGACTTCTGCTCTGTTACTCAATTGCCTATCTCCTATCAATTTTGATGCCGGTTTGCTTAGAGAATTGTTATTATCCGGTGCTGCGGGTCTTGCTAGACAAATGGTAGCAGATTCTGCATCTGACGCATGATCTTTGACAAAATTGCATTGGTAAGAACCAAAACAAACCACCCGAACTGAATTTGGAGTTTAATCATGGAACGTAATCACCGCGTAAAGTGGGCCGGCGGCCTCAGGTTTATAGGCACCGGTGGCAGTGGCCACAGCACGGTCATCGATGGTGACAAAAAGAGCGGTTTGTCACCGATGGAACTGTTGTTACTGGGAACCGGCGGATGCGCGTGTATTGACCTGGTGATGATCCTCGAAAAAGGCCGTCAAAAAGTCATTGATGCCTGGGTGGAAATAGGCGGCGAGCGACGTGAAGAAATGCCAAGTTATTACACCCACATTGAAATGCACTTCGTCGTAAAAGGAATAGATATCAAAGAAAACCGCGTTGAACGTGCGATCAATCTTGCCATGGAAAAGTACTGTTCCGCGTCTGCCCAAATGGCGGCACTGGCGGAAATCAAGACCAGTTATGAGATTATTGAAGCTGATACACCGTGACATTACCGCGACCAGCAGTCGCACATAATGGAGATTTCATGTTAACTTTATTACGTAGTACATTGTTATTAATGCTTTTATCTACTTCGTTTTTTGCAATTTCAGCAGAAAAAGATGAGAAGCCCAGCCCCGGCCTGAATGAGTCAAGCCTGAAGGGACTTGAGTGGCGCAGTGTCGGCCCCGCTATGACTGCCGGGCGTATTGCGGATATCGCGGTAAACCAGAAAGACCGCAGTCAATGGTATGTTGCTGTCGGTAGTGGTGGTGTGTGGAAGACCAATAACCGGGGCACCACATGGGAACCCGTATTCGATTCAGAAGCTTCATACTCCATCGGTTGCGTCACCATTGATCCGAACAACCCTGAAACCGTTTGGGTCGGCACTGGCGAAAACGTCAGCGGACGTCACGTCGGTTACGGTGACGGAATCTACAAGAGCCTCGACGGCGGCAAATCCTGGACAAACATGGGTCTCAAGGAGTCCCAGCACATTGGCAATATTGTGGTCGATCCCAGAGACTCCAACGTCGTGTATGTCGCGGCACAAGGCCCCTTGTGGTCAGCGGGTGGTGAGCGCGGTCTCTACAAGACCACTGACGGCGGCAAAACATGGGAACTTATCCTGTCGGCCGGCCAATTCACCGGCGCCAATGAGGTACACCTTGATCCACGCAACCCCGATGTCATCTATGCTTCCCTGCACCAACGCTTCAGAAACGTCGCCGCCTTGATGAATGGTGGCCCGGAATCCGGTATCCATAAGTCCACTGACGGTGGTAAAAACTGGCGTGAACTGACCAACGGCATCCCGAAGGAAGCCAAGGGCAAGATCGGCCTGAGCATTTCACCGGTCAACCCCGATGTGGTCTATGCAACCATCGAACTGGCCCAACGAACAGGTGGTTTATGGCGTTCAACCGATGCTGGCGGAAGCTGGGAAAAACGCAGCGATGAAGTCTATAGCGGCACCGGACCTCATTACTACCAGGAGATATTCGCCAGCCCGCATGATGTGGATACCGTCTACCAGGTCGCACCGACCCTTTACCGGAGCGTGGATGGCGGCAAAACCATGCAAGCGGTCAGAAACCGTTCGGTGCATGGCGACTATCACGCGGTTGTATTCGATACGACGGATCCTGACTACCTGATGGTTGGCACCGATGGCGGTGTCTACGAGTCATTTGATAATGCAGAAAACTGGAAGTTCTTTGCCAATATGCCAATCACCCAGTTTTACAAGGTTACCGTCGATTATGACGAGCCCTTCTATAACATTTACGGTGGTACCCAGGACAACAATACCCAGGGCGGACCCTCGCGTACCGACAATGTGCATGGCATACGCAATAGCGACTGGTACGTCACCGTCTTCGCCGATGGACACCAGTCAGCTGCAGACCCGACCAACCCGGATATCGTCTACTCCGAATGGCAACAGGGCAACCTGGTTCGTTTCGACCGTAAAACCGGCGAAATTGTTTATATCCAGCCACAACCCGAGGCCAATGAAGAATCGGAGCGCTTCAACTGGGATGCCCCGATCCTGATCAGCCCACACAACCCGGCGCGTTTGTATTTTGCAAGCCAACGGGTCTGGCGCAGCGAAAACCGCGGAGATAGCTGGACCGCCATCTCCGGCGACCTCAGCCATGACCGTGACCGGATGACCTTGCCAATGATGGGTCGTGTCTGGAGTTATGATTCACCCTGGGACCTGATGGCCATGTCCCAATACGGAACAATCACCTCGCTGTCCGAATCCCCCCTCGTGGAAGGCCTGCTTTACGCAGGCACCGATGACGGTCGAGTTCATGTCAGCGAAAACGGTGGTGAAAGCTGGCGTGCAATCGACAAACTACCCGGTGTACCGGACGGATTCTTCGTCAACGATATCAAGGCCGACCTGCACAATGCAGATACCGTCTACGTGGTAGTGGATGACCATAAGTCCGGGGACTTCACACCATATATCCTCAAGAGCCCTAATCGTGGCCAAAACTGGATAAGCATCAGTAAGGGACTGCCCGAGCGTCATGTCGTGTGGCGACTGGTACAGGACCACGTCAAGCCGGAACTGTTATTTGCCGCCACGGAGTTTGGTGTGTTCTTTACCATTGATAATACAAAATGGACCAAGCTATCCGGAGGCATGCCAACTATCTCGTTCCGTGATCTTGCCATTCAGAAGCGTGAGAATGACCTGGTGGGTGCGAGTTTCGGTCGTAGCTTTTACGTGCTTGACGATTACACACCGCTTCGAAGTGTAACCGCCAAGAACCTCGCATCTGACACCATGCTATTTCCGGTACGCGATGCACTGTGGTATTTACAGCGCATGCCCCTGGGTGAATTCAGAACCGGCAGCAAAGCCTCACAGGGTGACGCCTTCTATATTGCCGATAACCCACCATTTGGGGCTGTCATCACTTACTACCTGCCAAAATCAATTCAGACCGCCAAGGAACAACGGCGCGAACGTGAGAAGGAAATTGAGAAAGAGGCCGGCGATACACCCTACCCCGGTTGGGATGCGCTGCGTGCCGAAGCGACAGAAGAAGACCCTGCTGTTGTGTTGACGGTACGTGACAGCAACGGCAAAGTTGTCCGGAAACTTGAAGGGCCGGCAGAGGCGGGCTTCCACCGAGTGGCCTGGGACTTGCGTTACGCGGAATCCGGCCCCTGGACAGACAAGCCACAGGATAACTACATTGTTTTCTCAGGCCCCCTCGCGGCGCCTGGTGACTACACTGTCAGCCTGGCCACCCGTGTCAACGGTGTACTGAAAGACACCGGCATGCAGAGCTCCATTCACGTGAAATTGATGCGTCAAAACAGCCTGGCAACGGCCAGCACCGACGAGGTTGTCGCGTTCGGCCAACGCCTGGATACATTGATGCGTGAAGGCAGCGGCGCTGATGCGGCAATGAAAACCCTTTTGACCGAGTTGAAAGCGGTCAAACAAACACTGCTGCGCTCCGGCGCTGAGGGTGGTTTACGCGCACAGGTCAGAGCGCTTGAACTTCAGGTGAGTGACTTGCAGTTAAAATTATCCGGTGATGAAAGACGTGATCTTGCCGGCGATTCCGGACCCGTCTCCGTCAGCCGCCGCATCAACGTCGCACAAATGGGAACGTCATTCTCAAGCTACGGACCAACACCCACGCATGAACGGAGCCTGGAAATTGCCGAGCAGGAATTTGCCGGAATCAAAGCGGCGTTGAATCAGATATTCAACACCGAACTACCGGCACTTCGCAAAGCACTGGATGAGGCCGGCGTACCCTGGACTCCCGGACGAGGCGTACCAGGTCGTAGTTAGTTAACGCTGGTAAGTGACCGGTAAAACGGGGATATCAAGGCAATAATCGGGGTCAAAGTATTTACTTTGACCCCTTTCCACGCTGTCACCTCATTTATGTCTATTCAAATCGACTTGGTTTTGATATAAAGATTTCCCTATCGGTGCTCCACTTATTCAGTTGCAAACGGGTTCGATGAAAGCCTTATAAACGACTCAGTTCGCTGAGATATTTTCTAATTTTTTACCGGCCGGAAGCTTCATGAAAAACACCTACTTCGATCTGATTGACCAGACTTATTACTTTCCACAGGAAGGGTTTGATCTTCGCAACGGGTCCCTGACCTTTCACGGTATTTCACTCGAATACCTGATTGAGAAATATGGCACACCATTCCGGTTTATTTACCTGCCGAAAATCGGTGACCAGATCAAAAGGGCGCGCAATCTTTTCAATCGCGCCATCAAGAGAAACAACTACAAAGGCCGTTACTTTTATTGTTATTGCACAAAGTGTAATCACTTCGCTCATGTTATCAATGAAGCGCTCAGGCACGGTGTCCACCTGGAGACGTCTTCCTCTTTTGATATTGATCTGATCCTTGCACTGCACAAGGATGGAAAGATCAAGAAAGACATATCCGTGGTCAACAACGGCTATAAAACCAATGATTACCTGCGTAAAATCGTCAGCCTTTATGATCTTGGTTTTACAAACGTACTTGTCATCCTCGATTCGACAAATGAATTGAAGAAGCTTGAAGAAGTAGCCGGTGATCACACTATAAAAGTGGGTATACGACTGGCCATCCAGGAAGAGCCTCAATCGCCCTATCACACCTCACGACTGGGTATCAACGCTGCTGAGATTCCGGATTTTTTCGAGGAACGAATCAAAAACAACGATCGTGTTGAGCTGAAAATGCTTCATTTTTTCGTCGACTCGGGTATCAGCGACCGTATGTACTTCTGGGGGGAATTCCAGCGCGCACTTGAACTCTATATCACGCTGAAAAAACAAAGCGCAACCCTTAGTTCATTCAACATCGGTGGCGGCTTGCCGATCAGAAACAACCTGGGGTTTGAGTACAACTACGAATACATGATCAGCGAGATCGTCAGCAATATTAAAAACGCCTGTGTGACCGAAGAAGTACCGGAACCGGATATCTATACGGAATTCGGTAAATATACGGTGGGTGAAAGCGGAGCCATCATTTTCGAAGTGCTCGAGCAAAAACAACAGAACGATACCGAATGCTGGTACATGATCAACAACAGCCTGATGAACACGATTCCGGATGCCTGGTCCATCAATGAAAAATTCATCCTGCTACCCATCAACAAGTGGCAGAACGAATATGCACGGGTACATATCGGCGGTATCAGTTGCGATCACTCTGATTACTATAACTCTGAAGACCTCAATCAGGATGTGTTGTTACCCTCCTACGATGAAAGCGATGAAAAACCGCTTTACCTCGGTTTCTTCCATACCGGCGCATACCAGGATGCCATCAGTGGTTATGGCGGAATCAAGCATTGCCTGATCCCGGCGCCCAAACACGTAATTATTGACAAGGACGAGAAGGGAAACATAGTGGATACCATGTATCGCGCCGAGCAGTCAGCGGGTGACATGTTCAAGATACTGGGGTACAACAAATGAGATGCTTTGCCGGAATTGACGAGAAATATTGCAGCTTCGACAAGGCTGAAGTCCTGCTGCAGTCCATACCCTATGATGGTACGAGTACCTGGGGTAAAGGCGCGGATAAGGGATTTGGCATATTCCTGGATGCCCTTGAGAACATGGAACTGTATGACATCGAAACGGATTCAGAAGTCTACACACATGGCGTACACATACTTCCGGACATAACGGAAAACGAAACCCCGGAAAGTATGTTCAAAGCCGTCTATGAGAAAAGCCGGGAACTGTTGGCCAGTGGTAAATACCTGACCTGTTTTGGCGGCGAGCATTCCGTCAGTATCGGTGTCATAAAGGCCCACTACGAGAAATACGACGACCTCACTGTACTCCAGCTCGATGCCCATGCCGACCTGCGTGACAGTTACGGCGGCACACCCTATAACCACGCCTGTGCACTGCATGATGCCAGCCAGAACACCAACCTGATACAGGTCGGCATCCGCAGTGCTGATTCCAGCGAGATGAAATATCTCGACAGGGAGAAGTGCTATTTCGCCGAAGATATTTATGGCGATGAATCATGGATGGATAAATCCATTGCACAGATGACGGACCAGGTTTATCTCACCATCGATCTGGATGCGTTTGACCCATCCATCATGCCGGCAACCGGCACCCCCGAACCCGGCGGATTACTCTGGAATACGACGATCAGGTATCTACGCAAGGTATTTGAGGCAAAAACCGTTGTGGGTTTTGATATCACCGAGTTTGCGCCACTTGAGGGACAACACGCACCCCAGTTCCTGGTTGCAAAACTTTACTACAAACTACTCAGCTACAAGTTCAAATACAATGGATAAATCAGGCAATATAAAAGACTTCATGCTTGAACACTTCAAGCACTTCAACGCCGCCGCGCTGGTTGACGCGGCCCGTGGCTATGAAACACACCTCGCCGAGGGTAAGAAGATGCTGATCTCTCTTGCCGGCGCGATGAGTACGGCAGAACTGGGTAAATCACTCGCCGAAATGATCCGCCAGGACAAGGTGCATATTATTTCCTGCACCGGGGCCAACCTCGAAGAAGACATCATGAACCTGGTTGCTCATTCGCATTACAAACGCGTGCCCGGGTACCGTGACCTGACACCTGAACAGGAATGGGACCTGCTGGAAAAAGGACTCAACCGGGTAACGGATACCTGTATTCCGGAAGAAGAGGCGTTCAGAAGGCTGCAAACTCACATTTACGATATATGGAAAAATGCGGAAAACGCAGGTGAGCGTTATTTCCCGCATGAGTTCATGTACAAAATGCTGCTCTCGGGCGTACTGGAAGAGCATTATGAAATCGACCCGGCCAATAGCTGGATGCTGGCAGCGGCTGAAAAGAACCTGCCTATCATCGTGCCGGGTTGGGAAGACTCCACCATGGGCAATATTTTTGCCTCTTATTGCCTGAAAGGTGAACTACAGCCTTCGACCACTAAAAGTGGCATCGAGTACATGACCTTCCTGGCGGATTGGTACACCCGTGAAGCCACCGATCTCGGTATTGGATTCTTTCAGATTGGCGGCGGTATCGCCGGTGATTTTCCGATCTGTGTCGTTCCTATGCTGTACCAGGACATGGAGAGAACAGACACGCCCTTCTGGAGTTATTTTTGCCAGATCAGTGACTCAACCACCAGCTATGGATCTTATTCCGGCGCGGTGCCCAACGAGAAAATCACCTGGGGCAAACTCGATATCGATACACCCAAGTTCATCATTGAATCGGATGCAACGATTGTCGCACCACTGATATTCGCCTATCTGTTGAACTGGTAAACTTGCCCGTATGGGCACACTCAAACCAAGCACCATTCGCATTGGTCGCCGCTACCGAGCGACCCGACTGGAAGACTCTTACGATGCCGTCGTCATCGGATCCGGTATAGGTGGACTGACCACGGCGGCTTTACTGAGCGACCTGGGCTGGAAAGTCTGCGTACTCGAGCAACACTACACCGCCGGTGGTTACACCCACTCCTATGATCGAAATGGCTACGAATGGGATGTCGGTGTGCACTATATCGGTGATGTCGGTGCGAAAACCCGTACCCGGATGATGTTTGATTATTTGTCCGGCGGTAAGCTCAAGTGGGCACCGATGGATGACGAGTATGATCGCTTCTATGTTGGCGACAAGACGTTTTGTGCAAAAGCTGGCAAACAACAGTTTCGTGACAACCTCGTCAAACAGTTTCCTGCAGAAAAACAGGCGATCGACCGATACCTGGAGTTATTGAGCCAGGTGGGTAAGGCGCTACCTGCCTACAGCATCAAAAAGTTACTCAAACCATGGCAACGTCTTATTGCCTGGCCTTACCTTAAACTGAAAATACCTCCGCTACTTTTCCGTAACACCTACGAGGTATTGAGCGAACTGACAAATGATCAGGATCTGATCGCCGTGATATGCGGTCAGTGGGGCGACATGGGTCTGCCGCCCAAACGCTCCGCTTTTATGGTTCATGCCATGATTGCACGTCACTATCTGTATGGTGGCTTCTATCCTGTTGGCGGCAGCTGGAACATTGCCGAAACCATCATTCCGAAAATTCAGAAGACCGGTGGTGAAGTATTTACCTACGCGCTGGTCAAGCAGATCTTATTAGAAGACGAACAGGTTACCGGTGTCGAAATGGCCGATGGCCACCACCTCAAGTGTGCTTGTGTCATCTCATCAGCGGGCATCGACAACACCTTCAACCGCTTACTGCCTGCAGAGGCAGTAGACAATGCGGGTTATAAACCCCTGCTGAAGCAGGTTCAGCCAAGCATGGCACACCTGGGTGTTTACATCGGCCTGAAAGAAACCGCCGAACAGCTTGGTTTACCCAGGACCAATTTCTGGATTTACCCCGGCAATGATTTTGATGCCACTGTTGATGGCTTTATGAAAGACCCCAAGGCACCCTTCCCTGTCGTCTATATATCGTTTCCATCGGCCAAAGACCCTGACTATGAACGCCGTCACCCCGGAACCGCGACCATCGAAATCGTTGCGCCGGCACCATTGGAATGGTTCGAAAAGTGGCGAGGCACTACCTGGGGCAAACGCGGTGATGAATACGATACATTCAAAGCTGAGCTTGGCGAACGCCTGATGCAGCACCTCTACGAAAAGCTGCCACAACTGGAAGGCAAGGTTGATTACCACGAGGTGTCAACACCGCTTTCCACCGAGTACTTCTGCGCCTACCAATATGGAGAGCTATACGGCCTTGATCATGACCCGGTACGCCTCCAGCAAAGCTGGCTGGGGCCACGCACGCGTTTCAAGGGTTTGTGGCTGACCGGGCAGGATGTACTGACCTGTGGCGTCACCGGCGCGATGATGGCTGGTTTGCTGACAACATCGGCAATTATCGGGATGCGCAAAAGCGGAATGCTGCTAAAAAAGATATTCAATTGACTCTGGATATTGGTGTTACTAACTAAAAAACACTGGGATGTACTGCTGGAACCGGCACAAATTTCGACGACGCTTTTGTCGCTGTTGTGTCAGGCGCCTATCGGTTCCAGCCATCGACCGTCCCCTCACAACAGCCAGCCAGGATAGGGTTTGTTCCGGCCATCAAGAAGGGTATTGTTCACACCAGCGTGAAATCACCGCCACCCATTGCTCATGATCGTTGAGACATGGGATCAAGGTTAAAGACTCACCTCCAGCCTGTTTGAACTCTTCCTCGCCCTGCAAGGCAATCTCCTCGAGCGTCTCCAAACAATCGGTAACAAAGGCCGGACACATGACCAGCAGGTTCTTGACACCTTGTTGGGCGAGTTTTTCCAGCGTGTCCACGGTACTGGGCTCCAGCCATTTCGCCCTGCCCAGCCTGGATTGAAACGCAACCGAGTACTGCTCTGGTTTAAGACCTGCCTTTTCTACAAAACGCTCCGTGGTGCGCAGCACCTGGTGACGGTAGCATGTTGCGTGGGCGGGCGATGCCACCTGGCAGCAATCATCGCTTTTAAGGCAATGGCTGCCGGTAGGGTCGGCCTTGGTCAGATGTGATTCAGGCAAACCATGATAACTGAACAGGATATGGTCAAAACCGCCTTCCGCATCCAGCCACGGGGCAGTGCTGGCAACCAGTGCATCAATATAGGCCGGTTCCTGATAAAACGGTTGAATGACAATCAGCTTTACATCCAGTTTATGACGCGCGATAACACTTTTGGCCTCTTCTATCGTGGTCTTTATCGTGCTGTCAGCGTAATGCGGGTATAGCGGCACTAAAAGAATTTCCTCAATACCATCCTGTTTTGCCAGCTCAAGCAATTGGGATTCGATGGAGGGACTGCCATAACGCATGGCAATGGCCACCGGCACATCGGTATTCTTTTTAACCGCTGCCAGCAGACGTTGCGACAACACCACCAATGGAGAGCCCTCTTCCCACCAAATGCTTTGATAAGCGTGTGCCGAATCCTTGGGACGTGAAGGCAGTACAAACAAACTGACAATCAAGCGCCTCAGCACCCAGGGCAGCTGGATAACATAGGGATCCATCAGAAACTGGTTAAGATATTTGCGCACATCCGACACATCGGTGCTGTCCGGAGAACCCAGGTTGGTTAAAAGTACGGCTCTATTTCCCATTTGTGTTTGTCCCGTAAGCGCTCATCGTCATTTATCTGTCGGCAGGATCATACCGGAATCTGCCCTTGCGTAAAGTAGTGATCCGGCCACTACTATATTTACCTTCAGGAAACCACCTTAAGACCGACAATTCCCGTGATGATCAGAAACAGGCAAAAAACCCTCAGAAACTCCCGGGATTCGCCAAACAGAACCATACCGAGTACTGCCACGCCAACCGCGCCAATCCCTGTCCACACAGCATAGGCAGTTCCAACCGGGATACTCCTCATTGCGACAGACAATAACCAAATACTGAAACCCATCGCAACGGCGGTGAGTAACGAAGGCACAGGTTTGCTGAACCCATCGGAATATTTGAGTCCGATGGCCCAGCCGATTTCAAACAAACCGGCCACTGTCAAATAGGCCCATGCCATCATATTGCTCCTATAGTCTTTCTATTAAAACCGCTTATTTTGCTCTATCCAGCAAAGCCTGCGCGGCCGCTTCAGATGAAGCGGGGTTCTGGCCGGTAATCAGGTTACCATCCGTCACCACATAGGGGTGCCAATCAGAAGATTTGGAATAGTTTGCACCAATCGTTTGCAACTCATCCTCCAACAGGAATGGAACGATTTCAGTCAATTCAACGGCGGCCTCTTCACTGTTGCTAAAAGCCGTTACCGATTTCCCTTCTACCAGCGGTGAACCGTCCGGTGCTTCGGTGTGCCGGAATACAGCTGGTGCATGGCAAACTGCAGCGACGGTTTTGCCTGCTGCATACATTGCTTCAATTAATGAAATCGAATTGCGATCCTCGGCCAGATCCCATAAAGGACCATGTCCACCCGGGTAAAACACGGCGTCATAATCGTCGGGGGACACATCTGAAAGCTTGAGGCTGCCCGCCAATGCAGCCTGCGCTTCTGCGTCATCCTTGAATCTTGCTGTGGCAGCGGTCTGAAAATCGGGCTCATCACTTTTCGGGTCCAAAGGGGGCTGACCGCCATTTGGTGAGACAATCGTGATGTCAGCCTTTGCGTCTTTGAACACGTAATAAGGCGCCGCGAACTCCTCCAGCCAGAAGCCGGTTTTTAAACCCGTCGTTCCAAGTTGGTCATGCGAGGTCAATACCATGAGAATTTTCATATTTAAACGTCCTGTCGTCTTTTTAAATTGGGTTGGGCCAAGCTCCGGAATGACTCTGAATACGCCCGTGCTCGATGCACCTTCATTGTTCGTCTCTTTAAGCTTGGGGCAAATGTCCGACTTTCACGAGAATTAGTGTTTCTTCTTCAACGCGGGGGAAATGTTCACTCAAATGCGGACTGCGAATCCAGCTACCCTCGGGGTATTGGCCATATTCATCGATGAACTTACCCTTGAGCACGACAACTTCTTCGCCGCCCCAGTGCGCATGCCGCTGGAAAACCTCGTTTGCCGGCCAGAATACAAGTGCCGTGCTTGCCGTACCAAAGTTATGTAACGGGCAAACCTGCAGGTTTCCAATCCCGGGCCTCCATTGCTGATCTTCCGGTCGCAATACCACCTGCTCTTTGTCATCCGGGTCAAATTGGTCAAGTTTCACAAATAGCGTGCAACCTTCTTTGGTAAAAGGACGGTGGCTTGAACCAGGCGGATTCCGCAGGTAAGTGCCTGCCGGATAGTCGCCATACTGGTCAGAAAAAACACCGTCCATCACGTATATCTCTTCGCCCAGCGGATGGGCATGCGCGGGGAAATACGACTCGGGACTAAACTTCACAAAACTGGTTTTATGGCCGGACTCTGCCGACACGCGTTCCAGTGGTACCCGGGAGACACCATCGGCCGGGCTTGCTACCCAGTTGAGGCTGCCGGGCAGCATGCAGACCGCCTGACTAAAATCCATATTCAACAGAAGGCTACCGTCACTGTGTTTCGATTCTGATTGCATTTTTATCCCGCCAGGCTTTGATCAGGGCCAGCATAATTTAAGGTTCGTGTAAATTAATGTAAATAGTGACATAAACCCAGCTTTATTTACCCGTGGCTATAGTAATCAACAGCCCGTGCTTTTATGCTCTTCATCCTGATTTGAAATCCACTTCTTCTGCCGGGTTGATGAGTAATGGTATGTCTGGAAAACTAAAAATTACACTCCTGTTAGTCGCGGTCATCGCCACGGTAGTTTTCTGGTTATCGGGGAATTCAAACACCACGTCTTCCAGCGTGAAAATTGAAACGGCGACCATCGATACCGGCGACATCACACGCGCGGTGGCAACCTCCGGTTCTGTACGTCCACTGATAACCGTCGAGGTCGGCTCGCAGGTATCCGGTCAGATCAAGGAAATAGTCGTCGACTTCAATTCAGAGGTCAGCAAGGATCAATTACTGGCGGTTATAGACCCCCAATCGTTCGAATCAAGAGTGCTGCAAAGCACGGCGGACTTCAGGGTGGCCATGTCAAATGTCATTGTTCAGCAGGCCAATATTGATCGTGCCAAGGCCAATCTGCGACGAGCACGACTGGAGTACGAACGCGCTGAGCCCCTGAGTAAAAAGGGCACGCTGTCGGTATCAGAACTCGATACCGCCCTCGCCGCTTTTGACTCGGCCAAGGCCGATTTGACCATGGCCGAGGCGCAGCTGGAAAACGCACGCGCCGCCAGGGATCAACGGGAGGCCTCCCTCAAGTCCGCGGAGATTGATCTCGAGCGGACCAAGATTCGCTCACCCATTGATGGTGTCGTGATAGAACGGGCGGTTGATCAGGGCCAGACCGTCGCGGCCAGCCTTTCCTCACCGGTGCTGTTCCGTATCGCCCAGGATCTGACTGAAATCCAGTTAGAAGCCAATGTGGATGAAGCGGATATTGGCAATGTCAATGAAGGCAATGAAGTGTCCTTTACGGTCGATGCCTTTCCGGAATCAGAATTTAGCGGCAGGGTAAACCAGGTGCGCCTGGCCCCGAACGAGGCTAATAATGTAGTGACTTATACGGTCATCATTACGGCCAAAAACCCGGGGCGGAAGCTGTTACCCGGTATGACCGCCATCGCCGAGATCATCACCGGTAAGAGTGAAAATGTTTTAAGGGTTTCAAACGATGCGCTTCGGTTCAAGCCTGCCGAAGGCTCCGAACTGGCAAAGAAGGTGGTCACCAGCCAGGGTGGCGGTGGACACGGCGGCCCACGCGGCGGTCCGGACATGGAACAATTGAAAGCAACACTGGGGCTTGACGACACTACCGCCCGCCTTATCGACGCTGAATTGAAGGAAGTTATGGCCGGTATGCGTAGTCAGTTTCAGTCTCTCGGGGCCGGCGAAGACCGGAGTGCGCTGCGTGAACAAATGTCACAGCGCATAAGCGCCGTCTTCAAAAAGCACCTGACACCGGAACAATTCAAAAAGTATCAGCAAACACGTCAACAGGCATCAGAAACCCGCTCCGGGCAACTGTGGGTACAAGCTCAGGGGGGTGAGATCAACCCTGTAACGGTCAGGTTCGGTATTAGTGACGACAAGTACACCCAGGTTATTGGCAAGAACGTGGCGGAAGGCACCGTGGTTGTCACCCGTATTCGAAATGTCCGTCAATAAACGACGCACCGGCTCAGGGATGCAAAACGGATGAAAGATGCACTGATCGAATGCCACTCCGTTTGCAAGGACTACGACATGGGTGGCGAAGTCATCCATGCATTACGTGATGTCAGCCTGACCATCAGGCGGGGTGAATACGTCGCCATTATGGGTCCGTCGGGATCCGGTAAATCCACCCTGATGAACCTCATCGGCGCACTCGATGTACCCACCCGTGGTGATCTTGTGATCAATGGCCTGAACCTGTCAAAGCAGGAACCGGACACGCTGGCTGATTTCAGAAACCAGACCATCGGCTTCGTATTTCAGCAGTTCAACCTGTTACCAAAAACCAGTGCACTGGAAAACGTTAAACTGCCGCTGTTCTATTCCAGAAACAAAGACATTATTGACCCCAATGAACAGGCGAAAGCCTGCCTTAAACGGGTGGGCCTGGCCAACCGCATGGAACACGAAACAACCCAGCTTTCCGGTGGACAACAGCAACGCGTGGCGATCGCACGTGCTTTGGCCAACAAACCCTCGGTGATCCTGGCCGATGAACCCACCGGCGCGCTGGATACCAAGACCTCGCTGGAGATACTTGACCTGTTTCGCGAGTTAAACGAGTCGGGTATCACGGTGATTGTTGTTACCCATGACCAGGAAGTGGCGGACGAATCCAAACGAAACCTCCTGTTCAGAGATGGCCGCATTGTCGATGACACCATGGTGAAAAGCGGAAAGAGCGTTTGATATGGGATTCTGGAAAACGCTCAATATCGCATTAATCGCGCTAAAGTTGAATGCATTACGCAGCTTTCTGACCATGCTCGGCATCATTATCGGTATCGCATCCGTTATCGTCATGGTGTCGGTATCCAGTGGTTCAAAGGCGGAAATCGAAAAGGCCATCGACCAACTGGGAAGCAATATGCTGTCGATCAGGCCAGGTGCACGTCTGTCCGGCGGCAGACACAGTGGCTCCGGGTCCGCGGCGCCCTTCACCGAGAAGGATATTAAGCGCCTGAAGGAGAAGTTTGAATTTCTCGAGGGCATTTCAGGCAGTGTTAATTCCACCGCACCCGTCATCCATGGCAACAACAACTGGACCACGAGCATCACCGGCATCCACACCGATTACCTTCAAGTGCGTCAATGGGTGATCGAGGAGGGACGTAATTTTTCGGATCGCGAGATTCGCTCAGGTGGCAAGGTAGCCCTGCTGGGGCAGGATGTTATTGAACAACTGTTCGACGGCGCGAACCCGCTCGGCGCGCGTATCCGGATAAAAAATGTGCCCTTTACCGTCATCGGCACACTGCAGGCCAAGGGCGAATCAAGCTGGGGCAGAAGCCAGGACGACATTGTTTTTATACCTATCTCGACCGCCAGAATGCGTGTCGCCGGCCGCAGTGCCCGCTCCGTGCCGGATGTTGTTGGGAATATCTACCTGACGGTTAATCTTGATCGAAACATACAAATTGCCGAAGAGGAACTCGCCGAATTTATACGCGAACTCAGAAAAATCGCACCCGGCGCCCAGGACGATTTTTCAGTCAGAAACTTCTCGGAATTTATCCGCGCAAGGAATGAGACATCCAGCACCCTTGGGTTGTTGTTGGCAGCAACAGCGGCCATTGCCCTGCTGGTTGGCGGTATCGGCATCATGAACATCATGCTGGTGTCCGTGACCGAGCGCACCCGGGAAATCGGTCTGAGACTGGCGATCGGCGCGCGCCGCAATGACATCCTGATGCAGTTCCTGGTCGAGGCCGTGACTTTATGCCTGATCGGCAGCTTTTTTGGCGTTGCTATCGGTGTCGGGGCCGGTGAGTTGATTCGACGAATGGTCGATATACCCGTCCTGCTCAATATTCCGATTATTTTTGTCGCCATCGCTTCCGCGACTTTTGTCGGTATATTTTTCGGTTTCTACCCTGCAAAAAAGGCATCAAAAATGAATCCGATCGATGCCCTGCGTTACGAATAGGCATCAAGCTGTAAAAAGATTTAATGTGTAATTATTCCGAATATCGGTAATATTGTCAGCCCGACCATAAATCCGGAGCAGGAAACAATATGATGACTCGATATTCCAGGTTACCCATGACGACATTCTTGCTGTGTTGTTCTCTCCTGCTGCTGCAGGCCTGTGCAAGCATGGATCCGGATTATGAAGAACCCACCGTCACCATCAGTTCCTTTAAGGCCCTGCCCTCTGAAGGCGGCATGCCCAACTTTGAAATCGGCTTGCACGTTATCAACCCCAACTCAACACCATTCCGACTCGAAGGCGTTGTCTATACAGTTTCGATCCAGGGTCATGATGTGGTCAAGGGTGTGGGCAAGGATTTCCCGGTGCTTGACGGCTATTCAGAGCAAACCATCAAGTTGACCGCCTCGGCCAACCTGTTCGCCGGTGTGCGCCTGGTGATGGATATGATGAATTCGCCCAACAAGGATCTTGAGTACGAGTTTGAAGCCAAGCTCGATACCGGTGGCTTTGGCCGCTCAATACGTGTGAAGGAAAACGGCACTTTCCGAATGGACGGTAAGACCAGGACCAACGGCAATAGCGACACTGGAACCTGAGTAATTTGCTTCCAGCTATTTAGGCGGTTCGCAAAGCGGGCAGTTGTCAGCCTCTATAAACTGACTGCCAGCCCATTCGGTCATAAAAAGACCACCGCGAAAATAATGGAACACCTGGTCACCATAAATAACCGAGCGGCCATGGTCATCTTGGGGATATCGATAGAATCCGGCGTAATCCGGATCAACGGTATCCGCACTGGCAACGGATGCACTGCCTGTCAATTCCATGCTTGATTGCCCGCCATCCCTTTCATTGACATCAAACATCACGATACCGGTAGATTTCCAGGGGTACCAATGGCTTGGGCTGGGATCCAGAATGCCGTCTTCCGGCCCGTGTTCGCTGATTGGAATGGTAAAACGCATGGGCTCGCCGGTGACTGGATCACCGGGCACCGAGGTAAAGGCACGATGAGTACCCATGACGGATGTTGTCGTTCCACGATGGCCGATTTGCTCCATATGTAACAGCAGGGGCGCCGCTGGCGCCGAAACGTCAAACAAACCCACCTGTACGCCCTGGAACCAGGTATTTCCGGTCTCTTCGTCGGCTATGGCCGCCATACCTATACCGATCAGGAGGTTCTCACCAATGGGGTGCAGGTAGTCGGAAAACCCTTCTATCTCCAACTCACCAAGAATCGAGGGATCCGCCGGGTCTGCGAGATCCAGGGCATATAAGGGGTCAACCCTTACAAAGGTAACCACATAAGCGCGTTTGCCCTGGAAGCGCACACCATAGATTTGTTCATTTGGCTTACCAATGGGTTCAGGCCGCTGCGTATTTGGCAATACCGAAACGGTTCGCAATAACAGATCGTTACCTCCGGACTCCCTGAGTATGGTCAAACGATGATCACCCAGTTCACCCCAACGATCTGCCCAGCCCTGGCTACTGACAACCCTGAGGTGACCCTCGTATTCACTCATACGAAAGGCGATGCGCTCCGGGTCGTGCCCCAAAGAGCCCTCAACGGTGCCTGAACCACGGTACTCCAATGCGTCTTCGGAAATGGCCAGCTTATGGATATCGGTATCCTGGTACCCGGTCTTGACGATCTCGCCGGCCTCATTGATGCCATAGCCGGTATTTGAGCTGGCAAAATACACGCTCTCGGGTGTGGCGTACATCCCATTGGTCCTGCCCATCACCGCGATACTGACTGGAGGCGCATCGAGGTCATTCAGATCGAACATCGAAAGCGTCGTCAACACAGGCTCAACACTGTAAAGCGGTAATGGCGGCATCATGACCTTGTCCGTCGTTACAAGCCGGTGCTGACTGCCATCCGGGTAAGTTATCGCAGGAAACAACTGGTCCGGGCCCAGTAAATTGAACAGCGCTTCAATATTGGCATCTGTCGCATTGAATTTCAGTGCAGCTTCAGAGCCTAAAGCATCCGCTGCCAGCATATAGATATCCGGCTTTAAAGTAGTTGCGATAAACAGGCGGTCACCGATCTTTCTACTGGCGATAAGCTCCCCTTCAATTTCCAGTTCCGCTTCAACAACAAAGTCGGTATCAGGGTTGGCATTAAATGCTCGGATAGATGTACTGACCTTCGTCGGTTGCATACAGCCACCATCAAACTGATTGGCCAGGTAGATCAACTTTGCAGACCCTGACTGTGATTCGGGGCCGGGCTCATGATGATAAAGCCCCTGCGTCGTAATCTGACCATACATCCCCACCGTACGTGGCACTGAAATGGCGAAATTGCCATCACCCAGTGGTAGATCACCAGTGGCTGAAATCTGATAGCGTGTAACGGACTGCAACCAGGCTGAACCATCCTCGGATACAGGAATGTCACCCAGCGGGTAGTCCAGCGAATACAGGTAGTCAGTGGTTGCTTTGAGCACATCGGCTTCATCAACACCCGCTACCTGAACATTGGTTGTAGAGAGAACCTCGCTATCTTCCGCTGCGACTGGCGGTGGTGCCGGACTGACAATCGGTGGCGGGCAAAGGAAAGAATAATCATGGCCATTACCCGCCAGGTATCCCGTTTTGAAATAATATGCCAATGCCTCGTCGGAGGCGATACGCGCCATTGCCGCCGGGTGTGCACGACCGGATGGCGGGTTGGATATCATGACATGTTGCGCAGCAGGCTTGGCCCAGAATGAGGCTGCCCCGGGCAGATCCATATTCAGGCTTAATGTTAATTCAGAGTGGAAATCAGGCAATAAATCACCCGCTGGCGCGTGAACAGGCGGCGTATACTCACACCAGGGACAGCTGCCTTTAAAGCTGAGCATTGAGAGGCTCTGGCCACCTTTTGCATTGATGCCTGCCGTCCACGTTGGCTTACCTGTCTCGTCGTAGTAGTACAACACCGCGTAGTTCAGATCACCCTGGCTTTGAATGGTCATACCATATCCGGGCTCTTCCGGGTCGTACCATGAACCACTGTAATCAGCCAATGCAGGATTTGCCGAGAAAATGAAGGGACGGAGAGTTAGCGTTTCCCCTTTGTCACCCAGCTTCCATTGAATTTCTGCCAGTTGCGGGTTCAGAAACTGCATACTTACATGACCGGCAACCGTTGGGTCATTGACCTTATTACTGTCGTAATCCCATGTAAAAGACAGGAGATCACCTTCAAACTGGCCATCGGTCATAAGCCCATTAGTGGTAAACCAGACAGGATTGCTGTTCTCATCGTAGGTGTACCAGATACCAAAAACGTTATCCCCGCTTTTGTTGATCTCCCAACCGGTACCGCTTTGGGCCGGGTCCCACCAAAGCCCTGCACGAAATTCCGCATGGCCGGGGCCGGTAATACCGTTACTGGTAACCGTTGCTTTTGCTTCCATCACGACGACCATAACCAGGACCAATGCCATAACAGTCCGGGCGCTGACGATACCTGTGGTTTCTAAAAGTTTACGGAGAGAAAATGAATACTTGCTCACAACGGTCACCATGACATGGCATGTGAAAAATAGGGGCTCGCCGATCAGACGAGATACAGCTTGCTTTAAGTATAGCAAATAGGGATGGAACACTCTGAAAAACCGGGAGGAATCAGAGTCCGGTATACAACACAGCTGCCTGGCGACTAAGCCAGCGTAAAACTGCCATTGCCTATTTCTGTATGACCGGATGCTCGTAAAGTGAATTGGCCTTATTCAACAAACGTGTTCTTTCTGACTTAGTACCGCGGGTTGAGGCAATATGCATGTACTGTGCATAGATCCGCGCCCGTAAGCTGTCATTCCACGGTGCCATCGCGAGGATAGCATCAAACAAGCGATATTGATCCATGAGTGACATACCGGTCTGGAACTTCTCAAATCCAAGCAGGTAGGATTCCTCGGCTGCCAGCGTTTGTTCAAGCCGTCCTGCATCCTCATGGCCAACGCTAATATCCGCCAAAAATTCATCATGAGCCTGACGCTTAAGACCCCTGGTGAAATTATGATTGGCAACTATCTGTCTGTTCCTGTCGATCGTGTATTCCCAAGGGTAGAAAAATTCGTAACGCGGATGATCCAGGCTGTTGACGGGTGAATCCGATACTGCCGGACGCAAGATTCGTTCGTCAGCCACAAAGTGCGGAAGCACGGCCTCGGCCGAGGTTAAACCGTAAGGAACAAGACTCGAAAAAACATCCGGGTTTTGATTTAACCGTCGTTGGATATGTTTGTAATCAAGGGCTATCCGCTCATTGGAACCAATCAGAATGGCATTGAAAGGCCCCCTCTTATAGGCTGGAAGGAAATACCAAAGCTGTGTGTTAGGAAAACTTTCAGTGAAGGTCTTCAACACCATTTGAAACTGGCGGGTCGGCAGGGTTGCGGGCACCCACTGTGCCACCAGTCCACCGGGCGCGAGGTGACCCCTAAGCAAATCATAATATTCCAGTGAGTAGGAAAACCCATTGCTGGCGAACGAATCAGCCGTTTTCTCATCGGCCGTAATGACCTGGTAAAGATCCGATGTGGTGCGCAAAAAATTGCCGATATCATCAATGACAATTTCCACTCGCGGGTTATCCAGCACGCCATGGTTCTCTACTGCAAACTGCGCTGCTCCTTCGACCACTCCGGGTTCAATTTCCACGGCTGTTATGGTTGCAACACCGGGGTACAGGGCACTCTCACCGGTGAGCATGCCCGAGCCCAGACCAACCGATAGCTCAGTTGAAACATCATCAAGCAGCAATTTTGGTAAATGTGCGAGTATTAATTGTTTGAATTCGACGTATCCGGTTCCTCCAATCACTATGCCATCCACACTCATGTGCTTTTCCATTGTTCTTGGGTTCCGGTAAACCTTGGTGGTCGCCAATGGGCCTTCACGGTAGAAGGTGGTCTTGAAATAATCCTGTTCACCTTCTGACGGAAACTGGAATTGCAGGGGTGCGCGACTCATGGCCAGCATTGTCAGGACCAATACCGCCGGCAAAGCATAGCGCCAGGCCGGGTGCCTTGGAGGACGGGTAAGTGACCGGGAAAGGACCACGAAACCGAGCATCACGTTGAGCAGGGCCATGGCCACGATTCCCTTCTGAATACCCAGCAAGGAAAGCAAAATAAAACCCGGCAACAAGGCGCCCAATACATTTCCAAGCGTATTGATGGCGTAGACCCTCCCCACAAAGGAAGCGGTTTTGTGAAGGTCTTTTACGACGATCTGGCCTGCCAGGGGAAAAGTTGTACCGATTAATATCGCCGGTATCAGCATGACCAGAAATGCAACACCAAAACTCGTAAATATCAGGGGAAAAACCTGTCCGGAAGTATCGAGCACATACTGATTGAGGGTTTGTGGGTCTGAAATGAAAAACAGTATTGGCAAGGCAAGCGAAGAAAAAACACCGATAAAAACCTGTATCCACCCGAATGTGACGACCCGGTCGGTCGTGTACTTAAGCGCAAACCGAATTAGGTAACCACCGATTGCGATGCCACTCAAAAAGGCACTGAGCATGGTGGTCAATGCATAGGTGGAGTTACCCAGGATAAATACCAGCGAACGGGTCCAGTAGATCTCATAGGCAAAAGAGGTTAATCCGGATACACCAAGACCCACCAGGATGATACGCAATGTAAGTGTATCGACGGGTACTTCATTGCTGCTCCATTCGACCTCAGGCTCAGAAGCAGAACTCGAAACCGCCAGGGACGAATCCCCAACATGTCGTGATACCAACCAGGCAATACTGCCTATCAACAAGTTTGCCGCAACGGCAGCATAGACCGGAATATGAATACCGTAGGTGCCTATCAGGAAAAATCCCGTTATCAACACACCACAGACAGCACCAAAAGTATTCGTCGCGTACAACGTACTCAGGTTGATTCCCACTTTTTTACGTCGGCTAACCAGAAAACGTGCAAGCACGGGAAGTGTGGCACCCATTAAAACAGTCGGCACCATGACCAGCGAGAAGGCCAATAGAAACCGGACAATACCAAATACAGTTGTAGAAAAACCAAAAACGTCATGCAGTAGCAGGTGAACGGGGCCGATGTTGCTTAACAGGATATGTGAGACCAGGGCGGCCAGCGCCAGGCCGCTCTCAAGGAAAGCATATAAACGCAGACAGTTCTTACTTTTATCAGCGAATTTTCCTATCAACCAGCTGCCAGCAGCCATACCGGCCATAAACGCGGCGAGTACAGTGCCCAAAGCCACCGCGGTCGACCCAAACACATGCATCAGCATGCGAGACCAGACCACTTGATAAACCAGTGCCGTTGCCCCCGATAGAAAAAACAGCAGAAGAATAATGACCGGCGCAGGGCTTGCTTTGATTTCTTGTTCTGAATTCATATTCAATAAAGCAAACAAATAAAAGATGAAACGAAGCCTATCAGATTACACCCGCCGGGACACATTCAGCACCTCCGGCCTGACCCTGCCCGCCTCACTTCGACGTCATATAAATGCTGACCATATCAAGGGTGATTAACTTATAATTGACGCAGGTTATGGTCCGGAGTTTGCATCGCATTCAAAATGCCGCAGTCGCAAACAAAACAGACCACCTCATTCCAGGGAAAAGCCACCAGGGAGAATCCAATGCGCTTTCTTTTCACCGCTCTGCTGATCACGATGCTTGCCGCTTGTGATACCTCAACCCCCACATCTGTAAGTTCGAATAATGCCCGGGATGGAGCGACCGATAATCAAGCTTTGTCGGAGGGGTTTCTGGCCGCCGAGGCATCGATCAGGGCAGCCAGCATGCTGGCCGACGTCACCATCGTCGCCGGTGATCAGTTTGAGGGCCGTGGTGCAGGTACCGAGGGTGATCGTAAAGCGCGCGCATTCCTGGCAAACCGCCTGGCGGAGATGGGATATGAGCCCTTCTTTGATGGCGAATCATTTGAACAACCGGTAGAGATCATTGGACTGACCGTACAAAACCCGGAAGACATTCGCTTTAACACCGAGGACGGCACCTCAATTGCCTTCAGCTTTGGCGACGAATACATGATCATGGCCGGTGCGCAGCAACCTGAGATTGCCGTTGCGGATGCCGAGGTCGTATTTGTCGGCTACGGCATACAAGCGCCCGAGGAGAATTGGGACGATTTCAAGGACGTTGATCTCAGCGGAAAAATTTTACTGATGCTCAATGACGACCCTGACTGGGATGCCAATTTATTCGGTGGCGAGCGCAAGCTGTCTTACGGACGCTGGACCTATAAATTCACCAGTGCGGCAGCACAGGGTGCAGCCGGTGCCATCATCATCCACACCACCGAGTCAGCCGGTTACCCCTGGAGCGTGGTGCGGGCGTCCAATATCGGTGAACAGTTCGAGTTGAGAGCCGCTGATGAGCCACGCACGATGTTCAATGGCTGGCTGAGTTGGGAAGGTTCACAGGCATTGGCCAGGCTGGGCGGCCAGGATCTGGAGACACTGATTGAGTCAGCCCGCTCACGCGATTTCAAACCGGTTCCGCTGGGTGTCAGCACCTCTGTCGACCTTGCCGTGGAGGTCACAACCAAGACCACGGCGAATGTTGCCGGTATTCTGCCCGGCAGCGACCCGGTACTTGCGAAAGAACTGGTTGTTCTGTCGGCACACCACGACCATTTTGGCATCGGTGAACCCGATGAAACCGGTGATACCATCCGCAATGGCGCACTCGATAATGGTGTTGCCATTGCCGAGGCACTGGCCGTGGCCGGTGCCTTCAGCGCATTACCGGCAAGCCCGCGACGCAGCATCGTGGTGCTCTTCCCTGCCGTTGAGGAGCAAGGCAGCCTTGGTTCCAAATATTTTGTAAATAGCCAGGTGGTCCATCCGGGTCTTATCGCGGCAAATATCAATCTTGAACTGGGTAATGTCTGGGGCCGGACACGCGACATCATTGTCTACGGCCTCGGCAAATCCGAGCTCGACGACTGGCTGCGTGAAGCGGCCAGCACACAGAACCGGGTTGTTCGCGGTGAGCAGGACGTCAAGGCCGGCTGGTTCTACCGTTCCGATCAAATCAGTTTTGCACGTGCTGGTGTACCCGCCATCTGGTTCAAATCGGGTGTTGATTTTATCGGCCAGGAACCCGGTTGGGGTGAGCAGCAGTATGCGGACTGGATTCAGTACAAGTATCACAGCCCGGGTGATGAGGTTGAAGCGGACTGGAACCTGGAAGGGCTGACCGAGGATGCAAAGCTGGCCTTCCGCCTGGCCGCTGCGGTCGCCGATGCAGACGTCACACCGACCTGGTATGCCGGTGATGAATTCGAAGCACTACGCAAAGCATCATTGACGGAGTTGTCTGCGCAGAATCCGTAATCACGCTAAAAATAGCCGCCCGGTCTCGGGCCAACTTCGCAAGGCGATGACTGGGTAACTGCGGTCTTGTTACGTTTTGGAACGAGCTTGCTGAGCGGGGCAATTATGCCGTTTACTATTTAGCCTTGAGCGGCATCTCAAATGAAAGCTCGTGCCCTTCCAGGTTTTCTGACCAGATACTGGATACGGTCACATGCACCACACCGCTCTTTGACCAGTCATAGTCAATATCCTTAAACCAGCGCCGCGGAATAACCACGCCCATTTGATAAACATCACCCTGCTCATCCAAGGGTGCATCAAAGTGAGGTTTTGACTCATCCGGTTTATCCAGCCCGTCATAGGATGACGGGTCATAACCACCCCGCTGGTCGCGGTTGAGTCTATGTGTTGCCAGTTCTTTACCTTCGTTGAAGACGGTAAACTCAACGGCATTAAGCGCAAAGTATCTACTGGCCTTGAAAGAACCATCTTCAGCCAGGCCGCCGGCGGGAATTTTGATCTGGAATTCCCCATTCTTTCTCTTTCGGGGTATGACCTGTGACTCCTTGTCGATGACAAACTGATAGGCCGGCATATTGTCCGTCGTTAGCTGATGGCTCTGTGGGTCGGCATATTCAAAGGCAGGAAACAACAACAGCGGGTTGATGGAGTATTTTCGGATATTGCTCCCTTTTGATGCGTCTTTGAACACGTGCAATGAGAAATCCAGGTGTGACCGTGGATCACCACTGGAATTGGGGTCAAAACCGACAAATGCGATCGTATGCCCGGCTGGAAAGACATGTTTTCCAACCAGGTCTTTATAGGTTGCCTCTTCGTCATTGAACAGCTTTCTGGCCCCAAGCGACAGGTAAATCAGCGTGCGCACATCCACATGCCGGTAGCTGGTGTAATACTCGTGGTATTCGCGACCCTGATCGTCAACATAGGGCTGATCCAGGGTGTGCTTCAGGATAAGTTTGTTGCCGGTACTGTTTGGACCGGCAGATACCAGCAAGCCGTCCTGGATCGCATAAATTTTCTTAAGGTAAGACTCTGGTGCCCTGACCCGCCTGGTTTTTTGATAGGCCGTTTCAATATTACCGGTTTCCAACGGACCGTAGGTTACATCCAGCGACATATGAAAGTCTGTGCGGTTATTGAAACGACGCTCCCCAAAACCGAAATAGGCGAGCCTCAAACCATCGGCAACACTCTGTGGTTCGCCACCCGGTGATCCCAATGGAAACACTGAAGCGTGAGTTTTCTGCTGTGATTGCAGGGCCGCAACGATGCTGCGATAGGATTCGTCATTGATCTCCTGCGCACACAGCGACGTGCTCAGGAAACTGCAAGCTAACATCACTAAAAAACCGTGTTGGCGTAGAGGCTTCATGGCTACTCATCGACGACCTCGGCGCCATCGACCTTTCCGAGCACCTTGCCGCCGTCACGAAGGATCAGGCGAACATCGACGTCCCGCTTGACCAGCACATCGCCTTCGATACTTGAACCGCCGGTTACTTCAATTTTGATCGGCTGATCGCGTGTCGAATCGCCCATATTGTCCTCGATCACGACGTTACCCTTGACGATGGATTTGTCCCGCAATGCGATATCCCCGTTCACGGTACGCACATCTCGCTGGACCACGGTCTGGAACAGTTCAATCGTGCCGTTCACCGAGGCGACCTTACCAGAGACCACGGATTCGGCTCCAAGTTGGATCCTCCCATTGACCGATTCGACGCTGCCATCGACGCTTACACCTTCGCCGGTTCCAATCGAGCCATTGACGACGGTCAGGTCTTCGACCCTGGAGCGGTCCCCAACCTTGATCGAACCATTCACGGAGGTGCTTGATCCTTCGATCAAACAGTCCTTGCCGATCGTGACGTCACCGTTGACGGACGTCAGCGCGCCTGTACGGGATTCGCCGTCAGGGACGACGAGGGACGAGTTGATACTTGTATCGCACCCGACTAGCAGCAGCACTCCAACGAGTAAAGTGCCCAGACTTCTTGCAAACTTCATGGTCGACCTCCTATGTCCCCCGTCCATGAAACGGACGGAGCGTGAAAATAGTTTCACTCTGCGTGGTCCTGTAAGTTACCGCGGATCTCTGCGGGAAAACGAACCATTGCCTTCAGACTATACTCAGGGAGTCCAGGTAATTCAAACACGATATTTTACTACTAACCACACTACTCGAAGCACCCATTGGGTGCCCTAACCTCACTTCACATTAGTCCGATGGCAGCACCTGTAGCTGATGAACGAAAAACCCTATCTACACACTATTGATATGGCTGCTTTGCCGCTAATTGCGGCCGGCCACCCCATACCAATACTGATGTCAACTTACGGCCAAAAGCGGAACTCGTAGAGCCATCTGCAGAACCAATTTTAACTTATCGTAAGGCTTCACAAAGCACAACGTTGTCATTAGCAACACGTTGGATAGGTACTGTTCCTTGCCGATTAATTGATGGAATGTTGTATTCGATGGTACCCGAATTGCAACTATCGAAAGTCAGCACTAATGTTCCATCTGAACCAGGCGGGTCAGTCCTTGTGATTTCCGTTGCGGTATCGAAAATACCGCCTGAAGTCAGTTCAATATCCATAATCACTTGGTTACCCGTGATTGGGCCCAGGGCTGTTAACCATCGATGACCTGGATCCCCCAGATTGGCTGTCGCATCCATTGGCGGAAGCTCGGTATCATAGGTAAACCAGGCCAATGAAACCACACCGAGATTGGGGAACACGTTGATGAAGAAGCCCTGACCACTGGTATCGGGGTTGTACCAAGCATCGTTCAAACCGGCGTTGATTAGGAATCCGATTTTCCCAATTTCTTCGACAAATGTATCGGTCAGTCCATCCTCATCGGTTACTGTCAGTGACACTGTGTAAACGCCCGGTCGTGGGAAACGATGGACAGCGAACGGCAAGGAGCTTGATTCTCCATCGCCGAAATCCCATGCATAGCTGACAATGGGACCTGTTCCCGGTTTTGGATAGTTACCATCGTTGTTGTAGAGTCTACTCCAGTCGTCTGACCACAGACCGTTGAAGTACATATCAAGATCGTCATTGTTGTCTGTAGGGTAAAAGAGGAATCTTGCGAAAGGACGCGCCTCCGGGAACTCCAGGGAAATGGCCTGTTGGTAAACATCCAGCATTTTTGCGTACTTTCCATCCGGGTTGAAAAGGCGATATTTTTGACCCTCAAAACTACATTCAGGCTGAGTCATCGTTACCCGGACTTCATTTTCGGTTTACCCAGGTAATATCTCCAATTGATGCCGCGGGATCACCATGAATTAGTTTTCTGTCCTGCTTGAAACCGGTCCCTTGAAAAGTCAGTTCAAAGTTTCACCCCTCGTAGCCGATCGGTTCAAAATATTATGAGTGGTTGGCCAAGGATCAAACTGGGTTCGAATGATGTGATCATAACTTTCTGTGGCACCCGACGGAAATGCAATATGAAAGTCAGTGCGCTCAATGAACCGGTACTCTCGTTTTGATTGATCCGGTGAAACTATTTTCAAAACAAACATGCCTATGTCAGAGAATACTTCCAGTGGAAGACTGGCTCGACCAAATGCATCCGTTTCCAGACTGAAATCAATTTCATTGTCGATCAAATAATTAGGCCAGTAATATCCGACTCGGGTATAGATATCCAGCCTCGCCCCATTCCACGGCTGGTTGTTCAGATCAAGGATTCGTAACTGCATCTTTGCAGGCAGTTCGTTGCGCCAGTTCGAGATATGACTGCAGCAACTGTTGGTGTTACAGCCCAACGCACGTTGGCCTGCAACCCGGTTGAAACATAAACCGCTAAACAGGCCGTATTTTAACTTCCGCACCGATGATCCCGTTCGCGCCCTGTCTGGAACACACTCCACCAAATTGATTTTGCGGCATATAAGGGGCGTTTACGACATTCAGACCACTATCATCAATGATCTTACCGGCCCTGCCTCTACACCGAACGCGTATGTGTCCTGTAGATACCGGGCATGGGTCAATTCATGCGGCAGGCCCCATTTGAAAAACCAGGAAGGTTTTTGATCCAGATACCAGGTCGTGTCAGTCGCCAGTTTCCCCCACAACATATCAACTCTTTCATTGTAGTGGACAGTTTCCACCTGCCAATGAGCCGTCCGGGTGATAGC
>CAVWXX010000026.1:0-35847 GCA_963759155.1 uncultured Gammaproteobacteria bacterium | reverse complement strand
TGAGTCTTTGGCTGAGTGTTTGTTTTGAAAAGGGTGGGCTTAGGTCCGCCCTTTCTGTAAAAAGGAATCAGAAAAAGCTTAGAAACAACCTGAACCTGGTTTAACGAACACTCCGGAAGGGTCTGACCCAGATTCTGAAGGCGTGTTTTTTTATGTCCGTCAGTGTCATGCAAATCCCCAATCCCGATCTCAGGATTGGGCCCTTTATGGTGCCGGTCACCCCAGGATGTATTCGTCTTTGTTTTTCTGGCTCAACAGGGTCATCACACTGTACCTAACGCGACTGCTATTTTCCTCCCCGGTTTGCGGTTGTTGATCTATAAGGTTTTCAATTGATCCAGAGCAATTTGAGTTCACCATTTTTGGTTACTATTTAAGGGTCGAAAGAACGATCAGGAGACTTTGCTCTGATGAGGTATTTCACCCCGTTTCTTTTGTTTATCTTCATGCTTCCGGCGCTGGCGCAGACACAGCAACCGGACCAAAAAACCTCTCTACATCGAGAGCAGATTTTCACTCGTGATAAATCTGCGACCTGCCTGCGCTGTCACTCCGGTGAAAAGATGCATGCGGTGAAACGCAGCGCACACGGCAACATGGATAATGAGTCTACCCCACTCGCTTCACAGGGCTGTGAAGCTTGCCATGGTCCTGGAAGTATTCATGTTTCGCGGGCCCACGGTGGTGTGGGATTTCCGAAAATGATCGATTTTGGCCGGGGTTCGAAATATTCATCCCGCGATACACAGATTGAGGCTTGTCTTGCCTGTCACCATGAAGCAAAGGGAGGCAGGTTGTCGATCGAATGGTACAACAGCCCACACAACCGCAAGGGCTTTAACTGCTCACGATGTCACACGATTCATGCTGAAACTGATCCGATGCATGATGCAGACCAGCAGGTGGCAGTGTGTACACGATGTCATCGCAAGGATCTTAAAAGTCATAGACGCTTCGAAGAGTCAAACATTAACTTTGATTCTCTTTCCTGTGGAATCTGTCATAACGTGCACGAGGCTTTTGACAAGAAAGCCAGGCATGAAGCTGCGGAACAATAACGACGTGGCCATGCACATCCATATCAACAGGGGTCTGGACATCCCGCTCGCCGGCGAACCGGGCCAATCTGTACATCCGGCAGCACCGGTCACGCGGGTCGCATTGTGTGGTCTTGATTACGCCGGGCTGAAACCCAGGCTGATGGTGGCAGTAGGTGACAAGGTTGGTCCCCTGCAGGCGCTGTTTATCGATAAGCGTGACCCGGCTGTCCAATACTGTGCGCCAGGTAAAGGCACCGTGGTTGCCATCAACCGGGGTGCCAGGCGGGTGCTCCAGAGCGTGGTGGTGGAACTTGATGATCCCAGTATCGAAGAAGTTGCTTTCGAAGCTTTGAGCGAAGAGCAGGTTTACCGCTCTTTGCGTGAAGAAATCGTAGATCGTCTTCTGCGTTCCGGTTTATGGACAGGCTTCCGGACGCGGCCATTCAGCCAGGTTCCGCACTCTGCAAGTACTCCCCGGGCCATTTTTGTCACAGCCATTGATACCCGGCCACTGGCTGCAGATCCATTGGTTGCTATCCGGGCCGACGCTGAAGCTTTTTCAGCCGGTTTGCACATCATGTCGAGATTGACTCGTGGAACCGTAAACCTATGTACAGCACCGGGCTGGGACATACCTCTTCCAGATATCGATGGTTTGCGTGAAGTACAGTTTTCCGGCCCGCACCCGGCCGGACTGCCAGGTACTCACATTCATTACCTCTACCCCGTGAATCTGGAGCGGGTTGTTTGGCACATTGGTTATCAGGACGTGATTGCGATCGGAAAATTGTTCAGCAGTGGTGTGATTAATTACCAGCGGATCATCGCTCTGAGCGGTGCCCCGGTCGGCAAGCCGAGACTGGTTGTGACCCGGCTTGGTGCTTCGACCACAGACCTGATGCAGGGTGAAATCCCAGAGCCTGAGTCTTGCCGGATTATCTCGGGCTCGGTGATTGGTGGCAGAACCGCCAGCAAGCATTTCGCATACCTCGGCCGTTACCATAACCAGGTTTCGGTGATCGAAGAAGGTGGCAGAAGGCATTTTATGGGCTGGACGAGTGTTCTCCTGCATCGTTATAGCGCCGCGCAGACGTTTAAACGGAAGACCGGCCAACGTTTCAAGTTCGCACTATCGAGTTCACAGAATGGACGGTTCACCGGCATGGTACCGATGCGGGCATGGGAGAAACTCATGCCACTGGATATTCTGCCATCACCGTTGTTTCGTGCCCTGCTGGTTAATGACACGGAACAGGCCCAGGCGCTGGGCTGTCTTGAGTTGGATGAAGAGGACCTTTCACTGTGTGCCTTTGTCTGTCCGGCAAAGATTGACTACGGTCTTTATCTGCGCTCGAGTCTCAACCAGATTGATAGAGAAGGATGATGCAGCGCTTTGCCAAGTCATTTCTCACCCTGGCTGACCGGTTTTTATGGTCATCCCGCACCGTTACACGAACGGCACCACATGTTCGTGACACCAATAACGTACATCGACTTTGGAATGCGTTTGTTTTTGCCAGTATTCCGGCCTGGTTGGTTGGTATGTGGAGCCTGGGCCACCAGGCAAATATTGCAATCGTTGAATTTCAACTGGAATCTGTTCCTGGTTGGCGTGCCTGGTTGCTGAGCCAGTCGGGAATCGGTTTTGATTATCACAGCATACTTGGCAGCATGACTCACGGAATGCTGTATTTTTTCCCCGTATTTTTCACCGCGCTATTAACGGGAGCCCTTTGGGAAGCTCTCTTCGCCACAGTGCGGCGCAGGCGGGTCGATGAAGGATTATTGGCGATTACCTGGCTGTTTTGCCTGTGGCTTCCTGCGACGATTCCTTTGTATCAGGTCGCTTTAGGTATGTCATTTGGTATTGTCGTGGGCAAATTGATTTATGGAGGATCCGGGCATTACCTCATCAGTCCCGCCCTGCTAGGTGTGATCTTCCTGGTGTTTTCCTATCCAAGCATCATGTATGCACCGGGGGTATGGGTACCTGTTGCCGGGTATGACCAGCCGACTGTTCTTGAGTTGGTAACCGATGAAGGAGGTGTCGGGGTTATCACATCCGTTGGCTACGACTTCTGGCAAATAGTACTGGGCGATCGCCCGGGTGCATTCGGATTATCTTCACCTCTGGCCGCACTGCTGGGCGGTTTCTATCTGGTCTGGTCAGGAATGACCTCCTGGCGAATCATGCTGGGTGCCTTTGTAGGTATGCTGGGCATGGTAATGGTTTGCAATGCTATTGCACCCAACCACGAACTTTTTTCCATGGCCTGGTACTGGCACTTTGTGTTGGGGGGCTTTGTATTTGGCGTGGTATTTATTGCCACCGATCCGGTTACCTGCCCAATGACCGACCCGGGACGTTGGGGCTTCGGGCTGCTGGTGGGGGCACTAACAGTTCTTATCAGGGTGGGCAATCCGTCTTTTTACGAAGGTGTCTTGTTCGCCATCTTGCTAGCCAGCATGTTTTCACCCCTGATTGATTATTTCGTGGTCGAAAGGAACATTCGTCGTCGCAAAATCAGGCTCCAGGGTGGTCTTCAATGAACAACAATTCACCCGTTAAAGCCTTTTTAGTCATATTGGTAACGGCGCTGGTTTGCTCTTCCCTGGTATCAGCAACGGTAGTCGTCCTGCGTCCCATCCAGCTCAACAACAAGATGCTGGAACGAAGCCGGAACATCATTAAATTGACCGGTCTGACGCAAGAGGGGGTTACTCCAAGCGATGAAGAAATGCTTGAGCTGTATCGCGGCATGGATGTACGGATCGTGGATATCGACCAGGCAGAGTTCAACTACGAAATCGATCCCTTGTCGTTTGATCAACGCCGGGCAGTGAACAATCCGGATTTAAGCGTTGCCATTCCCGCTGATCAGGATGTAGCCAGCCTTGGCCGTCGCAGTCGCTTTGCCACGGTTTATGCCGTGCTCAGGGATGGCGTGCTGGACAGGCTTATCCTGCCTATCCACGGTGCCGGTATGTGGGCGCCAATTTACGCCTATGTCGCGCTGGAGTCAGATCTTAATACGATCGCTGCCATCACGTTTTACGAACAGAACGAAACCCCGGGATTAGGGGATCAGATACTGCGCCCGGAGTGGCAGGCACAGTGGAAAGGGCGACAAATATACGATGAAGTGGGTGAGCTTCGTTTCGCAGTCAGCCATGAAAAAGTGAAACCAGGCTCATCGGTATCGGCATACGAAGTAGACGCGTTAACCGGAGCGACGGTATCAGCGGACGCCGTGACCAGCATCATGCATTACTGGTTTGGCCCGCATGGTTACCGTGACTTCCTGAACCACATCATGGAGCATGGCACGGGAGGACACTAGGTGAACTCGAAAGGGACATTTACCAAGCCGATTCTAAGGGAGAACCCGGTAACTCTGCATGTTCTGGGCATTTGTTCTGCTCTGGCCATCACCAACTCTCTGACTTCATCACTTATCATGAGCATTTGTCTCACGGCTGTTCTGGTGATGACAAACGTGGCAATCAGTCTGGTCCGGAAACACCTGCCGTCGAGTGTTCGCCTGATCGTTCAGATTACCATTATCGCCTCTGCGGTAACCGTCATAGACCAGGTTCTAACAGCCTACCTGCCCGATGCTGCCAAGACATTGAGTGTTTACGTTGCCTTGATCGTGACCAACTGTATCGTTCTTGGCAGAGCAGAAGCCTGTGCAATGAAGCAAGGGGTTGGTACCAGTATTCTGGACGCCCTGGGTAATGGGTTGGGGTACAGCATTGTCCTGATCATCGTGGCGGTGATTCGTGAATTGTTCGGTAACGGCTCATTGATGGGGTACCGGATTCTTGAGTTGGTCCACGAGGGTGGTTGGTATGAGCCGAATGCCATGCTGCTGCTGCCGCCAAGCGCCTTCTTTATCATTGGGTTCCTGGTTTGGGTTATCCGCGTCTGGAAACCTGAGCAGAGAGAAAAAGCCGAGTTCAGACCAGCCCCCTTACCGGATAGTGAGAGACGGTAATGGGTCATTTCATCGACACATTTTTCCGCGCGGTTTTTCTTGAGAACCTAGCCCTGGCTTACTTTCTGGGTATGTGTACGTTCCTGGCGGTGTCCAAGAAGGTCAAGACAACTATTGGTCTGGGTATAGCGGTCATCGTTGTGGAAACCATTAGTGTCCCGGTTAACAACATCCTTTACAACATTGTTTTGCGGGATGGCGCACTGGCCTGGGCCAACCTCGGGCACCTGGATTTCAGTTACCTTGGCCTGCTCACGCAGATAGCCGTGATTGCCGCGATGATCCAGATCCTCGAAATGGTATTGAACCGGTTTTTCCCGGCACTTTACCAAAGCCTTGGAATATTTTTACCCCTCCTTACCGTCAACTGCGCCATCCTGGGTGCTTCGCTATTCATGGTGCAGCGTGATATGGGATTTATTGACAGCATTGCCTACGGCCTGGGTGCCGGGGTCGGCTGGGCGTTGGCGGTTATCATGCTGGCTGGTCTGAGGGAAAAAATGAGGTACAGCGATATTCCTGCAGGCCTGGAAGGTCTCGGGATTGCGTTTATTACCACCGGGCTGATTTCGCTCGCCTTTATGAGTATTGCCGGGCTGAGCTTTTAGGAAACCTGATGCAAGAAGTTATATACAGCGTCCTCGTTTTTACAACGCTCCTTCTATTGTTGGCCCTGACGATCCTGTGGGTCCGGTCACGGTTGGTACCGCAGCGTGAAGTTACCATCAGGGTAAACGATGACCGGGATATCAAAGTTCAGTCTGGTGGGCGTTTGCACGGCGTACTGGCTGATGCCGGAATTTTTGTGCCATCCGCTTGTGGGGGAGGAGGAACCTGCGGCCAATGTCGGGTTAAGGTGAAGCGAGGCGGCGGCGAGCTGCTGCCTACAGAAACGTCATTAATTTCCAAAAAAGAGGCAGCTCAAGGTGAAAGACTGGCCTGCCAGGTTGTTGTCACACAGGACATGGAAATCCAGGTTGCCGAAGATGTATTCGGTGTGAAAAAGTGGGAGTGTACCGTGCGCTCCAACGACAATGTCGCCACTTTTATCAAGGAACTGGTACTTCAATTACCACCAGGTGAGTTGATTGATTTCAAAGCCGGGGGGTATATACAGATCGAATGCCCGCCCCACGAACTGGATTATTCAGACTTTGAAATCGGTGAAGAGTATCTGGCGGACTGGATTCAATTAGACTTGATGAAATTACACTCAAAGGTCACGGTGCCGAGCACGCGGGCATACTCCATGGCAAGTTACCCGGAAGAGAAAGACATCATCATTCTCAACGTTCGAATTGCAACACCACCCCCTCAATTGCAAGGCAAGGTACCTACCGGTGTCATGTCTTCTTTTATCTTCAACCTCAAGGCGGGTGACAAGGTCATGGTCTCGGGACCCTACGGAGAATTCCTGGCAAGAGAAACTCAAAATGAGATGATTTTCATCGGAGGCGGGGCCGGAATGGCGCCGATGCGTTCGCATATCTTTGATCAACTCAAGCGGATCAAGACTCAGCGTAAAATTTCATTCTGGTATGGAGCACGCAGTTTACGCGAAGCGTTTTACCAGGAAGAATTTGATGAACTGGCCGACACCCATGAGAATTTCAATTGGTACCTGGCACTGTCCGATCCTTTACCCGAAGACAATTGGACGGGACTGGTTGGCTTTATTCATAGCGTATTGTATGAAAATTACCTCAAAGACCATCCGGCACCGGAGGACTGCGAATACTACCTGTGTGGTCCACCGATGATGAATGCTGCGATCACCCGCTTGCTGGAAGACCTGGGTGTGGAAAAAGAAAACGTGTTGTTTGACGATTTTGGAGAATAGCTTGATGGGCATGTTCATCGGAACAGTGATTGTAGTCAGCATTTGTTGCCTGGCGATGAGCTTGAGTTTGCTGTTTACCGGCAAACCTTTCAGGAAAGGCTGTGGCAGCAAGCTACCTGGTGAGTCCCGCTGTGAAACTTGTCCTAAAAGGGATCAGCACAAGCCTGGTTCCAGGGATGCGAAAGGAGAATCCTTATGATCATTAGATCAATGCAGATTCGGGATTACATGAAGCAAGACGTGTTGATCCTGAATCCTGAGATGGACACATTAAAGGCAGCACAGCTGCTGTTCAAATCCAATATTTCAGGTGCCCCCGTGTTGGACGAGCATGGCAGGCTGGTCGGCATGTTAACAGAACGGGATTGTATGCAAGTTGCTTTGCAGGGGTACTACCATGGTGAGCCCGGTGGTCAGGTGAAGAAACACATGAGTGCTGATCCGGAATACGTGAGTCCTGAGAACAGCATATTGAGCGTGATGGAAAGGTTCATAAACGGTCGTTTCCAACGTTACCCCGTGGTCGACAATGGAAGATTAGTGGGCGTGATAGCCAGGCAGGACGTGATGAGAGCGCTCGCCGAGTATTATCCTGCACACAAACAGTAGGTTTTTTTGGAAAAGGGGTCACTGGACCGCACAGATTGAAGAAGCTCTTAAAAATGATGCGATGATTTTGGATGTTTGTATGTATGTGGAAAAGATTCTGAATCTGGATGATTACATCCCGTCGGAGGATGGTTCAGAGTAAAAACACGCTATCCGCAGCTTTACAACGCGGCAAATTCAGATGGGCCTGCGAGCAATCGCAGGCCCCTTTTCTTTTCGCGCACGGGACATTCAATACATAGCGTAGTATCGTGGTGGAAGGTTGGGTACACCAGTCTCCACACAGGAGGGTTTGAGATGATTGTTACGTTTACCACTAAGAGATATGCCGACATCATGATGTTTGGAGATATTGCACTCGCCTTGCTGAAAATGATGGGACACAGTCCGAAAGTGCCCGGCGCGATCCTGGCGGCAGATGTCCCCGCTGCTCTCGATCTTCTGAAAACGGCCATTGAGGCCGAAAAGGATTTACCACCCGCTGAAGACGATGAAGAGGAAGAGCCTGTGGTGAGCATGGCGCACCGCGCCCTGCCGCTTATCGAATTGCTCCAAGCGGCAATCAAGTCAGGCGCCAACGTCATGTGGAAATGAATCGAACCTATGGCGTCCTCTGAGAATTGCTCGAGCGGCATCCTGAGCCGGGAGTAATTGGAGTCAAATATTTGAGGCCAGGGTAAAACTTCCAGTAATTTTATTTTTACACTGACGTCAAATAGCGTTGAGAGGTTCACAGACAACTAGTGTTCCTGTTCTGCAAAATGTATCCTGCCCCGGTGCTCCCCCCTTTTCACACAGGTTTTTGTTTCACGCTTATGCGCAAAATCTTGCTGACGCTTGTTTTCATCCTGCTACTTCCAGCCCTGGTGTCGTGCGAATCCCGTGATCAGGCCGGCTACCATGGGTATCTTTACTTCGCGCAGTCGAACTACCTGATGCGGTATGGTCTCAAGGATGGCAGCATATCCGTGGTCACCAACCTGGGCGACAAAACCATACATGACGTCAGCAGCTTTCTGGAGAACAGGCTACTGATCGCCGAATCGGCTTCTGTCAACCGCAAGAAAGTGCGTCGCATCTCCTGGGTGGATGTAAACACCGGGCAAACAGCCGCTTTGTATGCCGGTGTTCTTGCCCGTTATCTTGAAAGCTCAGGTATGGTTGTTTACGACGATGGCGACAGGTTGTTTTCCGTTGCGCTTTCCGGTGAGTCTGACAGCCAAACCATTTTTGCCCACAAGTCGCACCAGGTTTCCACGATGATGGTGGTGTCGCAAGACACTGTGCTGTTCGAAACCAGCGAAGCGGGGGATAGGCTCATTCGTTCCTTCAACGTCATCACAGGGACACTGCAAACCCTGGACCGGCTATCCGGAGTTTGCCGGCTGGACCAGGCGGCCTGGATCAATGACCTCGAAAAAATGGCCTGCAAAGAGCGCTTGGACGAATCGAAGGCTGCGCGTTACGTTCTCACGGACCTGGATGGTGATGTGAGTGAAACACTGGCTCTACCCGAGGGGAAGCGCTTTGATGTGCTGACCTATATTAGTGGACAAAGCGCCCTGGTCCTCAGAGAGCGTTGGAACAGTGTTTTCGGTGGGCAGGAAAAATCCGCGATATGGGTGTACAACCTGAAAAGCAGGGAAATACAACGCCTGGCGGAAAATCAGAACCTCGGGTCTTCGGTTGTCTACTCGAAGTTCTGAGCGGTCAGGCTTAATTTAGTGACCTTTGCGTATCCACTCTTTTTAAAAACCCTTAAAGGCCGGCAATTTGTTCCGCCGTTAATTCGCCAATTCCAAGGGAATCCGGGGTGCGCAATGCCTCGCCCTCGTAGTCTCTGTTCATGAGCACCGAGGCGAGCTGGATGATGCCGTCGATGGTCGGGGTTTCTATACCCACCTGTTTGCCCAGACGCGACATGAAGACAAGCCCGTATCCGACATCCTCATTGATGTAGCGATGGTCAAGTTGCGGTTGGGCGGTGATGCCGAGAAACCCCGGCGCCTTTCGATAACCCCTGCCGTAGTTGTTTTCAAGCATGTAACCCTGGCGCATGCCGATTACCGGGTCTGAGAGAATTTCTATTCCCAGTCGCTCGCCAATGGCTATTCGTTCGCGGTCGACAGATTCAATGATCCTTCCGACCGAGTCTGTAACCCCTTCTTCATAAAAAAGAAAATCACCTTCGCCTTCAATGCGTGCCGAATTACAAAGGCTGACGGCCGGGTGGATGACCGGGTTGGCATTTTGCAGGCTGGTTTGAATGACGTTTTTAGCCGGCTCCATGCTCGGGTACACGTCTGAAATCAGCTCCAGGGTACTCGTGGTTTTGTGGCCCGGTAGGGCTGCCAGCAGGTTGCCGGCTTTTAGCTTAAGGAAGACGTGAACACGGCCAGGCTCGGTCAGACGAACGGCATAGTGCAGCGTGTGTGTCTCGGCCACGCAAATCGAATCGTCATCAACGGCAAGCCCTGCGGCCCGCTTGAAAGCCAGTGCACCACCACATGAACCGGGTGACACGATTACCGTCTGCCCCGGACGTAACTTGCCGGCAACGGCCTCTCCAAACGGCTCGGTGCTGAACGCGGGGCCTACAACGTAAATGAGATCAGCCTTATCCAGGGCACGATCGATATCGTGACCCGCATACGCGATGTCGCTGAAACCGGAAATATCGCCCTCGGCGTGGATGCCGCCCTGTTCGGCGATTTTGGCAATGTTGTCGGGAAACTGGGGAAAGTCAAAAAGACTGACCTGGTGCCCGTGAGCGGCGCAGTCGAACGCGACGGTGGTGCCGCCCGCTCCAGCACCCAATACGGTGATGTTCATGTTTTTCCTCTGCTATTCGTGAAATGGTGAATCAGTTTTAAGTATAAATGATTGGCTTCCCAATCGTCCCGGTTTCAGAGAGTGTGTAGATGTTATCGAGTCGCAATTTAATGAAGCGCATGGAAATGCGGTCTGCGTCAATCGGCTATTCGTGCTCCCAGGTCATGGAGCAGAGACTGAAACTCAGGGTCCTGATGTAATAGCTTTGGCGCTATATCAATCAATGCATCCACGTCTTCCCGGGGGAGCTCCAGCGTTGTCGGGATAGACTGAAACCATTCACGTCGAGCTTGGTCTGCTATTGCCTTAAAGCTCACATGTACAAGGTATATATCGAACGCTACGGATGCCTTGTCAGCGTTGACCGAGAACGTGTTCAGACAGCCGTTGGATACTTTTTCAAAACACGCTGTTCCCAGTTCAACCTGTTCGCATAGTGATCGGGCATGGTCGTTACAGGCTTCGTTGTTCCGGCGCTGGTTTTCCGCCACGTTCCGGCCGTCACGAACATTTCGTTTGATGATATTTACTGTTTCATAGGAATAGTTGGCGATGGGCCAGGATACTGCGGCATCTACGGCTGCAACGAAACCGGGTGGCTTGTCTTGCAAGTCACCCTTGAAGTAGCTTTTTGGCTTGGCATTTACCATGATTACTACGAGTTTATCGATGGGGCTTTTTGTGATCTGGTCAAATTGGTCGGTCAGTTTAAAGGCCAGTTGGGGAGTTCGAATTCCAATATTGTCTGAAACACCGCTGTCGAGCAGGTGTATGAAGGGGCGCTTGTCGATGGCTGCATAACTTAATACATCCCAGGCGGCTGCGTATACCTGCGGGTCGGCGTTAGCACCGGCGTCTATTGCACTCTGTACCCAGTCGGGCGTGATATAGCCACATCGGCCATCGTTGTAGTTTTTCAGGGTAATGGGAGTAAACCATGGTGTGAAGGCCATGGATGCGGTGACCGCCCGGGCAACAGAGACCTGTGACAGGTCAGAGCAAATCAAGTCGAAATACCCCTGGATAAATGAAAATTGTGACCCGATGCCCATATCGGTTGCATTGAGTGTGACGATCGGGCGCTGTTGCTGCATATCTGCAAAGGTATGCCCTTCAAACATGTGCTGGTCGAAGTATTCGGCTACCAGGTCACCACGACTGAATTTCCCCGATGCCAGGCGCGGCCACTCCAATGGGCTGCTAAGTCTTCTCTTGATTTTGGTTTCATAGTTTTGGTAAAGAAAATCTTCCGAAAAATTATCCAGAAACACCTGCTGGCCATACAGGCCGTAGTAGGCCGCTGGAATACTCGAAGAGGAGGAACTGCTGATAATATCTACCTCATCTAGCAGGCTGCGGTTATCAGCACCAAAATGGATGCGATCCAGGTACTTCATGACCCCATAGTCCAGGGCTGCTGCCCGGACACCACCACCGGAGAGCCCCAGAACAATAAACAGCTCATCCGAATTCTTCTCACCCAGTGTCCTGTTAATCATGCGGTAACCGGTGGTTTCGTCAATTTGTTGTATTGGCGGGTTGACTGGGTAGCTCGCACAGCCATAGCACGTTAACAGGGATGTACAAAAAACTAAGCTGATAAACCGTTGACGCATCTGTTTTTTGGCCAAATGATGATTTGCCACTCATTTTTACACACTCAAAGCAAAATTGTTTCAGTGAAATGTTTGATAAGGCGGTGTGAATGGTTTCTATCTTCGATTCGGGTGGTATGCTTGCAGCAGTTGACCAGGAGGCAGTAGTCATCAACATTCTTTTCATTTCGCCCGGCTATCCCGCCGAAATGACCGACTTCACGCGTGGGCTGGCGCAATGCGGAGCCCGGGTGATCGGGCTTGGTGAGCACCCGACGGGCTCGTTGCCGTGGGTGGTTAAACAAAGTCTTTCAGACTACCTGCGGGTACCGTCATTATTTGAAACCGACACGGTGTTTGCCATTGTCCGGGAATGCGCGGTTCACACCCCGATAGACCGTGTTGAATGTTTGTGGGAACCGTTCATGACCCTCGCCGCGCAACTACGCGAGATGTTGGGCATTGGTGGGATGCAAACGGCTCAGACCGAACTTTTTCGCGACAAGAAAAAAATGAAAGATGCCCTTGATGCCGCAGGTCTACGAACTCCCCGCAACACTATTGCGACCGGCTCGGATGCGATTCGCACTGCGGCAGCAACAATCGGTATGCCGCTGGTGGTCAAGCCTATTGACGGCGCCGGCTCGGCGAACACCCATGAGGTGCGTGACCAGGAAGGCCTTGAGGTCGCTATCACCGATGTCGGCGAGCACCGTAAGGTCAGCGTTGAAGAATACATTGAGGGTGAGGAATACACCTTCGACACGGTCTGTGCGGGTGGTCAAATACTCTACGAGAACATTGCCTGGTACCGGCCCAAGCCTATTGTCGGCCGCAATACCGAGTGGATTTCAATGCAGACGGTTAACCTGCGTAACCCCGACCGTCCGGAACTTGCTGCCGGGCGTGAACTTGGCAAACGTGTTATTGAGGCACTGGGGTTTCGCACCGGCTTCACACACATGGAGTGGTTTTTGACACCTTCGGGTGAGGCTGTTTTTGGTGAGATTGGTGGTCGTCCACCGGGTGGGCGTTCGGTTGATTTGATGAACTTCAGCAATGATTTTGATATTTATAAAGGCTGGGCGGAGGCCGTCACCCATGGTGACTTCAATCAGACCGCCCACCGCCGCTACCATGCCGCGGCGATTTTCAAGCGGGCCAGTGGCCAGGGGCACATCTGTGCCATCCATGGTCTCAACAGCCTGAGGCACAGTTTCGGCGAGCACATCGTTGTGGAAGATCTGTTGCCATTAGGCGCACCCCGTCGCAACTGGCGCCAGACACTTTTGTCAGACGGCTACCTGATCGTGCGTCATCCGGAACTTGCCCGGACGCTCGAAATCGCTGACGCGGTGGGTACCGACCTTCAAATTTACGCGCGCTAATACATTTCTAGCCTGCGACGTTTATGTCATCCCTGTATTTATCGTCATTGGCGGCTTTAAGTGCCTGGCGGCGACTCTCGGCAGCAACGGTGCATTTGAAAGAAAACTTCTCATCCTGCAAAACACGTGCATGCCAGCGGTAACCGTTAAAGCCGGGCTTGAGTCCAAAAGCGATGACGAGCACGATCAATAAAAGTAGCTGCGCAACGGGACCGGATACCCATGAGCCTGCCAGTTGAGCGATATCAAACATCAGGGTGGTGGTAACCACGAGCATGACCGTGACCAGGCCGAGTCCACGGCGTACGGCCCATACGGAAGGGGCCAGGAACGCCAGCCACGAAAAACCACGGCGTACGGCTTGCTTGCCATATTTTGGATGTTGGTAAATATCAAAAACGCGCATGTACTTTTTAGTAAACCTCCCTAAAAAAAAGCAAATGTATTTCATACACTGAGATTTCAAGAACCAATGGTAGTTCCTGAAATCGGCGCGTCCGATAAAAGTCTCCCCGATCTTTGCCCGGTACACCACAATATTATCAGGGCTTGAATCATCAGCTTTAAGTGTCTTTAGTCATGGCGCATAAATTAATAATCTCCACCATCAGGTCAACAACCTGTAACACCACCCACTCGGAAATCAGGTTGGCAACAAAAACACGAAAGACGATTCTTCTTTTAAGTCCCTCAAAAAGCTCAATCTACCAGTCCTTCAATGGAAATGTGATCGGCGAGGCGGGCGGCCAGGGCATGCCCGCGGCCTTTATTCTCGCTGCAAAATTGGGTGTAACCTCGAGATCAAAGGGCGCACCGCAGGCGCACCAGTACACCAGCAACAACAGGGATTGTGATCCAAACGGATGTTCATCGATTCTCGCTGCCCGGCGGTTGGCGTTTTCCCGGTCACCCACCCAGGCAAAGTACATGGATTCATTGAAGGTAGTCGGATTGGGCAGGCTCTTCAGTTCTTCGGCTATGGAATTAGCAGCATCACGATCACCCATCGCTGAAAATTTAAGAACTTTAGCCATCAAGATATCTTCTTTAAGGCGGAAATGAGTGGTGATGGCGTGATCCGCTTCTTCATACAGACCATTGGTGACCAGTGCGCGCAGCAGGGCAATACTCAGCCAACCCCCGGGTGCAACTTCATCACCTTCACGTGCAACCCGAAGTGCCTCCTCTTTGTCACCTGCCCACAAAAAGGCGCGTGATTCAGAGAACCAGGAATGTGACCACATTGGGTCGCATTTGCGTATTTCACGGACTCTTACGGCATAGCGCCCTGCGAGACCGTAGGCTGCAACAATACTCGGTACCCAGTTAGCATCTTCGCAACCACTATCAGTCAGGAAACGCTCAACTTTGCCCGGGAATCCCCACCAGTCGCCGTTCACATATGCCAGGTCCAACTCGATGTTGTTGCGTTGCGATAAATTTCGCGCGTTTTCCGCGGCAGTGGCAAGGTCAGCAATGATAATGGCCGGGGCCTCCTCGATATCCTGCGCTGTAACGCCTTCATTTACCTGGCCCACGCTGTCATCGAGCAGCATATGAACAAACAGGTCCGTGTGAGAGATGAAGGCGGGCGCAAATGTCGGCACTTCATCCATAACCATCTCCAGGAACTGGTTGCTGCGGCGAAGGTATTCAATCTGGTTGGATTCATTGTGTGCGTTTGCGAAAAGCTCCATCGCCTTCTGATAATTGATAAACGCGTTTACGTTACGCAAGCCAGCCTGGCGCATGGCATCGCGCTTGTCATCGTCCATGACCACGTTCATAGCCTCGGCGATTTTCTCAGCGATATCCTCCTGTACCTGGATCGTGTCTTCTGACGTGCTGTCATAATTTTCCGACCAGATATGAAAACCATCGGCAGCGCGAACCAATTGCGCGGTCACCCGCAGGCGCTCACCTGAGCGCCTCACCGAACCTTCAACGATATGCTGCACACCCAGCTTCTCAGCGATTTCCTGCACGGGCACATCCTGGCCCTTGAAGTGGAATGACGAAGTGCGGGCAGTGATCAGTAATTCCGGTAACTGCGCTAGTGAGTTGAGAATCTCCTCGGTCAGGCCATCGGCAAAATACCCGTCATCCGCCCCGCTGCTCATTGCGACGAAGGGCAGCACGGCGATAGATTTGACCGTCGCGGCAACTTCTTCTGCGGGTTCAGATGCAACTACCAGGGCTTCTTCGGAGGGTAGGGTTGCTTGAGGTGCGGAGCCAAACCGCTCCCAGGCGAACCAGGCCAATGCGATCGCCATGATGAACATAATGCTGTAGTTAAGCTTCTGACCTGTTTGAGCAGCGATGGACTGTGAACGGTCAATTTCTGATTCACGTTTGACGCCTTCGGGTGTCAATTCAAAAGCCCAGGCAAAGAACAACGCCAGCGGGAAACCGATGGCCAGCGCCAGCATGAAGACCTGCATCACCCAGTCCGGTGCATTGACGTTTTCCAGCACAAGGTCGACCAGCTGCAACAATAGCCAGGCGGTGATTGCGTAGGCAATGCCAACGCGGAAGACGTTACGACGCTTGAGTTCTTTCAACAGGTTCATGACTGTTGCTCCAACCACTGTCGGTATTGTTTGTCGAGAGCCTGGAAGCGGGGCAGGTCGCGTATGCTATCGAAAACCGGGTCGATAGTGAAATAATAGAATTCCCAGGGGCCATACTGCGCGACCAGTTCATCCAGGTAAGCCAGCACTCCGTCAGTATCCCCGGCCAGTGTATAGGCAATGGGGACGCTTCGGTTTTCTACTATCCTCAGGGCATCGGGTTTCACACCCGCGTAATAAGCTTTGACCGCCTCGGTTAGCCTGGCCTGGTCTTTTTGCAAACCATATAAGTGGACAAAACCCAACAGGGTAGCTTCTGAGTCCGGTTGCTCACGCTGAGCAATTTGCAGGCTTTGTTGAAATTCTTCAATCAATGTAAGTAGTTTATCCGGTTCATCGCGATGGAGGTAAACCAGCCCCCGGGTAAAAATGGGTCCGAGGCTCTGGGAATCCGCGACCCCGTACCTGTCCAGTACATAATCAACCCGGCTGGCGTCATCCTGTGCGAGTGCGACAAGCATCTGAATATCGAGATAAAACCCCTGTGTGTATTCGTCATTAGAAAATACTGAAACCATTGCCTGCCAGGCTGGTTCCAGTTCTCCCCGGAATAGAAACGTTTCAGCTTTGATGTATTGATAGAAAGGGTTGTCTGCACCCAGCAGCGTGGCCCGGTCTATTATGATTTTCGCCTGCTGATACTGACCGGCTCGCAACAGGCAATAGGCCAGGTCGGCGTGGATCTCGGCAAATAGAGGATCCAGTGAAACCACTGTTTCCAGTAAGATTACAGCCTCGTCCATTCGCCCCAGTCGTCGTAATGCGTAAGCCTTTCCGCGCAGGGCCAGGTAATTGCGGGGCTCTTTTTGCAGTGCCCGGTCAAACGCTGCGATTGCGGGTTTGTAATCCAGGTGACCCCAGTAATGATAGTAGCCTTCTGCGGTCAGTGTTTCCGGTAATTCAGGTGCCAATGCCCTGGCCTGTTCCAGGGCCGCAAAGGCATGTTCTAATTCGTCTCCTTGCCTGTCGCTGGTCCAAAATCGCTCGGTCCAGTCGATGGCAAGAACGGCGTAAGCCGCTGCAAATTGTGGGTCCAGTTCAATGGCAGACTGGAAGTATCCAATTGACTCGTCAATTTCAACAGCTTGGCGACCATAGCCCTTGGATGCTGCCTTGCCACGAAGATAGAAGGCATAGGCGTCGACATTCTCAGTGGGATTTTGTTCAAGGTTTTGCTGCTCCTCCCCGGTCAGAACCGCCTGCAGGGCATCGGCAATCGCACGGGTGATATCGGACTGGATATCAAACAGGTTGTCGGCGGTCAGCTCACGGTCGTAAACCTCGGCCCACAGATGCTCGTCGGTTTCGGCGTCAATCAACTGTACGTTTATTCTCACACGGTTTCCCGAACGCTGTACGCCGCCTTCCAGCAGCGTGGCCACACCCAGTTCACGGCCAATTTCAGGCATTCGCTTGGTGGTTCCGGCATAGCCCATGACCGAGGTGCGTGAAATCACTTTCAGGGCTGAAACCCGGCTTAACTGGGTTAACAGTTCATCGTGCAGACCCTCTGCGAAAAACGCGTCTTCGGCATTTATACTGCGATTGACTAGTGGCAGCACTGCTATTGATTTTTCATCGGTCGGTGAGGCCTGTGACAACGCGGGTGCCGGTGTTTCGATGACAGTTTCGGCGCTTTGCGAAGCTGCCTCAGAAGGGCTGTCAGTTCCCTTATCGGAAAACTTGTCGTACGCAAAATAGGCCAGTGCCAGCGCCATGATAATGATGATACTGCGATCCAACTTACGGCCGGTTTTATTAGTGATGGATTGTGACCGGTCTATTTCAGACTCGCGCTTCACGCCTTCAGGTGTCATTTCGAAGGCCCAGGCAAAGAAGATGGCTAATGGAAAGCCGATCGTCAATGCAAGCATAAACACCTGCATGACCCAATCCGGCGCATTGACGTTCTCCAATACCAGGTCAATAAACTGCAGCAATAGCCAGGCGGTGATCGCGTAACCGATGGCTACTCTGAAAACGTTGCGGCGTTTGAGTTCTTCAAAAAAGCTCAAAGGTATCTCCTGCCGGGCTCGGGTGCATTGTTTGGCCTAGTTACATGCAAAATCATCATCTCCAATCGGTCTGCAGTTCGCGGGGAAACCATTTTCACGCCAGAAGTCATCCAGGTTGATTGATTTAACCAGGTGCTTGTAAGCTGCCGAGTTACGCAGCGGGTTGATGATGGGGTAATTAAACCAGGTCGTATCGAGTATTTCCTGACTGGCATCGTACGAGGTTCCCGAATCGAATATGGCTTCAGCAAGCTCGTAATCGCCGTAATACGCGGCCCAGTACAAATCGGTCGTCCAGTTGCCGGCCCAGTCGCCGGTGGGGTTGTCGGCCTCTGATTTTACATGTGATTTTCGCAGGAAGGCGAGGGTATCTTCCCCTGATTTCAATAACGGTACGAGTTTCTCGATGTGGGCCGTTGTGCCGGGGTAGAACTTATTGACCGTTTCGGATGTGGATAGCTCTACCATCAGCTTAATCGCCCGTTCGATATCACCATCGCTAATGGCCATATTAATCGCGTGGCGTAATGGGAAAAACTTGTAGCGTCCACCGATTCTCAGTGTTTTCTCTATGTCTTCCCAGCCCCCGGTCCGGTCCCCGGTGGCATAACGCAGCGAGGCTTGAACCGTCAGGTTAACCCAGGACAGCGGGTCGAGATCGATGGCCCTGGTGCTGTACTTTAAGGCCTCGTCAAAATAACTGACCCGCCAGAGCATCTGCGAATACTGTGTATTGGCCTCGCTATCATCCGGGTTAAGGTCCAGCGCCCGCAAATAGTTTTTCCTGGCCTTGCTCCATTCGTAGCGGTCACGATAAACATCACCCAGCACGGAATACGCGCTCGCCAGATTGGGGTCGATTTCCAGTGCCCGCCTGGCCATTGTTTCTGCCGTATCCTTGAACTGTTGCCTGTCGACGGTGAGGTAATAGATCGCCAGGCTATGCGCCTGCGCGCCGGCGGCCCAGCCAGGGGCAAAATCCGGGTCCAGCCGGGTCACCTCATTGAGCAGGTCGATCGACCGGTCGAAATCAAGACGTCGTGCAATTAAACCTTTTGCTTCGAGATAATGCTCATAAGCCTCCATGTTATCGGTACTGGCGGTCTTCAGGGTTTGCTGTTCTTCGTCCAAATTGAGTTCAATCGCCAGTGCGCCGGTAATCGCATGGGCGATTTCATCCTGGATCGCAAAGATATCAGTCAGGTCCCGGTCATAGGTTTCAGACCAGAGGTGAAAACCATCATCGGCTTTAACAAGCTGGGCAGTGATACGCACACGATTGTTGGCTTTGCGGATCGAACCTTCAAGGATATGTTCTACACCCAGTTGGTCACCGATAACGCGAAGGTCCTCGTTACGGCCACGGAACTGGAATGATGAGGTTCTTCCCGCCACTTTCAGACTGTGGGTTTTAACCAGCACATTGAGGATTTCTTCGGAAATGCCATCGGCAAAATAAGCCTGGTCACCATCAGGGCTCATATCGACAAAGGGCAGAACTGCGATAGATTTCTCTTCCTCTTCAGCCTGTGGTACCGGGGTTTCGACGCTTTGCACCTGGGCCGCGGAAGGCTCGGCGTCTCTGTTCATGTCAGGCGTGAACTTGTCCACCAACAAAAGCACCACGGCGATCACCAACGCGATGATGATATTGCGGTTCATCCTTTGCGCGGTTACGTGTGTGATGGATTGATTTCGGTCGACATCTTTTTCAAGCTTGATACCTTCCGGTGTCATCTCGAAAGCCCAGGCAAACAACAGCGCCAGCGGAAATCCAATGGCCACGGCCAGCATGAAGACCTGCATCACCCAATCCGGCGCTGCGATGTTTTCGAGCACCAGGTCGACGATCTGTAACAGAATCCACGCAGAAACAGCGTAGGCGATTCCTACCCGGAATACATTTCTTCTTTTTAGTTCTTCAAAGAAGCTCACTTGAGTCTTCATCTCCTATTTTTTTCAGTTCTTCATCCAGTCGCGCGTTCATGGCCGCCTTAGCGGCCTCGAAACGTGGGTTGCCGTTGAGTGGTTTAAAGATAAGAAAGGCTGTTTCATTATTGGTGTCCAAATAGGCGCCCCGTTTAAAAGCCATTTCAAGAAAACCGATAGCGGCCTCGTGGTCATCAACAAGCATGGCATAGTGCGCTTGGGAGATTCGTAGTGGCCAGTTATCCGCCCCTTCATCCAGTTGCGAATCCAGTGCCGTCCGGAGGCGGGACATGGCATCAGAGAACTTGGATTCGTTACCCAATGCGCGGTAGGCTTGCGCAATATAACCCATGGAGTGATAACCGTAGCCCCTTCTTCCCGGCCAGTCCCTGGAAAAATCATCCAGGCTATGCCAGCGGGACTCCAGCACTTCAACCAGTTCAGCGAAGCGTTCGTTTTCGGCCAGGGCTTGAAAATACCAGTTTGGCACCTGCCCGCTATCGATGACTTTTTTACCCATGATCAAGGCCTCTTCTGTCCTGCCAAGCCTGCTTAAGGCAAGGGTGGCCAACCGGTCCGGTGCAATCCTGGCCGCTAACTCATAGTTTTGGGAACTCAACAGATTGAACCCATACCAAATACGGTTAACGTCATTGAGTGGTTCTTTTTCGTGGGATGACTGGAAGTACTCTTGGGCCTTGGCCAAGTGACCGCTCATCAGGTAAACCTGCCCATAATCCCCGAGGAGTTGTCCATCATCGGGTAAATATGCTTGCAGGCCATCGAGCATTATCAGGGCTTCCTCGGTTTGTCCAAGGACGGTATATGCCTGTTGCAAGTTGCCAAAAGTAGCTGCATGCAGCGGGTCACGCTCAAACGTTTGCTTACGCAACTCAAAACTGGCTTGAATATTACCGATCGTGTCCAACTGGGTGGCAAGCCAGGTATTGGCATTGATCATACTGGGATTGATTGCCACCGCTCTTTGCAACAGGGCAATTGCTTTTTCATGGTCCAGTTCATAGGTATAGACATATAGACCCATTCCGGCAAGCGCCTCGGCATTGTCCGGGTCCAACTGCAGGGCCTTTTCAAGATTGATTTTTGATTTCCCCTTTGCAATCGCGTCGGGCATGCTGCCGTAATTTGTATCGGCAAGCAGTATGTAAGCAATCCCCAATTGTGCGTAGGCGGGTGCATAAGCGGGATCGATGCCGGTTGCTTCAATCAGGAGTTTTTCGGCCATCTCCAGGCTGGCTTTGTTACGGTCATATATACGTTGCTTGGCCAGCAAATAAAGCTCATAAGCCCTCGGGTCGGTCGGAGCTGTGGCAATTTGCTGCTCACCCAGTAACTGGGTTTTCATCTGCGTCAGGATGGCTGCAGAAATTTCATCCTGAATGACGAAAATGTCATCCAGTTCCCGGTCAAAGGTCTCAGACCACATGTGAAATCCGTCATCCACCTTGATCAGCTGGGCGGTAATTCGTACCCGGTTACCGGATTTACGCACTGACCCTTCGAGGATATGGTTAACCCGCAAGACCTTACCGATCTCCAAGAGGTCTTCGTTCCTGCCTTTGAATGCAAAAGAAGAAGTACGCCCCGCTACTTTTAATTCACTGACCCCGGCCAGGGCGTTGAGAATCTCTTCAGAAATGCCATCCGCAAAGTAGTCCTGCTCAGGGTCAGAGCTCATGTTGACGAATGGCAGGACAGCGATGGATTTATCCGTGGATTCGGCTACCGCCGCTGACTGGCCGGTAGTTTCTGCAACTTCAACTACAGGCCGAACGTTTGTATCGGTATCCGGGATGAACCGGTCTACCAGCAGAAAAACCACGGCTATGCTCAGCGCGATGATGATGTGGCGGTTCATTTTCTGACCGGTGACGTGGGAGATGGATTGGCTGCGGTCGACATCTTTTTCCAGCTTGACACCATCGGGTGTCAACTCGAACGCCCAGGCAAAAATTAACGCGACCGGAAAACCGATGGCCAGCGCCAGCATAAAGATTTGCATGATCCAGGCGGGTGCGGTGATGTTTTCCAGCACCAGGTCGACCACTTGTAATAAAATCCATGCGGAGACGGCGTAAGCAATGCCCACACGAAAGACGTTTCTTCTTTTCAGTTCATCAAAAAAGCTCATTCACGTCTCCATGTCACGGGCACTCCGCCAGGTCCTGGTCCAGGGATGCGCAATCATCCGGCCATCCGAATTCGCGCCAGTATTCCACCATACCAGCACGTTCCATCATTTCGAAAAACTCAGGTGTGTTACGTTGTTCGCGAAAAGATTCATACCATACCGGGGTATCAATCAATACACATTCCGCGTCTGACTGGTATTCAAAGGTGTAGGCCGAGCCCAACAGCGCAAGGTATCCCATATTGTCGGCGGTTGCGTATGAATAGGAGTTGCCGGCCTTGCCAATATGCTGTTCGAAGAGTTTTTGTTTTTCCGGGTCATCCAGAGCCTGCAAAAACAATTGGCGCGTAACCGTCTGTGTCGGGTCTTCACCGGTCCGTCCTGCTTCAATCAGGGCTTTACCCTTTTCAGTTTCTCCTGACAGCAGATAAGTTGAACCGAGCGAGTAAAGGGAGCCGCCATGTAACCCCAGGGAAACTGCTGTGCGTGTTAACGTCTCCGACCTGACATAGTCCTGAAGGACGTTATAAATATCGGCTTCAATCGCAATCACCGCTGAAATCAGCGGATCGATAGTCTTCGCCTTTTCGATATGCTCCAATGCCAACTCCGCGCGACCCGCCATTGATAGCAGAATGGCATACCAATGGTGCGCGGTCGGATCACCGGGGTTTAAGCCGATGGCTGTTTCGTACAGGCGCGCTGATTCCACTACATTGCAGTGATCAAGGTTGTAATTTGCCTTGATGATCAAGGCCTCGGTAGATTGCGGCGTGATCTCCAACGCTTTTTCCGCAGCCATCAGGCCACGTTCCATACCTTCTTCCGGATCGTATGAACGGTCATAGTCAGGCTGGTTGAGATAGGCGACCGCCAGGTTTGACCAGGCCCGGGAGAAACCGGGGTCCAGTTCAACGGCCCGGTTGAAAAGCCGGATGGCCTCATTGATGGAAGCGGCGCTTCGTTGCCGCCAGAGATGGCGGCCCTGCAGGTACAGTTGGTAGGCTTCCGCGTTACTGGTCAGCACATCGGATGACGGCGTTAATTCACCACCCAGTTGCAGTTTTAAGGCGTCGGTGATTTTGCCGGTAATCTCGTCCTGGATTTTAAAAATATCATCCAGCGAACCATCGTAAGTCTCTGACCATAAATGCACATCGTTACGGACTTCAATCAATTGTGCTGTAACTCTTACCTGTTGCCCGGATGTACGAATACTGCCTTCCAGGATGTGATTGACACCGAGACGGGCGGCAATGGCTGGTATGTCGAGCTTTTCACCCGCAAGTGAAAATGCCGAGGTGCGTGAAGCAACATCCAACCCGTCCACTTTAACCAGCGCATTCAGCAACTCTTCGGCAATACCTTCACCGAAATAGGCCTGATCCTGGGCAGCACTCATGTCGCGGAATGGCAACACGGCGATTGATATATTCGCATCAGTAACAGTTGCATCGTCTGCCTTATCGCCAGTGATTTCCGTTTTAATCTCAGCTGTGTCCGACTCACCAAAAAGCTCATCGCGGAAGCGTTCGGTTAGCAATAAGACAATCGCCATGGAAAGTATCACGATGATGCCGCGGTTAAGTTGGTGACCTGTGCGCTTGTTGATGGATATGCTCTGGTCGACATCTTTTTGGAGCTTGACACCATCCGGTGTAACTTCGAATGCCCAGGCGACGATTAAAGCAACCGGAAGTCCAACCGCGGCGCCGAGCAAAAAGACCTGCATCACCCAATCGGGTGCATCGATGTTATCCAACACCAGGTCGATGATCTGTAATCCAAGCCAGCATGCCACCGAGTAGGCGATACCTACCTTGAAGACATTTCGGCGTTTCAGTTCACTGAAAAAGCTCATTGTGGTGGCTCCTTCCAGTAGCCGATATTTTCATAGGGGCCGTATTCGCGTCGCGTTTGGATCAGTTCGGAAAGTCCCGGCTGTTGCCAGAAATCCAGCCAGGCCGGGTCATTACTCACGTGTTCCGGTAGATAGAAATATTCCGGCCAGCTCACGGCGAATTCTCTTAGTTCATATGACTTTTGAAAATGTGGCATCGCAGCGGAAAGATCATCCAGCCACATGGTGAACATTCCCGTGATAAAGGAGGAGTAATAATCGCTGTCACTATTCAGGTCCTCAAGTCGCTCCTCCAGTTTTTTTCTGAGGTTTTCACGGTCGCCCTGTTGATAGTAAAGAAAACTCCACCACGTATTGATGAAACCGGGATCTACATTTGTTTTAAGCTCAGCAAGGCGAATATGTTCTATCGCTTTGTCATATCTGCCGAGCCGGATGAGTGTCATAATCAATGGGTCATGACGAGCAGCGGTGTCCGGGGCCAGCCTGCTCGAAGTCAGCGCGGGTTCAAGTGCAGCGTCGGTACGATTGAGCATAAGCATCAAAAATGCAAGGTCTGAGTAGTGCACCGCAGCGAGTGGGTCCAGGGCTATGGACTTGGTTTCTATTTGCAAAGCCTTCTCAAAATCGCCACACATGGAGAGAAAATCGCCATACAAGTTGACAACATCGGCGTTATTGGGCGCCAATCGATAGGCTTTTTCCATGTTTCCCCTGGCAGCAGAGATATCCCAGTCCATAATCGCCTGTAGCCAGCCCAAAGCCATGTAAGCTTCGCCATTGTCCGGGTTAATACGGCTGGCATTCCTGGCGGCTTCCATTCCCTTGTCCCTGGCTTCAGCCGAGGAGGTTTTCATCGTATAACCGGAAACCAGCGAATAGGCTAATGCCAGTCCCGACCAGGCCTCGGAAAAACTCTCGTCCAGGGCCGTGGCCTGTCCAAATAGCTCAATGGCTTTAAGAATATTATCCCCACCGCGTTTCGCGAGCAGAAATCTTGCCTGCAAATAGAGTTGGTAAGCTTCAAGACTTTCAGTGGGTTTCTTATTTTTGCTGGGTGCTTCTGTTCCCAGTTCAGCTTCCAAAGCCCTGGTAATGGCGAGCGAAATGTCATCCTGGATGGCAAAGACATCATCCATCTCGCGTTCATACGTTTCCGACCATAGATGGAAACCGGTATCTACCTGGATCAACTGTGCGGTGATGCGCAGACGGTTGGCTGCCTTACGAACACTGCCTTCGAGAATGTTATCCACATTCAGTTGTCGGCCAATTTCACCGATATCCAGCGTTTGTCCTTTAAATTGGAATGACGAGGTGCGCGCTGCCACCCGTAACTGCTCATTCTGTGCCAGACGATTCAGTAACTCTTCGGATAACCCGTCAGAGAAATACTCCTGCTCGGGGTCAGAAGACATATTAACGAAGGGCAGGACGGCCACGGAGCGTATACCGCTATCTGCAACCTGATCAGTTGTTGCCGGTTGCTCGGTAATTGCTTTGTTTGCAGGAGCAGAAACATAAACATCTTCGTCATTACCGCTTATAAACCGCTCTGCAAGCAATAACACCACCGCGAATGCGAGAAAGGTAATAATCGTGCGATCCAGTTTTCGGCTGGTGTGCAGGGTTACGGAGTCCTCAGGGTTTATTTGAGACTCGAGTTTGATACCCTCCGGGGTCAATTCAAACACCCATGAAAAAATCAGAACCAGGGGAAGACCCACAACAGCCGCCAGGAAAAACACCTGCATCACCCAATTGGGTGCGGAAATGATATCCAGCGCGAAATCGATGGCCTGCAACAACACCCAGGCGACCACCACGTAGGCGATACCCATACGGAAGACGTTGCGGCGTTTGAGTTCTTTAAAAAAGTTCATTGTTTGGCTCCGCTGCCAAATGTCGGTGCATAGGGGCTCAGACCATTTTGTTGGCGTAATTCCGCAAGTTCCCTCACACCAGGTTGACGCCAGAACTCTTGCCAGGAGGCGCTTTCGGGTGCTTGCTCCGGTCCACGCATCCAGATAGGAAATATCCAGGTTCCGTCTTTTTCGCGATAAGCCTGAAAAAGCATTTCGCCGGCAATGTCAAACTCACCAATTTGAGCAGCTTCATATGCAACTGTTGATGCATATAGCTGGTTGGTCTGTACCAGGGCTACACGTTCCTGGAGAATAGTCCTGGCCGTAATATGGTCACCCTGGGCAAACTCAAGCGCGATGCGCATGCCGTCAAGCCAGACAGAGTCGTGATCTGCAATTGATTCGTAGCGCTGTACCGTCAGAGCCAGTTGGTCTACATCACCCTGTATGTAATAGGCATTAACAAGGTGTTGATGCGCATGTGTAAAAGCAGGGTCTAGCGCCAAGGCTCGATTAGCGAGTTGGATCACCATGTCATATTCACCTGATAGCAAATAGACATTTGCCAGGTCGGTTAAGTTTACCGGTCCCAACGGGTCCAGTTCTGCGGCTCGTGATTCGTACTTCAGAGCCAAAGTCAGATTTCCTGTTCGACCGTAAAGGTCGCCCAAAAAGTTGTTTGCGGCTACATTGGCAGGGCCCAACTGAACAGCTTTTTCAAGTAACTCCAGTGCGCCGGAAAAATTCAGGTCAACTTCACCATAAACGATGGCAAGAACAGCAAGGGCCTCTATATTCTCGGGATCTAGCTCCAGCGTCTTGCTGGCCCAGTCACGCGCCAGTTCGCGCGCCTGCCCGGCCGGAATTTTTTCTGAAAACCAGGGTAGAACAGCGTAGGCTTTGGCCAGGGTTGCCATAGCCGGCGCGTATTTTGTTTCAATCTCAATGGAAGATTTCAACACATCAATACCTTCCAATAGAGCGGCTTCCCTGCGGCGCGCAACCAGCCCGCGACCCTTGAGATAGAGTTCATAGGCCTGCATATCGATCGGCGTGCTGGTTGTGCCGAGGTCACCGGTCAGAATCGTACGCAGTTCCTTGGCGATCGCGGCTGCAATTTCATCCTGGATGGCAAAAACATCTTCCGGCGTACGGTCGAAAGTTTCTGACCAGAGATGAAACCCTGAATCTGTTTCGACCAGCTGGGCGGTTATTCTCAATGTATTACCTGCTTTACGCACACTGCCTTCCAGCAAGTGGTTCACCTGTAGCTGTCTGCCAATGTCGGCGATGTCGAGGTTCTTACCCTTGAACTGGAATGATGAGGTGCGGGCCGCCACCTTCAGGTTTGGAATGCGAGTGAGTGAATTGAGTATTTCCTCGGAAATCCCATCGGAAAAATATTCCTGCTCCGGATCTGAACTCATGTTTACAAACGGCAAAACTGCGACTGATGGTTCATCATTTGTCGCCAGTGTGCTTTCTTCAGCTTCTTCGCTTGCTGAATTCAGAGCGGGAACAGGGGTGACCGCTGTTGGTTCTTGTACAGTTTGGTCAGTGATAGCTGCTGGCTCACTAACAGGCTTCACCCAAAAACGCTCAAATAGCAGCATACCCACCGCCAGAAGCAGCACAATGATGACCAGGCGGTCCAGTTTGCGCCCGGTTGCATGCGTGACCGAAAGGTTTGGGTCAACATCTTCCGCCCGCTTGATGCCGTCGGGTGTCAGTTCATAGGCCCAGGCGATAAACAGTGATAAGACAAAACCCATCAGTACAAATAGCAACAGGGTTTTCATCACCCAACCGGGCGCACCAAAATTCTCCAGTGCCAGGTCAGCAACCTGTACCACTAACCAGCCGACCACGGCATAGGCAAAACCTACCCGGAAGACGTTGCGGCGTTTCAATTCGTTAAAAAGATTCATCACCAGTCCTTGGCCGGGTATTTCAGTGGCGAGATCGGTGGCCAATTGAACCCGGCTTCCTCGATTCGTTTTTTGTAATTCGGGGTTGCGTCGAGGTCAAACGGCGCACCACACAGGCAGTTATTAACCGTTGTGTTCAAGACGAAGGAACCGCCAAAACGTGCATCTACGCGGCTGGCGACCTTGTTGGCTTCATTGCGGTTGCCCATGGCGGCATGAATAAGCAACAGCGATTGGTCATCTACCGTGCCGCCGGCCAGCCAATCATCCAGTATCTGTTTCGCCATGGTGATATCATTTTTCATGGCATACATCAGGATTTTCCGCGGGAAGAGAAACGCGCTGCCATCGGTATTGTCATCAGTCATATGGGAGTCGTCGTGGTAATCGCCGGTGGCCAGCGACGCTAAGAACCGGCTATCGTCGACCCAGGCACGAAAGCCCTGTATCTGAAAAAGGTAATCAGCGGCTTCAACGCCGGCTTGTGGATCGCCGTTTGCAACTTCCCATTGTGGTAACTGATAGGCCATGGACGACATAGGATCGCAACGGAGTTGGTCCCGTGCGTGTTGAACCAGCTTTTCGGCCCAACCGAACACCACAATCCCTTCTGCCAACCAGTTGACGGTTGGGCAGTCGCCGGGAACAAAGGCTTGGTCGAGCTTAGCCGTGAGGCCGGTCCAATTATTGGACATGATGATGCGTTCGGCATCAAGGATTACGCGTTGTGCATCGTTGTCGGCGCTTTGCATTGCCAGGGTCATGCCGGCTTGCATTTCCTTGTAGGCTTGTTCGAGTTCGGCCTGGCTGGCGGGTTTCAAGTCTCTGCCGTGATCATAAATGATGTGGCCGGGAAGGTCAGTCCGTAGGTAGAGTGCCGTGGTGTTATCGGGCGAAATCTCGAGTGCCTTGTCAAACCAGCGGTTTGCCTCGGGTAACAGGTCTACCGGGTTATCGGTATCGTGCGCCTTGTCAAAAAGCTCCATGCCCTTCTGGTAGGCAATAAATGCCTCAACGTCCTTGAATCCGCTGGAGTGCATTTTCTGCCGCTTATCTTCGTTGAGCACCACATCCAAGGTCTCGGCGATGTTTTCGGCGATGTCCTCCTGCACTGAGAATACGTTCTCAAGCGTGCGGTCATACGTCTGCGACCAAAGGTGAAAACCGTCTTCGGCACGGATCAACTGGGCGGTGATACGCACCTGCTCACCGGAACGCCGCACCGAACCCTCAACGACATGCTCAACACCCAGCGTGGCGGCGATTTCCGGAACCGGTAAGTTCTTGCCCTTGAAGTGGAACGAGGAGGTACGTGCGGTGACAAGTAACTCCGGCAGACGTGCCAGTGAGTTCAGAATCTCCTCGGTCAAACCATCAGCGAAGTAACTGTCATCTTCGCCGCTGCTCATGGCCGTGAAGGGCAGAACGGCGACAGACTCCCTTTGGTTTACAAGCTCTTCGACAATTGTGGGTGGTTTATTTTCCCCTGGCGCCGGCTGCGTTTCGGCTACTGTCTGTGTATTGGCAGGTTCGTCCTGTCCAGCAAACCAGAAGCGTTCGACTCCCATGCCGATAATTATCAATGCCAGGCCGGCGATGATCATCCGGTCCAGATTCTTACCGGTTTTTGGGGCGATGGAGCGTGACCGGTCGACATCCTTTTCCCGCTTAATGCCTTCCGGGGTCATTTCGAAGGCCCAGGCAATAATCAGCACAAAGGGAAAACCGATAGCGAGCAACAGCATGATCGCTTTGAAAACCCAGTCGGGCGCCGCGATGTTGTTCAGCACCACGTCGGCAAACTGCATCACCAGCCAGGCTACCAGCGCGTAGGCGATACCCACCCGGATTACATTGCGACGTCTTAATTCGTTAAAAAAACTCATCACCAGTCCTTTGCCGGAAACTTGATGGGCGAATGAGGCGGCCATTTAAAACCGGCTTCTTCAATGCGTTTCTTGAAATTGGGTGTGGCCTCCAGGTCGAATGGCGCACCACAAAAACAGCCTTTTACCGTTTCGGCCAGGATAAATGGGCCTGCAAATCGTGCGTCCAGTATGCTGGCATACGCATTTGCTGCTTCCCTGTTACCAAGTGCGGCTTCGGCCATCAGCAAAGTGCTTTCGTTAACCGGGGCTTCTTTTTTGGCGGCTTCAAGGATTTCCCTGGCATGGTCGATTTCATTTTCCATCGCATATGTATATATTTTTCGAGGCACCTCGTAAAAGCTTCCCTCGGGATTTGGGGCATACAGGTCAAGTGCATCGGGGTTGTTGCCAGAAGCCAGTATCGCTGCGAAACGGATGTCATCAGCCCAGGGTTGAAATTCGCCTTTGTCAAGGAACTGACTGGTCACCTCGATGGCCTTTTCCGTTTCGCCTGACCAGATTAAGAATTGAGCGCCCATGGCTACATATAACCCACTTAATGGGTCACATCGCATCAACCTTTCGTAATGAGCGGATACTTGCTCTGCCCAGCCAAAAATACTTGCCAATGTAGAGACCCAGTTGACCGCGTAACACTCCCCGGTTTGGAATGCGCGATCAAGTTTGGCGGATATTCCTGACCAGTCATCAGAAAATTCGATACGCTCGGCTTCAATGTAAGCACGTTGCGCGTCTGATTGCGCATAGCGGGCCACCTGTGTGAGCCCGGCTTGAATTTGCTCCAGGGCCTCTTCAAGTTCAGCCTGTGTGTAAGTCTTAATTCCAGCAGCATTGCTAAAAAGAATATGTCCGAAAAGATCCGTTCGCTCCAATTGTGCATTGGCAATTGATGGGACCAGTGCCAAAGCCTGGTCGAAGTATTGGTTGGCCTCGGGAAGCATATCGACGGGGTCGGAGATGGCATGTGCCTTCTCCATCATTTCCATACCTTTCTGGTAGGCAATAAAGGCCTCGACATCCTCTATGCGGGCATCCCGCATCCTTTGCCGCTTCTCTTCATTGAGAACAACATTCAGTGTCTCGGCGATGTTTTCAGCGATGTTTTCCTGGACAGCGAAGACATCTTCAAGGGTCCGGTCATAGGTATCCGACCACAGGTGGAAGCCATCTTCTGCCCGAATGAGCTGTGCGGTGATACGTACCTTTTCACCGGAACGCCGGACAGAGCCTTCAACGATGTGCTCGACACCCAGGGTTGCTGCAATTTCCGGTATCGGCATGTTCTTGCCTTTGAAATGGAATGAGGAGGTGCGGGCCGTGACCAGTAATTCGGGGAGACGTGTAAGGGAGTTCAATATCTCTTCGGTCAGGCCATCGGCAAAGTAAGTGTCGTCCTGGCCACTGCTCATTGAAACAAAAGGCAAGACGGCAACAGACTGTCCGCTACTTGTTTGATCGGTGGTTTTACCCGTCGTTTCTGCGGCGGGTTCGTCAAGTTCTTGTGTTAGCTGTGCTTCAACCGGTTCCTGGATAGTCACAGGCTCCTGCAAAACCAGCTTGTCTATCAGCAGGTAGGCCACTAAAACAGTCAAAACTCCGATGATCACACGGTCCAGCTTACGGCCGGTTGTCGGGGTGATAGATTTCGAACGATCGACGTCTTTTTCCCGTTTGATACCTTCCGGGGTCATTTCAAATGCCCAGGCAAATATCAGCGCGGGAACAAAGCCGATAGCGAGTAAAGCGATGACCAGCGTGACTGCTGAATCAGGTAAACCGATGCGGGGGAAAACTATATCAGTTACCTGTATCAGCAGCCACGCGGCCACCGAGTAAGCGATGCCGACGCGGAACACGTTGCGGCGTTTTAATTCTTTAAATAAGCTCATTTTGTCTCCGCAAGGCGGGCATGGTTGGCCTGCCTGACGATGTGTTCAGTTGACACTTGTTTGTTCGATGTTTTATCAATTTGCCCACTCCGGGCCTTGTAGCATTTCGCTGATGAGTTCTCGGGCCGCTTGTTTTTCACGTTTCATTTCGGACAGGCGGGCAGCAACTTCCGGATCGGAAGTTATCTGCACCCAGATGGGGTCCTTCCATAGTTCACCGCGAATTGGCCAAGTCGCAAGGGGTTGGGCCAGATCTTCTTTAGCCTTTTCGATGGCCGCGTCAAGATCACCGGAAAATAAAAGGTCTACCGCCTGGTCGCCAGGGTTTTCAAACCACCAGGGGCCCTGTGCCTTCAGGTTTTTGGAGAATTGCTGCCAGGCGGCTGTTCTTTCTTCGATACTCCTGAAGCCGGTCATCAGTTCGATGCTCGCCCATTGCATCAACACACCCTGAACATCTTCAGGTAACTGATCATATTGTTCGATCTCAGGACGCAGACCTGTCAAAAAGTCATAGGCCTCCTTGTAGCGACCGGCTTCGCTCATGGTTTGGCGGTAGCTGAACAGGGCTGTTGGAAAAGCATCATGCCGCATACTTGCAGGTGCGGCGATCATTGGTTGTGCCACCTTGAGTATCCCGGCGGAATTTCCATTGGAAAAAGCCCGGTCTATCATCAGGCGTTTCAAGATATCGGAATTGGGTGCGAGTGCCTTGACACGTTCCATCCACTGGTCACCCACTTCAGGCATGCCCCATTCGTAAAACTCCCTGGCCAGGTGTCCGGCAATCTCGTGGTCTTGCGGGTCCGCTTTTACATTTTTCAGACGCCACTCGAAAGCGCCGGTGATATCCCCGAGTTCACCGGAAACGAAAGACATCCGGCTATAGTGATTTGGGTCGAGAGGATCCAGCTCAATGGCCTTCATAAAGGCATCACGGGCATCTTCAAAGCGCTTCAGTTCCTGATAAACAAGACCCTGCGCAGCATAGAGTTCCGCTGACAATGGATCGACCATGAAGCCGGCCTCGAGCATGGCCAGCGCGACTTCCGGTTGACTGAGCCCAAATGCGACCGCCCGGGCAGTATAACCACGTATGTAAGTCTCGGACGGAATCATCGGTAACAACAAGCGCAGTTCGTCTACAGCAGCACGCAGCTTATCCTCAGAGGTCAAAGTAAACTGGTCGAACAGGCTCATTAACTCGAGCGCCCTGGCCAGGCTGTTATCAGGATACGCCTCGCGAACCTGGCTCAGTAATGGCGTGATGGCTTCCTGCATTTGCGACTTGTTGATCAGGCCGGTATTGAACTGCATGTGATAGTTACGTGCGAGTGCCAGCTTGGCATCGATAAACCCGGGATCGGCGCCGAGCGCCTGCTTGAACAGGCTCTCTGCTGTCGACAAACTGCCATAAGAGCCGATGGCCTGCTGTTCCAGGGCGCGCAGGTAGGTGTCGTAGGCCCCGAGGTTGCTGGTATCGACATGGACGATTTTGGCGCCACCGTCGAGCAGCTTCGCATCCAGCACGCCGGCGACGTCTGCCGCAATCTCATCCTGGATGGCAAAAATATCCTCCAGTGTGCGATCATAATTCTGTGACCAGACGTGGAACCCATCCTCACCACGGATCAACTGAGCCGTTACACGAACCCGGTTACCCGCTTTTTGTACGCTGCCTTCCAGGATATGCGCGACTCCGAGTGTCTGTGATATTTCCTCGATACCCACGTCTTTTCCTTTAAACGCGAATGAGGAAGTGCGCGCCGCCACACGCAGGTCCGGCAACTGCGCCAGCATGTGCAGCAGGGTTTCCGTCAGTCCATCTGAAAAATACTCATTGTCGGCATCGCCGCTCATATTGACGAAGGGCAGTACTGCCACGGATGGGCCGGATTCAACGGCAGCCTCAGCTGATTCTGTGATTTCGGTTACCTGCGAGTCTGCGACAGAAACGGTTTGTTGAGACTCGTCTTTCAAAACAAATCGATCAAGCACCAGGAATGCAATCACGACCGCCATGATGCCAATGATTGCGCGGTCCAGCTTGCGACCGGTAACCGGCGTGATAGACTGCGTGCGGTCGACATCTTTTTCGCGCTTGATGCCTTCCGGTGTCATTTCGAAAGCCCAGGCAAAAATTAGCGCGGGAACAAAGCCGATCACGAGTAAAGCGATGACCAGCGTGACTGCTGAATCAGGTAAACCGATGCGGGGGAAAACTGTATCAGTCACCTGTATCAGCAGCCACGTGGCCACCGTGTAAGCGATGCCGACTCGAAAGACATTTCGGCGTTTTAATTCTTTAAAAAAACTCATGACTATTGCTGCCACTCCGGTTTCTGCATCATTTCACTGACGCCATCTCGCAGCCTGGCTTTCTCCAATTGCACTTCTGACATACGGGCCATCAGTTCCGGTCTTTGGTTGATGGCTCCAAACTCAGCTCCCTGGAGATCTTCAACTCGACGAAGATCGTCTGCGACAGGTCGTGACAGGTGAACGTCGATGGCCAATCGTTCGGCTTCGTCAAACCGACCCTGTACGAGTTCATTGAGCACCTGGTTTTCTGTAGATTTGCGCCAACGGGGAAAAGACCGATCCAGGTTGGTGGTGAAACCCAGCCATGCCTGCTGTATTTCTTCAGGTGATTTGAATGAAAGCATGAGCAGTATCATTCGTCTTTGCATAAACATACCTTTCCAGTCACCCGGAAAAGTTGCAAAGTCCTCCAACTCCGGCCTGACAGAAAGCAGAAAATCGTAGGCTTCCTGCTGATGTCCGTTGGCAGACATCAGTTCGTTGTGTATATCGAGTGCGGTTCCAAGCGAACCCTGCCGTATCGAGACCTGGTCTTTGATCATGCTTCGCGCAAGTAGTAACGCTTGCTCCATATCTCCGCTGGCGTAGGCCTGCTGCAAGCGTACCCTTCGGCCGACAGCAGACTGGGGTGCCAGTGCAATTGACCTGTCTGCCCAGTAATTCCCTTCCTCCAGTAAGCCGAGGTTATAAAAATCCTGTGCGAGTTCGGCGGTCAATTCATGATCCTGCGGGTCAACCTCGACTCCTTTGCGACGCCATTCCAATGCGCCATTAAGATCGCCGAGATCGGCTTTAAGGTCGGCAATGTTAAAATAAAAGTTCGGATTATCAGGTTGTTGCGCCAGGGCGCGTTGAAACGACGCCATGGATTCTTCGTATCGGTCCATTCGACGGAGTGCTTTGCCGAGTGCGTCATGCAAAATTGCAGATAAAGGATCGATCAACAGCCCGGCTTCAAGCACTTCTATAGCTTCCTGTTCGCGGGCTTGAACAAATCCAAGGTATGTTGCAACCCGGTCACGTAAGAAAGTGCTGTCGGGTAATAGTGGCAACAAGTCACGCAACTCCTGAAACACACGCGCTCGCTCTTCCGGAATAAACTGATCACTGATACCCAGTTCATTTTGCAGTTTCAATGCGCGGGCGAGGTAATTTCCGGGGTCTGAAGTCAGTACTTGTTCAATTAATGGCATGGAGTGTCGCCGCGCTTCATCTTCGCTGATGATTCCGGTCCATGACATCAGCCTGTAATTGCTGGCCAGCGCGAGCTTGGCATCATTAAACCCGGGATCAGCGGCTAAAGCCTCCTTGAGCAGGCGTTGCGCATGCGGCAGGCTGGAAAATGAGGTTATAGCTTGTTGTTCCCGGGCTTTGAGGTAGGCCTCATAAGCGGATAAATTTGTTGTATCCACATTGTGAATTTCATTGCCACCACCTAACAAGGATGTATCCAGCGCGTTGGCCACATCGGTAGCGATCTCATCCTGTATGGCAAAAATATCTTCCAGCGTGCGGTCATAATTTTGTGACCAGACATGAAAGCCATCATCCGCCCGAATCAACTGGGCAGTGATACGAACACGGTTACCGGCTTTTTGCACACTGCCTTCAAGTACATGGGCGACACTGAGGGTGTTGGAGATTTCCTCGATACTGGTGTTTGTTCCCTTGAAAGCGAATGACGAGGTGCGGGCAGCAACCCGCAGTTCCGGCAACTGGGCCAGCATGTGCAGCAGGGTTTCAGTAAGCCCATCCGAGAAGTATTCGTTATTGGCATCGCCGCTCATATTGATGAAGGGCAGTACTGCTACCGATGGGCCGGTTTCGACCACTGGGTCTACTGTTTCTTCGATTGCGGCTGTCTGTGTTTCAGTAGCAGGAACCGTGTTACCACTTTCATCTTCCAATACAAAACGGTCAAGAACGAGAAACGCAATCACCACCGCCATGATGCCGATAATCATGCGGTCCAGTTTGCGGCCAGTCACCTGGGTGACGGATTGGCTGCGGTCTACATCCTTCTCTTTTTTCAGACCTTCCGGTGTCATTTCAAATGCCCAGGCAA
>CAVWXX010000025.1:0-16059 GCA_963759155.1 uncultured Gammaproteobacteria bacterium | reverse complement strand
AACAGTGCTGGTTTCGGTGGCAACAATCGAGAGCAGCAAAACACCCCATGGCAGCGAACGACCGCCAAGAAAATAATCGGCGGATGTACGTTGACCACGCCCCACCCACAGGCCAAAGCCCAGTACCGCGAGCAGGTAAAAGATGACAATCGCCGCATCTACCGGGTGAATGTTCATGGAAAAACTCATTGCCTGACAATCATCCTTTCAAAAAGCAATCGGCCCGGAGAACCGGGCCGACTACGTAGCTTATGTCAGCCTGCATTGCTGCAAGCCAGTTCGGCCTCCGCTCAGAAGAGGAACTTGGCCATAAGTTGTATACGCCGCGGGTTGAAATAGTTTCTCGGCTCACCGTAACCAGCAGCATCTATGACGGGGTTAATGTTGTAGCCCGTCTGCTTGTTAAACACGTTGAACATGTCTGCACGGAACTGAATGGCATAACGCCCACTGTCTCCAAGATTCCAGTTTTGCGTGTAGTTCAGATCCAGTTGGAAGTGGCCTTCAGAGCGGTTCTTACCGGCTGTTTCGGCGAAGCGGATGGTGTCGCTGCTATAGCCGTAAAGGCTGCCATCCCATGTCTCCCAGGGTTGACCCGACTGGAAAAGCCCGTAAAAACCAACGGTCGCATTCCAATCCAGGCTCCAGAACCCGTATACCTTCAAAAGGTGCTTACGTTCACCGCGCAATGTGCCGTCCTTCATGTTCCACAACATACGTCCCCGGCCATCGGCGAGTAATGACGAACCGATGAAAGTGTTGAAGTCATTGTTTGACGTTGCGTTGTCCTGATCGAAGTTACCTGTGTAGTCACTCCATGTGTAGGAACCCTGCAGGTAGAAATTCTCAAAGCTCCACTCAGCTTCAAAACTCACTTCATAATAGTCGGTGTATGAACGCTCGAGCTGCGCGATGACAAAGGATGATCCGCCGATTTCAGCGCGGTAATCGTTCAGGTCGGGTATGTAGGGTTCCTCGGGAGCCCAACCTGCCGGCATACAACCAAAACGATCTGGCTCATTGGTGCAGGAGTAAGCCTCGTTGGCCCAGTTGTAAACATCTTCCCAGAAATTCCGTGCTTTACGATAACGGAAGTGAGCCCGTGTAACGAGGTTTTCACTGGCTTCCCAGTTCACACCGATAAGGAATTCGTCAATATGACGTGGGTCAATACCTTCCTGGAACAGTTTACCGGAAGACGATTCATCCTCTCCCAGTGCAATCATATTGCCGTCGATATCGAAAAATGCCTCGATCTCGGTATGCAGGTTACGATCCCAGGAAGCGGCGCGCATCAACGAAGTGGCCGAAGGATAATAACGTGCGTAATTGACAAACAATGAAGCATTGTCGGCAAAATCCCATGTCACACCAAGGCGTGGCTGGACCATGTCGCCAAAGCCGATCTTCTTCATCAGATACTTGTTACCGGGAGCGTTCTCAAAACCGCTGAGATTGCTGCTGTTCTTTTTCAGACCCTGGCCATAGAGTTTATCTTCGGAGAACAATACGCCGATGTTAAACGTGAAATCTCTCCAGCCAATGGAATCATTAATCTCGATATTACGTGATTTGCCTTCCGAGTTGATCGGGGGAATACCGTATGCACCCAGGCTGGTTTGGAAAAATGTGGCCTGGTAATAAATCGGCAAATCACTAACAGGAAGTGTTTCTTCACCACCGATTGATTCGATGTAGCCCCAACCATTGGATGACCTTACGAGGTACTCTTTGATTTTTTCCTGGTGATAACCAAAATGAAGGTCATGTGTTGTGGAACCCCATTCCAGGTTCAGATCGTAACCGATTTCGAAAGACTCACGGCTAAAGTTCTGTACATTTATCTGTTGTGCCGCACCGACAAGACCGCCACCCTGGGGGGCGCCGTTAGCATCAGGATAGCCATACTGATTGATCAGCGGCTGAGCCCAGGCATTCCATGCGTCATCACCTACGCGTGTATTCGGCACATCGAAGTGCCCCATTCTGTCGAGATTATTCAGGTCAAGCGAACCGCCCACTGATGGCTGAACATCGAGCAACAGGTCAGGTAAACCGGATGTATCATTCTGGAAATCGGTGTACTTGAAATAGGCGTTGCTATTGTCATTGATGACCCAAGATCCTTCAACGATCGTGATCTTAAGTGTCGCTTCGGAACCCGATGAACCATCGGCGCTTTCATACTGGCCAACGCCCTCACCCGTTCCTTCGCTTTTCGAGTGACGGTAACTGGCGTCAAACAACAAGTTGTCGGTTGGTGCCCAGGTGAGCTTTCCGAAATATTCATCACGGTCCAACTTGTAGTCGGGTACTTCACCGTAAGCATTAGCGCGGTTTTTACGCGTGGTGGTCGGATTGTAGTAAGAAGCGTAAAAATAGAGTTTTTCCTTGAGAATGGGTCCACTGACACTGGCAACTGTCCAGTCTTTGTCCTGGTCATATTCAGAAGTACCCTTGCGTTCTGCTGACCAGTCCGAATCCTCGCGCTGATAGCTGACCTGGCCATGGAATTCGTCCGTACCACGCTTGGAGGTGGTGTTGACCTTGAAACCACCAGAGCGGTTGAAACCGACCGCGGTAGCACCACCACGAACAATGGAAACCTGGTCGATATCATGTGTTGAAGGCTCTGCAGAGAGCGTACCAAACAACGGCAATGAAACATCCACACCGTCGAACTGATAGGTATTGTCCTGACCATTACCACCGGCACTTGGGCCACGGATAGCATCCTGGGTGTACTGTACGCCCGGGATTAACTTGATCAGGTCACGATATTCCTGACCAACCGGTACAGCGCTGAACACTTCACTGCTCACCGCGTCACTGATCGAGGAACCGCTTGATTCAAAAATGGGGGCTGCGCCGGTGACGAGAACCTCTTCCAGAACGGCTCCTTCTGCTGTCAGGTCAACTGCCAGGTTAGCAATGACCCTCTGTTGCAGGAGAACCTCGGTCGCAATAGCGCGGGTTGTGCCGTCCTCCAGGGTAAAGGTAAGCGTATAGTTACCAGGTGGTAATGCCACCATTCTGAAGCTACCATCAGCACCCGTGGTGGCGTTACGTGCACCAGGCAAAATATTACTGGTGGCCCTGACTTGCACATTGGGGAGTGCGGAGCCATCAGCGACATTGGTGACCTTACCTGCAAGTTCACCTGTTTGTTGCGCCAGCAATGGCGTACTGATCATGGCGGCTAACACCATGAGTATGAGTATCCAGCTTACTTTCCAAGCTGATGATACTGGCCTTCTCAACACTTTTTGTTTCATCATTTTTGTAATCCCCGGTCGGATGATTAAAGTTAAGAAATTGTTATTATTCGGGTTAAAGTATCACTACCGACGAGAAAGTAAAGAATTATTTATTCCTTTGTGCTATTTTTTTCCCGCCAGCAACGATTTGAGTCATCCGAAGACGTACTGATCTCGTCGCTAAACATTCATTTCCCGCCAATTAGTGAAGCATCATGACCAAAAATGACAGGCACTTAATCAACCCGGATCTTACCCGGCGAATGTCGCAAAAGCGTCTTACGGCAACAGCCGCGCTGTTACTCGCATTGTTACTGTCCACAACCGGCTGTGTGACGCAGAGCGGCGGCAAGGTTAAATCCGGCGTAGCTGACTCGGTCATGGTTGAATCTGAAAACCAGGATACACGTGTCAGAATAATCGTCATCCATCATACGACTGGGGACTTTCACGATTCTTTTCATGTACTGACAAAGAAAACTGATCGCCCCGTCAGCTCACATTACCTGATACCCGAGCCCGGAGATGCGAGTTACCCCGAAACAGACTTAAAGCTATATACGCTGGTATCTGAAGAGAAACGTGCATGGCACGCAGGCTCCAGCTACTGGGCAGGAAAAACCTCACTCAATGACATGTCGGTAGGAATCGAACTGGTCAACCAGACCTATTGCCGAAATTCGGAACAGGCAATCCCCAATGACCAGGAAGACCAGGAAGACCAGGAAGACCAGGATCCGGCAAGAATCTGCTTTTACCCCGACTTTGACGATACACAGCTAGCCATTCTGACCGACCTGCTGAAAGGTATCCTTGAACGGCATCCGGACGTAAAGCCGACCGATATTGTTGGACATGCGGACATCACGCCACAAAGAAAAATTGATCCGGGCCCGCGCTTCCCATGGCAACGACTTTATCGCCTGGGTTTTGGCGCCTGGTATGACGACGACACGGTTTTCAAATACTGGGAACAGTTCAGGCTCGAGATGCCTCCGGTGCTGACACTGCAAACCGCCCTGAACGCCTACGGTTATGACATAGAACTGAGTGGTGAAAATGACAGGCAATCCCGTAATGTTGTGCGGGCGTTTCAAATGCACTTTCTGCCGTGGCAGGTGAGCGGTGAATTTAACGACCAGACCGTCGCCGTGCTTTACGCGCTACTGGAAAAATACCGTCCTGAGCAACTCGAGCTTTTGCCATAGACGGACTACGAGGTGGCTAAAACAGATGGCCAGACATTGATGCATCGCGAATTTAATATTCAACACCAAGCCAGTCCTTTGGGGTCAAAATAGCTATATTGTGATAATGTATGCAGATCTTTGAATAATTTATTCTTAACAGGTAAAAGACACCACGCTCTCAGCCGCGTTAAATAAACCTTAACCGGAAAACAGGGCACCTGTGACGGGGTTTACGGTACAAAAAAATGGTAGGCAAGATATGAAAATTAAAAACATTCGCCTGGGCATGCTCAATGTACCGTTGAAAACACCCTTCAAAACTGCGATGAGAACGGTCAATGAGATCGAAGATGTCGTGGTCATGGTTGAAACGGACACCGGCAACACCGGTTATGGCAGTGCGCCAGCGACCGCTGTCATTACCGGTGATACCCATGGTTCGATCATTGAAGCCATCAGTAAGGTTATGTCCCCCGCCCTGATCGGACGCAATATCAGCGAACTGAACAAGCTGACAAATACCATTCAGAATTCCATCGTCAGAAATTTCAGCGCCAAGGCTGCGATAGAAATGGCGATCTATGATTTGTATGGCCAGCTTTATGGTGCACCGCTGTATAAGTTACTCGGTGGTGGTGACAACATCATTACAACCGACATTACTATCAGTGTGGACTATATCGACAAGATGGTAGAAGACACCTTATCCGCGATTGAACTTGGTTTCGAAACATTGAAAATCAAAGTCGGCAAAGACCCTGCCCTGGATATCGAACGTATCAAGGCCATCTATGCTGCTGTCAACGAACGTGCCCTGATAAGACTGGATGCCAACCAGGGCTGGACACCAAAACAGACCGTCTCTGTTATGCGTGCGCTGGAAAGCAGCGGGGTACGGCTTGAACTGCTCGAGCAACCGGTGAAAGGTTACGATATCGAGGGCATGAAATATGTCACCGAGCGAATTCACACACCGGTTATGGCAGACGAAAGCTCGTTCGGGCCCAAGGAAGCCATCGAATTAATTCGCGAACGTGCCGCTGATATCATCAACATCAAACTAATGAAGACCGGTGGCATCTCCAACGCCATCAAAATCGCCGACATTGCAGGCATGTATGGTGTCAACTGCATGATCGGCTGCATGCTGGAATCCAGCATTGGTGTCGCAGCAGCGGCCCACATCGCCGTCGCCAAATCCTCGGTCATCACCAAGGTTGATCTCGACACACCCGCGCTGGGTAAATACGACCCCGTGACCAGTGGTGTGATTTTCGACAACTCTGAAATCAGGATTACTGACTTGCCTGGGCTTGGTATTAGCAAGATCGATAATTTGACGATGCTTGACCTCTAAGCAAAAGCTAAATTTTCTATTGGGAATAATTGATCAGTCGGGAAGCTGAGGCTATACGGTGCCTTGCTTCAAGACTTAGCGGGTAAAAAACCATTGATCATTGGGGAAGCTGGGCCCTGCGGTAGCTTGCTACAGGACTTACGCTCACAGGTTGAAAACCATTGATCATTCGGGAAGCCGAGGCTATGCAGTAGCGCTCTTCAGGACTCGTTCAAGTACATCCCTGTAGCACTCTTTCTCGACTCCTGTCTCGCAAGGTCCTGAAGAGCGCTACTGCACATCCTCGCCTTTGTGCGAATGCGGGGGTCAATGGTTTCTGGAAGATACACGTGGTTTGATTCTGAACTTGATAAGCACACGGCTTTTGCGAGTGTTTGGGTTTGCGACTTCTGATAGATGCACGTCGTTTGATATTAAGCTGGGATGTGTATTAACTTATCAGGACCGTGAGCGACATGGATGTCGCGCTCGAGCTTACAGGGACGTACTTGCAGCGAGTCCTGGGAAGTTAATACACATCCCAGCTCCCCCAACCGTGCAGATTATCGGAAGTAAGGCCTCTGAGTTACTCCTCAGGCTGGCTTGGGCACGGCACATGTTCTGATAAGACCATACACATCCCGGCGTCCCCAGTATCAAACGCAAGCCCCCTTCCCCCGACTAACCAATCAGCAACTTACAAATATACACAGCACTGAATGCACCCACAGCATCAGCCGTCAAACCGGCAATCAACGCATGACGACTGCGTGTAATTCCCACTGAGCCAAAGTAAACAGCCAGTACATAGAATGTGGTCTCCGACGACCCGAACATGGTCGCGCCGATTTTTGCATAGAGTGAATCAGGGCCATATTCGTTGACCAGATCGGTTAACAGGCCAAGTGATCCACTGCCTGATAAGGGCCGCATCAATGCAAGGGGTAGATTCTCAGGGGGAAAGCCAATCAGGTTTAGAACAGGGGCCAGGAGGTTCAGCATCAGGTCCAGCGCCCCCGATGCCCGGAACATTCCAACAGCAACCAGTATGGCGACCAGGTAAGGGATGATTCGAACCGCGATGGTAAAGCCATCTTTGGCGCCATCGACAAAAACTTCGTAAACCTTGATTTTTTTGACGCTGATAGCGTACATCGGAATGCCCACCAGCAATAGTGGGATGATGTATTTGGATCCGGCGTTCAGACTTCCGACAATTGATTCGATCATGATGCGTTCTCAACTGAAAATCGCTTCATTTTTTCCAGCAGCTTGACCATCACAATGGCGGTAATCGTGGAGGCAAGCGTCGCCAGTATCGTGGTGATAAAGATCTGGCTGGCGGCTGCACCCATCAAGGCAACAACGGTCGCCGGCACAATGATCTGGACACTGGAGGTATTAATTGCCAGGAACATCACCATGGAATTGGTTGCCGTATCCTTTTTTGGGTTTAATTCCTGCAGTTCCTCCATGGCCTTTAAGCCCAGCGGGGTCGCAGCGTTGCCCAGACCCAGCATATTGGCCGACATATTCAGCACGATCGAGCCGATCGCTGGATGATCGACAGGAACATCGGGAAACAAGCGGACGGTGATGGGCCGCAGGCCCCTGGCGATGATTCTTATCAACCCCGATGCCTCGGCAATCTTCATGATGCCTAACCACAGGGCCATGATGCCGATCAATCCAATTGAGATTTCAACCGCCACCTTGGACATGTTGATGGCAGCGTCTGTTACTGCGTCAATTCTGCCGGTAATGATACCGGCGACGACACTGATGGCCATCATTCCAAACCAGATATAGTTAAGCATTTGTGTACCTCTTAAATATCAGGGAATCCCGCTATCTCATGAACCGGGCTCAGCAAACCGGTGACCCGGGGATCAGAATATGGGGGTTGGTTTCACCCGCGTGAATTTCTACATCATGGGAAATTGGCAGTGTTGCCTGGTAATCCCCATGCCCACATGGAAAGTTACTGATAATCGGAATATCCAGATCACCACAAACATCCATAATGATTTCGTCAGTGGTTTTGCCAAACGGGATTTTGCTGTCACCCATTTCCAACATCTCACCAACGAGCAAGCCCTTGATATGGGCGAGGCTGCCACTGCTTCTCAAATGCAACATCATGCGCTCAAAGGCATAAAGTTTTTCGTCGATATCTTCTAAAAGCAGGATTGATCCGCTGGTGTCTAGTTGTTTATCAGTGCCCAACCTTTCAATCAGCAATGTCAGGTTACCGCCCCACAATGGACCACTGGCAACGCCGGGATTCAAACAACGCGCCTGGCATGCCGGCGGGGACAGGATCTTTATATTGCCCTCACCGCCAAGAACCTGTTGGAAAACATCAAGGTTGTACTGGACCGTCTGCTTTCCATAGGTAGATAACATCGGGCCATGAAAGGTAATCAGGCCGGTGTTTTGGGTAATAGACGTCAATAGGCCGGTAATATCACTGTAGCCTACAAAAATTTTGGGGTTGGCACGGATAACTTCATAGTCCAATAAAGGTAAGACCCGGTTACCACCGTAGCCTCCGCGTGCGCAAATGATGGCGTCGATCGCAGGGTCTGCGAACATGCTCATGATATCTTCAGCCCTTTCGGCCGGTGAGCCTGCACACTGGTTTTCCTGCAGAGCAGTCGTTCTGCCCAGGGAGATTTCATACCCCAGTTCTTCGAATACGCCAACAGCACGTTGCAGTCGTTCCTCTTCCATCCAATAGGCCGGATTGACAATGCCGATCCTGGCACCTGCTTGCAATTTTTGGGGCTTAATCTGTTCTGTCATCTGGGTGATTTCTCTTATTGGCTCAGTCCACACTTAAAGCCGAAGTATAAGTTTGCAGTGCTTATTGCGCACCTTTAGAATGATTTACTCCACTCAACGGCCAACAGTATCTCACACTGTAATTTACTATCGATGCGAAAAATCAAACTAATTTTCTGTGCCCTGTTATTTGGTCTCTGCTGCCAGCCATTACTGGCTGATGATACGCACGAAGGCGTCTGGTCGACTGATGTTATCGGCATCAATGATACTCACTTATCAGACGAATACTGGATCAGTAAAACAGGGAACGCCGGTGAATTGCTGAAAAGTCAGGCGGAGATTTCTGACTTCAACCGGGCTGTTTTTAGCAGCAATGAGCACATGGTGGACCTGGCCCAACTTCCTTCGCAGCTGGCGGGTGTGGAAGTAAAGAAGCGCATACAGGCGATCAGCAAACCCAATAAATCCACCTTGTATAAGTCCACCGGTGAAGTCCTGGCACCTGAGGGGTATCGACACTACACGGACAAGCTTGCCCTGGGCCTGATTCCCGAAACCGTCACGCTGAAGTTTGCACTGGTCGTCAGACGCACCGACATGCGTGCCTACCCGACCGATGACCGCTACTACAAGTCAGCCGATGACCAAAACCTGGATCGTTTTCAGGAAAACGGCCTGTTTCCGGGTGATGCGCTGGCCGTTTTGCATACCAGTGCCAACAAAGAATGGTCTTTTGTCCAGTCATACAACTATGCGGCCTGGGTAAAAAGCCGGGATATCGCCATCGGTGAACGGCAACGAATCCACGAATACCAGCATGCGAAACCTTTCCTCATCATAAGCGGTGACAAGGTCCAAACCAATTTCAATCCGGAGATTCCTGCCCTCTCAGAACTACAGCTTGATATGGGCATACGCCTTCCCCTGGCGAGTCGCGCAACCTATAGCAACAGTTTATATGGCCAAAACCCCTACGCGAGCCATACCGTATTGCTACCCATACGTAACGCGGACGGCTATCTGGAAATCAAACCGGCCCTGATTGCCCGCAACCAGGATGTACACCGGGGTTATTTGCCGTTTACCCGTGAGCACATTATCCGCCAGGCATTCAAGTTCCTGGGTGAACGCTATGGCTGGGGTCACTCCTACAACGCCCGGGACTGCACCGGATTCATCATGGAGGTCTACAAGACCTTTGGTTTCCTGATGCCACGCAATACCGGGCAGCAAGGCACTGGCGAGTTCGGTGAGAACACGCGATTTACCGATCAAAGCAACAGGGAAGAGAAGCTTGAGGCCCTGGCCAAGATGGATATCGGCGACCTGATTTATGTTCCGGGCCATGTATTGATGTATATCGGGGATGTCAACGGTGAACCCTACGTGATTCACGATGTTTCAATATTTCGATACATCGACGAAAACGGCAACTACTACGAAGGCATATTGAATGGTGTTTCGGTAACCCCGTTCATCCCGTTATATGGCTCAAAAGAGTCGCCTTATATTGACCTGATGTACAACATCAAACGACTCAGGTAACGGCTTGAGGTGTCCCGTCCTGCATGGTTGCGAACATGACTGAAGATGGTTCAGGAAAGGCTTCAGGCATCGTACTGCGTGGGAACCCGTCCGGTCAGTCCGGCAAGTAACTCATAGCCTATGGTACCGGCAAATGAAGCGACCTCATTGACACTCAGGTTCTGACCCCATAGCTCTACCGGGTCACCCACTTCCACCGTTTCCAGATCGGTAAGATCAACACTGATGGCATCCATCGAAACCCTGCCGGTCAAGGACACGCGTTTTCCATTGACCAAAACCGGCGTGCCACTGGGGGCATGTCGTGGATAGCCGTCGCCGTAACCGATTGCAATCGTGCCAATTTTCGAAGGTCTTTTGGCCACCCAGTCATGGCCATACCCGACACCCTCACCGGCGGCGATGTTTCTGATAGCCATTATTTCAGAGCTCATCGTCATGGCTGGTCGCAAACCGTGCGCGCCGGTATCAAACGTACCGGCCGGACAGGCGCCGTACAGCATATAACCCGGCCTGTTCCAGCTTGCATGACTGTTCCTCCAGAACAAAATGCCAGCCGAATTGGCGATGCTCATGTCAAGCTTGTACTTTTTCGAGCATGAACGGATCAAACCAAGCTGTGTATTCGTCATCGGGTCGGTTTGGTCGTCAGCACAGGCAAGGTGGGTACACAGAACCGGATTGGGCTGAACATTGGATGATGAACTCATGCTGGCAATGACCTGGTCAAGCTGGCCGGGAGTGAAACCCAGGCGATGCATGCCGGTGTCGATCTTCACCCAAGCGGTAACCGGGTTTGACAGCTTTGCAGACAATAGCCAGTCAAGCTGTTGCTGACGATGCAACAACAACCAGAAGTTGTTTTCCCCAGCCAATACGACATCTGTCGCATGGCTGATTCCCTGCATCACCAGGATTGGCTGACTGAAACCCGCCTCCCGCAGCATGATGGCCTCTTCCAACAAGGCGACTGCAAACACGGGTGCCACGCTTTGCAAACTGTGCGCAACCTCCACCATGCCATGCCCATAGGCATTTGCCTTGATGACAGCGATACTCCGCGATGCCGGGGCAAGTTTCATGGCAAGTTGGTAGTTGCTGACGATATCGCCAAGCCGAACGGTCGCAAAGGTTGGGCGCATTAATCTACCCTCTTAAGCTCCAGGTCCTCAAAATCGTAATCACCATCGTCCATCTTCGTCATGGAGATACCGGTAACCTTGCCCTTTCTATCCGTCTCAAACAGAACGTAGGCGTCTGCGCCCAGCGTTCTGTCGATCCAGCGCACGCTAAAGCGGTTGCCTTCGAGCTGGCGCATCTCTCCCAGGAATTTCGGTGATTTATCGGCAGCGAACACGAGTTGATCATCTTTGAGGGTGACAGTGATATCACCAAACCATGGATCCCGGTAGCGACCCGTGAAGTGTGACAGCCCGGAAGGGGCAGATATTTCCGCGGCGTCTGCCGCCTCTTCCTCTTTTACGGCGGGGGTCTTCTGCGCGGCTTCTTGCTCGTCCAGCACCATCTGAATCCAATCCACCTGCTCGACCGGCATGAATGACCGGACAATGGTATTCATTACGGTTGAGCGCGCCGCCGAACTCGAGCCGTTTGTCAGTAACACCACACCCAGTTCCAGTTCCGGCACCATGACAACATAGGATTTCATACCCGCCAAGGTGCCCGTATGTGAAACCTCCTTGAAGCCGTGTACATCCGCCAGGCGCCAACCCAGGCCATAGGCTTTGAAGTGGGTCCGGTTCATCTCAAAATCTCGTTCCCTGACATTCAGCAGCATCTGCGGCTTCCACATCTCCCTGCTCTGAGTCTCACTGAATAGTACCTCTCCGCCCGGGGTGGTTCCGTGCTTCAACTGGGTTCGAACCCAGGTCATCATGTCATCCAGGCTGCAAATTATGCCTCCGGCCGCTGCCGAAATGGGTGGCTGAGCCGGTATTCGGCCACGCTCAATAACACTCAGTTGCTCCTCGATCACGCCGTGCGGCGTCGCGAGATTACGCATGCGTTTTTTGGGAATTTTGTCTGCGAAGCAATGTTTCATGCCGGCCGGTCGCATTAAGCGACTCTCGACGAACTCACCCCACGACTTACCGGTCACTCTCGGGATAATTTCACCGGCAACGATGTATAGCTGGTTGTCGTAAGCGTACTGACTGCGGAAGCTACTGACCGGCTTAAAAAACCGCAATGCATAGATAATGTCCTCAACAGTGAATTCGTTGGGCTCCGGCCACAACAACATGTCACCGACAAAAGGTGCCAGGCCACTGCGGTGTGTCAACAGGTCCTTCACCGTGAAGTTAGCCGTGACCCACGGGTCATTCATACGAAACTCGGGAATATAATCAATGACCAGGCCGTCCCACGAAATCAACCCATCATCGACCAGCACAGCCAGCGCTGCGGTCGTGAACGCCTTGCTGTTGGATGCGATCTTGAAAAGTGTCTGTGGGTCAATCTGCTCCTTCCTGCCAATTTCCCGAATACCATAACCCTTCGCCAGCAGCACCTGATCACGCTTGACGATACCGATCGCCATACCCGGCACATCAAACTCGGACATCGCCCTTGCTGCCAGTTCCGCCACGGCGGTATCAGTGATACCTTCACGCGCCTGCGCGCCGGTAACCGAGAAGCCAAGAACCAAAACAACACTGGCTGGCCACCTGAGCCAACGCCAAAGCCGATAACGCCCTGCTCGTCGTGCAGAACCTTCACATTCAGAGTGCATCATATGAAACGTATTTTCCTTCAAGCAGGTCAATGACAAGGTCCGGTTGATCACTGTACAGGCCCATTTCGTATCTACAAGACAAGCAGGCTCACCACAAAATACATCACCAGCGTGATACCACCGGCAACCAGTGCATAGGGTAACTGGGTTCTTACGTGTTCCAGCAGGTCACACCCGGATGCGATTGCCGATACGGCCGTGGTATCCGATATCGGTGAGCAGTGATCACCAAAAATACCGCCACCCAAAATCGCGGCCAATACCAGCGACGGCGGCAGACCAAGTGCCTGGATCAACGGCACACCTATCGGTATCAATATCGCAAAGGTCCCCCATGAGGTTCCGGTGGAGAATGATATCAAGGCACCGGCTAAAAACATCATCGGCACGATCAGGTAGATGGGCAGGAATTCACCAACCAGCCCGGCAATAAATATACCGGTGCCCAGTTCCTTCAGGCTGGCGCCAAGTGCCAGCGAAAACAGTACGATAGTCACCAGCGGCAACAACTCACCCATACCTTCAAAACCGATCTTGACCAGCTTGATGTGAGTGAAATTACCGCTCGCCAACATCATCACGTAAGCCACCAGGCAGGCGAGTGCAACCGAATAAAGTACCGAGCGTGAACCACTGCCGTTGGCCATGACACCATCACCGGTCCAGAACATGAAAGCCACCATACCGCCAACCATCACCAGAAGTGGTACGAACATGAAGCTCGGGTGTGTCGCATCAACCGGCAGGTCTTCTGCACTGTCTTCGTGCTTGATTGTCTTACTGGTTGCCAACGGTCCATAATACTTGCCCGTCCAGGCCGTAAAAAACACGATCACCAGCGTGACGAGTGCATAAAAGTTCAGCGGTACCGTACCCCACAAAATCTGTGCCGCCGATGCCTCAAGCTCATAGCTCCCCAGCAGGGCCAGGATATACGCGCCCCAGGCGTTGAGCAGAATGAGGATACAGATCGGCGCAGAGGTACTATCAATGATATAGGCCAGTTTTGCGCGACTCATACCAAAGCGGTCGAAAAGACCACGGGACAAAATACCCGCCGTCAGCACACTGAGATTTGATTCAACAAATACCGCCACACCCACACCGGACGTCAACAGGGCGGTCTGTCGTGCGTTACGCGCAACCCCACGATTGATAATTGAATTGACCATCGCCGTGACACCGCCCGATTGGCGGATATAGGCCAGCAAGGCGCCGATCATCAGGCTGAAAACCAGGATACGTGCATTGTCCTTGTCTTCTAATACCGAGATGATCCGTTCCAGCGTAAACAGACCCGCCATGGGAACGCTGCTTAAAAGTGATGATTGCTGGAGCAACTCTGCGGTAAATATTGACAGGAAAAGCGCAAGGATAACCTCGCGTCTCCACAATACAACGACAATAGCAACGATCGGGGGCAGAACAGACAGCCATTGTTCAGACATTATTTTCCTGTGATACCTGGATTTATGGTTTTAGTAATTATATATTCCGGCGAAACGCGCCTATAATAATATATTATTTTTTCCAGCAAAGACGAGATTAAACCCATGGTGTTTCCAGACTATCGTGAAGGGCGACTTTACGCCGAAGGTGTGCCGGTCGAAAAGATCGCTGAAGTGGTGGAAACACCGGTCTACTGCTATTCAACGGCGGCACTGCGTCAAAACTACCAGTCGTATGCCGGGCAATTCAAAGCGGAGAACTCACTCGTGTGTTTTGCTGTCAAGGCAAATTCCAACCTGGCCATTATCCGCGAACTGGGCAACATGGGTGCCGGTGCCGATGTAGTATCGGAGGGTGAACTCAGACGAGCCTTGCTCGCCGGCATTCCGGCTGAAAAAATTGTCTATTCCGGCGTTGCCAAAACCCCGGGCGAGATGCGTTTTGCACTGAGGCAGAACATTCTCCAGTTCAATGTTGAATCTGAGCCGGAACTGGAACTGTTAAACCAGGTCGCCATGGATGAGGGTAAGCAGGCCCCCATCGCCTTTCGCATCAACCCGGATATCGATGCCGAAACCCATGAGAAAATCTCGACAGGCAAGGCCAGCAACAAGTTTGGTATTCCCTCGTCCCGTGCACATGAGGCCTACGCGCGCGCCGCTGAATTGCCGGGAATCCGGGTGCAGGGAATCGATATGCACATTGGTTCGCAGCTAACAAAACTGGGACCATTCGAGGCTGCTTTTCGTTGTCTTGCAGAGCTAACCACCGAGCTACGTGGTCTGGGCCATGATATTTCAATCCTGGATATAGGCGGTGGACTGGGCATTGACTACAAGGACGGCAATCAACTTCCACCGGCCATCACCGACTATGCGGCGCTTGCCAACGACATCCTCGGGCAACTCGACTGCCGGATTCTTGTCGAGCCCGGACGCTCGCTGGTCGGCAATATTGGCATTCTTATTTCACGGGTCACCTATATCAAGGAAGGTGAAAGGGATCGTTTTCTGATTATCGATGCCGGTATGAACGACCTGCTCAGACCCAGCATGTACGACGCCTATCATGAAATTGTGCCATGCACGCTGCGTGATGGTGAGTCCGCGCTTTACCAGGTGGTAGGGCCGATCTGTGAAACCGGCGACACATTTGCACGCAACAGGTCATTACCTCCGCTGCAGAGCGGCGACCTGGTAGCGATAAAAAATGCCGGTGCTTACGGTGCTGTGATGGCGTCCTCCTACAATACCCGCCCACTGGTGCCCGAGGTGCTGGTCAAGGGTGACAAGATGACGGTAATCCGACCACGCCCGACCTATGAAGATATGATAAACCTTGATACCCCGGATGGGCCTATAGACCATCAACCGCCAGGCGACTGAGTGAGAGCAACTCCCGCGCCCTGCTGTCGCGCTTCAACAGGTAACTGAACAGCACGTCCACAACGTGTTGTTGCGACGCCGTAGAGATAATTTGAGGATAGTCGAAGCCACCTTCCCTACTGACAGAAAACAGGGGAACATCCGCTAAAGCACGGATAGGGTTCGCATTGTAATTTGTCAGTGAAATAATCGAGACACCCGCTTTCTTCGCCTGCTGGGTAATCTTGACCATCTTGGTTGACTGGCCGGAAAAAGAAATAACGAATACGGCATCACCCTTGCCAAGGGTCATCACACTGGATAACTGAATATAGGTATCAACTTCCGCGATGACCGACTTGCCAACCTGTATCAG
>CAVWXX010000024.1:0-11158 GCA_963759155.1 uncultured Gammaproteobacteria bacterium | reverse complement strand
GAAGCATTTTATGCGAGGGTAGAAGAAACTCACGGTTCCATGGAAAACTACCTGGCCAAGCTCGGTGTTAGTCAGGCGGCTCGAGCCACGCTTGCAGCGTCATTGACCACGGAACAACCAAAATTGGCTTTGCAGGAATGACCGACAAAAGGGCCGCAGAAAAGCGGCCCTGATTTAGGAGGCTTACCCCCCATCTCCCTGCTTTCCATCCGGCCCTGGCTTCAAGTTTTAAAGCTGTCAATCCAGGTGTCAATTTTTGCTTCCAGCATATTGAGTGGAATAGACCCGTTTTCCAATACTTTGTCGTGGAAGACCCGAACATCAAATTTTTCACCAAGCACGGTCCTGGCCCGCTCACGCAGTTCCAGGATCTTCAACTGTCCGATCTTGTAACCCAGGGCCTGGCCCGGCCACGTTGCGTAGCGGTCAACCTCTGACGTCGCCTCGGAAATATGAATACCCTCGGTCTGTATAGAGTAGTCAATTGCCTGTTGACGCGACCACCCAAGCGCATGCATTCCCGTATCAACCACCAGGCGAACAGCCCGGTGCAACTCTGCCTGCAAGCGGCCAAGGTCATCAACGGGATCACCTTCATAAATACCCATCTCTGCCGCCAGGCTTTCTGCATATAGACCCCAGCCTTCACCCGCTGCATTGGAATAGAGCATACTGCCAATGATCGGTAAATCATCTGACAGGCCAGTGATCACCTGGAAATGGTGGCCCGGGTTTGTCTCATGATAGGTCAGGGTTTGAAGGCCGTATGAAGGGCTTGCTTCAATGACCTTCAGGTTGATCCAGAACGTACCATTTGTTCCTGCCTCCTTGGACGGGGCTTCATAGCAACCACCACAACCCATAGCTTCCCTCGATTTCGGAATCGCTTTAATATCAACTTCATCCGTAACGACGGTCCGGAACCAGCCCGGTAACAGCGGGTTCAATTTCTCCAGGTCAGCACGCATACTGGCAAGCAATGCGGCGCGGCCTTCATCACTGTCTTCAAAAAGATATTGTGGATCGGTGAGCATTACCTGCATACGCTCACCGACCGTACCCTCGGTCATGCTGATTTGCTTTAGCAGCACATCCATTTCACTGTGAATGCGTGCGACCTCATCCAGCCCCAATTGATGAATGGTCTCGGCGTCCATATTGGTATCCGTCATATGACGGATCATGGCAGCATAAAGCGCTTCCCCGTTCGGAAGCCGGAACATACCAACATCCGGGGATGCGTCTTTCCTTAGTTCCGTGAGCGTTACGGTTAGCGCTTCAATAGCCGGATAATAATGTTCTGCAATAGCCTTCTTTACTGCCGCAACATAATCAGTTTGGTCAGTAATATTGGATGCCTCAATCTTGGCTTTGAAAGCCGCTACAAGACTATGGTCAGCTGGCGATAGTGCCAGTTGGTCCTGCAAGCCGACCAAGGTCTTATCAATAATAAAATCCGGCGCGATAACACCTGTCTCTTTGTCATGCATCAGCTTTTCCTGCAGACCGGCAATAACCGCTGGGAACGCTTCCAGTCGCGAAATAAAGGCCTTCGCATCATCAGCTGTCCTGACCGGCGCCTTCTCCTCCAGAACCGATCGAACCTCAACATGTGCACCGCTGATATGGGTTACAGGGTAAGGCAGAAACCAACTGCCGTAATCACCAAGTACGATGCCGTAATCGACCGTCCGTGCCGGTACCAATGAACCTTCAAGGTTATAAGCAATCATCTCAATCGCCGTCGCTTGACGCTCAGTAAACCGGGATAAATCCGTCGCTTTCATATCCGCCAAAATCACTTCCAGCGTTGCACGGCGCGCAGCATCACTGGCCGGGTCGAAATATGACAGCTTGGCCGCTAATGCTTCACCCGCGTCTTCGTCTGTAAAACCATAGTAAGTTGCCATTTCAGGCCGTTCGGCCATGACGCGTCTCGAGAAGGCCAGTGAGACCCGCTCAAAACCAACCTCGGTTACTTCGGTCTCTTCCACCACAGCTTTCACCGGATCTTGCCCGACGGTATTTTCTCCGCAGCCAACCAGCAGCCCGGCGCCAATAACTAACGCACACAATGATACTTTCACGAAAACCTCCCTTAGAAGTGAGCTGCGATTATGCACCCCTCGGCCCGGGCTGCAAGACTTATAAATAAAACAAGCCCAAAGACTGGGTGAAAAATATCACAAAAGCCTTGCGCCACAGTTCATTCGAACCCGGGAGCCTGCTGTCGGCACAGCCCGGTATTCCGTTAATCGTATTGTTACAGCAGATGTAATTCGTGGAAATGCAGGACGGCGATATCAAGAACAGCAAATCGCTCATCCAGCTTCAAAGCAACTCAATCATGCATTAGGGTCTCGCCATATCGTTGTAACCCGGCATTTGACAGAAATCCCTTTCCGGCACGTCGCGGATACTTCCGACAGCGCGTCGGTTGCTATAGATGATTTCATCTCTGAAGCAGGTGTAATCACGGATGGTCCAATCATAATTTGTATACTCTTCCGGAACCTCAATACCGACATCACCTTGCATATTATGGAATTGCGCTTCGAGAACATCGTCTTTCCAAAACTCGACGATGCTATGCAAGGTGCTCGGGTAGCAATAAAGAGAAACCTTCACATTTTCCCCGCTGATCGGATCAACCGTGACACCACCACAGGGTGAACTGTTTACCAAAAGCACCGGCCTTTTTTCACCTTCATCGAAGACAAAGACACTCAACTCTCCATACTCAATTTCAGAAAGCGGCGGAAGAAATGAATTGTGCAGTTCGATCTGGTTGTTTTCATCCAGGATATTGACACCATTCATTTCAACACTTGTGACTGAATGTGGCGCTGTTAGCACCAGGTGATCAGCCGTGATGAGCATATTGGCCGCGACCGAAGTCAGCTCATTCGGGTTGTGGAAAAGGGCCGAGTCCTTCAGCGACTCTTTGAATGTGGCTGATAATTCGCGCTGAAATATGGACTCAACCAGGTACCGGGGCGGATAAACCCCGGTTACTTTTTCAATATCACGACGTATGGTTTCAGCCGCGACATCGTTAAATTGACGGCTTACCTGATCGGTGATCGACTGGTTGAGCACTGCCGTTGTACGGTAAGGCTGTGGTGGTATACCCGGGGTCTCCGGGTGTTTTTCAATGAAGAAAGGACTGACTTCGAGACCTGCCGTCATGCCATCGTCTTCGTAGACTGCAAAAACCAAACCGGCAACACGGTTATCCGGCATGCAAAACATGGTATCAATCTGGCCAAGATCAAAGTTACTGCTATCGAGCAACTCGGCGTCACGAATATTGGTGGTAAGAACGCCGTTTTCGGCATTGTAAACATCGACATTGGATTGGGTCTGGTTCAGGTAATCCAGGCTGACCAACTCCTGGTCGCGCTGTTCTTCTTCACTTGCCAACCAGGCCAACTGTACCTCAACAAGCTCCGCTTCTTCAGCACCCGGATAACCCAGCATGGGCGGTAGGTCGAGGACAACCGGATTAACACCAAAATAACCGGTCACCAGGTTTTCACCGTCCTTACATTCAACCTCCGCCAGAACCTGTTCAGCGGAAAACGAGACAGCAACGGCAAGTACAATAAACGACATTCTAATCATGACCAACTCCGACAAAGCCACATTACTCTTCAATGGCATACATTATATATTGATCAACTGAACCAAAAATGAACACATCAAGCCCGGAGCCGAGTATAGAAGATATAGTACATTCCTCTTAAGAAAATGTCGGTGCAGTTCGCTGTGTCCTTAAGAGTGCCTCTTAACACCGCGTTCTGGAAGTTAACCAGGCAGCACTTCCACCCCTCAAATGTTCAAATGCCAGTATAGGAAAATACGGGGCGCGGAGTGTTGTACGCTTAGACCTGAGAGGATTAAACCAATGTGTTGCGTCGACCGATTGAGATCACAGTCCGTAAGCGGCCTGTTAGTCTTGACCGCGCACTCGTTATGGCAAGGCTATTTATCGGCCCAAGTCGCCATACGTTTGTAGGTGTCATCTTGCTCGGCATCGACCAATAGTCCGTCGACCAGTTCGGCAAAATCGGGGTCAACAATTCCTCGGCCGATTTCATCCCACCATTTGCGGCCAAGGTCTGTCGAATGATTGATCAGGATTACGTGACGATATGCTAGCCAGGTCTGTTCATCCAGAAGTCCATTGACGTACTGAAAGTACTCAAACTCGCGATTCCTTAGATCCAGTGCAAACATGAAACTCAAACGCAATTGGTCTTCTGCCGACATTTCTGCTCCGGACACCAATTTCGCGAAAACATCCGCATTCTGAAAGTTTGCAGAGAGAGAAGCCACGTCATTGGCGACGAGCGACTGGCGCGACTCGGATCGGAGAAGTTCATTGTTCTGGCTGATCTCAATCGCCAGAAATACGATTCCTCCAACCACAGCAACATTGGCAATAAGTGTCAGCCAGTCATTGATTTTGGAACTATTCATGTTCAATTACTTCGTATAAATGAGTGCAATTTCTACAAGGATGTCGATGCTAGCTTTGGATCATTTCCTGCCTGTTAGACCAATTATAGCCCAATGAGCGCTCCTGGCCGGTTCCGGAAGTTCTTAACCTTGAAAAAACAGTCAGACAGATGACTGCTTCCGAGCGGTCATAATCCTCGGATGAGTACTATGGGCCGCTCCCGGTCTGATGGTTTGGGGGTGTTCAGACAGCATTTGCTGACCCTGGTGGTTCCCAGCGCCTGCGCGGTTTGGGTGACAGGACTTTTGCGGTAGATGTCACAAACCTGGATCCGGCGTGTTTCGATGCGGATCCTGGGAACGACCCGCCAGACTGCAATTTTGCCAATTGCTATAGTTTCTTCGCCAATGGCGACTGGGATGATCCGGGTTTTCCTGCACCTGGAACGTAGGTTCAGCATTCCAATGGCGCTGCAACCACCTACACCGCTGAAGCTTCCTTTACTGATGGGCCATTCCCGGAGCCCTTTGTTTTTGCGGTATATCACCCGGTTGGCGAAGAACTTGACGCCGAAGAGGCGGCGGCGGTCTGTCCTTGATCCCGGGATCAAACGCTAGTTAAAGCGATACCGGCTACGAAACAGTGGTCACTCAGGTTGGTGTTATTGACTCCCTTGAGGACCTTTCCCGCCCCGGTAAAAAACTATCAACGTTCATGCGCTATTCAGATTGAAATGCGATAATCAGTTCTGGTTGGAGCAGTTCAATTTTGGATTGGTAGCATGTGAAGGAAAAGACAAAAATATTGGCCGTGTTTTTGACGGTACTGGCGAGCGGAACTACTTGCGCAGACAACTTTTGGGACCAAGGTTTCAAAGACGGTTCTTGGCGGACGGACTTCGTTTCAGAACTATCCGGAACACAAACGTCTCCCCTCACATATGACAACCAATGCTTGTTTCCAGAGTTGTTGTGCGGCAACGGCCCCCAAGTGGGTGAACCTACTTCTGCCGGGACCTCCTCGGGTGTGCCTGAATCAAGGTACTGGGTCGTGAGCATCAACAATGAGCCTGCCTTCGAAAACTTTAACGGTGGTGGCAGTGTAGGTGTACCAGGACAGAGCCATCCATTGCCTCAGACTGGCCCTATGTGGACGTATTACCCAGAGTCCTTCACTGTGACGGTAGATTCTGAGGCTGGCGAGAATTTCCCCAGGGCGCATATGATTGTGCGACACTTGGGGCCAACCAACAGTCATGATGAAAATGGCGCAGGCGGAATCCCGTTTGTCTCAGTTGGTGCACAGGCAAATCGAGGAAATGGTGTTGCCCTGGGTGCATTGAACAACCCTCTTCGTCCCCACAATGTGCAATTCACCGCTAACCTCGTTGACTGGAAAGAGTCGGACAATTCGATTATGTGGGCTTTCATTTATGCCATCTCGGCATGGCCGGACGGGACAGGAAAAACCATCCAGCGCGGTGTTTTTCTGACTTTAAAGCACCTGGGTACGGGCTCAGACTACTCTGCCCCGGACAATCCCGGGCATCCATTTGACTGGAACTGGCCCATCCATGAGTCCTTTTTCTATCCCGGCGTCGATTGGGGCTTTATTGACAGTGAGGATCTCAATAGTGGACCAGCAGCCTGGCATTGCGGATTTACGGTACCTGCAATGATGGAGAAGTCGACGGATTACCGCTTCAATATAGATTTACAGAAACTGTTTGAGTGTGCCAGCAACCGCGGTCTGTTCCGCACTCCCATGCCGGAATTTGCTGAATTGCCCATTAAAGGCGTTCACTGGGCGGTGGAAATGACGGGGGCCGAAGCCTACCTGTGGATGGCGGTACATGACATGAAAATGTCTGGATTTAATATAAATGCTGGTCTAAACGATGCCTGGTTCAACCCGGACACTGACGGCCAAGGTTTCTTTATAACGATATTTCCCGATCTCGGCACTGCATCACTGGCATGGTTCACCTACGATACGGGATTGCCGCCAGACTCTGCAAAAGCTTATTTGGGTGATCCAGGTCACCGTTGGTTAACCGCAACTGGTCCAATTCAGGATAACCAGATTCTGATGGATATTGAAATGACTTCCGGCGGTCTTTTCGATATGCCAACGGAAATTCAGCGCACTGACCCAGCTGGCTCGGATGGCACGATAAAACTGACTTTCACAAGTTGCAATTCAGGCACTATTGAATATGACATTCCATCGATTAACAGCCAAGGAACAGTACCAATTCAGCGTGTCGCTGCCGATAATATTGCACTTTGTGAAGCTCTATCCAATCGTTAAAAAGCTATTCTTCAGTGGACAACCGGGCGTCCCTTCTTGGCCGTTTCCTGCTATTCGCGGAATCGAAATTTGTGCAAATCCTATGGCAGCTTTCTGGTTTTAAGCAGTCCCTTTACTCTGGAACTGGCGAATAGCTGGAACCGGCCAGGAACTGCCATTAGGTTATACTAGAGTTGAATGGCAGAGAACGACCCAAATCGGTCGTTCTCGGAAATCACATACACTAGGAGTAACACACCAATGACACTCGAACGTGCAGTCGAAGCATTTGCCGGCATCATGATCCTCCTGTCCGTCGCACTCACCTACTATGTCCATCCGAATTGGGTATGGTTGACGGTATTTGTCGGAGTGAATTTGTTCCAGCAGGCATTTACCGGCTTCTGTCCGGCGGCCATCATCATGCGCAAAGTGTTTGGTTTAAAATCCTGCGCCGAGGCCTGATTTCGCGCGGTTGCAACGACTGCTTGCGGCCGTTAGGGTGCATTCTTAACACAGAGATCAGCGATTCTAGGAGTTCCGCTTTGTGGTCAAAAGCAGTCGCTCTTTTTACATGAAACCCAGTAGCGAGAGGGGCTGGATTCGGCCAAACCCGGGCATTAAAGACTCAGTTATTACTGAGCAATTCACAAAGCTCAATGTTGTCACCGGCAACACGTTGAATAGGTACGATACCCTGCTGATTGATCGATGGAATGTCGTATTCAACAGTACCTGAATTGCAGCTTGTAAACGTCAGTATGATTGTGCCATCTGAACCGGGCGGGTCAGTGCGTTGAATATCAGTCGGCGTATCAAAAAGACCGCCTGACGTCATTTCTATATCCATCCACACTTCGTTACCCTCAATAGGGCCAATTGCCGTTAACCAGCGATGACCGGGATCACCAAGGTTGGCTTGAGCATCATCGGGTGGTAATTCGGTATCGTATGTGAACCACGCCAGTGACGCTGAAGCAAGATCGGGGAAAACACTGATGAAAAAGCCCTGACCATCAGTTTCCGGGTTGTACCAGGCATCATTGAGACCAGCGTTGATTCTTGATGTATCAGAATCTGCGAAAATTTCTTCGATAGAATTACAACCGGCAAGGTTATCTCTCAATATGGTGGTTGACCCCACATCTGGAATACCATCTGTGCCGACCGGGCCTGTACCCGGTCCAGGGCCTGGCTCGGCATCATCCCACTGGTCCAATAACCGAACCAAACCCTGGCACTGTGCCAGTGATTCATGCTCAGCAACAGTTATGTGATCGCCCACATAAACGAGAGAAGATAAGCCATCCAAACTGGTCAGCGACTTGTTACGCTCGATGGTGGCCCACTTACCTATTTTGGTCAAACTGGAGAGGCCATGAACATCAATTAGGGACGTGTTACCGGTAATGTACAGTACACCGTCTACATAAGTTAGTTTAGCCAATCCATCAACATCAACCAGCGCATCATTGTCACTTAAACTTAAGTTTCCTTTCAGTTCAACAAGGTTTTTAAGACCATCTATGTTGCTCATCAAAGGGTTATCTTGGATATCCAAAACAGAAAGGGTTGTGAGGTTCTCCAAACCATCAAGATTGGTTAGGGACTGAGCATATAAGATTCTCAAGATAGCGAGATCGGCAAGGTTCTTGAGACCGGCTACACTGGCTAAGAGATTGTTGCCCTCCAAGGTCAGACTACGGGCGCTTGTTAGATTTTCCAGGCCGTCAATATTGGTCAGGCTATTGTTATTCCATAAAGTCAATGAATCAACATTCATCAAACCTATGAGACCATCAATGTTGGCGAGTGATGGATTATCCACTATCCTCAACTGCGAACTCATTCCGGTGAGCCCTTCCAATCCGTCAATATTGGTGAGATTGCTGTTTCTTTCAATGGATGAAAACCCTAAAACACCTCTGAGATTTGCGAGGCCCGCGACACTCTCTAGGCTACCATTGTCATAGATTGTAATGGCCGAAGCTTCAGTGAGATTAATCAGTGCGTTGATATTAACCAAGCTGCCGTTCTGCCAAAAACTTAAACCATTAACCGCTCCGCTAAGGTTGTTAAGTCCATCGATATTGACCAGGCTGGGATTCCTGCTGAAACCAAGGCTTCCGGCTACATTTGTAAGGTTTGCCAGTCCATCAATGTTTGTCAGGTCTTTGTTGAGCCGGATGTCAAGGTCACCACCAATGTTAGTGACTTCAAGCAGCCCGTCAAGATTAATAATGTCACCCACAGGATTTAAGTTATCAGGACCCTTTACCGTCAAACTGCCGGTCACTGTATCGCATACGCCACCATTACCGTAATCAGCCTGAAAATTGTTAACCGCTTCCTGGCTGGTCAGGACAATATCAGCGGAAGAGCAATTTACTGCCCATGATTGCTGAGACCAAGCGAGTGATATAAAAATTGACACGATAACAATCTGAAGAATATTGCGATTCACGACTAATGACTCCCTTGGACCGCGTATTTATCTGAGCCAATTAGATTACTGGTTTCTCAGACCTAAATACTGATACACATCAGGTGAACGAGTAACTAAGACTGTATTCTCCACACGTTAGCTGAAGCGTAGCTGAATGATCTTGTTAGAGTGCATCATTTAGTGATACTTACCGGTTACTTCTGGCCGTTAGGGTGCATTCTTAACACACAAATCTGTGATTCCAGAACTTCCGCTTTGGGGCGAAAAGCTGAATCTCTTTTTCAGTAGAAAAGAAGCGGAAACCGGTCAGGAGCGGCCCCTGAGAAGCAATAATCGGAGCCTTTCGTTAGGTGATATAAAACCGTTCCAGCAGAGGACCCGGCAAACGGGTCGGACCCCATTTCGAATAAAAATGGGAGCCGACCCCTTAGATCTTACACTTTAGGTTTTATTAATGAATCACCGGGTCCAAGTGGGTGTCGAATCTCTGGATATAACTCACGTCTCCTGCCTTCAGTCCACCCGTTGCAGGCCCGTTGTTTTTTCGACACGCAAGTACTGGCCGTAACCGAACAGCGCTACCGTCATTTATTGCCTTTGTATTTCCCGGGTTTTTCATGGTTCTTCGTTACGTCGTGGCACTGTACGCAATCCATCTTGCCAACCTGGGATGGCACCACATCAGGCTCCGTATGGCAGAGGAAGCAGTCAGCGTATTCTTCCTGGGGCACCCAGGCGACCGGAACAATTCCGTACAGGAAGTAGTCGTTCATCAGTTCCACCGCTCTGGCGGCGATATCGCCCACCAGTCTGCCACAACGCACCTTTTTCAAGGGATCGCTGATCGGAACGCCCTGGGTATCTGCCCATTTGGAAACCGACATATGACACAGGGGGGATGCGGCGACACTGGTGACCACCGCCGGTAGCGGTTCGCTGACGCAATCCGGTGTACAGCCCTCCAGCGTTGGTGTCGGTAGATCGGCGGTGCAATAGTAGTCCATCAAGGCATCGCCAAGCTTGCCGTGGACACCCAGCATGCCCATCACCGCGATAATACCGTTCAGAGATCCGCAAATTGTCCCCCATTTCAATACACCACCGCCGGCGTAGGAATAAAGCCCATCCGGTAACGCTGACCAAGGTTCGCCTACCTGATCCGCCAAGGCGTTGATAATGGCCTGGGCACCGCCATAGCCGCAGTTGACCTGCTGGTCCAGACAAAAGGCCTGGATGCGAATTTCATCCACATCTAAGCCGTTCGCAGCGTAATCCCATGGCAAAGACGGCAGTGTGTCGGATGCAACGGCAGTGTTGAACGGTACGCGAGCCATACCCGCCCCCAAAGCAGCCACGCCTACCCCCGACAGAACCGCACGTCTAGATACTTTAGATTTGTCTGATTTCATAGTCCACCTCCACATTGTTTAGCGAGCAAAGCATGATATTGGCGGTAACGTCATAATGTGACAGCCCCACCAAGACAACTCCGACCTGGATAAGGATAGGAGTTTCAACCGTTGCTGAGCGGTTCAGCCATAACGTTCTTCAATTACAAGCATAGTTCTGATCAACTGTAACTGGTATAGGACTAAATCTGATTTTTGTAGTAAACGTTGCGTCTGTGGAAACGATATTATTAAAGGGGTTGGATACGTTTATTGGAATATGATATTCCAACAATCAACTGACAGGGGACAGTACCAATAAAACGTGTTGCCAATGACAATATTTTGCTCTGTGAGGCACTTAAATGGAGTTGAAGTTCAGGCTTGATGTATGTCCACAAGCGTGCGTTATTGGCCGTTTGCTGCCCCTGGATTAACCGAACATCATCCTTGACGCTTGGTCGCTTTCCGCCGGAAAGCTGTCGTCTGTCTGGCGGTTTTTCAAGCAGTGAGAATGCCAGCAAATGAAACCAGCTTCTTAAATACACTCATACTCGTCTTTAGCGCCGTTGG
>CAVWXX010000023.1:0-10365 GCA_963759155.1 uncultured Gammaproteobacteria bacterium | reverse complement strand
GCCTTCGCCTGGTGGCCTCATCCATGCAAACACTTTATTTCGGTGATGTTGCGACGAAGTTCACGGCCGAAAAAACTAAGAGTGTGTCAATAAGATGAAGTCAGTTATATCTTTAAGCCTGTTATGTTTTTTTGTTTTAGGCCTCTCCGGTTGCGAGCAACAAAAATCAGTCAGCACCACAGAAACTGCATCGCAAGTGGCTACAATCGCAGTTGAGATACCGAAATACACCGCAAAGGCATTTTTTGAGACGACGGCCTACGGTTTGCCCGGGTCGGCGGGTTATGCTTTCTCTCCGGGCGGAAAGTCTCTTCTGATGTCATCGGATGCCACCGGTGTTTTTAATGTTTATGCGCTGCCATTGAATGGTGGCACACCAGAGCAACTGACTGAATCGGCGGACAATGCAGTATTTGCCGTGAGTTGGTTTCCTGCGGATAAACGCATCCTCTACACCTATGACGGTGGTGGTAATGAACTGAACCATGTTTTTGTTCGTGAAGTTGATGGCAGCACCCGCGACCTGACACCCGGCGATGAACTCAAGGCGGGTTTTCTTGCCTGGGCGAAAGACGGCCAGAGCTTTTACCTGACTTCCACCGAGCGTGATCAGAAGAGTTTTGATGTTTATCGTTACTCTGTATCGGACTATAGCCGCGAAATGGTGTTTGAAAACGACGGCTTCCAGGTCAGTGCGATCTCTGACGATGGTCGTTGGCTCGCCCTGGACAAACCACGTACCAGTGCGGACTCGGATATTTTTGTTGTTGATCTGCAAAGTGATAATTCTGAACCCATGTTGATCACCAGTCACATGGGAAATATCAGTTATGGCACCTATGAATTTACGCGCGACAATAAGAGCCTCGTATATGCGACCAATGAGTTTGGTGAGTTTGCCCAGGCCTGGACGTATGACCTGCAAAGCGGTGAAAGCGCGGTTTTGGTGGAAGCACCATGGGATGTCAGCTATGTCACTTACTCACCATCCGGGCGTTACCAGGTAGCCGGTGTCAATGCCGATGCCCGGACTGAGGTTACCCTTATTGATACCCAATCGGGTGTGGAGGTCAGCTTGCCTGAATTGCCACCTGGTGATTTACGCAGTGTGCGTTTTTCGGCCGACGAGACGCATATTGCATTGATCGTGAACGCGGATGACTCACCATCAAATATTCATGTTATCGATCTCTCTGAGGGTCACTCTCATCAACTGACACAGGCCTTGAACCCGGCCATTGATCAGGCTCACCTGGTCAACAGCGAAGTGATTCGATACAAGAGCTTTGACGGGCTTGAAATACCTTCTATCTTGTACCGGCCACACGGTGCGAGCGCAGAAAACCCGGTGCCTGCACTGGTATTGGTACACGGTGGTCCGGGCGGGCAGACACGCACCGGTTACCGGGCGATGGTGCAACACCTGGTGAATCATGGTTACGCGGTATTGGGTGCCAATAATCGCGGATCTTCCGGGTACGGCAAAACCTTTTACCATCTCGATGACAAACGTCATGGTGAAGAAGATTTGCAGGATATCGTGTATGGCAGGGCCTACCTGGACTCACTGGATTGGGTTGACGGAAGCCGTGTCGGTATTATTGGTGGTTCTTACGGGGGTTACATGGTGGCCGCAGCACTGGCATTTGAGCCTGAAGCTTTTGAAGTAGGTATCGATATTTTTGGCGTGACCAACTGGGTGCGCACACTGGAAAGCATTCCTCCCTGGTGGGAGTCATTCAAGGAAGCGCTTTATGACGAAATGGGTGACCCGGCGGTTGATGGCGAGCGTCATCGTCGTATCTCCCCGTTGTTCCACGCGGAAAATATCGTCAAACCTTTGCTGGTTGTTCAGGGTGCCAATGATCCACGTGTGCTACAGATTGAAAGTGACGAACTCGTTGCAGCAGTGCAGGCCAACGAAGTACCGGTCGAGTACCTGGTGTTTCCCGATGAAGGTCATGGTTTCAGGAAACGTGAAAACCGTATTTCGGCATCCGATGCTTATGTGAAGTTTCTTGATATCTATCTGAAGGGCGCAAACCAGGAATAATCACTTTAAACCCCGGTTCTGCCGGGGTTTAACTGGTGGTGCTTCTATCGGGCTTCTTTATTCCAGCTCAACCGTCCTGCCGGATAGGTTAAGCGCCTTGTCCATGGCATCAAATATTTCGTTTTGCTCCATCACGCCATGAACATAGTCGGCACCCGGTCCGCGGGCATAGACAGCAACATCTTCACCGCCATGTGCGTCATCTTCAGCCGGGATGGCGGCTTGTTGAATATAATTCTTGTCGTTGACCGTGTCGGTTTCCGACAGATCCGGCCGTGGGCCACCTACCCAGGCAGCACCGGGCCCGACGTAATAGCCCAGGGTTGTGAAAGGCTTTTCATCGTCCATCAATTTTAGCTTGCCCTTTGAACTGCTGGAGTCAACCTTGCCCAAAATCGGATTTCCCCGGGCGGGGTAGCCGCTAAAGTTAAATGTGTGGGAGTGATCGGCAGTGACAATGATCAATGTATCTTCTTTGTCAGTCATTTCATCGGCAACTGCAACCGCGTCAGCAAAGGCGATGCCATCGGTCAGGGCGCGATAGGCATTGTTATCATGGTGCCCGTGATCAATCCGTCCGCCCTCGACAAGCAGGAAATATCCATTTGAATTTCTGCCGAGTATCTCGATGGCTAACTTCGTCATTTGCGCCAGCGAGGGTTCGCCGCCTGTATCTTCAAGACGATCCGCTTCGTATTGCATGTGGTCGCTTTCAAACAGACCCAGCAGGTGATCGGTGGAATACGGGTCAATGGACTCAAATTGCTGCTGGTTCCATATATAGGCCGCGTTTGGGTATTTTTGCAGCCACTCCTGTGTCAGGTCACGCTCGTCCTGCCGCCCGTCTTCCATATCCGCCCCTTCCGGGTCTGTGATTGTGTGGGGTAAGAACTTGATTCGACCACCACCCAATGCAACTTCAAGTCCATCACCGAAGGGGAACTCAATCAGTTGGGTCGCAATGTCGGTACATCCGTTCTGCCTGGCCTCTTGGCTCAGGTCCTTGTCGTTTTCCCAATCCCGTTCAGGGACATGTGCATAAGTAGCTGCGGGTGTTGCGTGTGTTAAACGCGTGGTTGTCACGACACCGGTTGATTTACCGGCCAATTCCGCCAGTTCGAGAACCGTTGGCAGGTGGTGGCCCTTGGCAGATGCGCAATTTTTGCGCACGGCATCCTTGCTAACACCTATAAATCCGGCATTGGTTTTTTGGCCGCTCATGATGGCGGTGCCTGTGCCTGCCGACTCTCCAACCTGCTGGTTGACCTCGTAGGTTTTTGCCAGCGCAACATGCGGGAAACGCTCAAACGGTAAAACGTTTGCCTCACCTGGCATGCCTTTTTGCTGGCCATCGAGAATTCGGATGGCCGTTACGGTGCTGACACCCATGCCGTCACCAATGAAGAGGATCACGTTTTTGGCCGGGGGCGCTAATTCAGCCTGGGCTTGTGATTCCTTGCCGGGCTGGATGGTCGATGAGCAGGCAGTTAACAGCAGGCAAATACATGCACCCAGACCAGCAAGTAACGGGCTAGATTTCGGTGAGTTCATTATGCGTCTCTTCTAAGTTCATGCATTTATATACCGCACTGTTATTCACCTTGTTGATCTGTATCAATGTTCCTGACATTGATAACTAATACGGCATACTTATCGAGTTCAGGCGGAGCTTCATTTATCAGTCAACATGAAAAAGACCAGCCCTGCAAAGGGCTGGTCTTGTCTGTCGACAATATACCTTTAGCCAGCGACTTTGGCTGATGACGGAAACCTACCGCATACGCCACTCGAGTCCGAGGAACACAAAGCGTCCGATGCCACCTTCGAACTTACTATCGAAGTTGCCGATGCCGCTTTCATAATTATCGCCGGTACGTGGAACAAACGGTCCCATGTCGTTGAAGACATTCTTGACGCCACCGTAAAAACGAAGTGTCTGGTTGTCCCTCAAGTCCATCAGGTATGAGAGCGACAGATCGTGACGCCAGGTGGCTGGATAGTAGAGATATTTCGGCTTTTCAGCATCCGTGATGCAATCGTCGCTGCCAGATGAGCAAGCCGCATCATTTTCAGCTTTCAGCTCTTTCCATTCATCCACACGGTCATTATGGTCGACGATTGAGCCCTTGTACTTGATAAACCAGCGAATCCGCCAGTTATCCTTTCTCCATGTCAGGGAAGTGGATGCCACGTCCTTGAAAATACCGTAGTCCAACTGGCCGTTGTAACTAACTGTCTCCAGGCCATCAAGGCCATAAAAGGTGGTCTCGTGATTAAAGATATGAGTGTAATCGCCCGACCACGTCAGATCGCCATGTGATCCAAGCTCAAACAACCAGTCCCAGGTTACATCAATACCATCAGTCTTGGTTTCGTCCTGGTTGTACAGACGTTGCAGGAGCTCGTAAATCTGCCCATCATCATCACGGTAAACGTCAGCACAGAATGGGTTGTCCGGACCTATGCCTACGTCGGAATCGTAGCATTGTTGCAAAATCAGTTCGTTGCCAAAGGAGGTGATGGCATCGGTAATCTTGATGTTGTAATAATCAACAGCGAGGCGGAAGTTGTTCAGCCAGTCAGGTTCCATACTGAAACCAACGGTCCAGGTATCACCAGTCTCCTCGAAAAGCTCCTCATTACCGGCGTTGGGTGAATAGCTGTTGTTATCGTCTACAAACTCACCGTCTGCTTCAATAACGGCCATGATCCTTGGATCAAGGCGGCAGTTGGCGTGGCCGGGATCATCCGAAGTGGCCGTCGCACCGTCACAAATATCGGTGTAGGAATCATAGTCACCACGTGCCGGGGAATACAATTCAGTGATGGTGGGTGCGCGTTGAGCGCGTGCGAAGTTACCACGCAGATGATAGCCATCTGCCACTTCCCACATCAGACCGGCGGTGTAACTGAAAACCGTATCAACACCATCCGGAGAATAGTTCGCAGCACGCGCCGAGATTTCAGCCGAGAATGTCTCTGTGATAGGGAATGCCATTTCAGTAAAGACTTCCATGACATCGATATCATTGGCGAACTGCGGAACGATGTTGAAGGTAATGCCGCCGTTGGCCTGTTCCGGACTGGTTCTCAGATCCAGCTTGTCCTTTCGATATTCAAGACCGAAAACCGCAGCGACTGGACCTGCCGGCATATCAAACAGGTCACCGGTAATGTAGCCCAGCGCATTGGTTTGCTTGAGCTTGGTGGTGATGGTCGGGTTGACGCGGATATAATCCGCTGCTTCCGGGGATATGGAGCCAACACCGAAGATATTCATCGGTACACAGCCATCGGCACGGGCTTCTGCGTTGGCACACTGAATGGTTACACCGTCTTCAGCATATTCGGCATCCAGTGCGTAGGATTCTTTAAAGACATCAATTTCATTCAGACGAAGTTGCTTCTGTTCGAAATCACCGTAACCCAGGGAGACTTCCCATTCCCACTCGTCCTTGAACAGCTTGCCGTTTAGCCCTGCCCAGCTCCGGAAGGTCGTACGGGTGTTGTCAGTGGTGATTTGGCCCACTTCGAACATACGCCGGTCCCAACTGATGCTGCTGCCTGCATTCTCTGCGATTTCAGCAGGTGCGTAAGGATTGGAGGTCTTGATATAACCCGGTCTGATCCGGCTAAACTCACCGGTGTCAGGGTCGGTGTAGCCTACATAGGCGCCTTCATATTCATCTTCGGGAGACTTGTAATTAACCGAAGTGGTCTTGTTCCAATGACCCTGGACGAACCCCGACGTATTGTCGGTGAAGTCCCAGGTGATCTTGCCAGCGACATTGTAGCGTTTGTTTGGAATCCTGATCTTGTCCCAGATATAAGGATTAATTCCATCACGTTCTTCCTTCCAGCCGGTGTTCATACCATTTTCGTCAAAAAACCAGCCACCGTCTGCGTATGATGAACCCTCTTCGAACACGCCACCAGCCGTGCCATCGCTGCGCTCGCGCCAGTCAGCCTTGGTGATATCACGCATACACTGGTCACCGTCTTCGGTGTTGTTCTCGTTACATAGCTTTGAGGTGTTGTAGTCGAAGCTTGATTCAATGGCGGCCCGATCACGGTCCGACCAGTCAATAACATCCTGTTTAAAATATTCTCCAGCGATAAAGAAGTAACCGCGGCCACCGCCAAATTCCAGACCGTAATCTGCATCGAAGGTAGTTTCTCCACCGCCACCTTCAGGCGTCCAGCCATAACGGCCATTGACCTTTAAACCCACTCTATCCGTATGGGTGATGATGTTGACAACACCTGCAATAGCATCTGAACCATAGGCTGCTGAAGAACCGCCGGTAATGATTTCAACCCGTGCTATCAGGGAGCTTGGAATGGTGCTCAGACTGATATAGCTACCGCTGTAGCTATTGGGTACGGTGCGTCGTCCGTCGATTAATGTCAGGGTTCTGTTCGAGCCCAATTGACGCAGGTTAATGGTGGACAGACCAGTTTGTGACACACTGGATTGTGTGTTTGTGTTACTGGAGGATTCAAAAAGCTGTGGTATTTCGTCAATTAGAATTTCCGATAATGAACCCAGGCCGGAGTCAGATATTGCCTGACTGTCCAGGGTGACAAGTGGTGTTGAAACGTTAAAGCTTGTACGGCGCAAACGCGAACCGGTAACAATCACCTCCTCTAATAGACCTTCTTGTTCCATTCCGGCGTCGGAAGCCTGGTCTGTCTGAGCCAGAACCGGCCCCGTAATCGCCATACAAAGTGCAAAAGAAATCGCCAAACTAATCGTATTTCGTCTCATTGGATACTCACTCCCACAAAGCTGTGCGTTAGGTGCCTGAATATAGGCTTGGTAACATCGGTTTCTTGTTGTTCTGATGACGAGAGCAGGACTTTCATAACATTCTCAAAGCATTAAAAAAATGTTAATTCTGTGGATTTAATATAGCAATCAGCGGTAGACTGATGATGTTATTTTTGCCTGATGTTATGCCCCAAACGCATAATTTTGAGGGAGCTGGCTTTTCAGCAAACACAAACGGGTAATTTTGATGGAACTGGAGTGGTTACAGGACTTTGTCAGCCTGGCAAACACCGGTAGTTTTTCCAAGGCCGCAGAGCAGCGGTATATAAGCCAATCAGCTTTTAGCCGGCGGATTCTGGCCTTGGAGAACTGGCTGGGGACCACGCTTGTTGATCGACACACCCACCCTGTCAGCCTGACCGATGCTGGTTCACAATTGGTCCAGACGGCTAACCAGGTTATCCGTACGATATACAAGACACGTGAAGACTATGGCACCGATGTCGCGGGACAGGGTCGTGTCCTTAAAATTGGCGTTGCCAATCATCTTTCAATTCATTTTGTTCCCCATTGGTTAAAAAAAATCTCCCCGGGCTTGAAAGGCCGGAAATTCCAGTTTGTGACAGGTCTCAAGGCCGGTCTTGGTTTTGTTGAACTGCTCAAGGAGCAGCGCCTGGATTTTTTGCTGGCCTACAACGGGTCGGTGAGCAAGAAAGATCACGACGCTGGATTATTCGAATCCGTCACCCTGGGTGAAGACGTTTTGATACCGGTTTGCAGAACCAGCTTCATGGACTCGCGATTGTATGAATTTCCCGCCTCAAGGGAATTTCCATTGCCTTACATTGGCTATATGCCGGGCTCGGCTTTGGCCAATATGGTCAACAAGTTGACCAACCATCGACAGAGCCGGGTTCATCTGCGAACTATCATAGAGACCGGCACAGCTGAAACAATCAAGGCATTCGTATTAAGCGATTTTGGATTGTCCTGGTTGCCACGTCTTGCAATATCGGAAGAACTAAACAATGGAACCCTGACTGAACTCGGTGACGAACGTCATCGCATACCTTTCAGAATTGAGCTAACCCGTTGTGTGGCCAACAGTCACCCGGATGTCATCATGACCTGGGAAAAACTAAAGGACTGAATGAAGCAGCCGTGGTTTTACCCGCTAACCGGGGAGATAAGCATTTAAACACCCGGTTGAATATTGCGTTCTACGGGAGTAGTTTAAGCAGGTACTTATTGCTGAAGTCCTGCTGCTTTCCAACCAGAAACCGGACATACAAGTGAAAACGAATCAAGTATCCTTCAACCGCCCAATCGGGTTTGGCCACCTGCTTACCTTTCTGCTGCTTTGTTCCATCCCGTGGTCATCAGTATTAGCGGATGACTGGCATTTTTCAGGTGTTAATCGAATCGTTGCCGTCAGTGATATTCATGGTGCCTACGATGCGCTGGTTACGACACTGCAAAAAGCGGACGTAATCGACGACAGCCTGGCCTGGAGCGGGGGAGAAACCCACCTGGTTATTACCGGTGACCTGCTGGATCGCGGGCCCGGGTCGCGACAGGTGATGGATCTCATCATGCGTCTTGAAAGAGAGTCGAAACGCGCGGGCGGACAGGTGCATCAATTGCTTGGTAACCATGAGGTGATGAACCTCATAGGCGATGTTCGCTATGTGGCCGATGCTGAATACGCAGCGTTTGCAGATGATGAATCGCATGAAGAACGTGAATACTGGTTTCAATTGTATCGACGCAATCAGCCGGCGGGCACGGATGAATTAACGATAAGGTCTGAGTTTGATCAGAAGGCGCCACCCGGATACTTCGGACACCGGCGTGCGTTTCGTAGCGACGGATACTATGGCAAGTGGTTACTTGAAAAGCCGCTGATGATCGTGGTCAATGACACGGCGTTCGTGCATGGCGGTGCTCCGCCGTATGTTGCAGAACATGGGCTTGCAGGTATTAACGGTACCTTGAAAATGGACCTGGTCAATTATGTGACTGCCCTGTCAGCGCTTGAAGACGCGAGTGTTCTGAGCCCGGTTGACCGGTACCGCGAAGCGCCCGCCATACTTGAGGGAAAAATGGCAGACGGACAGCTTGATGATGAGCAGGTGATATTGGCACAAGCAATTTTGACACTGAGACAATCACCATTGAACGGACCAGCAGGCCCAACATGGTATCGGGGAACGGCGGTCTGTAATCCTCTCATGGAAGGGGACGTTTTGAATGCTGCACTCGACAGAATCGGCGCCAACCGAATCGTGTTTGGCCACACACCGACCGGTACGCGACAAGTGCAGCAACGTATGCATGGCCGGATTGTGGAAATTGATACCGGTATGCTGAAAGCAAACTACAACGGTAGCGGTAACGCGTTGATCATCGATGAAGACAAGGTCAGCGTGGCCAACCAGAACAGTCCGACAGCGCTGGCGCCGATTGCGCACCCGAGAGGTGTTGGTACTGATGTTGAATTTATCGATGACGAAACGCTGGAAAATATTCTTACCAACGGCACGATTGTCGGCTCAGAAACTGACGCGGCGCTGTGGAAACTTGTACAGGTCGCAGCCTTTGATAAAACGGTGTTTGCCTACTTCAGTCCGCTACCACCGGAAAAAGGATTCATACCCGAAATTGCAGCCTATCGGCTCGATCGTATGCTGGGACTTTACATGATTCCCGTCACGGTGCGACGCGAAATTGCGGGCCAACAAGGCACGCTACAGTATGTTCCGGTCGCGACGCTCAACGAGATTGAACGTGTAAGTGCTGGAAAAGGCGGGCGTGCAATCTGTTCAATGGGCAAGCAAGCCGGTGCGATGTACATCTACGACACGCTGATTAACAATTCAGCGAGAACACCCTTGTCCATGTTGTACGGTGCGGAAGATTTTCAGCTGATGCTGGTTGATCACGGGCGTTCGTTCAGCACCAGCAATGACCGGCCCACGTATCTTGGGAATACCGGACTGACCGTCGGTCGTGAATGGCGGCGTACGTTGCTGGAAATAGATGATAAAAAACTTCGTAAACAACTGGAAGATGTACTCGATAAAAAACGACTGGCGGCACTGGCGGGACGCCGGGATGCATTAATTGCAGATTCAAAGCACTGAGCGTTTGAGTTGGGTTTGTCTAACTATTAAGCCTTTCATACACCGGGTAGAACTATCATGCTCAATAAGTCACTTCATTACCTTACGTTTTTTTCACTTTGCCTGGCGTTTCTTTTTTCAAGTGGTCTGTATGGCCAGCAATCCAAGGGTGTCAATTACCGGGAATACGATATTGAATCACTGCAGGCACTTATGCAGGCCGGTGATCTCAGCTCCAGGCAGTTGGTAGAGTTTTACCTGGAGAGAATTGAGGCTATTGACCGGAATGGTCCCCAGCTCAATTCGATTATTGAAATCAATCCACAGGCTATCGAAATTGCTACAGCACTGGATGCTGAACGGCAGAAATCCGGTTCACGCGGGCCAATGCATGGCATACCGGTTGTATTGAAAGCTAA
>CAVWXX010000022.1:0-8508 GCA_963759155.1 uncultured Gammaproteobacteria bacterium | reverse complement strand
GAATGTCGTCCGGGTGGGTCTTGCCTATGGCATAGCCGGCTGGGTGTTACTGCAGGTTGCCGACCTGGTGCTGGAGAACATTGAAGCACCCTCCTGGGTTATCCAGGCCCTGATGTTGATCGTACTGCTCGGCTTTATAGCCGCACTGGTGATTGCCTGGGCCTATGAGATGACACCGGAGGGCATCAAAAAAGAATCCGAGGTTGACCGCTCAAACTCCATCGCTGGCCATACCGGCAAGAAGCTGGATCGGGTAATCATCGGGTTCCTGGTGCTGGCAGTCGCTGTGCTGCTATTTGAACGCTCGATGTCAGTACCGGAAATGGTGTCGGAAACCCTTTCGGAAGAAGCCACGGCACAAGTGAGCGAGCCTGGTGAAGAGAGAACCCCTCAACCTGAGGAAGTGTTACCCGGTGATCCATCAATTGCTGTACTACCCTTCGCAGACATGAGTCCGCAGCAGGATCAGGGTTATTTCTCGGATGGTATTTCCGAGGAACTGCTGAATCTGCTGGTGCGTGTTGATGGCCTCAAGGTGGCGTCACGTACGTCATCTTTCGCCTACAAAGGCAGCAAGCAAAACCTTGCTGAAATCGCAGATGAATTAAAAGTCGATCATGTACTGGAGGGCAGTGTTCGTAAAGCGGGTAACCGAATTCGCATCACAGCTCAGTTAATTGATGCCAGGACCGACCGGCATTTATGGTCAGAATCTTTTGATCGTGAATTGGTTGATATTTTTGCCATCCAGGACGAGATCGCCAATGCCATCGTAACTGCCTTGAGTGCCGAACTTGGCATACTCCAGAATACGCCGGCCATATCAGTCGCCACGGCCACCAATAACCTGGATGCCTACGAGTTATACCTGAAGGCCCGTGGTTTTTTCCTGGCCCGCCAACAACTGGAAGAAAGCATCGCCTTGTATGAACGTGCGGTTGAGCTCGATCCCGGTTTTGCCCGGGCCTGGGAGGGCCTGGCAGCGGTGTATGTCGTTGTAGAATCCTGGGGCATTACCGGTCGTGACTGGGAGAGCCTGGCTCTTCAGGCCGCCGAACGTGCGCTTGAACTTGAACCAGGACTTTCCACACCCTGGGCAGTCACCGGAGAGATCGCAAAAGATAATGGGGATTATGTCAGGGCAATGGACCATAAAAGCCGTGCTATTCAACTGGATCCCTCCAATGCTACAAACTATCTCTGGCGTGGAATTGACTTCTCGGCCCTGGGGTTTCAGACCGAAGCCATCGCAGATTTAGAGCGATGCCTGGAAATCGACCCGGCTTATACCAACTGCAAGCGACACCTCGTTATGAGTTTAATGATCGATAATAAAAATGAGCTGGCCTTGTCACTGCTTCAGCAAAGTGCAGGAATTGGTTTTACCAACCCCTTCCACATTCAGTTTACGCAACGATTGGTGTCACAGGGAAACCAGCTGGCAGCCACCATTATGCTGTACAACCTGGTCGGGGTGGATCAGACATTCCCGGTTGCCGCTGTTGTCGATGCGATGGAGTTTCCGGAAAGAGACCATAGCCGCGGCCTCGAAAAACTACTGAACTGGGGGGAGGCTCACGAAACAACTCCTGGATTCTTTACCAACCTGATGGCCGTATTCAAGGCGTACCAACACGTAGAACCAAATGGATACATTAACCGCTGGATATGGCTCAAAGAAAATGCCGGTTTCAGAGCCTCGGAATATTTCATGCCCTATATGGAGGAACTCGGGCTACCGGCCTATTGGCGTGAAAAGGGTTTTCCACCCGGTTGCCGGCCACTTGCGGGAGGCAAGTTTGAGTGTGATTAACACATCATCAATTTTTCTGGAGCGGGATGACATTTACCCGCCGGGACACATGTCGGACAGTGAATTACCCGGCCAGAGGTGGTTGCAATGAGCTTCTTCAACGAACTCAAACGCCGCAACGTTATCCGCGTGGGTATTGCCTACGTGATCGTTGCCTGGCTGATTCTGCAGTTCGCGGACATCGTGTTGAACAATATTGAAGCGCCTGGCTGGGTTTTTCAGGCCATTATGCTGGTACTCGGCATCGGGCTGCCTTTGGCGTTGTTCTTTGCTTGGGCGTTTGAGATGACGCCGGAAGGCATCAAGAAAGAAAAAGACATCGACCGCAGCCAGTCCATAGCGTCCCAGACCGGCAAAAAACTGAACAACACCATCCTGATCCTGATGGCACTGGCTATCACCTACCTTATGTTCGATAAATTCTCTGGCCGTGCACAACCGGGGACAGACCACTTTTCTCAACAAACTTCCGGTCAAACCACCGACACCAATGAGAAAAGTGCTCTGTCCCCAGTCGAAGCCATCGCCCAAGCCAACAACAAAGCAAACCCATCCATCGCCGTACTGCCATTCGTCAATATGAGCGCCGACCCTGAACAGGAATATTTCTCCGATGGTATCTCCGAGGAAATCCTCAACGTGCTGGTGCGTGTTAATGGTCTGAAAGTCGCATCGCGCACCTCTTCTTTCACCTATAAAGGAGAGAATCTCAATATTCCCGAGATCGCCAGGCAACTCAAGGTCGGCAACATCGTTGAAGGCAGTGTACGCAAATCCGGCAACCGGGTGCGCATCACCGCGCAGTTGATCAACACCAGCGATGACCGCCACCTGTGGTCGGATACCTATGACCGTGAACTGACCGATATTTTTGCCATCCAGGACGAAATTGCCAACGCCATCGTAGAAGCTTTGAAAGAAGAGCTGAATATCGGCCTTGATGCGGTAAAAGTGGAAAGCGTCACGGACAACCTGGATGCCTATGACCTGTATCTGAAAGCCCGCGGCATGTTCATCGCCCGGCAAAACCTTGATGTTGCCAACCAGTTATTCGAGCAGGCCACCGAGCTTGACCCGGGATTTGCCTTGGCATGGGAGGGCCTGGCGGCTTCGCATTGGGTATCGACGGACTGGATTAAAGGTGATGATATCGATCATAGACAGCTTGCAGTGTCCGCAGCCGACAAAGCCCTGGCGCTCGATGCAGGCCTTTCGATGCCCTACGCCGTCAAGGGCATGATCATCTCCGAAACAGTACCTCATGATTTTCTTACCGCACGTAAAAACCTGGATATGGCGCTCGCAAATGACCCCAAGAACACCACGGCCTGGCTTTGGTCCGGCCTCTTTTATAAAGGGCTTGGTTACGCTGATGAGGCCATCAGGGACTTTCAACGCTGCCTGGACATCGATCCGGGTTATCAAAATTGCAAGCAACACCAGGCGCAGGCCTACCTGAATAACGGTGAAACCGAACATGCCATGGTGCTTTTCATGGAAACGATCGAGGCCAATTTCCACTCGCAGGATGGTCCTTTCATCCCAATGGCCGTAACTTCGGGGCAGCGTCTGTTGGCACTTTACATGGCAAACCAGTGGACCCGGGACCGCTACGCACCGGTCATCGACTGGATCGAAGCGCTGGAGAACCCGACCGCGGATCACACTGCCCGGCTGCACCGTTTTGAACAATGGGCTGAGAGAGTCGGTGACGATATAAACATCTACGTGGGGACCTTATTGGCATTCAAGGCCTACGATTATTTCGTTAAGCCCAACTCAATGCCAATTAGTGAAACCGCGGAAATATGGAATCCTAATTGGGCAGAATTTCGCCAAACCAATTTCTTCAAACAGTACGCCCGCAATAATAATGTGTCTGGCGTATTGGCGCGAGGCCGGTTTTCCAAAGCAATGCCGGCCACTGGGGGAAGATGATTTTGAATGTGATTGAGGATAATCGAGCATGAGCTTCTTTGAAGAGCTAAAACGCCGCAACGTATTCCGAGTAGGTATTGCCTACGTCGTAGTCGCATGGCTGACCGCGCAAGTAGTCGACCTGGTACTGGAGAACTTCGGTGCACCGGCCTGGTTCATGCGATCACTGCTGGTTTTGCTCGCCGCCGGTTTGCCACTCGCCATGGTGTTTGCCTGGGCATTTGAAATGACACCGGAAGGTCTGAAAAAAGAGAAGGATGTAGACCGCAGCCAATCCGTCACCCAGGTGACTGGCCGCAAACTGGACCGCATGATTATCGGCATCATGGCGGTGGTGATTGCGTTTCTCGTTCTTGACCGTTTTGTATTGGAAGATGAAAGTAGTAACACGGTTCCTGCTACTGAAACACAGACAGCCGCAATCGAAGAAACAGTAGACCCAGTGGTCGAAACCGGCCCATCGGTAGCAGTACTGCCCTTCATCAATATGAGCGGCGATGCCAATAACGAATACTTTTCGGATGGGCTTACTGAAACCCTGCTGCACATGCTGGCCCAGTTGCCGGAACTGCGGGTTGCTGCCCGCACCTCGTCATTCGCTTTCAAGGGAACAAACACCAGTATCGAGGAAATCTCCAACACCCTCGGTGTCGCCCACGTACTTGAAGGCAGTGTGCAAAAAGCCGGTAACCGTGTTCGTATCACTGCCCAGTTGATTCGGGCGGATGATGGCTTTCATGTCTGGTCACAAAATTACGACCGCACGCTGGAAGATATTTTTGCCATCCAGGATGAGATCGCTACCGATGTGGCCAACGCGCTGGATTCATCGCTGTTGGGTGGTGGCAATGAAATTCACAATGTGGATACAACAAATTTATCCGCTTATGAGGCCTACCTCAAAGCCCGGGAACAACAAGCTATTTACTCGTTTTCCAGCCTGCCGCAAGCGCAACGCCTGCTCAAGGAGGCTTTAGCCGCTGATCCTGAGTTTAATGATGCCAAGCTCGCGCTGGCCAGCAATTACAGGCTGATGTCATGGACCGGAATCATCAGCGAAGATGAAGCGCGGCGACACTCCATGCCATTAATTGAACAAGTACTGACTTCAGACCCCGGAAATTACCTCGCCCGCGCATTGAAACTGCAAAATGAACTGGGTATCAGTGATCAGTTTATTCCGGAAGAGCGAGCGCGTGTGTTTCAGGAGTTGCGTGACTTGTTGCCACTATTACCCGACAGCACTTTCTTACGTGACCGGGTTGCAACATACCTTGGATTTGTTCAAGCCCGCGAACAGGAAGCTATAGAAGTGCTTGAAGCCGGGCTGTTGATCGATCCTTTATCTGCAATTTTGCATGACGCACTCGGCAAAGCACTCCGTCGAATGGACCGATACGAAGAATCCATGGCGTCGTTTCAACGCGCCCTGGCGCAACAACCTGATAATCCGAACTTTTATTTTAACATTGCCGACCTTAAAGCCGATCTCGGCGATCTTAATGGCGCATTGGAATGGCGTCGCAAAGGAGTCGAGGTTGACCCGCAGGATCATGAATTGACCGCCGAACTCGCACAGGATTTTTATAACCTCGGCTTACTGGAGGAAGGGAATTACTGGGCAGACAGGTCAATTGCACTGGCACCCCAGTCTGCTGTCGGCCGAAGGGTACGCTTGCAGCAGACCTACGCCAGCGGAGATATGGAGCAAGCGTTACTACTTGCGCGAAGCATGATCAAAGACCAGGTCTCGATACGGCAGGGTTCGCTTGGAACCGCACTCGATATACACAACGAACTGATGTCTGCCAACGGACATCAGCAGGAAGCCTACGATTTTCTGCTTTCTGTCAGGCCGGAGTTGGAGGACTTTGCAACTTTTCCGGGTGACTGGAAAGGTATGTTTATGCAAAGACGAATGATACTGCTCATGCTTTCATTCAAATCACCTGAAGAAATACAGCAGGCATGGCTGGGTTTCACCACCAACCTGGATCGGTCTTTTCCCCGTTGGCGCAAATCTACAGAAAACCAGGTGCTCAATGAACTCGTACAGGGTCGGTTTGACGAAGCCGAACGATTGGCCATCGACGTTCACCTGTCACGACCTGTCGCAGACGATCTTCGTCGAGTTGAAGATCTCCAGGGAGCTGAGTTTGGAGCCATCAACCAAAGACCGGAACTGATGGCCCGTATGTCAGAAGTGCAATTGGAGAAAGCCAGGCTGCGAGATGGCGTCAGTGAAATGATGCAGAAACCGGAGTGGCAGCAATAGTCATGAGTTTTTTTAAAGAATTAAAACGCCGAAATGTCTTTCGAGTCGGCATCGCTTACACGGTGGCCACGTGGCTGCTGATACAGGTGACTGATACAGTTTTCCCCCGCATCGGTTTACCTGATTCAGCAGTCACGCTGGTCATCGCTTTACTCGTGATCGGCTTTGTTCCCGCGCTAATTTTTGCCTGGGCTTTCGAAATGACACCGGAAGGCATCAAGCGCGAAAAAGATGTCGACCGCACGCAGTCTATCACGCCGGTTACCGGTCGCAAGCTGGACCGCGCAATCATTGGCATCATGGCGGTCGTGATTGCATTCCTGGTGCTTGATCGATTTGTTTTGAAAGACGAGTCTCAACAAACCGTTTCTGTCGCAGACTCGCAGGTAACCGAAATCACAGAATCAGCTGAGGCTGCCGTTGAATCCGGCCCATCCGTGGCAGTACTGCCCTTCGTCAATATGAGCGGCGATGCCGACAATGAGTATTTTTCAGATGGACTGACGGAAACCCTGCTGCACATGCTGGCGCAGTTGCCGGACCTGCGTGTGGCGGCGCGCACTTCCTCATTCGCGTTTAAAGGAAAAGACGTGGGTATCGAGGAAATATCACAGACACTCGGAGTCGCGCATATCCTGGAAGGCAGCGTACAAAAAGCGGGTAACCGGGTTCGTGTAACGGCTCAGTTGATCCGTGGTGAGGATGGGTTCCACGTCTGGTCACAGAATTATGATCGCACACTGGAGGATATTTTTGCCATCCAGGATGAGATTGCGGCAGACGTCGCCGGCGTGCTGGATGCGAAGCTGCTCGACGGTGGCGCCAAAATCGTCCATGTCGATACCAGCAACCTCGGGGCCTACGACACCTACCTGCGCGCCCTGGAACAGCAGGCCATCGGCTCTTATGGCAGTTTGTCGACAGCAGAGAGCCTGTTCAAGCAGGCGCTCGGCGCCGATCCCGGGTTTATCGATGCCAAGCTGGCACTCGCACGTAACTATCACATGCAGTTCAATACCGGCCTGATCAACAAGTCGCAAATGCAGGAAGCCATCACGCCACTACTGAGCCAGGTTCGCGAGGCGTATCCTGATAACAGCCTGGCCAGGGCGCTCGAGTTAATGAGCCTGTTCGACCAGTTTACTTTGACCTCTGAGGATAAGCTGCGTGCTGCTGTAGACGAACTGCGCTTGTTGTTACCGATGATTCCGTCCGAGACTTACATACGTGGTTATACTGCCCGGGCGGTCGCATTTGGGCTCAGTCAACCGGAAGTCGCGCTGGCCATGCTCGAGGCCGGCTTCATGGTCGATCCATTGTCAGCGGAACTCTATGCTGCGCAGGGTCTTGTTTATCAGGAACTGAAGCGCTTTGAAGATGCCCGTGATGCCTTTATGAAGGCCATTGAGCTGGATCCTCTCGACCCAAATCACTATAGCCGGATGTCTTTCGTTTCCGGTGAACTCGGGGATATCACCGGCGCTTTCGAGTGGCGTCTGAAAAATGTAAAAGCGGACCCGCAAGACCACGAGATTGCCGGACACCTGGCCAGGGAGTTTTACGAATGGGGCATGCCTGAAGTGGGTGACCAGTGGATGGAACGTGTCAAGGCACTCGCACCCAATTCCGATATCTTGAAACGCCTGATGATAGACCGGGCTTTTTCCAATGGAAATTCCGCCGGGATACTCAAGGTGGCACAACCAATGATCGCCGCACCTGCAAGTATGCGGCATGATGCTTTTCCAACAGCCCTGTTCAGCTACCGCCAAACCATGAGCGAAGCCGGTCGCTACAAGGAGGCCTATGACTTTTTGACAGGTCTGCGTCCTGAGATCGAACAATATGATCAGTTACCTGAAGATGTTCAGGGTGTGTTGATGCAATGGGCGAGCATCGAACTGATGACCGGCTTCAGGAGTATCGAAGAAAGAACAGCCGCCTGGCAGCAATTCTCCAAAAACCTGAAGGCACAGGGCCCCTGGTGGTTTGAAAACCCTGGCGACCAGGCGGTAGACCTTTTATTTTCCGGTGATCTTGACGCGGCCATCGAAAAGGCTAAAGAAGATCTGGCCCAACCCCTTGCGACTTGGCCAATTCGCGGTGAACTATGGAAGGACCCCATCTGGGTGCAGATAACTTCCGATCCGGAAGTTGCTGCCCGCCTGTCCGAAATGAAACGTGAAAAACAAGCGGCCCGAGAACTCATCAGCGAAATGCTACAAGGCCCGGAGTGGGCAAATTGATAAAACATCGAACAAACAAGTGTCAACTGAACACATCGTCAGGCAGGCCAACCATGCCCGCCTTGCGGAGACAAAATGAGCTTATTTAAAGAATTAAAACGCCGCAACGTGTTCCGCGTCGGCATCGCTTACTCGGTGGCCGCGTGGCTGCTGATACAGGTAACTGATATAGTTTTCCCCCGCATCGGTTTACCTGATTCAGCAGTCACGCTGGTCATCGCTTTACTCGCTATCGG
>CAVWXX010000021.1:0-178034 GCA_963759155.1 uncultured Gammaproteobacteria bacterium | reverse complement strand
ATTCCAATAGTATGCTTCACCCTCCAATCCTCTTTATCAACCGGCGTAAACCTTCCTTTGGCTTCTATTGGGAAACGAATTTGCTTTCCTGCTTTTACAGGCAATACTTCACTGTCTTTAACTACTATAACTCCATTTACAATAACATAAGGAATACCGGTGGTAGGGATACCATTTTCCCCTAATTTAAAAGTGGAATTATCTGTGATCGTTTCAGGGTTAAAAATGGTAATGTCTGCAACTTTTCCTATTTGAATTCTTCCTCTTTGCTTCATAGACTCAAGCCCGGAATCACCCAGGTGTAAAGCTGCCCAATAGCTTGATTGTGCAATCGTAAACATTAAAGGAACACCTTGTTCACGAGCCATACGAAAAGCTGTACCACGCGTACCAGCCGTTCTGGGATGGCCTCTATAATCTGACCAATCCGCTTCCCATGGTAATGATTCTCCATCGGGACCAACACCAACCATGGCATCAGCTGCTATGGTCATATGAGGTATTGTTAAAAAATCTTTCAACCAGGGCTTCCGGTATGGAAATACTACGACAACCGATCTTCCCGGTTCTTTTTTCATCAATGCTTCATAGGTTTCGTTGGTAAGGTATGCATTATCAATAGGGTCGAAGATGGTTTCTTCGTATTTGAAACCACGCTTTTCTACCCATTCAGAAGGTTTCAAGAAATCTGCAGTAACTGCTGTTGCTCCAGCAGCGTAAGGATAGTACTCCGACCACATATTCAAACCTTTTGCTCTGGCCAATTGCAATTTTTCTTCTATTTCCCACCAACCATAATCATTGTTATGGCAAATTAAAAAAGGAGCGCCTAACAACATGGCATTGGTAAACATCTCATCAAAAGCTATTGGCGCTTCCGTAGGTGTTTCGTTTAATAAATGATATCTGGTATGAGAAGCTGTCATACGGTCATAATTAGCAGCTACTTTTTGAGCCATAAAAACTTCGTAGCTACTTGTTCCCATAGTTATATAAGCAACAGGAGCTGCCATACCTAATGCACCTTGTCTTAGATCTTCATCTAATATTTTCATCATTGTATTCATTTCGTCCAAAGCTTGATTTTGTTGTTGCCCAACCTTGAACGCCATCTTCTGCAGCTTTGGCAACGTATGGTCTTGCTTCCGTATAATCCATTGTGCCAACCATGTTCAATTCAGGGTCATGAATAGACATTCTTGTCCACAATAAACTTGCAGTAGTACCATAGTTTACTTGCCAGCCCGTTTTTGCTTTTTCGTCGTACCATTCCTTAACATTGAATGATCCGGCTTCAAGGTCCATCCCGGAAGTTACACCGTCTCGAAGTGCCATTTTGGTACTGAAAACATCCATTGAATGGTAGTGTGTGTCAATAAACCCAGGAGCAACCACATGCCCTGTAGCATCAATGGTTTCATTACCTTCAATAGGAGATTTTGTTATTGCAACGATTTTTCCGTCTTTGACCCCCACATTGGCGACATCGTCGAACATGGTTTCAGGGTCCATGACCCTGCCGTTATTGATCACAATATCGTAATCGGCGGCAATGGCCGGTGTGGCTATAGCCCAGGCGAGTACCGATAGGGCTAAGAAATCTCTAAGTCGCTTCATTTTCATTCTCCGATGATAGCGGTGCCGCGAAGCGCCGCTCGCTGCAACCAATTGTTAGGTATGACAAAGATTATTTAACCTTGTGCCATCAAATAGTACAAGTGTCACTAAAGGGACTCTACACAGCCAAAATCTACCGAGCTATTATAGTTAGCAGGTCTGGCAGTAGACGGCAGGTCAACTTCACTCAATACAATCAATCAATCTTAAATACAGGAGATTTTGATGGCTATTCAAACATTACGCAGGTCAGTTCAAAAAATGGTAGCCATCGTGGCGCTTGCGCTTGCCGCGAGCGTCGGCCTGCCGGCCGCTGCTCAGGACGCATCCGGGCCGATCCTGTTCACGAACGTCAACGTCTTTGACGGCGTGAACGAAGCCCTGATTGAAAATGCCAATGTCGTGGTGACGGACAACCTGATCACCGCTGTGTCGACCGAACCGTTGGCCATCGCGGGGGGCACGGTGATCGACGGCGGCGGGCGTACGCTGATGCCTGGCCTGACAGACTGCCATTGGCACAGCATGGCGGCCAATTTTAGTGGCAACGCATTCGCGGTTGGTGAGGGCAAGCTGAACCTCGTGGCGGCCGTTGGGGCGAAAAAGACGCTTCTGCGGGGCTTCACCACGATCAGGGACATGGGCGGCAATGTCTTCGATCTAAAGTCGGTGATCGACGAGGGTATGTACGTTGGTCCCCGGATGTACGCTGCGGGGTCGATGATCTCCCAAACGTCGGGCCATGCAGATTTCCGTAGCCCGATTGAGATACCTCAGAGCTATTCAAGGGATCTTACCCCGCAGGAAAGGATGGGGTCGGTCGCCATCGCAGACGGCAAGGCGCAAGTCCTGCAGCGCGTGCGCGAGAACCTGATGCGGGGAGCGGCCTTCATCAAGCTGATGGGGGGCGGCGGGGTCGCCTCGCCCTCGGATCCGCTCGACGTCTCGCAATACACCGTCGAGGAAATCGCGGCGGCGGTCGAAGTGGCGCAGAACTGGGGCACCTACGTGACGGTTCACTCCTACTCTGCAAAGGCGATCCAGAACGCGATCCGCGGCGGTGTCCGGAATGTCGAGCATGGCCAGATGATTGACGAGGAAACCGCCAAACTGATGAAGGAGACGAATACTTCGGTCTGCCTGCAGCCATTCTATAACGACGAGGATGCGATCCCGTTACCTGCCGGCTCGTTTCAGGAAAAAAAGTACCAATTGCTGATCTCTGGAACTGATACAGCCTTCGCGTTAGCGAAGAAATACGACCTGCTCTTCGGGTTCGGCACTGACAGTCAGGGCAATCCCGCGCTCGCCGAGCGTCAGGGGGCCCAGTTGGCCAAGCTCGCCCGCTATTACGAGCCCTGGGAAGTGCTGAAGATTGCGACCAGCCAGAACTACGAGATCTTCAAGCGTTCCGGGCCGCGCGATCCCTATCCTGGTGACAACGGTGTGGTTCGGGAGGGTGCCTATGCCGACCTGCTTCTGGTCGACGGCAATCCGCTCGAGAACATCGACTTGATCGCCGACCCGGATAAGAACTTCGTCATTATTATGAAGGACGGCGTGATCTACAAGAATACCATCGAGTGACCTCTTGCCTTGAAGTAGACGTCAGGTCAATTTCACTCAATAAATGGTTAAAACCATGCACTCTAAGCAGCTCATGCACCCCTCGTCGTTATTATTTAGCGGTACAAGACAAATAGCCTTTGTTATGCTCAACAATTGGTTGCAGCGGCAGCAAAATAGAGGGCTAAGTGAAGTCAGAATATGACACAAAAAATAGTACACCCCGGAACTCATCTCACAGAAGGAGAAGCTTAATATGAAGTTTCGTCATGTTATCGTAGCCCTCGCGGTTTCCGCGGCGGCCACCTTCGGCCCGGCATACGGCCAGACAACAAAAGGACAGTCCGTTGGAGCGGCGATCGAACAGATCGCGTCAGGGCTTGCCGGGCGCATAGGCTTCGCGGCGCAGGAAATCGGCGGCGACGAGGTCATCTCGTTCAATGGCGATGAAACCTTCGCCATGGCCAGCACCTACAAGGTTGCGATCGCCACTGCCGTGCTGGATCGCGTGGACAAGGGGGAACTCAGTCTCGACCAAATGGTCGACGTCCCGCCCGACATGTATGTCGCCGGCGAAGTTGCGATTGCCGAGAGATTCCCCTACCCCGGGGTCCAGTTCTCGTTAGCGAACTTGATATATGCGATGATCACAGAGAGTGACAACACGGCGACCGATGTCTGTTTGGGGCTGGTAGGTGGACCAGAGGCGGTGACCAAGAACCTGCGCAGGCTCGGGATCACCGACTTCAGGGTCGATCGGACTGTCCGCGAGATTCTCATGGATTTCTACGGCGTGCCGGCGGTCACCCCAGAAGCTGTCGTTGAGGCCATCAGCAACAACCCGGCACTGGTGACGGCCCAGGTTGATCCCAATCCGGCCTTCGAGGCGGATCCCCGCGACCACACAACGCCCAATGCGTATCTGAAACTCCTGCTTGCCATCGACGGTGGCACGGCGATGAGCCCGGAAAGCCGCGAGTTCCTGCTAGGCGTCATGTCGCGCACGCGCACCGGCGCTGGCCGACTCAAGGGAATGTTGCCGAAGGGAACGCCCGTAGCGCACAAGACCGGAACCGTAGGCGGAGTTGCCAACGACGTTGGCTATATCACGCTCCCTGACGGTCGACGATTTGCCATCGCCGTGTTCACGAACAGCAGCGAGACATCCACGGCGGACAGGGATCGGGCAATTGCCGAGATCGCCCGCATGCTGTTCGACTACTTCTACTTGTCTCCGGTGGCGAAGCAATAGGTGGGTAAACCTCGTGGCTATAAGCAGGAGGATATCGCCAGGATCCGGGGTTGAGTTGAAGACGTGTGAGGCCGACATTTGGGTCGGCCTCATCACCAGACTGGAACACCGTTGAGTAAACATGCAGAACTGAACAAAGCAGGGTTAAGGAGTTTGGTAAAACTATCGGGTTCTTTAAATTGGAACACTTGTAACGATTGGTTTGTTGATTCCGGAATCAACAAAAGAATCCATGACGAAAACAGTATTATTGAGGAAAAATAGAGAATTATGTTTAAAAAATATTTGATAGTCAGTACGTTTGTTGTAAGCGCTTTGGCAACACCCACGCTATTTGCCAAGGATTATGATCTGGTCATCACCGGCGGAAGGGTCATGGACCCTGAAACACTGTATGACGATATTGCCAATGTCGGCATCACCGACGGCCGCATCGTCACGGTCAGCAAAAAGCCGCTGAAGGGCGCCGAGACCGTGGATGCCACCGGCAAGATCGTGGCGCCCGGCTTCATCGACACGCACTTCCACTTTCAAATGCCGGTCGGCTATTCCCTCGGTTTGCGCGACGGGTTAACCAGCAGCATGGATTTTGAGATGGGCTGTGCGGGATCCTATATGGCCGACTGGTACGAAGCGCGTGCCGGTGTCACCCAGGCCAACTACGGCTGTGCGGTTAGCCACGAGTTTGCCCGCGCGATGGTCATCGATGGGTCAGACGGCGCCGATTACCTGGTAAATGGCCCCGTAGCCGCTTTAACAACCCGGGCGAAAACTGGCTGGAGCGCGACGCGCCCAACCCTGGAACAGGGCAACGCGATTCTCGAGGAGATTGACAAGGGCCTGCAGGCTGGCGCCCCCGGCATCGGCAGCACCGTGGGCTACATGAGAGAGGGCGTCTCTTCACGCGAGATGTACGAGGTGCAGAAAGTCGGGGCACGCTATGGCCGCCCGACCGGCGCCCATACACGCTATACGCTCGGCACCGACACGACTGAGAACAACGGCGCGCAGGAACTCGTTGCCAACGCCGTGGCGCTTGGCGCCCCGGCGATCGTCCTGCACTTCAACAATGACGGCTGGCGCCTTGCACACGAGATGATTACCAAGCTTCAGGAACAGGGCCACAACATCTGGGGTGAAGTCTATCCCTACGCTGCGGGTTCCACCACGATCAATGCTGCGTTCCTGGAGCCTGAGAGCTGGATCGACGATATTCGGCAGACGCTATGAAGATACCATGCTGGATCCGGTCACGGGTGAGTTCTATACCCTGGAGACCTACAAGGACACCGTCGCATCCGAACCGACCAGGCCGATCGTCCTATTCAAGCAGCCCGAAGAAAACGAGCCTAAGTGGCTGACGCTGAAGGGCGTGACCATGGCCAGTGATGCGGTTGCTGCCACGCCGTACGACGCCCCGTGGGATTACCCGATGGAGCAAACTGGGCGGCACCCACCCTCGCACGGCTGGTACCCGAGGCAAAACGATAAGACTTGGTCGGGAAAACGACATCCCGATGATGCAGCTGATGTCGATCATGAGCTACAACGCTGCCAGGCATCTGGGCGATACCGGTCTGAAGTTCATGCAAGAGCGCGGCCGCATCCAGAAAGGCATGGTTGCCGATATCGTGGTCTTTGACCCCGAAACCTTCACGGACAATTCAACCTACGAAAAGGGCGCTATCCCTTCGACGGGCATGAAAGCCGTGATCGTCAACGGTCAGATCGTTGTGCGTGACGATGAGCAGCTTCCTGTCTTCCCCGGTCAGCCGATCCGGTTTGAACCCGAAGCCAAGCCGCGCTTTGTGCCGATCTCGGAAGAGGCGTGGAATGCCGAATTCTCGACCGGTATGCCTATGCCATCTGACTTCACGGGTGCCTTCCCTGCGCATGTGGACGACGCACACTGATCGTGACATTCCAGTCCGGCGAGGCGGAGAATCGTGCTCTTTATGATCTCCGTCTCGGTGGCGGCCATCTTGATCCATGAAAATGAAGGTAAGGATAAACTCTGATGAGAAATTTTATGAAAGTAACTGCTAAGAGAGAGAAGGCCGGCCACATGCGTTTTGCTGTGCTAATGCTTGTGACCTTGTTGGCAACGGCAATGCCGTTTTCGGTTTTCGCTGAAACCTACGATGTCGTGAGCCAGTTCCGGACCAAGGGACGCGTGCAGGTGGGTGCCGATGCCGACATCGTCGTCTTCAACCCGGACACGGTTACTGACAACAGCACCTACGAGCCAGGCATGGGCGCGCTGCCCTCTACCGGTATTCCCTACGTGTTGGTAAACGGTCGAACCCAGGACGTTTGACCCTAACCAGTAGCGAGTGTAATACCCGGCCAGGTTCAGGCTTTTGTTCACTGCCGGGTATTGCTACTATTTTTTTAATCCCAAACCGGATGTGAGGAAAATGAAATCAAATATCATCAAACTGATCCTGATCAGTACCTTTTCTACTTTTAGTGTTATCGCGTTTGCTCAACAAGACCAGGCAGAAGAGAAGGTCGATCTAAGGACCACACCCTTGATAGATCAGGCGGCGAAAGCCGCGGAAGAGGACAGCCAGGCAGAGGAGGGCCAGGCAAACTCAGTCGACGATATTGCCAGGGAGTTGGCAAATCCGAACACGGTGCTTGGGACACTGAACTTCAATCTCGACTACAAAACGTTTAAAGGTGACCTGCCGGGTGCATCTGAGCAGAGCGCATTCAGCCTTACTTTTCAACCGGTCTTGCCTTATCCAGTCAGCAAGAGTGTTAATTTTTATCTGCGACCGGCAATACCGATAATTATCAAGCAGGATGTGCCGGTCAGTGGTGGGTTTGATGATAAAGGTGTTGAACTTGGTGATATTTCCTTTGATGCTGCGTTGGGCAAAAGTCTTCCAGGCGGCTATGTTGTGGTTGGTGGTGTTGTAGGTACTTTTCCCACGGCAACAGACGATGCATTGGGGCTGGACCAGTGGTTGCTGGGCCCTGAGGTCGCGCTTGCAAAGGTTTTTAAATGGGGTGTGCTCGGAGCTCTCGTAACGCATCAGTGGGACATTGCCGGCGAGGACAGTTATTCAACCAGTATCACCGGTGGACAATATTTCTACGTCTATAACCTCACCAATGGCTGGCAAATCAATTCATCACCAACCTGGTCCTATAACCACAAGGCGGACAGCGGACAGGGTTGGACGTTTCCGGTTGGTTTTGGCGTGTCCAAGACCTCGCTTTTGGGTGGCAAGCCGTGGAAGTTCGGTCTTCAGTACTGGCAATATGTCAAGCAGGCAGATGTTTTCGGGCCGGATTGGCAGGTACGTTTTACTTTAACGCCGGTTGTCCCCTTGCCATGGGGTAAAAAGTAAAGGGGGGCCAGGGCCTGGCTGCAAATCCTTGCCCTATCGGTACAAGATAATTTACGTTATCCAGCACTCTGATTTAAACTGAAGATCACAGACAAGCCCGAAATGGACGCAACATACGTGCTTAAAATGGCATTCTCAAAAATCACGCCAGCCCGGTTTGGCGGGTGGCTGATCTGTGGTTTTTCAATGCTGGCCCTGGTGGCGCCCGCGCAGGCGCAGCAGTTTATGGGAGACAACCAGTGGACGGCGCCGCATGGCGTGTCCACTCAGGCCCTAACGGTCGGTGAGGAATTTTCTCAATACTACTTTGTGCTCGCCTTCAAAGAAGACTGGGAGTTTAACGCGCAATTTATCCACTACTATGACGACCCTCGCGACTCGACGGAATCCCATACCTCCACCAGTCTTTACGTCAAACATCGAATCTCGGAGAGCGATGCAGGAACCACCGGTTATTCCGTCTTTATCGGAACGGGCCTAAACCCGGACTATCTCGATCAGGGCGAGGTCACCCAATCCTTTAATTCCTATTTTTCGCAACTGACCGCTACCTATGGCTGGAATAATGACCGCGTCCTGCTCGACGTAATACCCGGGTTCACGGTCAACCTCGACCAGGGTGACACGGATGAAACCGCCTGGGGTTTTACCTACGCCTCAAGACTCGCGATCTACGATGTGATCCCCCAGTCAGCGATTGTGGCTGAGGTCTTTGGCACCACTGGCGAGGCCTATGCGCCGCCAAGCTACCGGGCTGGCGTGCGCTGGGAAGGAAAAAAATGGGTCGTGGCCGCGACCTACTCGGATGCCTTTGACGGTTCCGGGGGTGCGGGCTTTGAAATCGGTGTGATTTACTTTACCGATCCGCGCTTTTGCTGGGGCGGTTGTAAGCGCTAGTCTCATGCGGCTGGTCCAGGACAGGTCGCCCCACGGAGCGAATGACCAAATAATTGATAAGCAGATGATGAGGTAATACAAATGTTCAAATATATAGCAATGGTTCTCACCTTGGTGATCTTCGTGAGTCCTCCCGTTGAAGCCAGTAAAAAGAAAACCCGCAATGCCGCGCTGGTGGGTGCGGGCGTGGGCCTGATCACGGGTGGCGGCAGTGGTGCTGTCAAGGGCGCGGTCATTGGTGGCGGCGTCGGTGCATTGTCCAGCAGTGACAAGGGTGACAAGTCAAGGAAATATTCAAAAAATGCCGCCGCAGTGGGGGCCGGAGTCGGCCTGCTGACTGATGGCGTAGGCGGGGCTGCCAAGGGTGCCATGTACGGTGCTGCTGCAGGTGCGCTTGTTGGTAAAAACAAAGACAAGAAGAAGAAGAAAAACAAAAACAAAAACAAACGCTGAAAGGCCTCGAAATTTAACCAGGAGTAAATCAATGATTTTTAAAATGCAATTAAACAAGTCGTGGGTATCAGTCGCGATGGTCTCCCTGATGATGGGCGTGTTCGGATCGCCAGTATCTGCAGGACAGGACAAATCCATAGAGGACTATCTCGATGAAGCCCGTCCGTATCTCCACCACAGTTGCGAGTCGGCATGGGCAGCAACCGGCGAGAGCGCAGAGGACTACATCGCAATCATCAACCAGTTCGTGGGGGTCATTTTCATCAACCATGATTTCGATGTGAGCGAGATCGCAGAAGCCTCAGAAGCCGATCAGAAAAAACTGCAGGTGATGTTCTACGACGAAGTCGGAAAGCTTTGCGCGGAAGACCCGCAGAGACTGCTGGCGGGCATCGTGGAGCGGTCGCTCGTCTATGCTTTCGACGAAATACAGAAAGAAGACAGTTAATAAAACGGGCACGTCCCTCAAGGGGGCGTGCCTCTTTCCAAACTGGTCACGTGATTCTTTTGTGCGGCCATCCCTAAACCTTCGGCTTTCCGCCATTTTTCATCTATAATGCGAATCAAAAAGTAAATGGTTGGTCTGTCTAAAGCAATCGAGACATACGACTGGAGACGCAACACCTGCAGTGTTCAGTAAAGCAGGTCTGTGCGTTCGTTAACTGGCAAAACATATGTGAACTGATGGTTGAGAGAAGAAAATGAATCCCAGTGACTTTTCCGAACAGCATTCTGAAGACAAATGGGTTTTGAGCCTGACCATGAAGAGACACTTGAGAAGGCTGACAGGTATTGTTGTCTTGCTATTAATGTTGACCGGTTGCGCCAACTACGGTTTTCCAAGAAATCTTCCGGCTCCTGATTCGAGTGTGGATGAAAAGTACTCACTTTCTCAATGGGCATCGGCACACAATGACGAGGATGTCAGGTTAATATTGACGTTTTCTGGTGGAGGCACCCGGGCGGCCGCCTTGTCTTACGGTGTTTTGCAGGAGTTGCGCGATACTACCGTTAACCTTGATGGCAACGAATCGAGGTTGCTGGACGAGATTGATTACATCAGTTCGGTTTCAGGCGGAAGCTTCACCTCTGCGTATTACGGTCTGCATGGCGATGGCATTTTCGAGAACTTTGAAAACGATTTCCTGCGGTATGACCTCGAAAAACACCTGCTTCTGAGAGCAATCAATCCACTCCTGTTATTCAGCAGAAAAGGCCGCACCCAATCGGCCATCAAGTACTATCAAAAATTCCTGTTCCATGATGTGACGTTCGCAGACATGATGCGCCCCGACCGCCCGATGATTATTATCAACGCATCCGACCTGGCGTATGGAATCAGGTTTTCTTTTATCCAGGAATATTTCGACCTGCTGTGTTCTGATTTATCCACCTTTCCCGTAGCTGAGGCGGTTGCCGCTTCGTCTGCCGTGCCGGTTCTTTTTGACCCGGTTGTTGTGCAAAACCATGATACCTGCAGTGATATGCAATTAAGGGGTCCGGCTGCGCTGGATGAGGCTGATGAATATTATCAAGGCGAGAATTTGCCTGCCCTGGTCTCTCAACTGAAGACCTATGGAAACAAGGACAAGCGCAAGTTTGTACACTTCGTAGATGGTGGTATCACCGATAACCTGGGTTTGCGTGCCCTTTCTGATACCGTAACGGCATCTGGCGGTGCGAAAGGCGTCCGTAAAAGAATCATCAGTAAAGGCCAAAAAATACCCCGCCATATCGTGGTCATCATGGTTAACGCCGCAACTGCTTCCGATGCCGGGATGGATTCAAGCATTAAGAATCCGTCGGCGGCTCGTACGGTTTCCGCTGTAACCAGCCTGCAGCTAAGGCGCTTCGACGAGGATAGTGTTCTGATGATCAGGGATGATCTGAGGAGTATGGCCGAGGAGCTTTCCACACCTGAACAACCGGTAAACACACATTTCATTAATGTCAGTATTCAGGATGTGGAAAAACCGGATATTCTCGAATTTTTGAACAAGATCCCAACGAGTTTTTCGCTCTCCGACGACCAGGTCGATCAGTTGATTGAGTCGGGCCGGGTCATATTGCGTAATAACCCGGCATTTATAAATCTGGTGAAAGATTTAAACGTACGGTAAGTTAACCCACTCGCAACACCGTGCAGGCCCATTAATAAAAAGCGCGATGAGTTAAGGCCTTCATCGACGGTGTGCCAGAAGGCCTCAAACTGCTCGCGATATACATTAAATAATTGTATTCGAGACCCTTTTTTTCGAGGTAATTATGTCTGGGTTCTTTGTTGCTTTTTTGGACCCATTTTTCAAGTATCGACCAATCTACAAATGGTATGATTTACACAAACCCACGAATATGGAAAAAAAGGTGAGAGGGATTCAAATATTACTCAGAAGAACGTTTATTGTCGCATTTCTGATCGTCTGTTCACCCCTGTCTTTGGCTGCTGGCTCAGGAGAAATGGAGGTTTCATTTTTGGATGCCTGGTTAGAGGCGCAACGTAATAGTGATTTTCTTGAAGCCGAGGGCTTGAACATTGAAAGGGCGCAATTAAAACACGATGCGACCCGGGGCCTGTACTTTCCAAGGGTAGATTTGAATGCCGCTTATATTCAATTGGATGGGCCTGTAACGTTTGATGCGCTCGATCTCAACCCCTTGTCCGGTTTTGCCGAAAACCCGGTTGGCGAATCATTGATCGAATTGCTGGGCGGGCCGGCGGCGTTTAAAACCGATGTCAGCGATGAAAGATTTGGCCGCGTGGGTTTGAGTGCGATCTGGCCGGTATACACGGGCGGTAAAATTACTGCTGTCAGACAGGCGAGCCAGGCGCAAACAGAGATTGCCAAAGAGTCATTTGATTCTCAACGTCGTGTTTTATTTGAAGAGGTGGTGCGCATTTATTTTGGCGTTGCGCTGGCCCAGGAGAGCTTGGCTATTCGGCAACAGGAGGTCAAAGGGCTCGAGCATCACTTGAATAATGCGACAAAACTGGAGAAACATGGGCAGATTGCGAAGGTTGAGCGTTTATCGGTTGCCGCTGCACTCGACCGCGCAGTGGTGGCACAAGAGCGCGCTGAGCGCGAACTGGGAATTGCGCAATTAACACTGGGTAAGTTGTTGATGCAGTCTGCAGAGTTGAGGCCGCAGGATGCGTTATTTATTAACGAAACCATACCTTCCGAGGATGAGTTTTCGGGACGCACCTTAGGTAATAGTCCGGTCCTGAGAGAATTGAAGGCGCGCGATAGCGAAGCTGGTGCACTTTTGAAGGTGCAAAAAGGACGGTTTCATCCCGAGGTTTTCGTGTTTGCCGATTATGAAGTGTATAAAGACGACACCATTGCATTTGAGTTGATACCGGATTGGCAGGTAGGAATTGGTTTGAAGTTTACGCTTGTCGACAACATTGGACGCAGCAAATCGATAGAAGCAGCACATAAAGCGAAACAGGCCGTCGCAGAATTGTCACAGGGCGCTGAGCGTGCGCTGGATTTGGCTGCCCGTGTCGCCCATCGACAGGCTGAGCAGGCGATATCCGAATACCATGGTCTGAATTCGAGTGTTGAACTGGCCAATGAAAATCTGCGCCTCAGGGAAATTGCCTTCAACCAGGGTTTGAGCACCTCGGTTGACCTTGTTGATGCTCAGCTATTTCTTTCGGTGGTACATGCTGAACAGTCGGTTGCCGCCTATAAATTTGTGGCGTCTCTGGGGCGCCTGTTGGCTTTAACTGGTGAAATGGATTCATTTACTGATTATCAAAGGCTGGGCAATCGCAGAATTGTTGGCTCTGGAGTTACTCAATGAACATGAAAAGAGTCGCATTATTAATCGTTATTGTGGCCGTGGCCGGTTGGATCGGCTGGACCTTCTGGCACGCATATCAGCCCGGGAAACTTGTATTACAAGGGCAAATCGAGGCACAGCAGTACAGCGTGGCTTCGAAAATTCCAGGCCGTATCTCCGAAGTTATGGTTCGTCGCGGCGATCAGGTGGAAGTAGGCCAGTTGGTATTTACCATCGATAGCCCTGAACTGGAGGCGAAACTGGAACAGGCAAGGGGAACGGAACAAGTGGCCGGTGCGGCTGAGACCGCTGTGGATCGCGGAGCACGTGAGCAGGAGAAGCTGGCGGCACGCGATCAATGGCAAACCGCCAAGGCAGCCGAAGACCTGGCCTCCAAAACCTACCAAAGATTACAAAACCTGTTTGACGAAGGCGTAGCTTCCGAGCAACGTCGTGATGAGGCATTTGCTGCCTACCAGGCTACCCAGTACACCGCACAAGCTGCCTACCAGCTGTACTCACTGGCCGAGGAAGGTGCGCGCGACGAAACCCGGGATGCGGCTGCCGGTCAGGTTCGGGCAGCATCGGGCCTGGTGGCAGAGGCAGAAGCCCTGAAAAATGACCTGCGCATAAATAGTGCGTTTCAAGGTGAGGTTTCCAATGTCTTTCTGCATCCGGGCGAGCTCGCACCACAGGGTTTTCCGGTCGTGACCATCATCGATATTTCAAAGGCATGGGCGGTTTTTCAGGTTCGCGAGGATTTGCTTGAGCGCATTCCAAAGGGCTCTCAAATAGACGTTATGATTCCATCTTTAGGGGACCAGACATTTGCTTTTGAAGTTCAGCACATCAGTGTCATGGGCGATTTTGCAACCTGGAGAGCAACCAATTCGACTGACGGCTATGACTTGAGAACATTTGAAGTGGAGGCACGCCCATCGAGCCCGATTGAAGGGCTGCGTGCGGGCATGACGGTTCTGCTGCAGTTTGATGACTGACAATAGCATCACCCGGACATTCAGGTTGGAGCTGAGCGCGCTGCGAGCCAGTCGCTGGGAAACAGCATTGGCGGTCTGGTTACCGGCCTTGTTGGTTCTCGTATTGTGGGCCATTTTTTCCGTTGGTATCCCGCGGGAATTACCTGTCGCCGTGGTTGACCTGGATCACAGTGCGCTTTCCAGAAAAGTGGTTCGTTACCTGGATGCCAGTCCGGTGCTCAATGTTGTTAAATCATTTCCTTCTGTTCACGACGCACAGGCTTCCATTGAAAGCGGTGAAGTGTATGCGCTGATCAGCATTCCCGATAATCTGGAGCGCAGCGTGTACCGTGGTGAATCGCCGGCAGTGACGGTGTTTTTTAACGCGCAGTACTTGTTGGTGGCAAAGCTGATTTCTTCGACCATGATCGAAATTGAAACCAATATCGCCGTTGAACTTGGGGTTGCGAAGATATTACCCAAGTTGCCGGTATTCAGTGCGGCAATGGCAGTATCGATGCCAGTCAGGGCGCAAATAACACCGCTTTATAACAGCAACCTCAGTTACACCCAGTTCCTGCTGCCCGGCATTGTTGCTGCGCTTTTCCAGGTGGTCATATGCTGCATGACGGTGCTCTCGATTGGCAGGGCATTTCAAAGCCGGTACCTGAAAGACTGGGCTGCCGATGGCGCCTGGAAGCTTCTCATTGGCAAGCTGTTGCCTTACACAATTTTGTATTTCATTTATGGCTTGCTTGCGCTTGGCTTCTTTTTTGTATCACTGAACTTTCCATTGCAGGGAACATTGTTTCCGCTGATACCAACAGTTCTATTTTTTGTTCTGGCGTGTCAATCTCTTGGTGTGCTTTTCTTTGCGCTTGCGTTTGACGTGGAGCTCGCACTGAGTCTTGCAGGGGCATTTTGTGCGCCCGCATTCGCCTTTCTGGGGATCACGTTTCCGCAGAGCGATATGTCAAAGTTTGCAGCATTCTGGCGCGAGTTGATGCCAGCGGCTCATTACATGGATGCCTATGTTTATCAGACGAGTTATGCCGCAGGCTGGGCAGGTCAATTACGACCTTCGCTGATTTTACTCTGCTTTTGCTTGCTGTTTCCGCTGTGTGTAAGCCTTATTCAATTTCGCTTGAGAAGAACCGATGACCAGGCTTATTCCGCGGCTTAAACTCGCTTTTGACGAGGTTTTTAAGGACGTCGCTGTGTTGATCACAGTGTTTGGAGGCTTGCTGTTTTATGCGGCACTTTATCCTCAACCCTACATGACCAATTTGCCCGAGCAGCAACCGGTGGCCATGGTAGACATGGATCACTCGACGGCAAGTCGAAAGCTGTCCAGGTGGATAGATGCATCTCCCGAGGTAGAGATTCGTCACCAGGTCAATAGTGTGGCAGAAGCCAGGCAGCTGCTTCTGGATGGTGAAGTTCGTGGCGTCATCACCATTCCGGATAACTTTATGAGGGACAGTCTGCTAGGCCGTAGCCCGGTAATTGGTCTTGCCGGTGATGCCAATTATGTTTTGGTTTTCGCGACCATTGTTGAGGGTGCGGCCGGTGCTGTACAGGCCGTTGGCGCCGAACTTAGCCTGCTGACCTTAGTGACTCAAGGTGAACCGATCAGCGCTGCATTGCAAAACTGGATGCCTGTACGGTTCAACTCGCGCCCTTTGTTCAATGTCAGCATGGGCTACCTTGGTTATGTGATTCCCGCGGTATTTATCCTGATTCTGCACCAGACAATGCTACTGGCATCCGGCCTGGTCGGCGGCCATTTTAATCAGCGTCTTGACGCAGGTCTACTGAGCGGCCAGACATTGAGTCCAATTGCCATTCTCACTTCCAGGTTTATCGTAATGTTTTTGCTTTACCTGGTCATGGCGCAATTTTTTATGGGTATTTGTTTCCAGTTTTATGGCATCAACCGGGTGGCCGGTCTGAATGATCTGCTATTGATGATTTCGGCGTTCACTGCTGCGACCGCATCGCTCGGGCTGCTGATTGGGGCAATACTTCCTCGCAGGGAGTTGGCGGCACCGCTGGTCATGATCAGCTCTCTGCCTTTGGTATTTTCCGCCGGTTTTGTATGGCCACTGGAGTCCATCCCAGAGCCCATCAGGTCACTCGGCGCCATCGCGCCAAGCACGCCGGCGATCCAGGGATTCCTGAAACTCAACCAGATGGGTGCCGATTTTGCCGGCGTCATCCATCATTGGCTATGGCTCGCAGGCATGGCCGTGGTGTTTTTCGTGGCTGCATGGTTCGTCTTGCGGCAAAGAATCATGAAACAACAGTAAAAGCGAAAAAAGTGAAGCGATAAAGGCTATAAGCGACTGCGGCCGTATGTCACCACCGAGAAGAAAGCCAGGGTGTCTCTGTTCTTTCATTTTTCGAATCTTGGTGCCGGCACCATTTATTAAGTCCCACATAACTCAATACTGGTCAGTGCATTAGCTCTGACACAATCTGCAACCTGAACATGCGCAGAGGTATAAATAGAAAAATTACGGTGTGATGTTCATAATAGCCAATCGCTTTCACACCAATGAGCTTTCAATTGAAAATTCCTGTTCTTACTTATCACAGCATGAATATCAGCGGAAATACCTACGCGGAGAATGATCACCTCGCGTTGGCGTCTGATCTGGAAACTATCAATGAAGTGGGATTCAGGGTGATTCCTTTGAGCCAGGTGGTTGACTGGCATCAGGGTTCAATATCGGATGAGGAGGTGGCCCGGACGGTTGCCATTACACTTGATGATGGTTCGTGGTTTGATTATTACGACCTGGACCATCCCAGCTGGGGTGTACAGCGCAGCATGTTCAATATCCTGCGGGATTTCAATGAACGGGGTGCTTCCACTTATAAGTCACATGCAACGAGCTTTGTTATCAGTTCGCCACAGGCAAGGGCTTTGTTGGACAAGCGGTGCATGATTGGAAAGGACTGGTGGGGTGATCAATGGTGGGTGGATGCGGTTGCATCTGGCATTATGGATGTTGAATGTCATAGTTGGGATCATGTTCATCCCGATTTGGATGAGGTCGCACAACAAGACCAGCTAAAGGGTGATTTTACGCAAGTCAAAACTTTCAATGACGCTGACGTTCAATTTGCGAAAGCGGGAGAATACATAGCTAGTGTGTTGGGTAACAGGCCATCACTGTTCGCCTATCCCTATGGACCATCAAGTGATTATGTCGTGAACGAATACCTGCCGAAATACCAATCCAGGCACCAGTTCAGGGCGGCGTTTTCAGCTGAATCAAGATACGTATCCAAAACAGATAACAGGTGGACATTGCCCCGCTTCATTTGTGGATATGATTGGCGGTCCCCGAAAGAATTAAAGGGTATTCTCCGCAGTGCCTAAAACGGCCCAATACCGTGAATCTTCTCGATTAAATAATCTTTCCTTTCGGTCGTCAGTGGTTTGTGAAAATTAGCCAGTAAGTGCTGATGCTTTGTTTGCTCAAATCCCGCGGGTATAACGACCTCATAAGATCGTGGGTCTCCAACATGTCCGAAGTACGCTTCACATTGATCTTTAAACCGATCAAAGGCAAATCTGAGTAAATGAAAAAAAACACCGCCTGATGCTCTGATTTTCTCGGAAAGATGAGCTGGCATTTGTTCAAATGCCCGGCCATCGGTCATCCCGCCACCCGCAAGCATCACTCCCTCGTAGGGTAGGAAATTCGTATAGCAAACCGGAAGAAAATAATTTTCGCTATTTCGATAAAAGCAAATGACTGAAATGCCATGATCGGGTGCCGGGTGTGCAAATTTTCTCAGGAATAGCTCGTCTACAAAAAACGGCCCATCATCGACTGTCGTTATCAATATATTTTCGAAGGGGCGTGATAGTGGATTCATGCTTCGCTATCACGCACGGCCAGTACATCGCATGCTGCATTATTGATTATACCGGTGGCAGTTGAGCCGAGTGATCCAATAATGCCTTGACCATGTGGGGCGACGACAATCAGGTCAACATCATGAGCTTCTGCGAAGCTAAGAATCTCACTCCTCGCAGATTTTGAGGAGATTCTGAGTTCAGTCTTTATTTGCTCATAATCCAGTTTGCTTTTCAGTTCATCCAACCTGGTACGCACATGCCGGGTCATGGCGTCCTGAGCCTGGGAGCTGCTTTGAAATACCGAGGCAAGGGGGGCGTCGCCCATCGGAAAATGTTCAATCACGTGCAAGATTACAAGCTCACAGTTATCCAGCTTTGCCAGTCGTACAGCACGCTTGGCTGCTGACAGGTTAATGTCGCTAAAGTCCGTGGCAACCAGAATTCGATTATAAATACTCATAACAATCCTCCGTGACCATAAGTGGTTTCATGGTGGGTAGATCGATGAATCATGCCTGGTATGGTTTATTCATCGACCTGGTATTCGTTGACAATCAGTTTTATAAACTCCCCAATTGTTTTGTGAGATTCCAATGGGTGTCGCAGTTGCTGATCCAGATCAATTATATAACTATTGCGCCGCCCTATTTTTTCAACACTGATGACTCCAGCCGCGACGAGCTTGGCCAAAATTCTCTGCACCGCACGCTCAGTGATTCCAACCTGATGGGCCATTTGCCGCATAGTTGGCTGTGGTGTCTGTGCAAGGCAGACAAGAACATGTGCGTGATTGCTGAAAAAAGTCCAGGTTTCAGTTTTGTGGTTGATAGTGTCCATATTTCCTACAAAGACATCATTATCGCGACAGTTTTAACCAGACAATAATGTCGTATTTAATGCTATGATAAGTTTCCAATTTGATTAGTGTCAATATGGAGAATACACCCATGCAGCAACTCGGACAGATACTTTTTATACTTGGAATTATTTTCGCCTTTGTCGCAGGAATAGGCTGGAGTTGACCAACAATCATGAGCAGCGATAGGAATCGTTCACCGGGTTCCGCGAGTATTGCGCCCCATATGTGGTTGAATGCCGCGTCATTCTCCGCATGAGTCTCGATTATCTTACTGACGTAATTATCCTTTTGACGGCGGCCGTCATTATGGTACCGATATCCCGGTTCGTCAGGCTCGGAATCGTACCTGGTTTTCTGATTGCAGGAGTTGTTGTCGGGCCTTCATTACTGGGTCTTATCGACAACCAGGCTGAGATTGGTCACCTGGCAGAACTGGGTGTCGTGTTACTCCTGTTTGTCATCGGTATTGAACTCAAGCCATCACGGCTGTGGCTAATGCGTCGGATGGTTTTTGGCCTGGGTGCATTACAGGTGATCGTAACAGGCGCATTGATAACGGCTTTCGTTCACTATGTGTTTGGTGTTGATATCCGGTCTGCCATATTAATTGGGCCTGCGTTGGCATTGTCTTCGACAGCATTTGTTCTGCAGCTATTAACCGAACAAAATTCTCTGACATCGAGTTATGGTCGAACATCTATCGCAGTACTGCTATTCCAGGATTTGGCGGTTGTACCTCTTCTCGCCCTTGCATCGCTATTGGTGGTGACGCCCTTTACCATCGAGAAGGACATCGGTCTGGCATTGATCGAAGCGCTGGTAATTCTCACTTTAATTATTCTCGGCGGGCGCTACCTGCTGCATCCCGTCCTACATCGCATAGCCCGCCTGGGCTCACCCGAAATATTCACTGCCTCGGCGGTATTGCTGGTCCTGGGTACGGCAGTTTTGATGGCGCAAATCGGTCTTTCCATGGCCATGGGTGCGTTTGTGGCGGGCTTGTTGGTGGCTGACTCGGAGTTTCGCCACCAGGTGACAGCCGAGATTCAGCCTTTCAGGGGCCTGCTGATTGGTTTGTTTTTTATGTCGATGGGTATGTCTCTCGAGTTGGGACTGGTGATTGCAGATCCCTGGTTTTTTATCGGGTTGGTTCTACTGCTCATGCTATCCAAGGCTGTCCTGCTATGGTTGATGGCTAAAACGTTCAAGCTTCGGAGCGGGCTGGCATGGGCAGTTTCTCTTTTACTTGCTCAAAGTGGTGAATTTGCACTGGTTCTTTTTGCGGTGGCGCATAACGCGGCCTTGCTAAGTGATGGTCTGTTTCAACAGTTACTGGTGGTGGTTGTGCTCAGTATGCTTGCCACACCGCCACTTGCCAAGTTGGCCTACCGGCTGGCCACCTCGGCCAGGCACGCGCCTGAAGAGACGCCGGCTGAAGAAACACCGAGATCATCAAGGCCCGTCGTGATACTTGGATTCGGGCGCGTTGGGCGTCAGGTTGGGGAAATACTGGAATTGCGCGGTGTTGAGTATGTCGCCATCGATCTCAATGCAGGCCTGGTCAAACGGGAACGTGATGCAGGGCGCAGGGTTTTCTACGGGGACGCGAGAAAAGCCAATCTTCTCAGGAGTCTGGATGTGGGTGAGTCTGAACTGGTCATCGTTACCGTCGATGACTTTAAAGCGACAGAAGAGATCGTTGCCTGCCTGCACCGCATGTATCCAACATTGGATATTCTTGCCCGCGGACATAACATGGAGAACTGCAAAAGTCTTCAGATACAAGGTGCCCGTTTTGTTGTTTCAGAAAACCTGGAAGCGAGCGTTGCCCTTGCCCAGTCAGCCTTGTCAAAGTTCAGTGTCGACGCGGAGGAAGATGACAATGCCATTGAGCGGTATCGCAAAAACTTTTATTAGCGCTCAAGCGAAGGAATATAAGGAATGTCTGAATAAGGCCGGGGAATAGAAAAATCCCGCCATTAGCGGGATTAGTGTCCCCGGTCCGGGTCTACTGGGGCTTGCATTACTGCTCCCGGACCGGGGGATAAAACGCTTAACTCAGGTATTAGCCGTCGCAACTCCGCCGACCCTGGCGGGCGCCAAAACCGTCATAACCACGAACGTCATCCAGAGCCTGTTTCAGTTGCTCACGATCGCGCCGTTGCTGTTCAAACATCGTTTGCTGTTCAGGAGTGAGTTGTTCCAGAACACGGGCATGGGTGGCTTCACGGATTTCGTCGAATACCACGCGGCTTCTTTCCCTTTCTTCATTACGCAATTGCTGGGCTTCTTCAAAAATAAGCGCCACTTCTGCGGCCTGTGCCTCGTCGAGTCCAAGACGTTCGGTCAAGCGTTCAGCGGGGCTGCCGGGGTTGCCAGCCTGGTAATTACCCTGCCGGTTTTTTCCGCCTGGACCTGACTCGGGGCCAAACTGTTGCTGGGCCATGGCCATACTTGCACTGAGTGAGAGTAAGAGAGCAATTAATAGTGTCTTTTTCATGATGGTTTCCTTGTTTCCTTTATCTAAATTCCCGGAAAATAAATTTCGTCTCCGGCTCTTCTTGACAGCCTCCACATTAGTCTTCGAATTGGGATCAAATTTGAAGAAAATAAGGAGATTGCACCGAAGTGGTTGTCCGGATAAAAAGGCTGGTGCAGGATATAGCTGTACCGGGGATAAACTGATGAAACTGAAACTCATCCACAAGCTGCTTATCGCTATGTTCGCATGCGCGGCATTGGTGCTCGTGCTGATCACGCTGGTCACACGCGCCAGTATTGGCCGTGGGTTTGTCGATTTTCTGCAGCAACAGGAACGTACCCAGGTGGAACGTGTCGTACCCGGGTTGGCTGACTGGTACAGCGCAGCATGGCAGCTGGGATGATCTTGCACGCAGGCCACGTGATTTTTACAGTCTCGTGTTCAATGCCTTGCTGCAGGAATCCGATGCCCGCCTGGAGTTTGGACCGGGAAGAACCAATCCTCCGCCGCGCGGTGGTGGCAGGGGGCCGGGTTTTCAGGGTGAGCGAGGTGGGCCAGGACCACTTGGACGTAATGGCCTGCCCCGGCGTATTTTTCTTCTGGATGCAGGACACAAACCTGTCGTTGGCGAGATACCGCCTGAACTCTCCAAAGATAAGCTATTGGCCGTCAAAGTTGACGGCGCTAATGTTGGCTGGCTGGGTTTTGCCATGATCAAGGGCATTGAGTTACCCGCAGAAGAAGCCTTCATAATTCAGTTACGCAATAACCTGCTCATCGGCCTGGCATTGGGCCTGGCGGTGGCGGCACTGTTGGCATGGTGGCTGGCACGTCACCTTAGCCGGCCGGTTAACGAGGTCGCTGAAGGTATCCGGGCCCTGGCGGCAGGTGATTACGATACACAACTGGTTACCCGGGGTAGTGACGAAATTTCCAGGCTCGGCGATGATGTCAATCGCCTGTCATCCGTTTTAAGCGAGCATGAGACCGCGCGAAAACGCTGGATGTCGGACATGGCACATGAGTTGCGTACACCGCTGGCGATCATCACCGGGGAACTGGAAGCCATGAATGATGGTGTGCGTGAGTTGAACAGGGAAAATCTGGATTCGGTTCGTGATGAAGTTAATTATCTCTCGGCCCTGGTCGATGACCTGCACAGCCTGATGTTGACTGATTCGGGTGCGCTGGCCTACAAAATGCAGACAGTTGATCTCGATGAGCTGGTGCAAATGACGGCAGATTCTTTCCAGGCTCAGCTTAGTAGCAAGCATCTGGAACTTAACTATTCAGGTCCGGCAAAAAGCATCAGTCTGCAGGGTGATGAACAACGTTTGCGTCAACTCTTGCGTAATCTGCTGGATAATGCCGTACGCTATACCGACAGTGGCGGTAAAATTTCTATCATGCTCAACAAGGACAAACAGTTTGCACAGCTGAGCATCAGCGATAGCGCACCAGGCGCGAGCGTGGATGAATGTGAGCGTCTGTTTGAGCGTTTATATCGCCTGGAAGGCAGCCGTAACCGCAACTCCGGCGGTAGCGGCCTGGGTCTCGCTATTTGCCGTAACATCGTTGAAGCCCATGGCGGACAAATTACCGCTCAGCCAGGCCCGGATGGCGGACTCCTGATCACAACTTCCTTACCACTGACATGATGGTTAACCCGGCATGAGTAATCCTTCTACCATACTGATTGTTGAAGACGAGGCGAAAATTGCCAGCCTGCTTCGTGATTACCTGGAAAAGATCGGTGGCTACCAGACTCACTGGGTAGACCGGGGTGATGAGGCGCTGGCGGCGTTTGAAAAGGTTTCGCCCGACCTGGTACTACTCGACCTGATGCTGCCCGGGATGGATGGGCTGGAGGTATGCAAGGCCATCCGCTTGAAAAGCCAGGTGCCGGTCATCATGGTGACGGCGCTGGTGGAGGAGATTGATCGTTTGCTGGGGCTGGAACTGGGCGCGGATGACTATATCTGCAAACCGTTTAGCCCGCGGGAAGTTGTTGCCAGGGTAAAGGCCGTATTGCGGCGGTTTGGTGCTTGTGAAAAGAACGCGCCGGTATCCGGTTTGCAGATAGATGAGGAACGTCATACGGCCACCATTAACAACAGGCAGTTGAAACTTTCGCCGGTGGAATTTGCCTTGCTTGGCCGTTTGGCGGCTCAGCCGGGGCGGGTGTTTTCGCGGGATCAGTTGATGAGCTCGATTTACGACGATTATCGCATCGTGAGTGATCGGACTGTTGATACGCATGTTAAGAATCTTCGTCGGAAGTTGGCGGATGCGGGACCGGATTCGGACCTGATTGAGTCTGTTTATGGGGTTGGTTATCGGTTGGCTACCTGAAGGCTTTAGGGCTTTAGGGCTTTAGAACGTTAAGACGTGCGAGAGGGGGTTAGGTGGTGTTGACCGGGACACGCTCTGGCCGTCCATGGTCGCTCGATCATCCGTTCCCGACGGATGACGGTCCCGGTCAACACCACCCAACCCCCTCCGGATAGCACTTGCGAAAGCTGAAGCTGGCCTCCCCATTAGCCATGCGCGGATTTTATGGTCTCTATAGAAAGATCGCGAGGCGTTTCCCAACCAGCTAGAATAAAGCTTGAGACAACTACCCGGGAGATGTGTCGTGACCGTTCAGGATATGCGCAAGTTTTATATTGATGGGGCTTGGGTTGAACCGCTTCAGCCTGAAAATTTGGGGGTACTGAACCCGGCCACTGAGGAAGTGATTGCCAGCATCTCGCTGGGTTCAACCGAGGACATAGATCGGGCGGTGGCGGCTGCGCGTCGTGCCTTTGCCTCATTTTCGAACACCTCAAAGCAGGACAGGGTTGAGCTGCTGGAACGAATTCTGGTGGTTTATAAGAAACGCTATGATGAGATGGCTGAGCTTATCTGCCTGGAGCTTGGCGCGCCGATCAGTATGTCGAAGAAGTCACAGGCTGCCGTGGGGGTGGGGCATCTGGAAGGTTTTCTGCAGGCCCTTGGTGAACTCAAACTTCGTCAGGAATTGGCAAATGGTGATACTTTGCTGCGGGAGCCTGTCGGGGTTTGTGGTTTGATCACGCCGTGGAACTGGCCGGTTAACCAGGTTGCTCTGAAGGTGTTACCTGCTTTGGCGACGGGTTGCACGGTGGTGCTCAAGCCGAGTGAACTGACACCGCTCAGTGCGATGTTGTATGCGGATATTCTCCATGAAGCCGGTGTGCCGAAGGGTGTATTCAACCTGGTCAACGGCGATGGGCCGGTGACGGGTGCATCACTGTCATGTCATTCCGATGTAGACATGATGTCATTTACCGGTTCAACCCGGGCAGGTATTGCAGTGACCAGGGATGCTGCTGATACCGTCAAGAAAGTGACCCTGGAGTTGGGTGGTAAATCACCCAATATCCTGTTTGCAGATGCGGATGTCGACAAGGCGGTCAAACGCGGGGTGTTTGGGTGTTTCTATAATTCCGGGCAATCGTGTAATGCGCCAACCCGAATGCTGGTGGAACGTCCGATTTATGACAAGGTGCTGGAAATCGCAAAAACCACGGGTGAAAGTCAGCAGGTGGGCGACCCTGCCCTCGAAGGTCGTCATATTGGCCCGGTTGTCAGCGTGCTTCAGTTTGAGCGAATTCAGACACTGATCAATGCGGGTATCGAAGAAGGTGCGACCCTGCTGGTGGGTGGCGCAGGTAAGCCGGATGGATTTGAGACCGGCTATTATGTCAGACCCACTATTTTCTGTGATGTGAGCAATGATATGCGTATCGCGCGGGAGGAGATCTTCGGGCCGGTGTTGAGCATTATTCCTTTTGATGACGAAGATGAAGCGCTGCAAATTGCCAACGACACACCCTATGGTCTTGCTGCCTATATTGAAACCGGTGACAGTGACAGGGCTGAGCGCCTGGTGAAAAAACTACGCGCCGGGCAGGTCTACATCAATGGGACGGAATGTGACTACGGCAGTCCGTTTGGCGGCTATAAAATGTCGGGGCTTGGTCGTGAGGGCGGCTTGTTTGGGCTTGAAGATTTTCTTGAAATCAAGGCTGTTTCACGGCCCTGAAACAGGTGTATTTAATCATCGTCGACCACGTAGTGGCAACCGCGGCTGTCAGGGTTCAGTTTTGCGGCATGCACAACCAATAAAGCAGTTTGCACGGCGTTTCTGAGCTCGATCAGTTCGCTGCTCAGGTGGCAATCACTGTAGAAAGACTGCACTTCTTCACGCAGTTCAAGCAGGATGCGTCTCGCCCGGGTCAAACGACGGTCAGAGCGGACGATACCGGCATAATTCCACATCGTCTGTCGTACCAGGTTTAAATCCTGTTGAATAAGTGTCGGGTCGGCGACACGCCGTGGGCTCTTCCATGGGCGTGGTTGGGGTAAACGAAACTCCAGGCTCTCGATATCTTTGACGTCAGCTTTTGCGGTGAATTTCGCACTTGTCAGACATTCCAGCAGCGAGGTGCTGGCGAGGCGGTTGGCGCCATGTAAGCCGGTGCAGGCGGTTTCGCCGATGGCGTTTAAATGCCTGACGTTGGTACGGCCATTCAGATCGGTATGTACGCCACCGCAGGAATAATGGGCGGCGGGCACAACCGGTACCGGTTCGCTTGTTATGTCGACGCCATTTTCTTTACAGCGTTGGTAGATATACGGGAAACGCTCGCGGATGAAATCCGGCTTGAGTGCGGATAAGTCCAGGTAAACACAGGCATCGCCGCTGCTGATCAACTGCTGGTGAATGGCGCGCGATACGATATCCCTTGGCGCCAGTGAGCCACGTGGATGTATTGCATCCATGAATTTTTCACCACGGCCATTGACCAGGACGGCGCCTTCCCCTCTGAGCGCTTCGGTGATGAGGAAGTGCGGTGCGTTGGGCGCATAAAATACGGTCGGGTGAAACTGCACGTATTCAAGATCCATCAGGCGTGCGCCGACCCGGTAGGCCATCGCGTAACCATGGCCAACGGAACCCTGGCGGTTGGTGCTATGCTGGAATATCTGCCCCAGTCCGCCGGTTGCCAGGATGGTCTTTCGTGCAACAATGGCCATCGCTTCACCATTTTCAGCATCGAGCACGTAGGCGCCGAAGCAAGTGAGTGGCTCGAAGCGGTCGACGGGCTTGTCGGTATTATGTGACAGTGTCAGCAGATCAATGGCAACCGCGCCCATTTGCCGTGTGATGTTCGAATTGGCATCAACACTGGCGGCAACCGAGGTCAGAATCGCGCGTCCTGTCAGGTCCTTGGCGTGAATGATACGTCGTTCGCTGTGACCGCCTTCACGGGTTAACTCCAGCTCGCCATCCGATTCACGGTCGAATGCGACGTCCAGTTCATTCAGCAACAACTCACTGACTGCAGTCGGACCTTCTTTGACCAGTTGCTCAATGGCAGCCGGGTTGGCCATGCCGTCACTGGCTGTCATGATGTCCTGGCTGAGGGAGTCCGGTTGGGCGGATGTATCGTAGATGATACCGCCCTGCGCCCAGTCACTATTTGCCTCGGTGGGACCGCCTAAAGACAATAACTGAACGTCGAGTCCGGCGCGTGCAGCGTGCAGGGCATAAGCAGAGCCTGCCAGTCCGGCACCGATGACAAGACAATCGGTGTGTAAGACTTTCATGCGGGCTTACTCATTGAAAATGATCATGCTGAAGTCCGCAGCGGGTGCGGAGTGGGTCAAGGCGCCGACACTGATCACATCCACGCCCGGCAGGGCATAATCCGCCATGGTGGATAAGCGCACGCCGCCTGAAATTTCGACAATCGCCGCTTTGTTGATAAGCGACACTGCCTGCTGAATCTGCCCGGGTGACATATTGTCGAGCATGATGACTTCAGCGCCGGCATCCAGCGCCTCTTTAACATCATCCAGGGTTTCGGTCTCAACCTCGATCTTGGCAGTGTGTGGGGCGTGGTTACGGGCCATCTTCACGGCTTTTGACAAGCTGCCTGCCGCGGTAATGTGATTCTCCTTGATCAACACGTGCTCGCTTAAAGAGCCCCGGTGGTTGTAACAGCCCCCACAGCGCACGGCATACTTTTCAAGTGCCCGCCAGCCCGGTGTGGTCTTGCGTGTATCAACAATACGAACCCCGGTGCCGGTCGCTTCTGCAGCGTCGGCAAAGCGACGTGAGATGCTGGCTATACCCGATAGACGTTGCAGAAAATTTAAAGCGGTACGCTCTGCAATCAATAGCGAGATCGTTGGTCCTTCAGCCAGCAGTATTGTGCTGCCATTACTGACCTGTTCGCCATCGGTTGCCTTCAGATCGACATCGAGAGCAGGGTCGACGTGCTTGAACACCTGTTTGGCGATCTCAAGACCACACACAATCATGTCCTCACGTGCCAGGATGCGCGCCTTTGAGCGGTGGTCTGCTGCAAAAATGGACTGGCTGGTCACATCGCCGAAGGCGGCGTCTTCTTCCAGCGCCAGTTTTATCAGGGTGTTGATTCTAGGCTGCAAGTTCAAACATCCTTTCAATACAGCGGGCGGCACGTTTGCTCAGGTCCTCATCAAGTGTAATCACCTGGTGGGGTTGCGGCGCTTTCAGTGCATCCCGGATTTTGACCAGTGTATTCATTTTCATATACGGACAAAGCCTGCAACCGCCGATGAAGTTTTTCTCCGGGTCTTCGACCGCCAGGCGGCTGACCAGACCACATTCGGTCAACATCAGGAAATAGGGCGCCTCGGTGTTTTTCACATACTTCATCATCTCACCGGTACTGCCCAGAAAATCGACCTTATCAGCGACTTCCTGTGTGCACTCGGGGTGGGCGACAATTTTCAGCCCCGGGAACGTCTTGCGTGCTTCTGCAATCTGTTCGACCGTAAACTCTTCATGAACAATACAGGTGCCGTCGGAGGAGATGATTTCCTTATCCAGGCCACGGCTTTCCATTTCCTTGCGGACGTTGTCTGCCATTAAGCGGTCAGGCACGAATAGAATGCGTTTCTGCGGCATTTTGGCAACGATATCGTAAACGTTGCTGGATGTGACGCAGACATCGGATTCGGCTTTGACCTCAGCCGTGCTGTTGATGTAACAAATCACCGCAGCATCCGGGTAAAGGGCCTTCATATTGCGTACATCGGTACCGGTAATTGAATCAGCCAGGCTACAACCCGAATCCCGGTCCGGTACCACCACCAGTGTATCCGGTGACAGAATCTTGGCTGTTTCAGCCATGAAGACAACACCGGCGAACAGGATCACATCCGCTTTGGCCTTTTTTGCCTGCGCGGCGAGAAAATAGGAATCACCTTTGAAATCGCCAACACCGTAAACAATTTCCGGTTCGACATAGGAGTGGGCGAGAACGATCGCGTTTTTTTCTTTTTTGAGTTGATTGATTTCGAGTGTCAGCGGTGCGATTTCCCTGCAGGTTTCGATATTCCACTTGCGACCGGTGCTGCATTCAACATGCATCAACGAGCGTAACAGACGCACTGCTTCGGCTTCGATCAGGTCATTCTCTTTTTGAACTAAGTCATTCATCGGTATCCGGTCACCTTCATAGCACGAGTGGCAGGTCTATATATCAGGCTGAATAACGCAGTTACAAGCCCTGCGGGTAATTTATGAAGTGCCTGGAACGACCAGGAAGCGGCGATTTTCAGGCAGCTTTTTCCCGCACAAATGCAACGAAACGATCAACCCACGGGTTAATCGCGGTATGACGATGGTGGGCAAACCCTGCCATCAGGTTGTTGATAACCAGGCCGTCGCGAAGTCCGTCGATACCGGTGCCACGCACGACACTATGGGCAAATAATGCGTCCTTGTCATAGTTTCTTAAACGTGCGTAATGAAACTCATGTGCCGGAATATCGGTGCTGCCGTCACTTCCCGAAGCCTGCTTCCAGGGGCAATCCGGCGTTTCCCGGAGCATCATATAACCACGACCCTGCGGGCGAACGCCGACCACTGAGTCGGCGGGTACTGCGCCAACCATTTTGGCGCTTTCATCAGACCAGTTAATACTGCGCGTGAGGTACATCAGACCACCACACTCAGCGTAGGTGGGTTTTCCGGCCTCCAGTGCTTCACGTATTTCTTTTAACAGGCTCTTGTTGGCGGCCAGCGCCTTTAACTGGGTTTCCGGAAATCCTCCGCCAATGAATAAGCCATCGGCTTCGGGCAGGTGTTTGTCATTGAGTGTGTCGAAAGGGATAAGTTCTGCGCCTGCGCGTTCAAATGCTTCGAGGTCGTCCGGGTAATAAAATCCAAAGGCCGCGTCGCGTGCGATGGCAATTCGTACATCGGGCTTAACCCCGGTAGACACCGTGGCCGACTGGCTGGCTGCCGCTTTTACTTTTGCCGGTATTTCGGCCGCTTTGGCGATTTCCACCACGCGGTCAAGGTTAACGCCTACCGATACTGCAAACGTCAGACGTGAAATCATGGTATCGGCATGACCTTGCCCGCTTGCCTCGTTTGCCGGTATCAGACCGATATGGCGCTCGGGAATGTTGAATGCCGCATCACGTCCGATCGCGCCCAGTACTTCTGCATCGGTATAGCGTTCAAGCGCCGCACATAACTTGCTCTCGTGACGCGCACCGCCCACATTGTTCAGAATCACACCGGCGATGTTGACGTTCGGGTCAAAATTCATATAACCCTGGATGAGTGGTGCAACGCCACGGGTGATACCCGCCGCATCGATCACCAGTATCACGGGTGCACCCAGCATGCTCGCGAGTGCCGCATTACTGTCTGTGCCATCGACATCGATACCGTCGAACAAGCCTTTATTACCTTCAATCAGGCCAATACCCGTCTCACCCAGCTTGCTGGCGAACATTGCGAAGATTTCTTCATGGCTCTGGGTGTAAAAATCGAGGTTGTAGCAGGGTCGGCCGGCCGCGCGTGATAACCACAGCGGGTCGATATAATCCGGTCCTTTTTTAAAGGGTTGTACCTCCAGACCGCGTTTTACCATGGCGCCTGTCAGGCCGATGGCAACGGTTGTTTTACCCGAAGATTTGTGTGCGGCAGCGATATACAGGTGAGGCATAGTTCTTCTTCCTTCGAAGCCACTGGCACAGGTGCCGGACTTTAAGCTTTGTGGTGGGGATCAATGGCTGCATTGGCCAGCGAAACCGGCAGGAATCGTAACAGTTTGATGCCGAATAATACAATCAAACCTGCCATTGCAACACCACCCAGACCCAGGCCGATCTCGGGAAGACTCGGTGTATAACCGGAAATAATGCCATCGTTGAAGCTTGAAGAAACTTCCATGCCAGGGAACAGGTCCAGTGGATAAGCCTGGCCACCGATGACAATCACGTATACCTGGGCAAAGCCGCCGAGAATCACCAGTATCGACGCCAGGATCGCGTTACGGTTTGCCGTATCAGTGGCTGGCCGGAACACCAGTAGCATGGGAATGATGCCACCCACCACGACCTGCCCGACCCAGAACAGCAGGGTGTAAATGCCACCGTCCATCAGGATGAAACGTTCTACACCGCTATGTTCCGCTGCGTAAAGGTTGGTCAGGTGCTGCACAGCCGTGAAATAGAGTACGGCAGCTGCGAACACACCCAGCAGGCGGCTGAGCTTGCGCATCACCACATCACCGATTTCGCGGTCGCTGCCGCGATAACAGGCGAGCAGCACAAGAATGTAAACGGCCAGCCCGAATGAAAAAGACATGGCGACAAACAGGGGCGCCATGATGGCCGAATCAAAGGCTTCACGGGCGATGAGGAAACCGAATATCGAGCCGGTACCGGTTGTCAGTATCAAACGCCATAAAAAGGCGACCAATCCGGCGGTCTTTGCATGACGGTTCATACGTCGTTCCATTTGCAGCCACAGGTACACTGCGACAATTAACATGAAGCCGACATAGAGAAATATATTCCACGCAAATATCGATTTGAAATTGTAATGGGTCATGGCAACGATCAAGCGGTCGGGGCGGCCTAGATCCAGCACCAGCACAACCAGTCCGCCCAATAACAGGGCCAGGGCCAGCAGGCCTGAAAGACGTCCTAGGGGTTTGTATATGGTCTTGCCGAACACCGTGCCGATGGACGCGACATTGAGGGCGCCGGATGCCGCGACGATCAGGAAGATGGCAAACACATGTGGCATACCCCAGACAATCTGGTTGGTCATGCCGGTGACATAATGACCATAATGTTCCATGTAATAAGCGCAGGCGAGGGCAGACAGGGTGAATACGGCGAGTAGCGCGGCCACGGCATAAAATTGTTTGCTGTTGCCCTTCAATTCGCTGTAGATGATAGGTTTCACGGGATCATTCCATTTGACGTCTGCATTCAGAGATTCCGGTAGCGGATACCGGGGTTCAGACCGAGATCAGCACGGATTTGTTGCGATGCGTACTTGGCGACACGTTGCGATATCTCGCTGTCCGGATCGTTCAGGTCACCAAACAACATGGCGCCTCCGCCGGTGTCCGAGCAGGCTTCCACACAGGCGGGTTGCTGCTTGTTATCGATTCGGTGCACACACAGCGTGCAACTCTCCACCGTACCCTTACCCCTGGGGGCGTATGATTTCTGGTCTTCAAGTACCTCGTGCACAAAAGACCTGGCCTTGTAGGGGCAGGCCATCATGCAATAACGGCAACCGATACAGGTGTGTTTATTCACCAGTACGATGCCGTCAGCGCGTTTGAATGAAGCACCGGTCGGGCATACATCCACACAGGGTGGATGCTCGCAGTGCTGGCACATGACCGGCAGTGATTGGCTGTTACCGGTTTGCGGGTTTTTTATATCAACTTTCCTGATCCATTGGGCGTCGGTTTCCGGCCGGTCAAAACCATGCAGGCCGTTCTCCTTTGCGCAGGCGGATACACAGTCATCACAGCCGTTATCGCAGCGAGCCAGGTCGATCAGCATACCCCAACGCACTTCGCTGCTGGCCATGGCCTGTGCCGTTGAAGACCGGCTGATCCCATACAAGACCACACCGGGGGCAAGTGTTACACCTGCCGCGGCGGCCATGGCGCCCAGGAAATTGCGACGGGTTGGATCAAATCCTTTGCCGGTCAATTTTTTGTCTTTAGTGTTGCTGCTCATATTCTTACTTAGCAGAAAGCTCCCCCGGTTCCGGACGTGATGCATGACATTGGAAACAATCGATGTTCACCGCGGCATAGTCGTGGCAGGAACGGCAAAAGTGTTTCGGGTCTGAAACCGTCACCGGTACGGCATCCGAGCCGTTCACCGCATGACAACTCAGGCACTCAGTGAGGCTGTATTGCTTGTTACGGACACCTTTCAGCGTGGTTTCATCGCGCTGGTGCTTGAGCAGTTCCATGTGATTACGCCGCATAAAATCGGTGTCTTCGACACAGGCATCGCCCAGACCCTTCGGGATGATGGGTCGCAGCGAATTTGCATTGTCCGGGTCCTGATCCTGATCCGCCAAAACCACGCCGGTCAGGCTGCTGATGCCGATCAGCAAAATAGCCAGAATACCGATGTAGCCGCGACGCGGGTGCATGGGTTACTCTCCCAGGCCCATCTGGATGTAGCCGGACGGACAAACATCTTCGCAGATGTGACAGCCGATACATTTCGTATAGTCGGTGTCCACGTAACGGCCCATGGTAGATTCTGTTTTCTTGACGCGGAAAATAGCATCCTGGGGGCAGAAAATGACACAGTTATCGCATTCAAAACACATACCGCAACTCATACAGCGGCCGGCTTCTTTTTGTGCCTCTTCTTCTGTCAGACCTTCAATACGTTCGCCAAAGGAACCGAGTACGGAATCGGCAGTGATAGTGCTTTCCTTGCGCTTATTTCTTGCCTCGTAGGGAAAGTGTCCAAGAAACAACTCATCCGCGGGTGCAATTTCGACGAATGAACGGTCTTCATAGTTGTGAATGGCAAATTTGGACCCGTCCGTTCCCCGGTCCTGGAGATGCGGGTATTCGCTGGGCTCAAGACCGGTTTCCCTGAGTTTATCCAACAGGTGGAAGTGGTGTACATCCACCTTGGGGCGCTTCTTGGGGTCAGCGCCGGAAAGGAATTTATCAACACCTTCAGCTGCGATAGATGCCTGGCCGATGGCGGTTGTTAACAGGTGTGGCCTGATGATATCACCGCCGACAAACAGGTCCGGATGGTCCTTGACCCGGTAGAAACCGTCGGCATCAATGAGTCCACGGCCGCTATCGAGTTCTTCAAAGCCGCTGAGGTCACCACGTTGACCGATCGCCGAGACCAGCAGGTCACATTCGATTTCGGTTTCGGTGCCTTCCACGGTTTCCATCTTGCCGCTGCTCCAGTCGGTTTGAATGACACGTACCCCCCGGGCACGGCCATCATCACCAATTAGCACTTCAACGGGTAGCAGTCCGGGTCTGATTTTCACACCTTCCTGGGTGACATGTTCGACCTCCATCTTGGTGGCCGGCATGATGTCAGAGGATTCACGTGAAATGAGTGTCACATCGGCACCCTGGCGTTGAGCCACACCCGCCACATCGTGCGCCACGTAACCCATGACAATGTTCTCAGGCCGGTCGTGCTCGCGTTTGTGTTCGATATGGCCCAGGCGACGGGCAACGGCGGCCACGTCCATGGAGGTATCGCCACCACCGACAACCAGCACTTTACCTGCCGTATGTTTTAGCCGGCCGTCATTGAAGGCCTGCAGAAAGGCAACACCGGAGATGACATTGGGTGCATCACCACCCGGTACCGGCAAGGCCATGCCGGACTGTGCGCCGAGGGCAATAAACACGGCGTCAAATTCGGAGCGTAGCTCGTCGAAGGAAATGTCCTGGCCGATACTGGTCTTGGTGCGTACTTCAACACCCAGATCAAGGATACGTTGAATTTCCCCATCCAGGACCTTATCGGGTACCCGGTAACCCGGAATGCCGTAGCGCATCATGCCGCCGAGCAGTTCCTGCTTTTCAAATACCGTACAGGCATGCCCCATACGACGCAGATGGTAGGCGCAGGCAAGACCGGCGACACCGCTACCGATGATGGCAACCTTTTTGCCGGTGTCGGGGCCTGGCTGGTGCAGTTTCAGGTCGTGTTCAAGCCCGTAGTCGCCGATAAACTGTTCTACCGAATTGATACCGACATGATCCTCGACCTCGTTGCGGTTACAGCCGTCTTCACACGGTGCGGGACAGACCCTGCCCATGATGGCAGGAAATGGATTGGCGTCGGTCACACGGCTGAAAGCATACTCCTGCCAGGGGGTACCCTCGGGTGGTTTTTCAATACCACGCACGATATTCAACCAGCCACGGATATCCTCACCTGACGGACAACTGGCCTGACAGGGCGGGGCCCGGTGAACGTAGGTTGGGCATTTGTGCGAGGTGTCCGCGATGAAGATTTCTTCCACCCATGGACGAGGTTTGCTGTCGCCATCCTTGAAGCGGCGTTTGGTTAGAAGTTTTTCAGTCATTGCGTCATCTTCCTGCGCGTATACGGCGCTTTAAATTAATCATGTGGGCCCGTCAAGCGGTGGCCACCTCTTCGGTTGTCTCGTCATCAGCTTCGCTGCCCTCCTGGCCATCGAGGATGATGGCATTGGAAACCAGCTGGTGCAGGCTGACAATCCTGTCCATGCCAATGCCATATTGCGGCATGACCTTGGCAAATTGTGTTTTGCAAATGGCGCAGATGGCGGCCATGTGCGTGACACCCTGTTCTTCTACCACTTCCTGCAGGGCCGTCATGCGCGGCGATGCACCCTTGGTCCTGATTTCCATCAGGTCATCGGTCAGCAAACCGCCACCGCCACCACAACAGAAAGTGGACTCATGAATGGTATCGGCCGCCATATCCACATAGTTGTTGCATACCGCCTTGATAATTGCGCGGGGGATCTCGAACTGGCCGCCGGGTTTATCACCCATACGGGAACCACGGGCGACATTGCAGGAGTCATGGAAGGTCAGCGTCATGTGGTCATTGGCTGATTTGTCCAGCTTCAGCTTGCCTCTTTCGATCAGGTCCCAGGTAAATTCGCAAATGTGCTGGGGTACCGGATAATTCGGGTCGAGGAAATCAAACGGCCCGGACAGTGTATTCATGAAGCTGTAGGCGACACGCCAGGCATGTCCGCATTCACCAAAGATGATGCGTTTTACACCCAGGTCTTCAGCCGCCTTTCTGATGCGGTCAGTGAGCATCTTCATCTGCTCCTGGGAACCGATGAACATGGCGAAATTGGCCGCTTCAGAAGCATAGGAACTGACGGTCCAGCTGACACCGGCCGCGTGAAACACCTTGGCGTAGCCGATCAGGCCGTCGATATGCGGTTCTGCGAAGAAATCCGCGCTGGGTGTCACCAGCAGGATGTCCGCACCCTTTTCATTTACCGGTATCCTGACTTTTACACCGGTATCATCTTCGATGTCTTCTTCGAGGTCTTCCAGGGTATTGATCAGGGCTTTTTCGGGCAGGCCGAGGTTGTTACCGATCTTGTGAACCTTGCCGAGGATTTCATTACAGTATTTCTGACCCTTGCCGATGTGATCCATGATCTCGCGTGCCGCCATGGAAATTTCGGCGGTATCAATACCGTAAGGGCAATACACGGAGCAGCGACGGCACTGCGAGCACTGGTGAAAGTAGCTATACCATTCATCCAGCACTTCTTTGGTGAGGTCCTCGGCGCCGACCAGTTTTGGAAAATACTTGCCTGCAAAGGTGAAGTAGCGGCGATAAATTTTACGTAACAGGTCCTGGCGGGCGACCGGCATGTTTTTTGGATCACCCGTACCCAGAAAATAATGGCATTTGTCGGTGCAGGCACCGCATTTTACACAGCCATCCATATAGACTTGCAGGGCACGTGAGCTTTTCAGTAACTCGCCAAATTTTTCGATGGCCTTATTCTGCCAGTCATCAACCAGTTCACCTGGAAACCCCAGTGCCTCCTGGTGAGCAGGCGCTGCGACAAATGGTGATGAGTCTTTCATCACGCCCGGGTTGAGCTTCGGAATCTCGAAAAGGGTATTGATTTGAATGGTATCGTGGTCGGCCATTTTCATTTGCCCCCGGCCTTGGTGCCGCTACTTTCCAGCTCTGTAACCCAGGGTGCGGGATGCCGTTGCTCACGCGCATTATCGACCTGGTTACGACTCGGGCTAAAGAATACGCCGGGTGCGTGCAACAATTTTGAAACCGGGAATATGAACATCAATATGAGCACCAGGCTCAGGTGAACGATAAGCACCGGGTCGGATGGCAAGGGTTGCCAGTTGAAGTGAATCAAACCCAGTGTGAAGGCTTTTAAGGCAACGATATCGGTATGCACGACATATTTCATCATCAAGCCACTGGCGGCAATACCGATCAGTAATATCAGCATCAGGTGATCGGATGGCCCCGTGATGTAGCGGATACGTTCAACCAGGAAGCGCCGTCCCCAAAGAGCGAACAGCCCGGCCAGCATCGCAAAACCCGCGTACTTGCCAAACGGTTGGATCAGGTTCACCCAGGCCCAGACGGGCTCGGTGAAATACCTGAGGTGGCGTAAAACGACCAGTAGCATGGCGGCATGGAATACCCAGCCAAATAGCCAGGTCCATTTGTTCGATTTGAACAGGCTTTCAAAGAAAGCCACTTCTCTGAACATACGAAAAACCACACCCTGGCGTGTAACCGGGGCGGGTGTTGTCGGGATTTTCAGGGGCGCTGGCGTGCGCGAGTAGAGCCGGATTCGATATACCAGGCCGACAACAAGAACTGCTGTGGCAAGGTAGAATAATATCGCAAAGATCGTGCTCAGCACGGCTGCTCCCTGGTCCTCTGGGTAAGCGGGTCAGCACCGGGGTGCCAACCCGTTACATTACGTTAGATACAACCCGTTGGTTTTGGCAAACCGGCTATTTTGCAAGCCTGTTTGGCCGGGCCATAGGGAAATAATTCATAGAGATATTTGCTGTTGCCCTTGTCAGGTCCGAGGCTTTTCTTGACGGCTTTGGTCAGAACGCGAACTGCCGGGGCAATTTGATATTCTTCGTAGTAGTTACGTAAGAAATTAACCACTTCCCAGGCGTCATCGTTCATTTCTATGTTTTCGTCCTGGGCAATCAGTAGTGCCAGGTCCTTGTTCCACGCGCTGATATCTACCAGGTAACCTTCTTCGTCGGCTTCATATGTTACGCCGTTGAGTTCATATGCCATGATCTACTTTTTCCTTTTTTAAAAAAAAATCTACAACCAGGATTGCGCAACGTCGTGCTCAACCACCAAATCCACAAAACCACCATAATCAACAACTTTAACGCCATCGATTAAAGGGGTGTCATCCAGGCCCCGTGCTGAAACATCGGGTCCGAGAACATAAAAAGTCAGGTCATCCATACGTTTGCCGACAGCCTCGGCGGATGCCGCCTTGCTTAATGCCGCGTACACACCGTCTTCTATCAGCAGTACTGAGCTGCCGGCTTCTGCCAGTCGCATACAGCTATCAAGGGCGTTTCTGTCGAATGGAGATTTATTAATCAAATGCAGCATCTTACTCATGAGCTTATCACCACGTCCTGTTGCGCCATGATCTCGCGCAGCTTATCCGCTGCGACCACTTCGACCGGGATGATAAGGTCATCTTCGGCCAGGCCGCGTTTTTCGAGCGATTCCTTTTCGACATAGATTTTTTCCACGTCGTAATCATCAAGCGCCCTGTAAGTTTTTGAAAAATTCTTCATGCCAATGCCGGTTGTGTCCTGGTCTTTCTTCAACTGGTAAATACCATCGTCGACAAAAACCACGCTGACATCCTGGTCGAATGCAGCTGCAATCAGAACGACTTCCAGGCACTCCAGCGCATAGATTGTTCCGTATGGCGCCCTGCGATTGACATACATGAAGCGTTTAACGACTTCCGGGCCTTCCTCTTCTTCCCATGGTTCCATTTGTGTGCTCCTTCAATCGCCAAATACGACCAGGCGGTCGTTTTCAATACCTGCCTCTACCAACTGGCCGAGACCCGAAATGCGGAATCCGTCCTGCAGGACTTCTTCCTTGATACCGCGGCGTAAGGCAGCGGCGATACAGACCACCAGGTCGATATTATTCGTTTTGCCCAGTTCGGCCCAAAGGGCGACCAGGTTGCGGTCATCGGTCTGTGGTTCTGACAGCTTGTTGGCATTGAAAACACCGTCGTTGTAAAAGAACACACGGGACACTTCATGTCCTTTTTCGATCGCCGCCGCTGCGAAGCGGTAGGCGCTGTCGGAGGCCTGGTGTGTGAACGGCCCCTCGTTGACTAAGATTCCAAATTTCATAATCCTGGATTCACATTAAGCGTTTTATCAGAAATGCAGGTGTGTAGAAGCATTGAGGCTGCTACGTGCACCGCGCCAGTCATCAATCTGGTGCTTGGTAAAGGCCAGATCGGTCATTTCAAAAAAGCGTGGCCAGCCAATCCGTTCGATCCACTCACCCAGGCGTTCCCAGGCACGGCCATCTTCCTTGTATGCGTACAATATCCGCTTGACGATGTCGGCCACTTCGGGCCAGCGTGGCGGGTTATTCGGCAGGTTGGCTGCGACCAGCTTGTGGAAGGTCGGTTTGGAGCGTGCATTGGAATGTTTACCACCAACCCAGATGGCCAGCTTGGTTGAATCCGGACCATTGATCTGCATCGGCGGGCAGGGTGGGTAACAGGCACCACAACAAATACATTTCTTCTCATCGACTTCAAGCGAGGGCTTGCCGTTGACCATCGCCGGGCGGATAGCCGCCACCGGGCAACGCGCGACAACCGCCGGGCGTTCACAGACATTGGCCACCAGGTCGTGATTGATCTTTGGCGGTTTTACGTATTGAACATTGATCGCAATATCGCCCTGGCCGCCGCAGTTGATCTGGCAGCATGATGTGGTCATGCGAACTCGGTTTGGCATTTCCTCATGCGTAAACTCATGCATCAACTCGTCCATCAGTGACTTGACCACGCCGGAGGCATCGGTGCCGGGGATATCGCAGTGCAGCCAACCCTGTGTGTGGGAGATCATCGACAATGAGTTGCCGGTGCCACCCACGGGGAAACCCGCCGCGTTCAGCTTCTCGATTAATGGTGCAGTTTTGTCAGCGGATGTGACCATGAACTCTGCGTTGCTTCGTGTGGTAAAACGCAAGTGGCCATCGGCAAATTCATCGGCAAGCTCACACAGCTTACGAATCGTGCCCACATCCATCTGGCGTTGTGTACCTGCGCGAACGGTCCAGATCTCGTCGCCACTCTTGGCGACGTGATGCAACACACCCGGGCGTGGCCGCTCATGCCAGTCCCAGTTGCCGTAGTTGGCCTTCAGTGTCGGGTGCATGTATGGAAATGGATCCGGTACTCCGTGCTCATCCGGTCTGCGGGGGGTTACTGCATCATTCATTTTCTATTCCTCATACTCGCTATGCGTTGCTGATATTGCGTTCTTTATTTGGCCGCTGCTTTTGCTTTCTTGTGTTCAAACCACTTGGCGGCTTCTATATCCCAGTCATCGGTACGCACATAGGAGCTCGTGCGTGGATGGTTGACCATGTTCGGATCAACGGGAACGTTCATGGCTTCGAGGAAGTTGGCAAGGCCAATTCGATCGATGGTTTCGCCGATACGTTCGTGTTCAAGTGCGTTTTCTGCGAAGAAATCAATACACTCCTCCGCAAACTCCTGACCAGTGCTTCGTAATCTTCATCGCTATCGAGTTTCAGGAATGGGTGGATGACCGTACCCATCTGGTCACCGATTTTAAGTGAGCGCTTGCCGCCCATCAGGATGGTGACGCCACGGTCCTTGCCGGGTGAGAGCGCTTTGGGCATGACGTTGATGCAATGCATGCAACGTACGCAGCTCCTGTTGTCGACATCCAGCGTGTCGTCGTCATTCAGGCTCAGAGCGCGTGTCGGGCACATGGAAATAACCGTGTCGATCATCTGTTTGCGCCCCACCTTGGCGACGTGTTCTTTGACCTTTTCCTGGTCGACCTGCATATCGTCACGCCAGGTGCCGATGACGGCCATGTCGGCCCGGTGGATGGCATTGACGCAGTCATTGGGACAACCGGAGAACTTGAATTTGAATTTGTAGGGCAAGGCCGGCCGGTGCATTTCATCCAGCAGGCTGTTGATGATCTCACGGTGCGCGCGCACCTCGTCATAACATGACTGCTCACAACGGGCGTGGCCAACGCAACTCATCGAGGTCCGCAAAGCCGGTCCTGCACCACCCATGTCCAGGCCGATCTTGTTTAACTCATCAAAAGCAGGTTGTACTTTTTCAGTTCTGCAACCCTGGAACATGATGTCGCCTGACTGGCCATGCAGGGCAATCAGGCCGGAACCGTGTTCTTCCCAGATGTCACACATATCGCGCAACAGCTTGGTTGAATAGTGCATGCCGGCAGGTGGTTGAACCCGCAGGGTGTGGAACTCCGAAGACTCCGGATATTCCTTGGCAACTTCCGAAAAGCGCGGGATGACGCCGCCACCGTAGCCAAAGACACTGACCGTGCCGCCTTTCCAGTAGCCCTTGCGGGTTTCGTAGGAGTGTTCAAGCTGACCCATGAGGTCTTTCATCATGGGTGAGCCAGGGCTGTCTGCATCATCTGCCAGTCGTTGAAGACCATCAACAAAGCTTGGCCAGGGACCGCTTTTAAGTTCATCCAGTAACGGGGTCGGGTGAGTTTTTTTCGTCATGACGGCTCCAATAAATCCACGAGATAGAATGCAAAATCTGTTAGATTTATCAACGCCGGATCAACTAACAGACGCATACTCAGATTATAGCCAAGAAAGTGAAAAAAGGCTGTTAAACAGCGTATTAAATTCCACGAAATTCGATCGGCGAACTTCGAACGTTTGGCTATATTAGAAATTCATGATATAAGAAATCTAAATTTAATTCCAGCAGGATTAATAATGGCGAATTTTCCAGGCTCCCGTGGTGACTTTTTAAGGGACGAAATCCGCTACCGGGAATGGAGAAAGACCAGGCTGCAAACCTGCCCGAAAAGTGCTGATCATATACGCGTAAAAATTGATGGTCTGCTCGCTATGACAGCAGCGCAGAAAGTGGCCATTCATTCCACTTGCAAGCAAGCCAATATGGTCATTTACCAGTGCCGGGACCCATTTGTCGACCGCGCTGCTATCGTCGTGTTTGCATCACAATTCGGATTGACCAGGATCGACCACCACCTGTGTGCCAATGCCGATGGCGTGTCAGAGCTATCGGTTGCATCGGAGGGGATCAGAACAGGGTATGTCCCGTACTCCAGTCGTAGCCTGAGTTGGCATACCGATGGCTATTACAACGGAAAGAAAGACAGATCAATGCCGTTGTCCTGCACTGCGCACAGCAGGCGGAGACCGGTGGTGAGAACGCGCTGCTGGACCCGGACATTGCTTACATACGTTTGCGTGATGAGGACCCGCGCTTCATCACGGCTTTTGAGCACCCCGGGTGTATGACGATCCCGGCCAACGTGACGGCAGACGGAGAGATTCGAGCAGCCGTCAGCGGCCCGGTGTTTTCATATGACGCCAACCAAAAGATACACATGCGTTACAGCGCGCGTAAGAAAAATATCCAGTGGCGTGATGATCCGGTGACCACGGATGCCAGGGCGTTTTTGTCGGAGGTTCTTGATGAAAAAGAGGGGCCGGTTATCCGTCACCGTCTGCAGCCGGGTGAGGGCTTGCTGTCCAATAATGTCCTGCATAACCGCACCGAATTCAGTGATGGCGCCGATACAAACCGCTTCTTGTATCGCGCTCGCTTTTTCGACCGCATAGAACCCTAAAAGTCGTACAATAATATTATCCGATTGAGGAAAAATTCCATGAAAGCCATTGAAGTCAAACTCAGTGATATCATCATCCAGCACCCTGAAGTCAACTCGTTCCCGGAGTTGCTTGAGAAGGTTCGTGCGATGAAATCCGAGCATATGATTTTTCTTAATTTCGACGTCAAACCCGACTACCGCGATACACCGCGTAACTGGGAGTGGAAACTGGAGGCAGCGTTCGGAAATGATTGAATCAACCGTTACCCCGTTGAAGGAATTCAGTGCGCCCTATGGGAAGGAAGTGAAACTGGAGAATGTTGACTATGAAAATGGTATGCGGGTGTTGCGCATTCATATTCGCGAGGGCAACCGGTTCACCGTGATGGATATTGATGAGAATACCGCCTCCAGCTGGGGTGCGGCGATGACCGGCTGGGCCGTTCAGTCACAGAAATAGAAAAGCATAGAGGACAGTAAATGGATCACCTCCCTATTTTCCTGAACGTTAATGGAAAACGAACACTGATTGTTGGTAACGGCGTATCAGCTGCACGCAAAGCCGACCTGGTATTACGTGCAGGTTCCGACCTGACCATTGTCTCTCCCCAGCTTGGTCAGGAGTTGTCGCAACTCGCCAACAACTATTCGTTCAGGCATCAGAAAACGGAGCTGACCGCTGAAGACCTGAGCGGCTGCATGATCGTGTTTGGTTGCTCCGGGGATGACGCGGTGAATCAGAATCTGCGCGAGCTTGCCGGTGCGGCTGGAATTCCGGTCAACGTCAGTGACAAGACTGAAGATTGTGATTTCATCATGCCTGCCGTTGTTGACCGTACACCGTTGTTGATCGCCATTTCGAGCGGTGGGACTTCACCGTTATTGGTGAGGATGCTCAAAGCCCGTTTCGAAACCACGATTCCGGCTGCCTACGGACGACTCGCTGAATTTGCAGGAAGTTACCGGGACCGGATAAAGGTGCTGATTCCCAACATGGTCCGCCGGCGCAGGTTCTGGGAATCGATGGTATCGGGGCCTGTTGCCGAGCACATTTTTTCCAACCAGCTTGAACAGGCCGGGACCCTGATGGATACCCATCTCGAAGAAGCAGCGGCGTCCGGTGACAAGCCGCCGGCCGGTGAGGTCTACCTGGTCGGCACGGGCCCCGGCGACCCGGACCTGCTGACCTTTCGTGCGCTGCGTTTGATGCAACAAGCCGACGTGGTTCTCTATGACCGCCTGATCGGAGAAGGGATACTTAACCTGGTACGCAGAGACGCCAAGCGGATTTACGTCGGCAAGCTCAAGAATAATCATACGGTGTCGCAGGAAGAGATTGGCAGAATGCTGATCGAACTGGCACAGCAGGGTAAACGTGTGCTGCGCCTCAAGGGAGGCGACCCGTTCGTGTTCGGACGTGGCGGAGAGGAGATCGAGGCACTGTCAGAAAACGGTATCGCCTTCCAGGTTGTGCCGGGTGTGACCTCTGCCAATGGCTGTGCCGCCTATGCGGGTATACCACTGACCCATCGTGATCACGCCCAGTCGTGTATTTTCGTGACCGGCCACGAGAAAGACGGCGAACTGCATCTGAACTGGAAAACCCTGATCCAGCCGCGTCAGACTGTCGTACTGTATATGGGATTATCGTCACTCGGTGCGATTACCGATGGTTTTCTAAGTCATGGGGCAGACCCGGCCACACCGGCTGCCGTTATCGAAAATGGAACCCGCGCCGGTCAGCGGGTCATTACCGGGACACTGGAATCGCTGCTGGAAAAGACCTCGCAGGCGGGTATCAAGAGCCCTGCATTGATTATCGTCGGCAGCGTCGTCAAGCTGAGAGGAAAACTGTCCTGGTTCGCCAACAGACCGAAGGATGAATCATCATGAGTAAAGCATTGAGTTACCTGATCAAGGCCCGCCCGGAAGCCATGACTTCCTACTTCGCTTTTTTGAAGGAAGGCGGCAAGCACCTTGATCCCAAGACCCGTTCACTGATTTCTGTCATTACCAAGATAGACAGCCAAACCGAGGGTGGATTACGTCAATACCTGCCACGGGCCATCCGTGACGGCGCCAGTCCGAATGAAATTCTGGATGCAATATTAACGGCCTTCCCGACGCTGGGACTCGCCAAGATCGTTTGGGCCATGGATATTATTTTGGACATGGATATCCCCGAGTTTCGCGTGGAAGCCCTGGATTCCGAGCCTGGTTGGCATGACCTGATCAGCTGGGATGACGTCAGGGAGGATGAGATCACCTACGTCGATGATTGCGATGGCAGAAATGTCTTTGTTTATCGCTCGGGCGAAACCTGCAATGTTTATGACAGCCGTTGCCCCCACCAGGTGACCGACATCCCGCACCTGGCCCTTTCCGGCAAACAACTGACCTGTCCAAAACACAAATGGGCTTTCGATGTTTCCACCGGTGAGTGTGTGGACAAAGGCACACGGCCACTGAGGCAGTTTGACAGCCGGGTAAAAGACGGGACGCTGCAGGCGATCTGGTAAAAAATTGATCTGACCCACATAAAAAAACCCCGGCCTGATACCGGGGTTTCAACGCTAACCTTAAATCCAGGATCTTAAGGGGTAGTTGTTTCTGCTTCAGTTGGTGTACCGCGGTTCAGTTTGCGACCGATCCAGCCTTTAAGCCTTGCAAAGAAGTCACTGATATCCAGCCCGATTCCATATAAGGATGGAACCATCAGCAGGGTGACAAAGAAGGCAAAGAACACACCAAATGCCAGTGCGACCACGATGGGTTGCAGGAATGCCGCCTGGATGGAACGCTCCAGCATCATCGGTGTGAGGCCGACGATTGTGGTGACCGAAGTCAGCAGGATCGGTCTGAAACGTACCACGCCAGATTCAATAATGGCTTCACGTGCCGATAAACCCTGTTCGCGTAATCGGTTACAGTAATCCATCAGTACCAGGTTGTCGTTGACCACCACACCCGCTGCAGCGGCGATACCGAAATAGCTGAATATGGCCATCGTCATACCGAGTACTGCGTGGCCAACGATGGCGCCAACGAAGGCATAAGGCATCGCGATCAGGATCAGTATCGGTTGCCAGTAGCTGCGGAAAGCAACCGCCAGCATCGTATACATGGCGAAAAATGCTATCAGGTACAGGCCCATGACCTCTTTAATAAAACGTTGCTCGCCTTCAGCCTGGCCAACCGCACCACGGATGATACCCGGGTAACGTTCTTCCCATTCGGGGAAGAAATTCTCATCCAGGTCTTTCATGATGTCATCACGCACCTGCTCTTTGAGATCGGCACTGATACGCGCGGCACGGTTACCATTCCAGCGTTGGATACGGTTGATGCCGGGTGCGTATTCAAGGTCTGCGACAGCGAGCAGGGGTAGCTCACGGCCATCGTTGGTGCGAACACGGAAGTTTTTCAGGCTCTCGATGGACTCTCTTGATTCCAGGGGGTAACGCACCTTGACTCTCACGTCCTGGCCGTCGCGTGGCAAGCGTTGAACCTCTTCACCAAAGTATGCCTGGCGCACCTGCTGATTCACATCAGCAAGCGTCAGGCCCAGCTTGGCCGTTCCAGGCTTCATGGTCAGGCGGATCTCTTCGGAGGCGCCCTCAAGATTATTACGTACATCATAAATGGTTTCGTAGGTGCGCAGCTGGTTTTCAACATCTGCGGTCGCGGCGCGCAAAACATCGAGGTCGGGATGCCTGATAGACAGCTCGAAATCGGGGTCGTTATTGCCCTGTGTATATTGAACGGACACCTCACGCGCATCAGGCACATCGCCCATCAGTTCACGCAAGCGGATAGAGGCTTCCTTGGCCGTCATGTCGCGCACCTCCGGGGGGGCCAGCTTGACGATCGCCAATACGCTGTCACGTCTTGAGCGTGTGTACCAGTTTTCTATCAACACGCCTTCGCCGGCGGTGCGTTGGTTGACTTCTTCAACGAGCGCCAGTTCAGCTTCCTGTAGTTGCGCAAGAATTTCCAAAGCACGGCTATAGGGTGCGCCTTCCGGCATCACGACATTGACGATGATCTCATCGGACTCGATCTCCGGCATGAAACTCTTCTTGACCCAGCCTGTTCCAAACAGGCCAAAGCCGATGACCAGCGCGCCGAGGAAGATACTGGTTGTGAGATAGCGGTGATCCATCGACCAACCGGCAATTTTCCGGTAACGGTTTTGCGCGAAATTGAGAATGCTGTCAGCGATCCGCTTCTGAAACCGGCCAAAACGCTTCATGTTTGTACGTGGTTTCATGGTTGAAAGATGTGAGGGCAGAATCAGTAATGACTCAACCAGTGAGAAGATCAACGCAAGGATCACCACCCAGGTAATGTGTCGTGTGAATTCCGAAGTGGAACCGCTCACAAAAAGCCAGGGAAGAAAGGCCATGATGGTGGTAATAACACCAAACACGACGGGTTTGGCTACCAGTTGTGCGCCTGATATTGAGGCGTTGACACCACCGCCGATCCGGTTGGCCTCGCTATGTATGCCTTCACCGACCACGATGGCATCATCAACAACAATACCGAGAACCAGCAGGAAAGCGAAGGTAGAGAGCATGTTCAGTGATACACCCACCGAACCCAGTAATACGAAGGCGCCGGCGTAGGCGGTGGCAATACCAATAGCAACCCAAAAGGCAACGATGGGTCTGAGTGTGAGCAGCAGAACGATCATGACCAGTGCCAGACCCTGAATGGCGGAACTGCCGATCGTCTTCATGCGGCCCTTGAAGTCGACGGACTGATCGGTCCACAGCGTCAGGCTGACGCCTTCCGGTAAGCTGTCTCTTCTTTTCTCAATCCAGTCACGAACGGATTGCGAGGCCGTGACGATATCCATCACCTCGGTGGACATGATCTGCAGCAGCACGGCGGGTTCACCGTTGAGTGTTGCCAGTATCGGGTTGTCCTCAAAACCATCGACCACCGTGGCGACATCGCCTACGCGCAAAATACCGCCATCTGCAGTTTCACGGACGATGATATTGTTAAATTCTGTTTCTGTATCAGCCTGGCTGCGTACCTTTAACTGGTAGGTGCCAACCTCGGTTCGAACCTGGCCTGCAGACTGGTTGATCGAGGTGTTACGGATCGCATCGGCGACCTCGGAGAAACTCATGTTGTAACGTCTTAAAGCCTCTTCGCTGACTTCGATGGAAACCTCTTCCTGGCGTGTGCCGAATAAATCTACAACGGTAACCGCTGTTAATTGTGCGGCCTCACGGCGGAGTGTTTCTGCCAGTCGTTTGAGCTCACGCTCGCTAATGTCACCATGGACTGCGACACGCATAAACTCATTACGGTTAACCCACTGCTGAACCTGTGGCGGCTCAATATCGCGTGGGAAGGAGGAGATGGAATCGAGCCGGATCTTGACATCGTTCATGAACTGGGTGAAATCAACCTGCTGCTCGGCGAGGATGTAAACACCGCCATAACCTTCAGCTGAAGTGGAGCGTACCCATTCGATCGCATCGAGATCCCGCACTGACTCTTCAATACGTGCGACGATCTGTTCTTCGACTTCCTGTGGTGCAGCACCAGGCCAGGAGACTTCAATTTGCAAACCGGGGAACCGCACCTGCGGATCCATTTCGCGTTCCATTTGGGAAAAACCAATCGTGCCGGCAACAAAAATACCGATCATGACCAGGTTCGCGGCTACAGAGTTCCGTGCCCACCAGGCAATTAGACCATTCATGTGTTGCTCCCTCTTTAGCTACCGCTTAGCTGTTTTGTTCACGGGTGATAGCGCGTACTTCCATGCCATCGACCGCTGCAGGAATTGTTGAGGTCACGACTTTGTCGCCAACCTTGACACCATTGCTGACCAGCACCGTGTCTTCGGAGGTAGAAAGCACCTCGACGGTACGGATCTCAAGCCGGTTTTCATCATTGATCACGTAAACCTTGTTGGCGCTGCGTAAGGCCAGTCGTGGAAGCACCAGTGCTGACTGGCTGTTCACACCTTCAATATCAGCATGGACAAACATGCCAACGGCCAGCGGCGTGCCGTGATCAGCACCCAGGCCGTAAGGGTCTTCGACTTCAGCGATGGCATATATAAGACGTGTCTGTTGATCAACCGAGGCATGGGTGCGAACAATGCGCCCGCTCCAGACATGCTCACGGTTCCCTACATGGGCGCTGAATTGCACAACCGGCGCGTTGAATGCATCGGCCATGAAACCCATCGGCAGGTTCAGTTCGGTTAATTGTGAGTCGGTCAGCGGTAAACGAATTTCAACCGTATCGGTGGAAAAAACCCGGCCAAGACGTGTACCTGCAGTAACATACTGACCAATACCCACGCTCTTTTCACGGACACGGCCCAGGAAAGGTACATTGATCTCTGTGCGGGCTACATTTAAACGGGCTTCTTGCAGATCGGATTCAGCGGAAAGTAATTTGGCTTCTGCTTCCATTACCTGTGGTTTGTTCAATGCATAAGGTGTTGGTTCGCCGGCATTGCGTTTATCAAGCCAGTGCTCTCTCTTGATCTTGGCATTGGCGAGTTCACGCTGAACAGCCACCTCTGCTTCCGCTACACGGGCTTGAGCACGAATAACAGCGAGCTTGTAATTCGTGTCATCAATTTTGATCAGGGTTTCGCCAGGTGCAAATTCAGCACCTTCGGCGAAGGCCTCTGATATACCGACAATACGACCGGAAACCTGCGGGATCAGGTCAATTTCAGTCTTGGGGCGCACATCACCCTGGGTCTGAACGGAAATGGTCACTGTGTCTGACCTCACCTCATCCACATAAAGTGACACCAGTCTTTGTGCCTCTTCCTTCTTTTCCGGTTCCGGTTTTGCTGCGCTCAGGCCTTGCACGATGGCAATGCTCAGCACCAGCACCAGGATGGGGGATATGATCTTCAGTAGCTTTTTCACGGTAAACCTCACAATATTAATACTCCGGGTCGTGACAACGGTTTTTCCTTACCCACATAAAAATGGGCGGATGCTTCATTTAATGGCATATTTCTGCCTTTAAATAACACCAGCCCTCTATAGCAATATCGATAACTCTTTAGACGTACTATTCTTATTTTTAGTTACATTTAAATATTTTTTGACCCTGCTGAATGACCAGTTCTTCAGGGACGTACATATAAGACCATAAATGTCTATTTAACACATGGGCCAAAAGTCAGTGGGCCGGAAGTCATGCTATGAAGTCATTTGAAAAGTCGCTGAAGGAAGGCATTCGCCCGGGAAAGACAAATAGTGCATTTTTAATGCGGGAAATGGGTCATTAATGTGAGTATTCCAAAATTATTATGTACATATACAGATGCGCCCAAGGTTGACATCTACCTGCAAAAAGAAGCAAAGTACAACTTGGCTTTACAGGATGTTGAGTCTTTATGTTATTAAAAAGTTAAAATAAACGCATGTAAGTTATTTAAAACATTAGGGTAACAAAGATAAAGAGACCAGGGATAGGTCGAAAAATTTAATGATCTGGCTATCAATGTGGGCGGGTTAGACACCCGGTAGTAGCCAGAAAAGCAATTGATCGGAGGCGTAGTGTCACCGGTTAAATCTGTATTATTTGGGGAGATTTTTTAATGCGATCTATTCAGCCAATATCTGTTGCTGTGCTTAGTGCGGCGCTCGCTTTACCGTTAGCGGTTTCTGCGCAAGTTCTTCCATCCGTGGAACGTGACAATTTCGTTTGCGCCGGCAACGTGGCGCAAGCAGCCTTCGGGTGTACCTCGAACGATATAAGCGTTTCCGAAGCATTGGTCAAGGCCATCGGGGGCCAGACGTCCTGTTTCGATGGCGAGGACGTTACGCTGGTTGTTGATCTCAACCTGGAGCAGAACGGCAATACCCGATACGACCCATTGGTGTGGATCGGTGAGAACGGCAACAACCCGGAAATTGCTGTGCCCCTGGGTGCCGGCAATCTGCCGCTGCCCGACGGCAACTCATGTTACGTTTCGTCCCTGCCCGGGGCCGTGGAACCGGACGGGAACGGTTTTCTGGATGTTGACGGAGACGCCTGCAACGACTCCGTCGTCTCCTCCACCCAGCCCATCTTGCAGGAAGTAGGCCCGGTCACGATTCGCTGCCGTGATTCCAACAACGACGGCATGCTCGACATCCAGGCCCTGATTACCTGGCAGAACCAATCCGCTCAAAGCAGTTGCGGCGATCCGGGGGTTGACCCCCTGACACCGGACCCGGTGACCGGTTTCATCCTTCAGGGCAATTCAAACAACCCGAAATGCCGCTCTGGAGTTGTAGAAACAGAACTCGAGGTGCGCAACGCCCGCCTCACCGTGCGCAAGGTGTATGCGCCAGGTGGCCAGACTTTCGATTTCGCCATCACCCCAACCGTGGACGGTGTCTCCAACTTCAGCCTGACGCCCCCGGGCACGGCCGAGCAAGAATTCACCTTCAACGCGAACGGAGGTATTCCAGTCACCGTGACCGAGGATACGCTGTCGTTACCCAACGGCGTGGAGCTGGAGAGCGCCAGCTGCGATAGCGGCAAGGGCGATCCGCAGAATGGCATCACCCTTAATCCGGGTGACAACGTCGTCTGCACCTTCACAAATGTTGTACAGCCAGCCAGTTTAACCCTGATAAAGGAAACACTTGGCACTGATGGCACTTTTGATTTTGTTTTTACAACCACAGGAACCGGATTACCTCCAGTAAATCAAATTACTCAAATTACCACCACCGGCAGTAGCTCTACGGTTGCCGGTACCGGTCAGGTTGTGTTTGACACGCTGTCCCGTCAGACCCTTACCATTGTGGAAGACCTGCCAGCTGGTTGGGATACCACCAATATCGTGTGCACGGGTGCAACGAATAATGGCACATTTACAGATGATGGCTCATTTCCACAGATTTCAGGTATTGAAATTTCTGAGGGCGAAGATGTTATCTGTACCGTTTCCAACACGAAACTGGCCAGCCTGACCATTGTTAAGGGTACTGCAGGTGGTAATGGTGTCTTTACATTTACAGGTAATAATGGCATCCCTGGCTTCTCTCTTGACACAGGGACCACTAATACTGCCCAGACTACCTTCAGTAACTTACAACCCGGTAACGATTACTCTATTACTGAAACTGCCTTGCCTGCTCCTGAGTGGACTCTGGCGAATGCCACTTGCCGCAATGGATCCGGTAATTTCGATAACACCACCAACAGTTTAACTGGGATTTCTTTAGGTGCTGGAGATGACGTAATTTGCGACTTCCAAAATAATCTTGGCTCATTTATTGCTATTACTAAGAACACCATTGGTGGAGATGCTAATTTTGGTTTTACGTCCAATCTTCCCAACTAACTCCAGTTTCTACCTTAAGTTCGGGACACAAACAATCGTGGATCCCTTAATCGAGCAGGACAGTACATTATCACTGAGGATCCCATTCCTGATTGGGATTTAGTCGACATTGTATGTACGACCGGTGCGCAATATCGCCACATATGATGTAGCAAATCGCCGGGTAACTCTGGATGTCACCTTTGGTCAACCCATAAGCTGTACATTCATCAATGAGAAACATGGCACTCTGACGGTTGAAAAGCAAACACTGCCAAACGGTGATCCGGCTTCATTCGCGTTCACGGGTGATCTCAGTGGAAGTTTGACCGATGGCAATAGCATCAGCCTGACCCAATCAACAGCAGCAGGAACAACCATCTTCGAATCAGAAGAGTTTGTGCCGGCTGGTTGGGCCCTTACCAATATTTCATGCAGTAGCGATGGCCCGGATTCATCTTGGGCTATTACTGGCGCTGTGGGCTCTCAAATTACGCTTGGTTTCGATCCCGGTGACACGCAAGTTGCGGCATTCCCTGCTCCTGGTGAAGAAGTTACCTGTGTCTATACCAACACCAAGCTAGCCCAGTTAACGGTTATTAAAAAAATCACTGCAACCGGACCTGCCGTTCAGGACTTCGCGTTTACCAGTAACATACTCGGCAGTGAAACTTTTACATTGTCGCCAGTTGATAAGGATACCGATGATCAAAGGGTGATCTCGGGCCTTGATCCAGGCATTTACGAAGTGGGCGAGAATCCACCAGGTGCAGATGGCTGGGCATTGACTGATGCCAGTTGTGGGGATAACAGCCCCGTTACAGCGATTGACCTGGCAGCAGGTGAAGAGCTGATCTGTACCTTTACCAACTCACCACTGGGTTCGGCCACCATCATCAAGAACACCGTTGGTGGTGACGGTAGTTTCGACTATGTGGGTGATACTCCAATTGGATCTTTTGCCCTCGATACATCAGTAGCAGGAGGAGGCACAGGTACTTCAGCCTCGGTTGATTTCACAAATATCCTGCCAGCAGGAACTTATGATGTCGTGGAAACACCCCTGCCAGATGGTTGGGAATTGACCTCGGTTGATTGTGTCGATGATTCGACTGATAACTCGAGTGGGGACCTCGGCACCGCGACTGCCAATATCAATGTAGACCTGGCTGAAACCGTCACCTGTACATTTGAGAATACAGCTGATGCCAGCTTGATTATTCGCAAGCAGGCTATCCCTGAGCTGTTCGACCCGGAATTCACCTTTACGGGACATCCTGATTTGACAGGCACCCTGAAAGACTACGATATCGCCAATGCAGAACTTGTTTATACGGGTCAGCCCATAGCGAGTATCGGTACGACTGAAACTGTCCTCCCAGGATGGGTCTTGACTGATATTTCATGCACAGGTGCGGTCAATTCAATCGTGACCGAGGGTGCAGATAATGTTGATGTTGATTTGAGAGCCGGCGAAACGGTTATTTGTACATTTACGAATACCAAGCAAGGCAGTTTGACCATCGTTAAAGAAACGGTCGATGGTGATGGTTCATTCAGCTTTAATACCAATGTGCCAGCCGATGGTACGACTTTTGTAATCGATACAACGGTTAATGACACTAACATTCTAAGCACTACTTTGTTGCCGGGTTCCTACAGGGTGTCGGAGACGGTTCCAACAGGTTGGAACCTGAGCTTGATTGCATGTACCGGAGATAATGATTCAACTATCACCATAGGCGGCTCAGGCGGTTTTGATCCGGGCGATAATGGTGTCACCGTGGATCTGTTAAGTGGTGAGGATATTGTTTGTACATTTACCAATACTCGCACAAGAGCAGACATCACCTTGCGGAAAGAATGGGTTGGTGGTGTTGCTGCTGATTCTGCCCTCCTGCAGATATCTGCATCAAGTGGCAACAACACTGATATTTCAGTTGCCAATGGTGGAGACCAGGTTGATAACACAAATACAGCAGACCTTGCTGTAATTACCGGTACGGTGGTGACGCTGACTGAAACGCTTGGTGGTCCGCTTGGTGGCCTGCCTCGGGGAGACTACACAACCAGTTTTTCCTGTAATGGTACCAATCCACCCACTTACACAGCGGGTGACAGAACTGCGACGCTGCTGATCGATCCGGCAGATACCGCGATTACCTGTACCTATACCAATACGATCAATACGGCAGATGTAACCCTGCAGAAAGCATGGGTTGGCGGCTGTTGCCGCTGATACGGCGCACTGACTGCAGCGGGCGCCAATGGCTCGCCGAATGGCGACTTCTACTGCAACTGGCGGTGACGAGACCGATACCACCAACGTCGCAGTTCTGACAGCACTGGTGGGTGAAACAGTTACGCTCGGCGAGGTACTCGGTGCGGCAATGGGTGATTACTCAACAGGTTTAGCGTGTACCGACGCTGCCAATCAGCCGGTCTCGTTGAATGATACTTCAGCGACCTTGTGATTGACGCGGCGGATACGGCGATTACCTGTACCTTTACCAACACGATCAATACAGCTGCGATCACCTTGCAGAAATCCTGGGTTGGCGGTGTCGCTGGTGATACCTCCTTACTGATGTATCCGGCGCGCTCGGTAACCCGATGGCAACTTCAACCGCAAACGGTGGTGATGAAACTGATACGACCAATACTGCGGTTTTGACCGGCCTGGTCGGTGAGACGCGTGACATTCACTGAAACACTGGGTGGAACAGGTCTGTACAACACCAGTTTTGTCTGCTCCGGTGCGACCAATTCGCCTTCTTATACACCGGGCGCACAGAACTGCAAGCCTGCTGATTGACGCGGCGGATACCGATGTAACCTGTACATTTACCAATAGTGTCCAGGTTTCAGGTGTTGACCCTTGCAGAAATCCTGGGTTGGTGCGGTGGCAGGTGATACGGCCCCGTTGACAATTGCAGCCACCAACGGCCCGGCGACGGCAACATCGACGGCTCTTGGTGGTGACCAGGTTGATCTGGTTAACAGAGCAGTTCTTCCAACAGCACTGGCTGGTGAAACCATTACACTGAGTGAAGCACTGGGTGGTACAGGCGATCTACACGACCAGTTTCGTTTGCCTAGGTGCAACCAACGACCCGACCTATACACCGGGAGCTACGAGTGCGACATTGCTGATTGATGCAGGCTGACACGTCTATCACGTGTACGTTATACCAATACGATCGACACGGCTCGGGTGGTACTGCAAAAATCCTGGGTTGCCGGTGTTGCTAACGATACCGCAGCATTGGAAATTTCCGGTACGAACGGTACGTCACCCGCAGCAACTTCTGTTGCAACCGGTGGTGATCAGCTAGACACGACGAACACCGCGGTATTCACTGCATTGGTCGGTGAAACCATCAAGTTGAGCGAAGTGCTGGGTGGCACAGGTGACTATACGAGCGACTTCAGTTGTACAAGTGTCAACGCACCTGTTTACACAGCGGGCGCGACCACTGCGACGCTGTTGATTGATGCAACTGATACGGATATTACCTGTACGTTCTCAAATACGCTCAACACGGTTGAGCTGACCTTGCAGAAAGCCTGGGTAGGCGGTTTGCTTAATGACGCAGCTGATCTGACCGTTACAGGTATTAATGGTCCGGCGACGGCAACCTCAACCGCGACAGGTGGTGATCAGACCGATACCACCAATACTGCAGTATTGACGACGCTGGTTGGCGAGACGGTCAGACTCAGTGAGATTCTGCGAGGAGCGGCTGATTACACGACTGGCTTTGCGTGTACCGGAGCAGCTAATGCGCCGGTGTACACGGCAGGTGATACCAGTGCGACCCTGGTGATTGATGGTGCCGACACTGCAATAACCTGTACCTACACCAATACCAGGACCGAGCCGGCTATCAATCTGGCCAAGACAGTAAGCAGTGGTCCGGACGCTTGAAGTCGATGGCACCTATACGGTGGTCTACACGGTCACTGCTACAAACACGGGTGGTTATGGTACCTACGATGTGATTGATACATTCTCTCCGGGTGCAGGCATTACGCGGAACACTGCTACTGCTGTTTACACGGCGGGCTCGGAAAATACCCAAACCGGAACAACCGCGGCTTACCCGAACTTTGTAACGTCTGAAGGTCTGGCTGCAGGTCTTAATGAATCCTGGGTCGTCACTGCTAACTTCGCAGTTGATCCGGCATTGCTTGATCCGGCTTCAAGTTCCTGTGATCCGACAGCCCCTGCGGTCAACACCGGCTTCTACAACTATGTAGAGGGTAGTGCAACCGATTCGGATCTGACGGATAACGAGACCTGTACCGGTCTGGAAGACCCGATCATTAACCTGGCCAAGACAGTGGCCAGTGGTCCTACACTGGAGGCGGATGGAAGCTACACCGTGGCTTACACGATTGTGGCAACCAATACAGGTGGTCCGGGTGCCTATGACATCACAGATACGATGTCACCGGGAACCGGTATCACGGTTGTGACTGATGCGACCTATCCTGGTCTGGTTTATGCCGGTGGGGAAACCCAAACCGGTACGATCGCAACACCGCCATTGGCTAATGCTGGAACATGGGTCACAGCTGAAGGCCTTGGGGAAGGTGCCAGTGAGACCTGGACAGTAACGGCCAGCTTCACCGTTGATCCTGCCACACTTGATCCGGCCACGAGTTCCTGTGATTCGACAGCCCCTGCGGTGAACACTGGCTTCTACAACCTTGTAGAGGGTAGTGTGACTGATCCGGATCTGACGGATAACGAGACCTGTACCGGTCTGGACGATCCGGGTATCAACCTGGCCAAGACAGTGGCCAGTGGTCCTACACTGGAAGCGGATGGAACCTACACGGTGGTTTACACCATTACAGCCACGAATACCGGCGGCATTGGTGCATATGACCTGGTTGATACATTCTCACCGGGTGCCGGCATTACGCTGAATACTGCGGATGCAGTTTATGTGGCAGGTTCTGAAGATTCACAAACCGGAACAACGGCGGCTTACCCGAACTTCGTTACAGATGAAGGTCTGGGTGAAGGCATGGATGAGTCCTGGACGGTGACGGCCAACTTTACGGTTGATCCGGCCACACTTGACCCGGCCACGAGTTCCTGTGATCCGGCAGCCCCTGCGATCAATACCGGCTTCTACAACTATGTAGAGGGTAGTGTGAGTGATAGGGATCTGACGGATAACGAGACCTGTACCGGTCTGGACAGTCCGGGTATCAACCTGGCCAAGACGGTCAATGGCCCAGCAACACTGGAGGCTGATGGAACCTACACGGTGGTTTACACCATCACGGCCACGAATACGGGCGGTCTTGGTGTATATGACCTGGTAGATACATTCTTGCCGGGTGCAGGTATCACGCTGAATACGGCGACTGCAGTTTACATAGCGGGTACTGAAGATTCGCAAACCGGAACAACGGCGGCATACCCGAACTTCGTGACAGATGAAGGTCTTGAAGCCGGTTTGAATGAGTCCTGGACGGTAACGGCCAACTTTACGATTGACCTTTCACAGGTGACTGTAGAAAGCGCCAATTGTGATGTTAACGATGCGGGTGACAATAATACCGGCTTTAACAATAGCGTTGCTGGCAGCGATTCCGATACGGATCTTAGTGATAATGAGGCCTGTACCGAACTTCTTCTGCCAACAATTACGCTTGTGAAAGCAATCGATGGCGGCGATGCATTACCGACCGACTTTATCCTGACCCTGACGGCTGCTGATGGTGTTAACGATGCCGGTGCTGACTATGCTTCCGGTGTTTCATTGCTGGCCAAGGCCGGTGTTGCATACACCCTGTCAGAAGCCCCTGATCAGGTAGAAGACTATGTCGAAAATGGTATTGCCTGTGTCGATGATGCAAGCGGCCTGGATGCAGGACATCCGGTGACGCTTGCGGAAGGTCAGACTGTGACCTGTACATTGACCAACACACTCAATGAAATCATCTTTGACGTGTTGGCCGAGGTGTGTGTCGACAATGCGCCGTATGTTAACTATGACGTTACCACCACACTCGGTGGTGCCAATAATGTGGATATTACATGGATCAAGAACGACGGTAGCGATGAGGTGGTTGAGTCCTTAATGGGTCAAACGGCCTCAGGACAGTTATTGTGGCCGGGCGCAGCCGTTGTTAATGGTGTGGCAGTCGCATGGCCTGGTTGGTCTTGTGATGCACAGGGTGAGAACTGTGTGCAGGTTGATGATGGCCTGGTTCCGACAATGCAGCTCAAGTTTGAGATCAATCCAGAGTCTACGATGATCGTTCAATACCCACCTGCCACGGTTGCGTGCGGGCCTCGAGCGCCATTACCGGAACTGCTTCCAGTACCGGTAAATAACCCGGTAGCATTGCTGCTGCTGAGCTTGATGATGCTGGCCACTGGCTGGTATTTCAGGCCGGCGCTGATGCGTAAGTTCTGAACTAACTGCTAAGAAGTGAAAAAGGCCCGGGAAACCGGGCCTTTTTTTGCCTGCCTGTCCCGTCCTGAAATAAGTAGACACCTTGAGGTCTTATCAATGGCCTGTACCGTCCTGAATCGGTATTGTCCTGAAGCGATATTGTCCGGGAACAGCTCCCGACGCGAAGAGATTTGAAGACCAGGCGGGTACTTTGTCGCAAAAAAGAAGGGGCCGAAACGGCCCCTTAATGTGGAGAATGAAACGGTTAAATCTAGAATCTGTAACCGATGTGAACACCGAATACCCAAGGGTCAATCTCGACTTTACCCAGGCTTTCACCATCCAGCCTGGCCTTGGTGTCGATATCGATATAGCGCACATCTGCATTGAAAAACCACTGGTCGTTAAACATGACATCAAAACCGATCTGGCCGGCCAGTCCCCAGCTGTCGCCGAGACTCAGATTTGTACCTTCGAGTGGTCCGGTGGTTTTTTCGCTGAAAAAGGTGGTGTAGTTAAGACCGATGCCAACATAAGGCTGGAATTGCTCTGTTGGCCGGAAGTGATACTGCAAACTAAAGGTAGGCGGTAAATGCTTGGTGCTACCTATTTTTGTTCCGTCTGATAATTCCAGGTCATGTTTGAAGGGGTAGGCTGCCAGAACTTCCAGTGCCCAGACATCCGTCATCATGTAAGAAAAGTTGATCGTAAAGCTGGTGGCTGATTCGACATCCACGACAGCGTGGTTATCCGAAGCAGGGCTAACATAGGATGCGCCGCCTCGAATGAGCCAGTCACCCGGTTCAAATGCAGCTGCTGTGCCAGCAAACCCCATTCCTATTGCCAAACTCGCCAACACGGCTGTTTTAACTTTATGTTGCATTGATATTCACTCCTGAATTTTTCTTTATTCCAAACATGAATTGTATTGATTAGTAAAAGCCGGTTATTGACTTGTATCAATAAAGTCCCAGTCACGGGCCTGGCCAGGGTGATTAGATGGATAAATAATTCCACTATTCGAGTGGCATTGAATATTTTTGCGGAGAAGCTTCATTTTTGAAATAGAATGACAGTTTGCACGGTCTTCAAGTGCGACCCATCAACAAGGAAAATTAATGAAAATAGTAACGACTGTCATCATGCTGCTTTTCGTCACGGTGTTTTCAAGCGCCAGTATGGCAGCAGACAAGCGCGAAGACATTCATGCCAGTGCCGAGGAGGTGCAACCGCTTCTGATCGGAATGAAGGCGCCGTCTTTCACCGTGCGCGATGTCAGGAACCAAACCGTCAAGTTCGCTGCAGGCGAGCAGGTCAAACCTATCGTCCTAAGCTTCTTCCGTGGCGGTTGGTGTCCCTACTGCAATTTGCACTTATCTGAAATGCGACTGGCAGAGAAGCAGTTAAAGGATATGGGTTTCGATATCTGGTTTATCAGTATCGACAAGCCGGAACTGTTGCTGGCAAGCCTGGACGACCCTGACGTCGGCTATACCATTTATTCGGATTCCGCCTTGAGTGCGACGCGGGCTTTTGGCCTGGCATTTCGTGTAGATGATGAACTCAATCAAAAGTATTTGAAATGGGATATCGACCTGGAAAAGGCCTCGGGTGAAGACCACCATGTTCTGCCTGCACCCGCGACCTATATCATCGGGACGGACGGGATCATCAATTTTGCTTATATCAATCCGGACTATAAAGTTCGTTTGCACCCGGATGTCCTGTTGGCGGCGGCAACGGCATACCAGGAAGATGCAGACAAGCGACTTGTTAAAAAGCGCAAGCAGGCCAGTAAAAAATGAACCACAGCGAGGCTGTGTTATGGCCACGGGGCCGGGACTGGAAACTCGTGGCCGCCGGGTCATTTCGTGACCTTGGCGAATTACTGGAATATTGCGAAATCGACCCTGCCCTGGCCGTGTTTAAAGCCAGGCATGACTTTCCGCTGCGGGTTACCCGGTACTATGCATCACTGATAGAAAAGGGTAACGCCCTCGACCCGCTGTTGCTGCAGGTATTGCCTGACAGACGTGAGTTCAAGGTCGTCGACGGGTATAGCACCGATGCCGTTGGTGACCAGCAGGCCATGCCGGTGCCGGGTCTTATCCACAAGTATCATGGCCGGGTGCTGCTGACCATGACAGGCGCCTGTGCGATACATTGCCGGTATTGTTTCCGGCGTCATTTCCCCTATAGCGAGGCGGGTGTCGATTACACGCTGGATGGTCAGGTCATGACCTACCTGGCGGGCAAACCGGATGTCAGCGAGGTGATCCTTTCCGGGGGTGACCCGCTGATGCTGTCAGATCAGAAACTCGCCAGGCTGATCGATAAGCTCAACCGTATTTCCCATATACGGGTATTGCGTATCCACAGCCGTGTTCTATCGGTTTTGCCGGAGCGCGTCACCGATTCGTTGCTGGGAGTATTGCGACAGTTCAGCGGGAAGATTGTCTTCGTCACACATATGAATCACCCTAATGAAATCAGCAGCCACAACCAGGAAGCCTTTAACTTGCTGAACAGGCAGGGGTATACGGTTTTCAATCAGTCTGTTCTGCTAAAAGGAGTGAATGACAACACGCAAACCCTGATCGAATTATCGAACAGGCTCTTTGACAGTCACATTATTCCGTACTACCTGCATCGACTGGACAAGGTGCAGGGCGCTGCCCACTTTGATGTGTCGCTGCAGGAATCCTGTCGGCTTTATACGCAGTTGCGAAGACAGCTGCCGGGCTACTTGCTACCCACGATGGTTGAGGAGATTGCCGGTCAGTTGTCAAAAACGCCGGTGCAGTGCGGCTGATTGACAGACCCCCGGCTTATTTAAAAATCCGCGGGCGGTGTCACGCGTTTACGCGGCGGGTCGTAAAATACATCCGTCACAACCCGTGCCTTCGCCATCACACGGCTCCACTTCAGTTCCTTCTGATAGTAAATCTCCACCATGAGTTCCTCGCCGGGTTCACCATGCGGCGTTTGAAGTGTGGCCAGGGCGATACTCGCCTTGGCTGAAGGTGACCAGATCGCCGAGGTCACGGTACCGATCTGCTTGTTCTTTTTGGTAAATACGTATGCGTCACGTGCGGGCTTGTTGCCCTCGATGTCGAGCTTGACGAGGTTAAAACGGTGTCCGTGTTTCTTTTGCGCCAGCAGCGCTTTACGGCCATTAAAGTTGGGTTTGTTGAAGTCGACCAGCCAGCCCAGGCCCAACTCAAACGGCGAACGTGTGTGACCCGCCCGTACGGTTGCATGGGCGGGCATGAACTCATGACGGCATTGAATGAAACCGGCTTCAATACGCAGCATCTGCAGGGCCTCATCACCCATGGCCTGTATGCCATGTAAACGACCGGCCTCAAACAGGCGGTCCCAAAGCACCTCCGCATGTCCGGGGTCTATCCACAACTCATAACCCAGGTCACCGGTAAAGCCGGTACGCGACACGGTTAACTGTGTGCCTTCAAACGGGAACTGCCGGATATCGAATATCTTCATGTTTTCGACATCATCAAGCCCCATGTTTTTTAGGGTGACACAACTCGTGGGACCCTGGAGGGCGAGCGCGGCAACTTCATGGGTCTCGTCAACCACCTGGACATCAAAACCAACCGTATTGGTGAGTAGCCAGTCCAGGTGGCGTTCTTGCGAGCATAGCCTGTAATGATCTTCACCCAGGTGAAAAATAGTACCGTCGTCGATGGCCTGGCCTTCATCGGTACACCACATGCAATAGCCAACCCGGCCCGGTTTTATTTTGCTGACCTCACGGGTCACCAGGCGGTTCAGATAGGGCAGGGCATCACTGCCGCTGATGCGGTATTTGCTCATCGGTGTCAGGTCAAACACCGTGCAGGCATTGCGGCAGGCAAAATACTCCATCGCAGAGGAGGTATACGCATGTGGCGACAGGTAGTCGGCCCAACGGCCCCATTCCTTGAGGTGATTCAAGGGTTCCTGGCGTGAATAGAACGGGCTCTTGAAAACCTTGGTGAGGTAATGCGTCTTGCCGGAGAAATCAATGGCCTGCCGTTGGTCTTCTTTGTTTGTCCGGCTCATCATTTTTCGTCCTCGGTATGATTGCTGGCGAGTACCGCATTCGCGGCATTGCGCCCGGCGCTACCCATCACGCCGCCGCCGGGGTGGCTGCCGGCACCACACAGGAAGAGGCCATTGACCGGGCTTGCGTACTGTGCGGAATGCGGCACCGGCCGTAACATCAGGAACTGATCCATGGCCAGTTCCCCATGGTGCCAGTGACCACCGTTGATACGGAATTCTGATTCGATATCCACCGGGGTCAGTAATTCACTATGAAGAATCTGCGAGCGGATTCCCGGCGCATACTCTGCCAGCAAATCGACCAGTTGGTCTGTAAACGCGGCCTTGCTTTCCGGCCAGCCCGCTTTCAGGTTGTAGGGTGCATATTGCACCACGGCTGACAGCACGTGTTTGCCCGGAGGAGCGAGACTGGTGTCGTGCAGGCTGGGAATGGTGATTTCCGCGACGGGCCTGACCGAGTACTCTCCATACTTTGAGTGGTTAAAGGCGCGCTCCACATAGTCAATATCCGGTGCAATCAGCAAGCGATCTCCCAGTTGGTTCTGGTGAAGTCCCTTGAAACCGGGTACATCGTCAAGGGCAAGGTGCAACTTGGCCGCATTGCCACGCATACGGATGTTCTGCACCTTGCGTACAAAGCCGGCCTCGAGGTTGCGGGCGCCGAGGAGTTCGAGGAAGGTTGTTTTGGGGTCAGCGCTTGATATAACAGTGCCGGCTGAAACTCGCTCACCATCCTCCAGTTCAACACCTGAGACCCGGTCACCGTCCATCAGGATACGTGAGACGACCGCTGAGGTTCTGATATCGGCACCGTGCTTTTCCGCTACGCTCGCCAATGCGTTGCTAACCGCACCCATGCCACCCCTTGGGATGGCCATGTCCTGTAAGCCACTGCGTCGGTGTAGTGCACAAAAGACACTGTTGTTGGAACGGGGACCGAGGTTGGTGCCCAGGACACCATCCATGCTCAATGCACCTTTTAGCAACGGGTTGTCGAAATTCTCCTGCAGTACATCGTAAATATTAATCCCGGCAATACGCAGGAACTCACGCATGTCCTGCTTACCTAACAGGCGGATGTTCAGTGCCATCTTTGCCAGGGTCAACCAGTCGCTGCTGTTGCGGGTGCCGACCCTGGGGGGGATGCGGTTATTCAAGCGGTTGATCACACCGGCGAAACGGTTCATGAAGCGCTGGTATTCCTTCATCGCCAGGCGGTCTTTATCGCTGATATTTCCACCCTGCAATTCGTCGCCTGCCATCAACAGGTGGTTGCCGTCTACAGCCAGTGCGGTGGTATTGATATGCTGCTGTGAAAATGACAGGTTTTCCGAATGGAGTGACAACTCCTTGCGAACATTCTCATCGAGCATAAACAGAAGGTGCGCCCCTGCTGACACGCTGAACCCTGGCGCGAACTCGCGGGTGATAGCGGCTCCACCAGGCTGACCGGCCGCTTCCAGTACGGTCACTTTTCTGCCTGCTTTGGCAAGATAGGCAGCACAGACGAGGCCATTGTGGCCGCCACCAATGATAACGATATGCCTGTTTATATCAGTCATCGAGCCAGCCCTCCGGTACCGTATTGGGTTTGCGCAGGTCACGGAGAATCTCCCTTGCGGCATTGGCGCCGGGGGCGGCCATAACGCCACCGCCGGGGTGGTTGGAGGAACTGCACATATACAGGCCTTTTGCCGGACCGCGGTATTGAGCGTAACCCGGTATGGGCCGGTTAAAAAGCAACTGGTCCATGGTCAGTTCGCCGAGGAAGATGTTGCCTTCGGTCAAGCCGACTTCATTTTCCAACTCAAACGGTGTACGTATTTCGACGTGCCGGATCAGGTCTTTGAAGCCGGGTGCGTAGGATTCGATCTTGTTGATGACGGTCTGCCCGAACTGGTCACGCAGGTCCGGCGTCCAGTCCTGGCCGTTAACCTTGGGTGGCACGTATTGCACGAACACCGACATAAAATGCTTGCCGGGTGGCGCCATGGTCGGGTCGGTGAGTGTCGGGATAAGAATATCTACATAAGGGTCCTGTGACCAGGTGCCGCTTTTCCAGTCATCATAGGCGCGTTCCAGGCGTTCAACACTGTCGACCAGGTGTAAATCCCCCTTGATGAGTTCCGGGTTGCCTTCAAGCGCAGTAAATTGCGGTACACCATCGAGGGCAAAATTGAGCTTTCCCGATGAGCCACGAATTTTAAAGTTTTTCACCTTGCGGATGAATTCCGGTTCAAGGTCTTTCGGATCCATACACTCGAGAAATGTGCGTGGCAGGGTCATGTTGGAAACGACAACGTCGGCATGATATTCATCACCGTTTTCCAGGGCTACACCCCTCGCCCTGCCATTGCTCACGATGATCCGGTCTACACCTGACTCCGTCAATATTGTTCCGCCATGGTCCTCAAAGCAATCTGCCATGGCCTTGGCAATGGCGCCCATACCACCGCGAGCGAAGCCCCAGGCGCCCATATTGCCATCAACATCGCCCATGGCATGGTGCAACAGGACATAGGCGGTTCCGGGCGAGAACACGCCCATGGCAGAACCGATAATACCGCTGCCCGCCTTGGCGGCCTTGATCAACGGGTGTTCAAAATACTCATCGAGGTAATCTGAAATACTCATCGTATACAGACGCATCATGTCGTAAATGACATCCTCGCCCATCTTCAGCAGGGTTTTACCCATTCCCAGCATATCCATGATGTCGCGGGGCTTGAAGGATGCCGGGTCGGGGGCGGTGCGTAACAGAAACTGCCGGATAAAGCGGCACTGGCGCATGATGTCGCGATCAAAACGCACCTTGGCGTCGGCATCGCGGGGGCTTAAACGGGCCATTTCCCTGCGCGATGCATCCGGGTCGACATATGAGCCGATGTAATCCCCGTTTTGGGAAATGGTGGCGTTGCCACCGTAAGGCACAATTTGAAGACCGTATTTGGCCAGGTTCATGCTGCGATACACTTCCGGCCGCAGCAGGCTGCTGACATAGGAGCAATTGGAGTAAATCCAGTCTTTGTGTTTCTCAAGACTGACGGTTGCGCCACCGATGTGGGGGTTCTTTTCAAGGACCAGGACGTCGAGTCCGGCCATGGCGAGGTAGGCAGCATTGGTCAGGCCGTTATGGCCCGCGCCAATGACGATGGCATCATATTTTTTCACGCTTTTGAACTCCCGCAGTGTCAGTGCCGGGCGGATGTTCCTGCAGCACAATGACCTCGGTATAGATTCGCATATATGCTCCCCTCTGTCTACTACGAATGAATGGGTATTCATTCATTGAAAATCATTTTGAAAGGACTTATGCTGAATGCGAAAAGCACGATTGAGTCAGTATTCGAACGAGGAACAGGTTTGAGCCAGTCTGTAACAAAGCCCCGAACCAAGCGGCGTACAGCGTCAAAAGAAGTGCGTCAGGGTCAGTTGATCAAGGCCACCATCCGGTCAATTGCCAGGCATGGATTGTCGATTACGACCATCGCAACGGTAGCCAAAGAGGCAGGCTTGAGCCAGGGTATTATCAACCTGCATTTCCAAAGTAAGGAACGCTTACTGGAAGAAACCCTCACCCATATTGTGGACGAGTACCGCCAGGCGTGGTTCAAAGCCTATCGTACGAGTGCTGACTCCGCTGCTGAAAAACTGGCCGCAGTGGCAGTGGTAGATTTTGAACAACCTATCTGTCAGCGCAATAAGCTGGCAGTCTGGTTCGCTTTCTGGGGTGAAAGTAGCTCGCGTTTGACCTACCGCAGGATTTATGAAGAAAGCAGTCGGGAGTACAAACAGCTGTTAGTTTTGCTGTGTGAAGACATCATCAAACAAGGTAAGTACAGGGTACAGGCACAACACGTCGCCGATGGTCTTTTGGCCATGAATGTCGGTTTGTGGCTGGATATGTTAATCAGTCCGTCGGAAATGTCCGCAGAGCAGGCGCGGGAGACAAGTCTTGCCTATCTGCGCGGCGTCTTTCCCGGGCACTTTCCAGGATAAGGCATGGACCAGAAGCAACTCACAGCGCTGATAGAATCACAACCGGCCCACACCGCACTGCCGCAGGTGTTTTATACCGACGAGGGCATTTACCAGCGGGAGGTTGAAGAGATCTATCTCAAAAGCTGGATATACGCCGGGCACCTGAGTGAGATTCCTGAAACCGGCGACTGGTTCCTGTTTGAAATGGCGGGTGAGTCGGTCATCATCGTCAGAAACGAGGACGGGCAGGTCAGTGCGCTTGTGAATGTTTGCCGGCATCGCGGCTCAAAAATCTGCCTCGAAAACAGTGGCTGTTCAAAAAAACTGGTTTGCCGCTATCACGGCTGGAGTTATGGCCTGGATGGCAGACTGCACTCGGCAGCCCATATGCCCGATGATTTTGATAAATCAACGATCCGGCTTAAAAGGCTTCATACCGAAATACTGGAAGGTATGATCTATATTAATTTTGCCGAACAACCCGCGAGCTTTGAACCGGTTCGGGAAGATCTGCGCCCCTGTCTGCGTCCCTACCGTCTTGATAAGGCAAAGGTAGCCCACCGGCAGAGCTATCGTATCAAGGCCAACTGGAAGCTATCGGTTGAGAACTACACCGAGTGCTACCACTGTGCGCCGTCGCATCCGGAATATACCCGTGGTCATGCACTGGCCAAACCGGGTGCCCGCTCGACGAGGGAAATGGAGGAAATCATGGCCCGGGCCGGCGAATGTGGCCTGAGTGACAGGGCATTAAACCGCGTTTATCTCGATGAACCGGGTTTTGGCACCGGTTATGCCTTTGAGCGTTACCCGATGTGGCGTGGCCATGTCACCGGCAGCGAGGATGGCAAAGCGGTCGCACCATTGCTGGGAGAGGTCAAGGCTTACGACGGCGGCACCACTGATTTTCAGGTCGGGCCGGTGACCTTTGCACTGGCCTATTGCGACTACATCGTGATTTACCGGTTTACACCGGTCTCGGTGAACGAGTCCGAGTGCGATATCAGCTGGCTGGTCAATGGTGATGCCGAGCAGGATAAGGACTACGACGTGGCACGTCTGAGCTGGTTATGGGATGTCACCACCCTGGCGGACAAAAGGATTATCGAATACAACGCCGAAGGCGTGAGTTCGCGCTACTACGAACCGGGGCCGTATTCCAGCATGGAAGAATACACCTGGAAATTCATGTCCTGGTATCTGAAGGCGATACGGCCATAGCGTGATGGTATATCATGTTGATGGTGAAACCATCGGCCTTACCCACTGAAATCGACAAGGAAGTACAGCTTCGCCGTATGAAGCGGATTCCGCTGCTGTTGCTTTGCCTGATGGCGGTGCTGTTCTTTCTTACGCTGCATTCTCCTGCCGCCTGGGCAGCCTGGCTGCACGCCTTTGCCGAGGCCGGCATGGTCGGTGCACTGGCTGACTGGTTTGCCGTTGTCGCCCTGTTTCGTCACCCCCTGGGTTTACCTATACCGCACACCGCCATCATTCCGAATCGAAAGAATGATATTGGCGAGAGCATGTCGCGCTTTGTCGCAGATCACTTTCTTGAGCCGGAGGTGGTGCGCAAGAAACTGCAAAACACCAACCTGGCGGCATTCGTGGTCAGTTGGCTCAAAAGTGACAAGGGCCAGCGCAGCGTTGAAGACCTCACCACCGCGGTTTTACGCTGGGCACTCGGCGCCTTGCATGAGAAAAGGGTGCGCAAGTTCCTTTCGCGGCTTTCCAGCAAACAATTGGCGGATGTCAGCCTGGCGCCATTGCTTGGCAACACGCTGGAATGGCTGGTGCGCGGGCAGCGGCACCAGCAGATACTGACCCAGGTATTGCGCTATACCATCGTGCTGGTGCACGACAACCGCGATGCGATCCGCACCAGGGTGCAAAAGGAAAGCCCATGGTGGCTACCCGGTTTTGTGGATGACCGGATTCTTAAAAAAATGCTCGAACGCATCGAGCATCAATTATTCGAAATGGCGCTGGATCAGCAACATCCCTTGCGTGAGCAGTTCAACGGCTGGGTTCAAAAACTGGCACACGACCTGAAGAACAGCCCGGAACACCGGCGCCTGGGTGATGACTTCAAACAGCAGTTGCTGGACAACGATGAATTGCAGGATTACCTGTACGGCCTGTGGCGGGAACTGGCGCGCAATATCGAGTCGGATATCGATAAACCGGAATCGGTGATCCGGCAGCACGTTGGTCAATGGCTGGATAACGTGGCAGCTGAGCTTGAAAAAGATGAGGACATGCAGGCCTGGGTCAACGCCTGGCTGGTCAATGCAATTACCCTCGTGGTCGGTCGTAACAGTGCCCAGATAGCCAGCCTGATCAGCGATACGGTACGCTCCTGGGATGGCATGGATACCAGTCGCCGGGTCGAGTTGGCGATTGGCCGGGATTTACAGTTTATCCGTATCAACGGCACCCTGGTGGGGGGATTGGTAGGCTTATTGATTCACGCCGTGAAGCTGTATCTCTGACATTATTCAGGCGCGTGAAACAAACTTGCCGTTGGTCGTGTTCACCTTGATACGCTCGCCGGATTCGAGGTATTCAGGTACCTGGATTTCGAGGCCGGTGGAAAGTACTGCGGGTTTGGTACGGGCGCTGGCACTGGCCGCTTTGAGCCCCGGTGCGGTTTCGGTGATATCGAGTTCCACGGTCTGGGGTATTTCAATCCCGACAATCTGACCATCGACCAGCAGCGCGATCATCCCTTCAAGGTCTTCGGTCATATAACAGGATTGTTCTTCAATGGCTTCGGCATCGAGTGTGTACTGGCTATAGTTTTCCGTATCCATGAAGGTCGTGACATCACCTTCGCGGTACGAAAACTGAACCGACCGCCTGACCAGGTCGCCATCTTTTACAAAATCATCACCCTTGAGCGTTTGCTCCAGTTTCTGACCGCTACGGACATTAAAAAAGCGGACCTTGAACAGCGTAGATGCACCCCGGGCGGATGGATTGCGTTTTTCGATCTGGCGCGTGAAGTAAACCTCGCCATCTATTTCCACGACGGAGCCCTTTTTGAGATCACTTGCTTTTGGCATGTTTTTAACCTGCTGTGTGAGCACCGGAGAACCGGTGCGGAATCAATTATTATACTTGGAACACGGGGCGGGTATGGCGATACCAGGCCTTAATCTGCGGCTTCAAAGCGGTTTTTACTACGGTTTTTACGAACGGTTTTTGGGTCCCATATGGTGCCGCTCATGGCAATCCACGCGCCGGGCGGCAGGGATTGTACGGCGCCAACGGCACAGCCAATATTAAATACCGCATCCGTGTCACGAAAACGTGCCGGGTTGAGAGCGCCGGTCAGGACGATGGTTTTATTGGGGATGTCACTCAATAGCAAGGCGGTTTGAACCATGCTGTCCGTACCATGGGTCACCAGGATATGGCTTACATCACTGGTTGCGATGGCATCGTGTATCATGAGCCTGTCCTCGTCCGTGATATGCAAACTATCCTTACGCATCAATGCATTGACTTCAAACTCGAAGCCCACTTGCAAGTGATCAAGGATCTGGCCGATCAAGGGTTCGCCTATCTGGTAATCACTCATATCGTCAAAGTATATTTTGTCGATAGTGCCGCCAGTTGTAACAATAAGTAGTTTTTTCATTATTATTGCCTTATTGAATTCATTGCTGCGTATATATTGCAGCGGGTAGTATAGCGTGCAAGCGTCACGGATAAATAAATATGAATAATCAGGTCGGGCAGGGTAAATCAGACTCGAGGAATTCGCAATACGGCAAATTTGCTGTGGTGGTGTGGCTCATTCCAATGCTGCTGTTTTTGTCGATGCCACCCCAGCTGCTAGCCCAGGTTGAGGAACCGGCAAACCGGCTTTTACCTGGCAGCACACCTGAACAGCTTGAAGAAGCAGTAGAAGAAGCAGTAGAAGCGCCGGAAGAACAGCTTGAGGAAATACCGGTAGAAGTAACGGTCATTCTGCCAGATGAACAGCAAATGGCTATGGCAGTATCAACCCCCGAGTTACGCCAGCAGGCGCTGCTGGACCTGGCGGTTGCCGCCCATGTGTTAAGCCGCGCCGAAGAAGGTCTGAATGCGGATACCGGGGTAGATCACGTTGCCCTGGCACAAATGTACCTGGATGACCGTGCCTGGCTGCAAATGCTCATAGACAAGCATGGCTGGGTGAAGCCACATAGCTCCGTGCTTGATCCGGCGGCATGGCAGCTGATCTTGCAACTGCAGCAACATGACCTGGAAAATATGCCCTTGTTAACACCGGTGGCCATGCCCGAGCAGGTATTGGTTTACCAGGTGTTCCAGCGCTCACCACAGTCTTTGGCCATGTCTAATTTGCCAACTCTGTTGCTGGAAGTAGAAGCCAACGCTATCGGGCTCTGGAGTGCATTTTTGCAATTGACAGAGGTTGACGGTATAAGCCATGCGGCCTGGAAAGTGGTAGAGACCGCCTGGTTTACGGATCGCCTGATGCCGCCACCACCACCGCTTGTTGAAGAACCACCAGCAGACCAGGTCCCGGAAGAACAACACCTGTGGCTGGAGGACATTCTGCCGGCGATGTCGGAAGTCGCACGGAGTGCTGTCGAAGCGCGTCCACCGGATAGCAAAGCGCTGATAAGGCTTCGTTACTCGATACTTAACGGTCTGCCGAAACTGACGGGAGAAGAGAACGCCAGCACCCTGATGAACCTCAGGGACTCCCTATATCTTCTCAGCCTGATCGATGGTTTGCACGAAGGTCTTTATTTTGAGTTTGTGCAGGGTTTACTGTCGATCACCTATCGATTACTCGAACTTCCCGTCGATGATCAGGAGGCATATTCGCTGCTGGACTGGTTATTAACCGAATTACCCGCCATTTCGGCGCATTATGCAAGGGACTTCGCCGCCGTGGACCCGCGTTTGAACACGGCGATGACGGCTAGTTATGGCGTACTTGTAGAGATTGCCGGTTTTGAAACCGACGCACTTATCAGCCAGGAGCCCGGGACAGATGATCCGGCCAGCATGAAAGCCGCTGATGTTGATCCCGCCACAGAGGTAGCTGTTGCAGATGACACCCTCGCTCAGCAAGACGGTGAAGAAGCGCCGGGTGAAGAGACAATGACAGACATCGGGGTCATTGATGACACCGATAGTAATGAGTTGAAAAGAAAGGCCTCGCGGCTTCTGTTGGCCAACGCAGTGGCGCAACTGGCACTGGTTATTCCCGATATGGCTTATTACTTCGATACGCCGGTTCGCGCGAAAATCGCCAGGGATATCAGCACCTGCATCAACCTGGCTACAGGTCAGGATGATAATGGCAATTCAAGCACAACGCGCCGTCAATTTGATGCCTGCATGGAGAGCCTGTTACGACTGGCAGACAGGGACAGCCGCCTGACTGAACTGTCGGGCGACATGAACGGACCCTTTACCACGGACACATTGCGACGCGAGCTCAGTGTCGCCCCGTGGCAAAGAGTCAACTATGCCGTGGGTTATTTGCACGAACGTTTTTCGACCGACTGTCTGCCGCCAGCCAATGTGCTGCCCAACCCGTTGGAGTGGGCGGTACTTGCCAACATCATGAGTTGGTACGCAGAAAAATACCCGGAGTTTTTTGATTCTACGGAAAATGAGAACCGTATTGCGAGGATGCGCATCATCGGTGAAGAAATTGTCCTGGCCATGATGGAACAATCAGAATGCCTGGCTGCTTCCGGGTCGGGCTTCAATGACCTGATCAGTCGCATAATGACGGATTACGAGATTGTCCTTCGCGATCTTGATGCCGGTATGAGCCAGGCCGAAGCAGATTTTCGTGCTACCCGGCTCAAAACCGGAGCCGATGTTGTACTGGTTGAGGATGCCTCGCAAAATACCGCTTTCCGGCCGGATGACCTCGTCATCACACCCTGTGACATGCAGAATACCTGTGAAATGACAGGCAACCTCAGCGCAACACGTGCGTTGATTGGCTTGTTTCCTGATGAGTACCTGTTGGCAGAACAGACGGGAATGGGCCGTATCGAAATCTGTTACCGCAATATGGAATGGGTGGACAGGCGATCCGAGCTGGTAAGAGCGGACGATGAGAATGTTGCCAATTATTTTGGGCACCTCGGTTTTGACCTGGTTGGCCGTTATGTTGAGAACGAACAGATCAATGATGTTTTCGGTTTTCGTTTTACCGACTCACAAGAGCATCATTATTTGTTTGCACAGGCTTCTGAAGAGGTGCTGAACGATAGTTGTCCAGTTGAATGGGTAGGTACTCGCATGGTGACGCCTTTGCGGGAAAGCCGTGGTGGCATTGTACCCAACCGCCTGACTTATCTTGCCGCGGCGAGAAAACTTCCATCCCGGTTACTGCAAAATAACTGGGACAAGGGAGAGGAATGGCGTGACTGGTTTGTAACAGGACTTGGCGTCGAACCATTGGAGCTTCCAGTTGCTCCTGAAATTACAGGCAGCCTGAATCAGCACTTACAAAGCCTGTACCAGGCACAGCAACTCGATATTTATCAGCGGATCCTGTTACCCAATGCCCGCAACGCTCAAGGTGATGACATATCGCTATACGATGAAATGTCGGAGGTGACGACAGCCAAGGCCATGTTACGCACACAAATGATGTTGTTTTATCCGGAATCACTCTATACCTCTGATTCAATTCGAATGGCAATCGTGGGAAATGCAGGCTTGCTGGACCAACGGACCTTAAGACGTTTCAGGGAAGACAATGTACCGATGACATCTGTCAACAGGATTGCCCGGGACCGTTTGTTCAAATTTCGCGAGGTCTGGTCAAAACAACCGGATGGCGTACGCAAACAGTCTTCATTACCAGCCAGCCTGGTACACGCACTGACCCGCATTAATATTCTGTACCGGCAGTTTTTTATTACCCGTCCCGAGACGCTCCAGGAAATCGAAGCCGCGACCCAGGCAGAGCCGGAAAGCCAGCCCGAGACCTGACAGGGCGCTCAGCTACTTCAATCAGGCCTGGGCCTGGTTACGCTTTCTGAAAGCAAATAAATAGAAGACAGCCAGCGTCACCTGCACAAGTGCCGGCAGCCTTTGCGGCGGATTACTCCAGGCTTCCATGACGCCAATGGTGAAATAAAGCATTAAAAGCAAACCAGCCCAGATCATGCTCCGGTATTTCCCACGCACCAGGCCGGGCAGGGGGATTAACAAGGGCAGGCAGGCAATCAGGCTCAACCAGCCATTACCGGCCCCTAATGGCGCTGGTAATAACCAGTGCCAGATCACCTGCCAAAGTAAGGTGGCCACATAGGCGGCCAACATCAATTGTGTCCAGCGTTTCAGAGAATTTCCAATACGGATTCAGGTGGACGTCCGATACGTGCTTGACCATTTGCCAGCACGATAGGACGCTCAATCAGGATAGGTGCCTCCAGCATGGCGGCGATGAGCTGTTCATCAGCCAGTTGCTCGTCATTAAGCCCCATGTCCTTGTATTCCGACTGACCCTTACGCATCAGGTCCCTGGGCTTCATGTCGAGCTTGCCAAGGATTGAGCTAAGCTGATCGGCCGTCGGCGGTGTCTCCAGATACAGAATAACTTCAGGTTCAACACCGTTATCCCTGAGTAGTTGAAGCGTGGTTCGTGATTTGGAACAACGCGGATTATGCAGTATTTGAGCTTTCAATCGAGTGTCCTTGTGTCAAAATATGAATCGGTTGATTATTATACCGTTACCCTGAAACAAAACATGCGAACATGTGCATAACCCGGAGGATAAATTGAACGTACTGGAATCATTCAGCAGCATCCCCCGCGTCAGGCGTTTGGCGGCGCATGTGTGGCGGCATTTTGGTGAAGATCGTTTGTTCGATGAAGCGGCTTCGTTGAGTTATACAAGCCTGTTGTCCATGGTGCCCTTGCTGGCGGTTGTGTTCGGTGTGGCCTCGATATTCCCGGTGTTTCAGCAATGGAGTGAAGAACTCCAATCATTTGTATTCACGAACTTTGTACCCGCATCAGGTGATCAGATTCAGTCTTACCTGGCCGGTTTTCTGGAGAGTGTCGGTAAACTGACCCTGACGGGAACCCTTGTTCTGATTATCACGGCCCTATTGCTTATGATCAGAATTGAGCGCACATTTAACCTGATCTGGCGAGTGCCCACAGCCCGTTCAATTGGCAACAGGGTGGTTATGTATTGGGCAGTGCTGACTCTTGGACCACTGGCCCTCGGTGCAGCCATTGCCTTGAGTGCTCAACCGGTATTTGAGCAGGTCGCGGTAGGTGCTGCCACGCATTCAAACTGGCGTGCATTTGGCATATTTTCCTTGTCATGGCTGGCATTTGTGCTGATGTTCATACTGGTCCCGAACCGTTCCGTCCGATTGAGCCACGCGATGGTCGGGGCATTTTTATCTGCTATTCTGTTTGGATTGGCCAAGAAGGCGTTTGTCACCTTTGTGGCGAACGCAAGTTTCAATGTGATTTACGGCGCCCTGGCGACCATTCCCATATTTTTATTCTGGCTGTACCTGGTATGGATCGTCGTACTATTGGGTGCATCACTCGCCGCATCTTTGACCACTTTCAATGACCGCAAAGTTGATTGGGGCTGGCCCAAGAAATGGGGGTTTTTACTCGCTTACCGCCTGGTTGGTTATTTGTGGAAGGCCCAAACCCAGGGCAAGGCGGTATCTTCTGAGAGTCTGCTGGAGTCAATGGAAGGCGTTACAGAACCGATACTGGCCGCACAGCTATCCCTGTTATTTCAAGCAGGACTGGTGACACGAAATGAAAATGGAAACTGGTTACTTTGCAGGGATCTGGATACAGTCAGTCTGCTGGATCTTTACCAGGCGGGCGAATATTACCTGCCGGTTGGGGAACAACTCGAAATTCCAAGTGAAAGTGAATGGGATCCGGTCTTTTTCAGGTCTATCTCAGAGCATGACTTGAATATGCAACAGTCACTGAAAACAATGTACACGCAAACCGGTACCTGAGAATAGGAAGAAAAATGACAAGAGTAATTAGTTTGGCTTTAGTAATGATGGTTTTTATGGTTTCCGACTTAATGGCAGAGTCTGAAAATCAGCAACCGGTCGATTTTACCTTACAGCAACTTCATGGCGAATCCGTCAGTGTTAGCGACTTTCGGAAAAAGTGGGTGGTGCTCAACTACTGGGCCACCTGGTGTGCACCCTGTCGAAAAGAAATACCGGATTTATCCAGCCTGCATGAAGCACGTGAAGATATCGTTGTACTCGGCCTGGCATTTGAAGATACGGAACCGGAAAATTTCGACGAGTTTCTTGCAGAATATCAACCGAGTTACCCGATTCTGCTGATAGACGTATACGCCCCACCAGAGCCCTTTGGCGCCCCAAAAGCGTTACCGACAACGATCATCCTGAACCCCGAAGGTATCCCGGTTAAGACTTATGTCGGGCCGGTGACTCGTGAGGATATCGAGTCTTTTATTGACTCGGAATAGTTCACTTCATAACTCAGAGGTTGAAAACCATTGATCATTCGGGAAGCGAGGCTATGCAGTGGCCTGCTTCAGGACTCAGCGGTGGGATAAAACCATTGATCATTCGGGAAGCCAAGGCTATGCAGTAGCTTACTTCCAGGACACGCTCAAGTACGTCCTGTAGCGCTCTGTACTCGACTCCTGCCTCAAGGTCCTGAAGTAAGCTACTGCACATCCTCGGCTTTGTGCGAATGCAGGGGTCAATGGTTTCTGGCAGATACACGTGGTTTGATTCTGAACTTGATAAGCCCACGGCTTTTGCGAATGTTTGGACTATTCAACCTCTGAAAGATGCACGTCGTTTGATATTAAGCTGGGGGTGTGTATTATCTTATCAGGACCGTGAGCGACATGGATGTCGCGCCCGAGCGTACATGGACGTACTTGCAGCGAGTCCTGGGAAGTTAATACACATCCCAGCTCCCCCAACCTTGCAGATTATCGAAAGCAAGGCTTCAGAACCATTCCATAGGCTGATCTGGGCACGGCGCCCGTCCAGTTAAGACAACACACACCCCAGCGCCGCCCAACCGTGTGTCTATTTAAAACCAACTCCATCAATTGCATTTCGCACCGGCGCAAATGACCTCCTGTGAATAGGGCAGGGCCCCAGAGTTTTCAGCCGTTCCATGTGATAGGCAGTCGGGTAACCCTTGTGCCGGTCAAAGCCGTATTCAGGGTACAGGTCATGCATCGACAGCATCAGGCGATCGCGATAGACCTTTGCGAGTACCGAGGCGGCTGAGATGGACGCTATTAGCCCGTCACCACCGATGATGGTTCTAACCTCGCAGTTCAGTGGGGGTGCACGATTTCCATCGATCATGGCGCGCTGGGGAGCAGGGACGAGGTTTTCGACGGCTCTTTGCATGCCGTTCATGGTGGCCTGCAAAATATTGACCCGGTCGATTTCGTCCACTTCAACAAACTCCACCGAAAAAGCGATCGCCTGGCTTTCAATTTGCGGAGCGAGTCGTTCGCGTCTGAGGGCGGTCAGGCGTTTTGAGTCATCCAGGTATTCGAGGTCATAACGTCCGGGCAAAATGACTGCGGCTACCACCACCGGTCCGGCGAGTGGCCCGCGACCTGCTTCATCTACACCGGCTTCCAGGTTTCCTGTCGACTGCATTGTTCAGCTTTGACGCCCGGCGATATGGCGAAGCACGACGTCACCTGCGGTTGCCGCTGCATCAATTCTTAGTATCTTGTGCAAATTGTCAAACCGGTGCTTCACATTGCTGAGCCTTTCAGGATGATCCAGCCACTGAATGGCTTCATCAGCAATCCGTTGTCCGGTCACTTCATGCTGGAGTAATTCGGGTACAAGTAACTCGTCTGCGAGGATGTTGGGGAGCGAGAAAAAGCGGGTTTTTAACATTTTGAACCACTTCATCAGCTTGTAAGTTGTTCCAGCGATACGGTAACAGACAACCATCGGGCGATTGACCAGCATGATTTCGAGTGTTGCGGTACCCGAGGCACAGATCACCACGTCTGCCGCCGCCATGACTTGGGTGGCCCGGCCGGAAAAGACCGTGCAATTTACATCGGGATATTCACGTAGTACGGATTGAAAATGCCGTCCCGTTTTTTCTGTCGCTGCTGGCATCAGGAAACGCACATCTGGGTAACGTTTACTCAGTATGACGGCGGCATCAAGCATTGAAGGTGAGAGCTTTTCCAGTTCACTTATCCGACTGCCGGGCAATAGCGCAACACAGATGCCGCTGGTTTCCACGCCCAGTGCGATCCGCGCCGGTTCAGACTCTACTTGCAATGGAATTTCATCAGCCATGGGGTGGCCGGTATAGTTCGCGGCCACGGGGTAGCCCCGATAACAGTCCGGTTCAAATGGGAACAGGCACAATACCCGGTCAGTTGATTTGGTGATGGTTTTTACCCTGCCGGCCCGCCAGGCCCAGATGGTGGGGCTGACATAATGGATAACCGGGATGGATCTGGCTTTGAGTTTCTTTTCTACCCGCAGATTGAAGTCCGGTGCATCGATGCCTATGTAGACATCCGGTTTTAGTTCTACGACCTTTTGGATCAGCTGACGTTTCAGTTTGACAAGGCGGGGCAGGTGCGAGACTACTTCAAACAAACCCATCAATGAAAGCTCACCGGTATCCCACCAGCAATCGCAGCCTTCGGCTTTCATCAAGGGTCCGCCGATACCGGCGAAACGAACGTCAGGTTCCTTCAGGCGAATGGCCTTGATGAGCGCCGCACCGAGTTGATCGCCGGAGGCTTCCCCGGCTACCAAAACGATGACCATTAGCGAATGATGCCGCGCTCAGCCAGTTTAAGAAAATCAACCAGGGGCTGTATTTCCGGAGAGTTCTCGGCCATTTCGATCAGGCGGCTTGTTGCTTCTTCCAGCGGTAAACTCTCGCGGTACAGGACTTTGTAAGCGCGCCGCACCTGGTTGATTTGCTCGCTGGTAAAGCCCCGCCGCTTAAGACCTTCGGAGTTGATACCCTTGGCCCTGGCTTTTTCACCGGCCACCGTTACATAGGGTGGAATGCTCTGGTTAACATAGCTGGCAAAGGACGTGAAGCTGTGCTCGCCAACCGTACAAAACTGGTGGATCAATGAATAGCCGGACAAGATGGCGTGATCGCCGACCGTTACATGACCGGCCAGGGATGTATTGTTGGCCATGATGATGTGGTCGCCCAGGATGCAGTCATGTGCAATGTGAACACAGGCCATAATCCAGTTGTCACTGCCGATACGGGTTACACCGCCGCCTTGAGCAGAACCACGGCTAAATGTGCACATTTCACGTATCGTGTTGTCATCGCCGATGATGAGTTCGGTATCTTCACCAGCATACTTTTTGTCCTGCGGTTGTTCACCAATCGATGTGAACTGGAAAATATGATTGTTTTTTCCAATGGTCGTGCGACCGGTTATCACCGCATGCGGACCGATTCGTGTCCCGGAATCGATACGCACCTTGGCGTCTATAATGGAAAATGCACCTACCTCGACGTCATCGGCGAGTTCGGCTTTGGGGTCAATAACAGCTGTTGGGTGAATCATGATCAATCTTCCCCTGAAAAAGTTTTAACCTTCGGAACACAGGATCTCACAACTGGCGGTACGCTGTCCGTCAACGCTGCAACGGGCTTCGTATTTACCAAGGCCACGCATGATGCGTGTCTGTGTAACATTGATAAGTAATTGGTCACCTGGAACCACCTTGCGGGCGAACTTGGCGTTGTCTATTTTAACCAGGTAATAAATACCGCCAACCGTTCCTTCTGTTGCCAGGGCCACGTGGGCCAACACACCGCAGGCCTGCGCCATGGCTTCAAGTATCAGGACACCTGGCATGACGGGCTGGGTGGGGAAATGCCCCTGGAAAAATGGTTCGTTAATCGTCACGTTTTTAATGGCCGTGAGCGTTTTCTCCGGTTCCAGGGTGTAACCGGTCACCCGGTCTATTAACAACAGCGGATACCGGTGCGGAAGCAATTTCATTATTTCTGCACTTTCAATGGGTGTCTGGATCAGGTTTTCAATCATATCTGGCTCACTTTCCGCTTTGTTTTTCAAGGTTGAGTACACGCTGGGCCAATGTTGCCAGCTTGCGTAAATGGACAACCGTGCGATTCCATTCCCGCATCGGTTGGGCCGGTATCGTGCAACTCCAGGTTGTTCCGGGTTGTTCAACTGATTTGGTGATGACGCTATTTCCGGTAACAGTTGTTCGGTCCGCAAGCCGGATATGTCCGACTGTTGAGGAGCGCCCACCAAACATGCAATATTTTCCAATTTTTGTACTACCGGAAATACCCACCCGGGCCGCCATGGCAGTATGTGCGCCAACCTCTACATTGTGGGCAATCTGGACCAAATTATCGAGTCTTACATCGTCCTCAATAATCGTATCGCCAATTGCACCACGGTCGATGGTGGTGTTGGCACCGATTTCACAATCATTGCCGATCTGAACACTGCCTATCTGTGGGATTTTTACCCAGTGGTCTTTGTCGAAAGCCAGCCCAAACCCGTCTGAACCAACGATGGCACCCGGATGGATGGTCGTTCTCTGACCGATACGGACGCCTTCGCAAATCGTTACATTTGCAACCAGCCGGCTACCAATGCCAAGCTGACAGTCCGCCATCAACACGCAGCCCGGACCAATGACACAGGCATCAGCGATGTCACATCCGGGGCCGATGACAGCATTGGCACCGATATGTACACCCCGGCCGATGGTCGCGGTAGAGTCAATACTGGCGGAGCTATGCAGACCTGGTTTTGTAAGTCGCCTCGGGTCGAAAAGTCCTGCCATTCTTGCATAGCTTACATAAGGGGCTTCGGAGATCAGGGCATTGACCGGGCAGTTTTTGACATCATCGGCGGATACGATGACGGCTGCTGCACGGGTGGTTTTCAACTGCTCGCGATAGGCTGAATTGGAGAGGAAGCTGATCTGTGTACCGGTCGCCCCGGACAAAGTTCCAATACCATCAATCAAGGTGTCGCCGTTACCCTCAAAAGGTAGGTTGAATTTTTCAGCCAGTTCCGAAAGCCTGATGCTACAGATGGGGGTTTGCATGGACAGATCGTTTATATCTTCGTGACACGAACGCTACGCACTAGCGGCCCGTTCGTTCCCGTTTATCCGCCTCATACTCCAGCCTGAGTTGATCAAGGATCAGCTGAGTAATATCCAGGGACGGATCAGCATATATCACCGGGCTTGACAGTATCAGGTCGTAACCATTGTCGCGGGCGATTTCCTGAACGGCAAGATTGATTTGATCTTCCAGTTTTTGAACTTCTTCAGTACGGCGGAAGGAAAGCTCGTCACGCAGATCTTCTCTTTGCCGGTTGACGTTGCGTCGCATTTCCCTTAACTCGCGGTCAAGACGCAGTTTGGCATCTTCCGTCAGGTCGCCCAATGCCAGCCGGTCTTCCATCGTCTGTACCTGGCGTTCCTGAAATTCGATGGTTTCATTACGGGGTCGAAACTCGAGATCGAGTTTTTCGCGGCCAGCTAAAACCTGGGGAGCGTTATCCAGCACCTGCTTCATGTCCACATAACCAACGCGCAATTGCTGTGCGGTCGCCGAACCGGCAACAAGCACAAATAACGTCAGCAATAGGGGTAAGAAGCGTTTCATAACTTCGAATTGTACCCTTTTTGCGCGTTTGTATTAAGTTTTAACTAAAACGTGGTTCCAAATGAGAACTGCAGGGCTTCAGTTCGGTCGCCACGGAATTTCTTGATGGGGAATGCGTAGTTCATGATGATTGGCCCGATAGGTGCCTGCCATGTGACTGAAATACCTGTGGACATCCTGAACAGACCGGCGTCAAAAGTGCTCCAGTTTTCATACACGTTACCAATATCGAAGAATAAAGCGATCCGAGAACCGCCGCCCTTGGTGAACGGGGTCGGGATAGCAACCTCTAAACCACCCGCAACCTTCACATCACCACCTACTGCACGACAGCTGATCAGGCCGTCTTTGGGGCCGAGTGTATTGTCTTCAAAGCCTCGGATATCACGCACGCCACCACCATAGAAGTGCTCGAAAAACGGTAGTCCGGTATCCAGGGTCATGACCTCCTCTTGCAAACACTCACCTTCTACACCTTCCGGCAATTCGGGGCTGGGAACGGGTGTAGCCAGTGATGTCTTGTCGTAGTCGTCGTAAGAGTCACCATAACCCACCTCGCCGTGAACGGAGACCACCAGGTCGGCCCAGATAGGCCAGTACTTGGCAGCGCGGTAGAAGAGCTTGTAAAACTGACGGGAGCTTCCCGGCAATGACGTTTCCAGGCTCAGGCGTTGTGAAGATCCACGTGTCGGGTTCAGGAAGTGGTTACGCGTATCCCTGCTCCAGGAAGCAGTAAAATCCCAGGTAAAGAAATCACGTTCCTTGGAGCTTAATTCGCCGTCGCCATTGTGATCGAGTGACTTCGACAGCGGATCACCTAACCGTGGAACAAGGTATTGCTCAGGGCAGATGCCGTTTTCATTAATATCATTACAGAGGATAACGTCCGGATTGTCCGGATCTACAAATTCGCGCTCAAAAACAAATGCACCGATATTCAGGTCGGTTGACCTGAGGCCGGTACCAGCGCGGATATAATCTACTTCGGTCAATGGTAAACCGAAGCTCACACCGCCGGCCGCTTCGGTACTGGTAAAGGTCGATATATTTGCACCGGCCTGGTCAAACTCCTGGTAACGGAGATAGAAACCGCGACTGACGCCGTCCTCGGTCGCGTACGGATTGTCATAGCTCACGTTAAAGCTGCTGATAATGCTACTGTGAGACAGCGACAGGCCTACCCGTTTACCGCTACCCAGGAAGTTGTCCTGCTGAATGCTCAAGGAGGCAATGATGCCCTGGACCTGTGAATAACCAAGACCGACCGAGAAACTACCCGCTGCACGTTCAACGACACTAACAACAACGTCAATCTGATCATCCGTGCCCGGTACCGCAGGTGTTTCGATATTGACCGAATCGAAATAGGTCAGGCGCTGGAGACGAATCTTGGAGCGGTCGATGGCTGCCTGTGAGAACCAGCCGCCTTCAAATTGGCGCATTTCCCGACGCAGAACCTCATCCTTGGTACCGCTGTTACCAACAAAGGTAATCTGCCGCACGTAGACCCGTTTACCAGGATCGACAAAATAATTGATGGTCACCAGGCGGTTATCACGGTCAATTTGCGGAATCGGGTTCACATTGGCAAAGGCGTAGCCGATGTTTGAAAGCAGGGATGTGATGTTTTCAACACTCTGCTCCATTTTTTTGCGTGAAAATATGTCATTGTCCTGGGTCATGATCAAGCGTCTCAAGGTCGCTTCCTCGATCACGAGGTCACCCGTTACCTGAATTTTCTCTACCGTGTACTGTTCGCCCTCAATGATGTTGGCCGTAATGTAGATATGGGATTTATCCGGACTAATTGAGACCTGGGTAGACTCTACGTTAGCGTCGATATAACCACGGTCCTGATAGTAGGAGCGGATTTTCTCGAGGTCACCGGACAATTTTTCACGGGAGTACTGATCATCTTTTGACCAGAATTTCCAGCCCGGAGGAATTTTTGATTCGAATTCAGTGCGGATTTCCTTATCGGTAAACAAGGTGTTGCCAACAATGTTGATGTGCTTGATCTCTGCCGTATCGCCTTCGACGATGGTGATGGAGATACGTACGCGATTACGGTCCAGTTCAACAACCCGGCTGTCCACTTTAACCGCGTATCGGCCCTGGCTGAAATACTGCCTGACCAGTTCCTGTTTGATCCGGTCCAGTGACTGTGGTTGAAACACCTCGCCCTGTGCGAGACCAATATCCGCGAGGACGGGTCGCATGTCTTCGTCTTTGATTGCCTTGTTACCCGACAGCACCACGGCTGCGATGGCCGGTCGTTCCTGTACCCTGATGACCAGGATGTTGCCTTCACGCTCCAGGTCGATGGAACTGAAAAAGCCCGTATTGAAAAGGGAGCGGATGGCCTGACGCGCCTTGGATGCGGTTAACAGTTCATTGGCATCCACCGGCATATAGTTGAATATCGTACCTTCTGAAATACGCTGTAAGCCTTCAACCCTGATATCGGAAACGACAAACGGATCAAGCGCCATGGCAGACTTCATTGTGAACAGGCCACATAGCAGGATGATTAAGATTCTTCTCATTTATTATGATCCGTAAGAGTTTCTTCTTTTGCGGCGGGTAGTCTATCCGACCAGTCGTAAAATATCGTTAAAAAATGCAATGCCCATCAGGCCAAACAATGCCAATAGCCCGATATATTGGCCTTTTGCCTGTATTTGTTCGGACACCGGACTTCCTTTGGCTAATTCTATCAGGTAATAGAGCAAATGCCCCCCATCCAGAACAGGAATTGGCAGTAAATTTAAAATTCCAAGGCTGAGGCTGATGGCCCCCAGGAAAAACAGAAAGCTGGAAACGCCCGCATTGGCCGAACTATTGGCGAACTGTGCAATGCTGATAGGGCCGGAAAGATTCTTGACGGATGCCGTGCCGGTTAACATGCGGCCGAGCAAACCCAGTGTTGAGCCGGTCAGACGCCACATTTCGGAGGCCGCGGCACCAAACCCGTCAAACAGGCCGTACTTGTGCAGAAAATAGGCACGGCTGACCTCGGCCTGTAACTTGTCATCGGGTGCTTTGTTGGTGACACCGAGGATCAGGCGTTTTGAAAAGGTTCCCGTACTGCTCTCGACCGGAATCACACTGAGTTCCAAATTGCCAAGGCCCCGTTCGACCTCGATACTTAGCGGCTGGTCAACCGCGCCGTGTTTTTGGACCAGCGCACCCACCCAGGCCCAATCGGGGACCTCTTCGCCACCAACCTTGACGATACGGTCATTCACCTTGAAGCCGGCTCGGAAAGCCGGGCTGTCCGGACTGACTTCACCTACAATCGCCGGAAGGGTCGCACGCCAGGGTGCTATTCCGATACCCTCCAGTGCTTTTTCTTCCTGAAAATCACTGCCAAGCTTGTCCAGTTTGAGCACCACCTGCCGTTTTGCGCCATTGGCGTTTTCAAGCTCAAGCGTGACCTGCTCCCGGTCGAGGGCCGGTGTGATCAAACCCAGTACAGCATGCGACCAGGTTTCTGTTTCCTCACCATTGAGTGAGACAATACGGTCGCCGGCCTTGATTCCGGAACTGGCTGCGATACCGGTGACTTCACCAACAACAGGTCTGGATTCGGGCATCCCAACCAGGAACATTAACCAGAAGGCAAACAAGGTAAAAATAAGATTGAAAACCGGCCCGGCTGCGACGATGGCGATTCGTGCCCAAACCGATTTACGGTTGAAGGCCTCGTCGAGGTCAGCTTCGTTGACTTCGCCCTCTCGCTCATCCAGCATCTTGACATAACCGCCCAGCGGGATAGCTGCAATAACGTACTCGGTGCCATCACGGCCTGTTCTTGACCAGATTTTTTTGCCGAACCCAATTGAAAATTTGAGCACGCGAACACCCATTCGCCGCGCAACCCAGTAGTGCCCGAACTCGTGAAATGTGATCAACAGCCCGAGAGCGACCAGCAACCACCAGATTGAACCAAGAAATTCGGACATTATGTGTTTCGTATACCTCTTATTTCGTTAATAATTTTGCCGGTCGTGGCACGGGCCACGCGGTCATATTCCAACACCGCATCCAAACCGCTGATGTTTCCCGTCTCACAGGCATCAAGCGCAGCAGACACGACCGACGGTATCTGCAGAAAGCCTATGCGTTCCTGTAAGAACGCGTCGACGGCTATTTCATTGGCGGCATTGAATATCACGGCGGCGTTGCCACCAGCCTTCAATACCTGGAATGCCAGCCCCAACCCCGGGAAACTATCCAGATCGGGCGGATAAAACTCCAGCTTGTGTATCTCTGCCAGATTGAGGCGTTTGACGCCAGATTCAATACGTTCAGGCCAGGCAAGTGCACAGGCAATGGGTGTGCGCATATCAGGCATGCCCATCTGGGCCAGCACCGATCCATCACGGTAAGACACCATTGAATGCACGATGCTTTGCGGGTGAACGATGACATCGATTTGATCGGGGTGTGCGTTGAATAGCCAGCGGGCTTCGATCACCTCCAGACCCTTATTCATCAGGGTGGCTGAATCGACCGAGATCTTGCGGCCCATATCCCAATTGGGATGATTACATGCCTGAGCGGGTGTGATATCTCGCAGAGAGGCCCGCTCACGGTGCAGAAAGGGCCCGCCGGAGGCTGTCAGGATCAGTTGTTCCACACCGGCATGTCTGAGACCGGTTACATGGTTTTCCGGTAAAACCTGGAAAAGCGCATTATGTTCAGAGTCGACCGGAATGATAGTCGTGGAATGCTCAGCAGCGGCCTTGCGAAACAATTCGCCGGCGATCACCATGGATTCCTTGTTGGCCAACAGCAGACGCTTGCCGGCCTCTACGGCATGCAGGGTCGGTTCAAGACCGGCTGCACCGACAATGGCGGCCATGACGACCGCTGTTTCATCCATACGCACCACGGCGCTGAGTGCGTCCTTGCCGGCGAGAACTTCAGCCTTGCAGTCGAGTCCGTCGAGCGCCGCTTGTAATTCAGATGCCTTGTCAGCATCGCTGATGACCGCATACTTCGCACGGTGTTGCAGGCATTGCTCAGCGAGGCGCTTTACGTTGCCATGCGCACTGAGCGCGACAACGTGATAGGCCTCCGGGTGACGCGCCAGCACGTCAAGGGTGTTCTCGCCAATCGAACCGGTGGAGCCCAGTACTGTTATACCCTGAGAAATCAACGTCCGCTTCCTCAGATACCCGAAACCAGCAGACCAAATGCGAAAAATGGTGCGGCGGCCAGTAAGCTGTCCAGGCGGTCGAGTATGCCACCATGACCGGGTAGTAACTTGCCGGAATCCTTATAACCGCTGGTGCGTTTATGCATGGAAATCATTAAATCGCCGCCGACCGAAACCAGCGCCGTTATCAGGCTAAGCAAAATCAGCAGTAGGGGGCTGATCGCCTCGATGGGCATCAGGTAGGCTGCGAGCAGGGCAACGACTGGCGCGGCGACCAGGCCGCCCAGTAAACCTTCCTGAGTTTTTCCAGGGCTGATATGTGGGGCGAGCTTTCTTTTGCCAAAAGCTTTTCCTGCAAAATACGCACCGGTATCTGCCGCCCATACAATCAGGAGTAACAGCAGGATCAGCCAGGAGCCTTCCGTCTGGATACGTATCCAGCCAAGCGCAAACCAGCCGCTTGAAACGGACGCGATGGCGGTTATAAATGAGATAAGACGGTAATTGTTGTCGAGTTTGGTGTCGGGACGGTAAAGCGGCAAGCGGATAAACAGCAACAGCCATGCAAAACAACATATACCCAGGTAGAGCAACATATTGGCCGCCCATTCGCCCTTGTACCAGAACAGGGTGGTGATGATGACTGCTTGTATGAGAACCAGTAAATATCCACCCGGGTAGCTGGCAAACCCGGCCAGACGGCCGTACTCCCAACTGGCACCAAGCAGCACGATCGCCAACAGCATCAAAAACCAGGTTGCCGGCGCTGCAAATATGGCGGCCATAACAAGAGGCAGCAGCAATAGTGCTGTTATTACCCGTTGTTTAAGCATCGGCGGTGCCTTCTACCTGTTCGCTGGTGCGCCCGAAACGTCGCTCGCGTGACTCGAATGCCGATATGGCCTGCTCAAGACACTGCTCGTTAAAATCAGGCCAAAGCACCGGCGTAAAATAAAACTCCGTATAGGCAGATTGCCAAAGTAAAAAGTTGCTGATACGCATCTCGCCACCGGTGCGAATAAACAGGTCCGGATCGGGCGAATGGGCCAGCGAGAGAAACTGTGCCAACTGGGGTTCTTCAATGCCATCAAGCGACAAGCCACCTTCGGCCACTTCCCTGGCCATACGGATAGCTGCCTGTGTGATATCCCAGCGACCGCCATAATTCACCGCAACATTGGCCACCAGGCGTTCGTTGCCGGCGGTGAGTGTCTGAGCTTCGGCCATTTTGGTCTGGAGGGCAGGTTTGAATGCGGTGAGATCACCTATAAACCGCACACTCACACCATTCTCGTGAAGTTCATCAACTTCTTTGTCCAGCGCCCGCAGGAAAATTTCCATCAGGCGGGAAACCTCACCGGCCGGGCGGTTCCAGTTTTCACTGGAAAATGCAAAAACAGTCAATGTCTTAACACCCAGGCGCACACATTGCTGAATTGTTTTTCGTAGCGCCTTGAGCCCGGCCTGGTGCCCCATGCTACGCGGGCGGTTGCGTTTTCTCGCCCAGCGGCCATTCCCATCCATGACGATGGCGATGTGACCGGGTATGGTTGCAGGCACTGTCATGAGTGCTCCTTTTGAAGGAGCACTAGGTTAGATCACCTTCATAATCAGGCATCAAAACTCCAATAGTTCCTGTTCTTTAACAGCAACAATTTCATCAACCTGTTTAACGTTTGAATCGGTGAGTTGCTGTATTTCCTGCTCCGCGCGGTGATCATCATCCTCGGAAATATCCTTGTTCTTTAACAGATCCTTGATGTTGTGATTAGCGTCCCGGCGGATATTACGGATGGCAATCTTGGCGTTCTCGCCCTCATGATGAACAACTTTGCCCAGCGACACTCTTCGTTCCTCGGTCAAAGGTGGCAGGGGTATGCGGATGATTACGCCAGCGGTGACCGGGTTCAGGCCGAGATCCGATTTCATGATGGCCTTTTCGAGTGTCTGGACCATGGTTTTATCCCATGCCGTGACGGCCAGTGTGCGGGCGTCTTCAATCGCAACATTGGCTGCCTGGCTGATCGGCACAAGACTGCCGTAGTAATCAACCTGGACATGTTCCAGCAAGCTGGGGTGTGCGCGACCGGTACGGATTTTTGCCAGTTCTGTTCGCAGTGAGTCCAGGGTTTTGGACATACGGATTTTGGCGTCTTTTTTAATTTCTTCAAGCATTTTTTTCTCCCGTCTGCTGGCTTTGGCTAGCTAATTAAGGCCTCGTTGGCGGTGCTAAAGACGATAGCCCGCTCAACCTGTAAAGTTCAACGGCCAATTTTAACAGCAAAATGTGAAGATTTTCCGGTGAAAGCTCAAAGCGGGAGCAAGTTCAACAAATAATAGTGCCGACCTTTTTGCCCTTAACAATATTTATCAGGTTTCCAGCACCGAAAACATTAAAAACCCGGATAGGCATATGCTGGTCCCGGCACAAAACGATGGCATTGGTATCCATGACCTTGAGCTTGCCTTCAATGACTTCGTCGTAACTGAGGGTTTCGTGTAATTTGGCGTTTTCGTCAATATTGGGGTCTGCGGAAAATACGCCATCGACCTTGGTGGCTTTCAAAACAATGTCAGCGCCAACCTCGATTGCGCGTAAGGCAGCGGCGGTATCCGTGGTAAAGAACGGGTTGCCTGTGCCACCGGCAATGATGACAACACGCCCTTTCTCCAGGTGACGCGTGGCGCGGCGACGAATATAGTCTTCGCTGACCGCGTGCACGGAAATGGCGGACATCACACGTGCATCGACACCGGCATTTTCCAGGGCATCCTGAAGTGCCAGCGAATTCATCAGCGTGGCCAGCATACCCATGTGATCACCGGTTACCCGGTCTATTCCGGATTGTGCCAGACCGGCACCCCTGAATATATTGCCGCCGCCAATGACGATAGCAATCTCTACACCGGTTTTACGAACTTCAAGAATCTCGTTGGCAATCCGGCCAATGATGACCGGATCTATGCCATAGTCTTCTCCACCCAGCAGAGCTTCTCCACTGAGTTTCAGAAGGATGCGCTGGTAGGCGGGTTTACCCACCCTTCACCTGCTGCATGACTTCATCTGCAAAGTTGTCGACTTTCTTTTCAATGCCTTCGCCAACGACGAGACGGGTAAACGATTTAACCTTGGCGCCGTTTTGATCAAGCAACTTGGCGACTGTAATATCGCCATCTTTTACAAAGTCCTGACCCAGCAGGGTAATGGATGACAGATGCTTGCGCATACGCCCTGAAACCATTTTTTCAATGATATCTGCCGGCTTGCCACTGTCGGCAGCCTGCGCGATGAGGAACTGCTTCTCTTTTTCAAGAACATCGGCTGGAACGTCATCGACATCGATAAAGGACGGATTCAGTGCGGCGATATGCATGGCAACATCACGGGCGACTTCTTCATTGCCACCTTCAAGGTCAACCAACACACCGATGTGTCCACCGTGAACGTAGGAACCAACGTTGTCACAACCGGTCATCCGGGCCATACGTCGAACCTGGATATTTTCGCCGATTTTGGTTACCAGCGCCTGGCGTGCAACTTCGAGGCTGCTGCCATCAAAGTCCATTGCCATGATGCCTTCAATATCATCGGATGTGGCGTTCAGCGCATTGGCTGCAACGGCATCGGTGAAGGCCAGGAAATTTGCATCCTTGGCTACGAAATCAGTTTCACAGTTGATTTCCACCATCACGACTTCAGAGTTGTCGTCCTTGGCAGCCACGGCGATGCGGCCATCAGCGGCAATCCTTGAAGCCTTCTTGTCGGCTTGTGCGAGTCCGGATTTACGCAGATATTCAATTGCTGCTTCCAGATCACCATGGGTTTCAACCAGTGCTTTTTTGCACTGCATCATGCCAGCGCCAGTGCGCTCGCGAAGTTCTTTTACCATTGAGGCAGTTACTGCCATCGTCCTATTCCTTCTTCTATTCAGTTTAAACAGTCCGGCTTCAGAACCGGGTTTTGGCGCCCCACTGTCGGGTGGGGCATTTCCTCATCAGTCTTCAGCTGCTTTCTTTGCGACCTTTTTCTTGGCAACTTTCTTCTTGGGTTTAGCCGTTTCGGTTTTTTCAATAACGTCTTCGGCTTTGGCCTTTAGTTTTTCGACTACTTTCTCAGCCTTGGCTTTTACTTTCTCGGTAACCTCTTCAGCTTTGGCTTCTGCTTTTTCAGCCTTGGCCTTTACTTTTTCAGTAACCTCTTCAGTTTTGGCTTCTACTTTCTCAGCAACTTCTTCAGCCTTGGCTTTTACTTTCTCGGTAACCTCTTCAGCTTTGGCTTCTGCTTTTTCAGCAACCTTTTCAGCCTTGGCTTTTACTTTTTCAGCAACTTCTTCAGCCTTGGCCTTTACTTTTTCAGTAACCTCTTCAGCTTTGGCTTCTACTTTCTCAGCAACTTCTGCAGTTTTTGGCGCCTTTTTCGTTACAACTTTTTTGGCGACTTTCTTTGGTGCAGCCTTTTCCGCTTTGGTCTTGGGTGCTTTCTTGGTATCACGCTTGACCGGGTTACCGTATTCATCCAGCTCTACAAACTCATCACTGTCATCAATATGAGGGGTTGATGCACGGCCTTCCAGTACAGCGTCAGCCGCCAGTTGCGTGTAAAGACGAATGGAGCGGATCGCATCATCATTACCCGGGATAACGTAGTCAATATCGTTTGGCGAACAGTTGGTATCAACAATGCCAATAACCGGGATACCCAGTTTGCGTGCTTCTTTTACCGCGATGTCTTCGTGACCGACATCGACAACAAACATGGCGGTAGGCAGGTTTTTCATGTCCTTGATACCACCGAGTGTTTTTTCGAGCTTATCGCGCTCGCGTGTCAGTTGCAGGACTTCTTTTTTCACAAGACGTGCAAAGCTGCCATCCTCTTCCATTTTTTCAATCTGGCGCAGACGCTTAATGGATTGACGGATGGTGCGGAAGTTGGTCAGCATGCCACCCAGCCAGCGATGCGAAACATAAGGCATGCCACAGCGTTGGGCCTCTTCGGCGACAGATTTGGACGCAGCGCGCTTGGTCCCGACAAAAATGACGGTGCCGCGCTTGGCAGCGATGCCGCCAATGAAATTCATTGCATCCGTCAGCAAGGGCAGTGTTTTTTCGAGATTAATGATGTGGATTTTTCCACGTGCTCCGAAAATATACGGAGCCATTTTTGGGTCCCAGTAACGGGTTTGGTGACCGAAGTGCACGCCAGCTTCAAGCATTTGGCGCATGGTGATATTAGGCATTGGTTATATCCTTTACATGGCAGAAGCACGGCGGCCAATGATCTGAGATCTGGCGTCACCGATTTTCCGGGTTAATCTTCCACATACCCTGTTCGGAAAACCCTGGTTATTCAGGGCACCCAACCGAACGTGTACGGTATGCGTGTTTATTTGATGTCGCGTCATTAAACGGAATATCCGGTCAATCCTGACACCGCTTACCCTGACCATGATATGCATGAGCCAGAGAGCAGGGCTTTATACCAGAATTGGGCAGGCCGGGCAACGGTTTTCGCCCTTAGCAGGTGGATTTAGGCTTTTGTTGCTGTCATTGTTTGGAAGTCATTTCATTTTTGACCGCATCCAGCCAGGTTTTCTGGCTTTTACGGAAGTGGGGTGGGGCGAGTTTTGCGTCGTTCAATATGGATTCAAATTCTGCCCGCGCAGCGGATGTATTTCCCGCCAAATCAAGGCAAAGCGCCAGGCGGTACCTTGCTTCCACACCCGGATAATAACCGGACACTGCGGAGTATTCCTTGATTGCCTGGTCAATATGGCCTTCAGCTTCGAGTGCGCGAGCATAAAGCAGGTGTCCTTCGGCAGAACGGAAATCGGCATTGTGCTCCTGCAGTGACTCCAGTGTCTTTACTGTCTCCTTTGTCCGTCCGCCTTCGAATTCCAGGCGGGCCCTGAGTAACAGCAAGGTGGGTTCGGTAGCAAACAGACCCTTTAGTGCCTGGTTGATGACATCTTCGGCTTCAGTGGTTTTGCCGGAATCCATCAGGGCCTCCGCATAGCGGCGGCTGTTGTCAACATTCGGGGACTGCTTCCAGGCCGCCTCGTGTTGTCTCAGGTCGGCGCCCGGGTTCAGGGTTTGCTTGACGCTTCTCACTGCTCTTTGCCCGGTGATGCTGCCCGAAAACTCCGGCAGTAGTTCGATGACAAAATAAGCCACCCCGCCAATCATCGGCATGAACAGAAGGACGATTATCCAGTAGCGGCTACGACCGGTCTTGAGTACATGAATGATCAAGGCCAGTTGCATGAGCCAGACCAGTACAGAAATCAGCGACATATTTTGCATCCCTTGCAACCCCCTCGTGGTCGGTCAGTCTATTTTCCCTGTCGCATTATGCAACAAGTATGGCTAGTGTTTGTTTGAATTATTAAACACTGGCAGTTTATACAGTGGAAGGTTCAGGTTTTTTATTGCATATTGCTGTCATAAGCGGAAAAATAATAAGAAATTGATGACTGGCAGGATGCTGGATCAAGATTAAAACAGGGATTGTCCCACTTCAATTCGGGTTCCCTGAGACTTTACAGCATGCTCGTTGCAGTACAGCATGAGTGGGGTTATTCGCGTTGTTTTACGGGAGCCCCGGCCGATCTGATGAAACAAGGAGGTTTCAATGAGTGGCTTAATTGGCATCGATAGCGACGATCGCGTATCCAGGGCTTATTCCAAAAGCGTCCGGAACATGCTGGTCGTTTTGGTCACTTTGTCCCTCGCTTCCGGCTCTGCATTTGCAGCGGCACTGGGAATGGTCACTGACAATGAATCCGACGAATTACGATTTTTCAATGCCGATACGGGTGTCATCCTCGCCAGTGTGCAGGGTGCTCCTGGCCAGATCGTCGGGGATTGTGCAATAAGCGAAGATGAGTCCACCGGTTTTTCCAGCAACGCCGGGCGTAACATTTCTGTTTTCAAGTTTTCAGACTCAGCCTCCGGGACTAAGGTTGACTTCACCAGTATTGATATCAGTAATGCCGGTGTTGATATGTCACTGAGTCCGGATGGAAAATTACTGGTCAGTACCGGCGCGGGCAATATAGATGAACCGCTGTCAGTTATTGATACGGCCCTCCAGCTGGAGATAGCCACCGTCGACCTTTTTCTGGACCATACCTCGGCAGAGTTTTGTGACGATGGCACCCTGCTGGTGACAACAACCTATGGAAACTCGTTTGCCTCACCATTTGATAATGCCATGTATGACGCACAGGTAGGTCCTGCCGGCGAATTAACGCTGGGTGGACACCGCCTGAGTAGCGGTGCGCAGCCAAATAATGGAAGTTGTGCACCGGGTTCAAAAGCAGGTGTCTTGCTTGATCGTAGTGCCGGCTTGACCTCTTTCACTTTACCGGGACTCCGGGAAGTCGACTCCGTTACATTGAGCAGCGGTACCGCCGTGGCCGCCGTGTTCAACCGCGTTGGTGACCGCTTGTATGTCAGGACCACCGATACCGTCGAGGCTTTCGATTTTAACCCGTTTACCGGCGTTATGAAGGCAGATTGGGTGCAGCAGGTTTCCTATTCTGCTGAATATTTTGGCATTGACCAGATCGCAATTGATATGGATAGCGGAAAGCTCTATGTCGATGGTGGCCGGGCCTTGTTGATCCTGGATCCCGATAGCGGACTGCAAACCGGCTCTGTCTATGCGGGTGATGCAACCGGTGTCTGTTTTGCACAACGCCAACCGCATACACCGATTCGCGAGATTGTGTATAGCGCACGCTGAGTCTTCCCGTTATCGGGCTCATGCCCGACGTGGTCTGCGCACTTGAGACCCTTGTGTTTAAAGCGACCTGCCTTTCTGGTCCGGCAGGAAAATCACCTGTGCGTGTAAAATCCCTTACAATTGACCGTATGTTTTGTATCGGATTTTCTGTCCAGCACGGAGTACGTTTGAACCCATGAAACTTGCCACTTTGAAAACCGGCGGCCGTGACGGCAGCCTGATTGTTGTCAGCCGTGATCTTGAACATTTTGTTTCGGTGGCTGACATTGCACCCACGCTGCAGATAGCGCTGGATAACTGGCATCAGTCAGCGCCAAGATTGAACGCGCGCTACGAAGAACTGAACCGGGGGGCATGCAGTGATATCCAGGACCTGGATGTAGGTGCATTGGCATCGCCTTTACCGAGAGCATTTGAGTTTGTCGACGGTAGTGCATACCTGCCCCACGTCGATCGCGTGCGCAAGGCGCGTGGCGCCGAGGTTCCGGAATCGTTTTATGTCGACCCGTTGATGTACCAGGCAACCTCTGCCGGTTTTCTCGGACCCCGGGATCCGGTCCCGGTTGTCAGTGAGGATTATGGCATCGATTTCGAGTCTGAGATTATCGTTGTTACCGATGACGTTCCCATGGCTGTCACGGCGGACAATGCCGAAGCCCATATCCAGCTGATCGGACTGATCAATGATGTGAGCCTGAGAAATCTGATTCCGGGCGAGTTGGCCAAGGGGTTTGGCTTCCTGCAGTCCAAACCCCGTTCGGCGCTATCGCCCGTACTGGTCACCCCTGATGAGCTGGGAGAGCAGTGGCAGGACAGCAAATTATCACTACCCTTGCACAGCACGCTCAATGGTGAATTCTTTGGCGAGCCTGAGGCGGGAGTCGATATGCAGTTCAATTTCGCCCAGCTGGTGGCCCACGCGGCAAAAACCCGCCCACTGACTGCAGGTACTATCGTCGGTTCCGGCACCATTGCCAACGAGGATACGAGTAAAGGCGCCTCCTGCCTGGCGGAAATTCGTATGCTGGAAATCATTGCGAACGGCAAACCATCGACTTCTTTTATGAAGTTTGGAGACATGATTCGAATCGAGATGTTTGACCTTGAAGGCGCTTCAATTTTCGGCGCCATTGAACAAAAAATCGTGCCCTATGAAACCTGATGAACGTGATCAACTGACACTTTATAGTTATTGGCGTAGCTCGGCAGCTTACCGGGTACGTATTGCCCTGCATTTGAAGGGGCTGATTTTTAGGACAGTGCCCGTAAACCTGTTAAGACAGGGAGGCGAGCAGCACAGTGAAGCTTACCGCGCAATTAACCCGCAGGGCCTGGTGCCGGCACTGGTGCATGAGGGAAATGTGATCCCCCAATCCATGGCGATATGTGAGTACCTGGATGAGTGTTTCGAGACAAATCCACTACTGCCATCAGATCCGCTCGGACGTGCACGGATTCGCTCCCTGGTAGCGCAGATTGCCTGTGATATTCATCCATTAAACAATTTGCGTGTGCAGAAATACCTGAAAGGCCAGTGTGGTGACGTCGTAGACCCGGTCGCCTGGATGTTGCACTGGATGGAAGAGGGTTTTGAAGCGATAGAGCGACAGCTTGAAGACAGAAGTTACAATCAATCCGGCTATTATGGTGACCACCCGGGTTTATTTGAATGTTTCCTGATTCCCCAGGTTTACAATGCGGAGCGTTATGGCACAGACATGTCAGCTTATCCGGTTATTTCTGACATTGTTTCACAGTGCAGATTGGAACCGGCCTTTATCAAGGCAGCGCCCGAAAACCAGCTGGATAAAGAACCTGTTTGAAGGGAAAGCAGTCGTATTGTCATTTAGGGGTTCAACCTTGGCGGTTGTTGGTTCATAATTAAGTGATATATTTTAGGTACTCCTCATGAAACCCATTTTTATTGCATTTGTTTGTTTATTTTTCGCTGCGTGCGCCTCGGTGCGCCCCGATGTCGCGATATTCGATCCCGTAGAGCAAGCCATACTGGTGGCCGAGGCTGCTGGTGGCGATGAGTTTGCACCGGTTGAAATGCGTTTTGCACGCGAAAAACTGGCAAGTGCAAAAAAGGGCATGGAAAAAGAAAAATATGAAGTCGCTGTTTACCTGCTTGAAGAGGCAGAAATCAACGCAGAACTGGCGATTGAAAAGTCACGCACGGCCAAATCACGTCGTCGCGTAAACGAGTTACGTAAGAGCAATGAAGAGCTCGACGCAAGAATGCGTGCGACTTTTGGGGATGAATTCAAATGAGCCGCACAATGAAAAGAATTATCCTGTTAATGATGGTGGTTTTGCTTTCCGCCTGTACTGCTCCACCAAAGAAAGATCTCGCACTCGACAGGGTTCGCGGTGAACTGGATGACCTGAAATCCAATCCTGAATTGGCCGGTTATGCACCACTCGCTGTCGGTGAAGCTGAACGCGCACTGCGCCAGGCGGAATTGGCCAGCGGTGATGATCTTTACCGGGCTTACCTGATTTATATGGCTGATCGCCGTATCCAGATTGCACGAACCATGGCCGAGCGCGAACAACACGAACAGGTTCTCGACGAGCTTGAGAAGCAGCGCAGCGACATGCTGATCAAAGCCAGTCAACTGGAAGCCGACCAGGCAAGAATGGATGCCGAACGGGCGCGACTGCTGGTTGCGACCACCGCAGAAGACGCTCAGCGCGCACGCGAAGAGAAAGAACAAGCGGAGCAAAAAGAGGCTGAATCAGCACGTGCGGCGCAACTGTCAGCCGAAGAGGCCGACCAGGCCCGGCGTCTGGCCGAATCACGTGCATCAGAAGCGGAATATGCCCGTCTTGAAGCCGACCTGGCCAGTCAACAGATCACCTCGTTAACACGGCAATTGGAGAACCTGCAATTGCGTGAAACCGAAAGCGGCGTCGTGGTTACCCTGGGCGACGTCCTGTTTGCATCAGGCCAGACTACACTGGTGGAGGGTGGCCGCTCCAGTCTCGCAGAGGTGGTTGATCTGTTACAGACCGAGCCCGACAAGAAAATTCGTGTCGAAGGACACACCGATTCTCTTGGAGATGCCGAGACAAACTTGCAGTTGTCCGAACAGCGCGCACAGGCCGTGCTCGAAGCATTGGTCAGCATGGGTGTTTCAAGTGAGCGAATTTCAGCGCTGGGTATGGGTGAAGATTTTCCAATCGCCAGTAACGAGGACGAGGAAGGTCGTGCACGTAACCGCAGGGTCGATGTGATATTGTTAGATAACTAATAGTATCAAATAGATAGCGTTTATTTTCTTCATCCCGGCCATACCGCGAACTTTAATACATGTAACAAAATGCGCAGGTCAAATTTGTGACTTGCCAGAAGCGACACTTTGCGCTAATGTTAGGTCATCGCTATGGTTATTTTAGTTTTCAAAATCGGAGTTTCCGACTAATGGCGGCGAGAACCAACGGTTACTCGCTGTTCCTTTCTGATATTTGTTACATCCCTTCACGCAATTTCTTAATTTCTTTACCATCCGTTGCCGGGTCGCTAGATCGTGACCGGTTTCAACGCGTGGCCAAACTGTTACAGGAGTAAAACTATGTTCGAACACCATCAGGATTTACTGGCAGAAATGATCAAAAATGACGAAGACTTTCGTCGGAATTACAACCGTCACCAGGAACTTGACAAGCGAGTTACCGCAGCTGAACTGGGTACGGCGCCGATGGAAGACCTGGCGTTGAATAAACTGAAAAAAGAAAAGTTGTGGCTTAAGGATAAACTGGCGGTATTGATGAACGCAGCGCAAGCCTGAAAAAGTTTTCTAAATGAAATACAGTACGGTCGGGAGTCTTCCCGGCCGTTTTTTTTACCTGGAGCAATAATATTCATGCAAGTCTATGACTCAGTCCTTGACCTGATCGGCAACACCCCCATCGTGCGCGTCAACCACCTGGATACGGGTCCATGCAGCCTCTACATCAAGCTGGAGAGTCAGAATCCGGGAGGTTCTATTAAAGACCGCATCGGACTGAGGATGATCGAAGATGCAGAAAAAGCCGGTTTGCTCAAACCCGGTGCGACATTGGTTGAGGGAACAGCGGGCAATACAGGCCTGGGCCTGGCACTGGTCGCGGCCCAAAAAGGCTACCAGCTGATACTCGTTATTCCGGATAAAATGAGCCGGGAAAAAATTTCCAACCTTAAAGCCATGGGTGCAAAAGTTGTTTTGACACGTTCAGACGTGGCCAAGGGACACCCGGAGTACTACCAGGATCTGGCGCAGACGATGGCTAACGAAATTGAGGGTGCATTCTTTATCAATCAATTCGCTAACCCGTCGAACCCAAAGGCCCACGAAGAGATTACGGGTCCGGAGATCTGGGAACAGATGAACCATGACCTCGATGCCATCGTGCTGGGTGTTGGTTCAAGCGGAACCGTGACGGGCTTGTCACATTTTTTTGAAAAGGCGGCACCTGATCTTGAGATCATATTGGCAGATCCGGTCGGCTCGATTCTGGCCGAATACATCAACGATGGCGTCTTGTCTGACAAGTCGGGAAGCTGGCTGGTTGAAGGTATCGGTGAGGACTTCCTGCCCACTATCAGTGACTTCACGCACGTCACTAAGGCTTATGCCATAAGCGATTCAGAAAGTATGCTCACCGGTCGTGAATTGCTGAGCAGAGAGGGTATCCTGGGTGGTTCATCTTCCGGAACCCTGGTCGCTGCAGCACTGAAGTACTGCCGGGAGCAGACCGAACACAAGAACGTACTGACCTTTGCCTGTGATACCGGCAACCGCTACCTGTCAAAAATGTACAACGATTTCTGGATGCTCGACCAGGGGTTTATCCAGTCGAAGCAGCATGGTGATTTACGTGACCTGATCGCCAGGCCATTTGAATCAAACGATACCATTACGGTCGGCCCCGATGAACCACTGGCCAACGCCTATAGCCGCATGAAGCTGTATGACGTATCGCAACTGCCCGTCATCGAAAACAAAAACATCGTGGGCTTTATCGACGAGTCGGATATCCTGTTGGCGGTGGCCCAATCCAGCGAATGTTTTAACCATCCTGTCAATTCTGCCATGGTCACCGAGTTGGCGGTGGTAGAGGTGAGTGATCCAATAGATAAGCTCATGCCTATTTTCAACAAGGATTACGTGGCCATTGTGAAAGATGGTGGACGCTTCCTGGGTCTCATTACCCGTGTCGATTTACTGAACTACCTGCGGCGAAAAGCCGATTACTGATTCTGGAACGTATAAATGAAACAGCCATCAAAACATCAGCTTGCCACCCGGGCCATTCACGCCGGACAGCAGCCAGACCCGTCAACCGGCGCCATCATGACGCCTATTTATGCAACATCAACCTATGTGCAAAAAAGCCCGGGAGATCACCAGGGCTGGGAATACTCCCGCAGTCACAACCCGACACGCGATGCCTACGAAAAGTGCATAGCAGACCTGGAAGGCGGAAGCCGTGGTCTGGCCTTTGCATCAGGTATGGCAGCAACTGCAACGGTGCTGGAGCTACTCGATTCCGGTGATCACGTCGTCGCCATGGATGACCTCTACGGTGGCAGTTTCAGGTTGTTCAACAATGTACGTGAACGCTCAGCGGGCCTGAAATTCAGTTTTACACCAATCGAAGATATTGCTGCCCTGAAGGCCGCCATGCGCCCCGAGACGCGAATGATCTGGGTGGAAACCCCCACCAACCCGATGCTGAAAATTGTCGATATTGCCGCCGTGGCAGACGTCGCCCGTCAATACAAGGCGCTGCTGGTGGTCGATAACACCTTTGCCTCACCGATGCTACAACGACCACTGGAACTCGGCGCAGACATCGTGGTGCATTCTGCCACCAAGTTTCTGAACGGTCACTCCGACATGGTCGGTGGCGTCGCTGTCGTAGGCGACAACGAGGAACTGGCCAACCAGCTATGGTACCTGCTCAATTCCATCGGTGGTATCCAGGGGCCTTTTGATAGTTTCCTGGCCATGCGTGGCTTGAAAACACTGGCACTGCGAATGAACGCACATTGCCAGAATGCCCTGCAGATTGCCCAATACCTTGAAGGCCACCCATCAGTCGCCAAAACCATCTACCCGGGTCTGAAATCACACCCGCAGCACGATCTCGCGATGTCCCAAATGGGCGGCATGGGTGGTGGCATCATCAGTATTGATCTGAAAGGCGGTTTGGATGCTGCCAAAAAGATGCTGGAAGGCTGTCGTCTATTCGCACTGGCCGAAAGCCTGGGTGGCGTAGAAAGCCTGATCAACCATCCGGCGATTATGACGCACGCTTCGGTACCGGCTGAAAAAAGAGCTCGGCTTGGAATCACGGATTCATTGATACGCCTGTCGGTTGGTGTTGAAGATGTGAATGATCTGATCGCTGAATTGGAAAGCGTCTTATAAGTAACAATTGCTTTCCGTGCCCAGACCAGCCTACGGAATGGTTTTGAAGGCTTGCTTTCGATTATCTGCAAGGTTGGGGGAGCTGGGATGTGTATTAACTTCCCAGGACTCGCTGCAAGTACGTCCGTGTAAGCTCGGGTTCAACTCGAAGCTATCCATGTCGCTCTACGGTCCTGATAACGTTCATACACATACCCCAGCTTAATATCAAACGACGTGCATCTTTCGGAGGCTGTAAACCAAAACATTCGCAAAAGCCGTGTGCTTATCAAGTTCAGAAACAAGTCACGTGTATCTTCCAGAAACCATTGACCCCCGCATTCGCACAAAGGCGAGGATGTGCAGTAGCTTACTTCCAGACCTTCTGAGACAGGAGTCGAGGATGAGCGATACATGGATGTACTCGAGCGCGTCTGGAAGTAAGCTACTGCATAGCCTCGGCTTCCCGACTGCTCAATGGTTTTCAACATGTGAGCCCGGAAGAAAACTACCGAATAGTCTAGTTGCCCAACTAATCAATTGTTTTCTAAGCCCGCTGAGTCCTGACGTAAGTCACGCCATAGCATCGGCCGTTACTAAGATTGCAATTCAGGCAGGTTTCTATATAACTCAAGTGCTTCCGGATTCGCCAAAGCATCCGTGTTCTTAACCGCCCGGTTATGGACAACATTCCTAACGGCCAATTCCACGATTTTGCCACTAATGGTCCGCGGAATATCGCTAACCTGAACAATGCGTGCCGGAACATGCCGTGGTGTGGCGTTTTCACGTATGACTTTCCGGATTCGCGTCTGCAGGTCGTCATCCAGGGTCACACCGTCACGCAGTTTTACGAATAGCACCACGCGGACGTCATCGTCCCAGTCCTGACCAATACAGATGCTTTCCATGACTTCATCCAGGCTTTCAACCTGGCGGTATATTTCGGCTGTGCCGATGCGCACGCCGCCCGGGTTGAGGGTTGCATCCGAGCGTCCGAAAATGACCATGCCTCCGTGCCCGGTAATCTTGGCGAAGTCACCATGTGCCCAGATGTTGGGGTACTGTTCAAAATAGGCGGCCTGGTATTTGCTGCCATCATCGTCACCCCAAAAACAGACGGGCATGGATGGAAAGCTTTGCACGCAACAGAGTTCACCCGTTTCATCAATGTCGGCGTAGCTGCCGTCATCCCGGCAAATCTCAACGGCCATGCCAAGACCCAGGCATTGGATTTCGCCGCGGTAAACCGGAATCACGGGACAACCGCAGGCGAAGCAGGAAACGATATCGGTGCCACCAGCGATGGAGGACAGGCATAAGTCTGCTTTGATATCCGAGTATACGTAGTCGAAGCTCTCGGGGGCCAAAGGAGAGCCGGTAGACAGGATCGTATTAAGGGAGGACAGTGAATGGGTTTCCCGTGGCTTGATACCCGCTTTTTGCCAGGCCGAAACAGTTTTGGCGCCAGTTCCGAAGACGGTAATTTTCTGAGCGTCGATCAGGTCAAACATCGCCTCGGGACCGGGATAAAAAGGTGAGCCCTCATACAGGACAAGTGTGGCGCCCGTGGCGAGGCCATTGACCATCCAGTTCCACATCATCCAACCGCAGGTCGTGTAGTAAAAAAGGCGGTCGCTACGTTTCAGGTCGACATGCAGCAGATGCTCTTTCAGTAACTGGAGAAGGGTGCCACCCGCGCCGTGAACGATGCACTTGGGCACACCGGTGGTGCCTGATGAGTAGAGTATATAAACCGGGTGATTGAAGGGCAGGCGGGTAAATTCAATTTCAGTCGCATCGGTATGCATGAACGAACTCAATAACTCTGTGTCATTCATGCCTGCCAGGTCAGGACTCTCATCAACGTAGGGTATGACAATGGTTTTTTCTATACTTTTGATACGTTTCTGTATTTCCAGTACTTTAGAAAGACAGTTATGCTGTTTGCCATTATAGGTATATGCTGCGGCGCAAAAAAGGATCCTCGGTTCGATCTGGCCTAACCGGTCGACCACGCCGCCAATGCCGAAATCGGGAGAGCATGATGACCATATTGCGCCGATGCTGGTTGTTGCGAGCATGGCGATAATGGTCTCGGGCAGGTTTGGCATGTAGGCTGCTACACGGTCGCCCGGTTTGATACCAAACTCTCGTAAGGCGGATGCAACAGCCGCTACTTGCTGGTATAGCTGTTTATAGGTGAGCGTACTTTTGATGCCGGTTTCCGATTCAAACACCAGGGCTTCCTGGTCATTCCGGTAACGCAGCAAGTTTTCAGCAAAGTTGAAGCTGGCATCCGGAAACCACGAGGCACCAGGCATGCGATCAAATTGTTCGACTGAACGGGAGCCTGCGGAGCCAATAACACCGCCGAACTCCCAGACAGCACGCCAAAATGCCTTGGGTGACTCGATAGAGAAGCGATACAAACTCTGATAGTCCACTACACCCGGGTGACGTTCCCGCCTGATCAACCGCATAAAGCGGGTGATGTTGGCATCTGCTACACGCCGGGTGCTGGGTGACCAGAGGGCCTGGGTCATACTGCTCCTTTACTTGTTGATGGCAGGGCCATTCAACCCAATAGCTGTTTCAACTCTGGTATCACCGTGAACAGGTCAGCGGTCAGGCCGATATCTGCCACTTCGAATATCGGTGCATCCGCGTCTTTGTTGACTGCAACGATCGTGCCGGCATCCTTGATGCCGGTGATGTGCTGGATAGCACCCGATATGCCAAAGGCAATATAAAGGTCAGGAGAAATGATCTTCCCGGTCTGGCCAACCTGCATATCGTTCGGGCAATAACCGGCGTCAACCGCCGCGCGGGAAGCACCTACACCTGCACCGATCATGTCAGCCAGATCGTAAATCAGATCAAAGTTTTCCTTGCTCGCCATTGCACGGCCGCCGGAGATTACACGGGCCGCTGTTTGCAGGTCGGGTCGTTCGCCACCACCTGATTCCAGTGAAACATAACGCGTGTGAGAGCTGGCTTGTGAACTGGCTGACCGGGCTTCAACCGCGGCACTGCCGGCGTTGCCGGCCGCCTTCCATGATGCAACACGCACCGTGGCGACCATTTTGACAGTCTCAGGCGCGTGCACATCCACGATGGCATTGCCGGCGTAGATCGGCCGTTTGAAGTGATATGCGTCTTCCACGGCGGAGATGTCGCTGACCTGGTTGACACCCAGCAGCGCAGCAACTCTTGGCATCAGGTCCCTGCCAAAGGTCGTAGAAGGACCCAGGATGTGACTATAGCCATCTGCCATGGCGACAATTTCTGCTGCGTGGTTGGCGGCTAGCGGTTTTGCCAGGTGGTCAGCGTCGATGCTGTAAACGGTCGCTACGCCGTCAATGGCCGCAGCCTGGCTTGCGATGTCAGAAACGGATGCGCCAATGACAACGATATCGAAGTCATGGCCAATCGATGTTGCGCAACTGGCGCATTTTGCTGTGCTCGGGTTGAGATTTTTACCGTCGTGTTCTGCGATGATTAATGTTCTGCTCATAATTCTTCTCTTATACCAGTCCGCGGGTTTTGAGCTCGGCGACCAGTTGTGCCGTATCCTCTACCATGATGCCTTTGCCACGTGCCGGCGGTGGCGTGTAGTGTGAAATCTCCAGGTTATTCTCTACCGTGACACCCAGTTCATCGGCGCTGATAACCTCCAGTGGTTTACGCTTGGCTTTCATGATGTCCGGTAGTTTTACAAAACGAGGTTCGTTCAGACGCAGGTCCACGGAAGCAACAGCTGGTAAATCCACTTCAATGGTTTCGAGGCCGGCATCTACCTCGCGTACAACGGTTGCGATATCACCCGACAGGGTCAGTTTTGAAGCAAAGGTAGCTTGTGGCCGGTCCCATAGGGCGGCCAGCATCTGTGCTGTCTGCGAGTTATCACCATCAATGGCCTGTTTACCCAGTAAGACCAGGCCCGGTTGTTCTTTTTCTATTATCTTGAGAAAGACACGCGCGATGGTCAGTGGCTGCAGGTCCCCTTCGGTATTGACCTGAATAGCCCGGTCAGCACCCATGGCCAGGCCAGTGCGTAATTGCTGCTGGCACTCGTTGCCACCCATGCTAACCACGATGACTTCCTCGGCGTTTCCGGCTTCACGAATCCTCAAAGCCTCTTCCAGGGCGATTTCATCAAAAGGGTTGATGCTCATCTTTACGCCATCTGTATCAACACCGCTTCCATCGGATTTAACCCGGATGCGGACGTTGTAATCGACGACGCGTTTTATGCCAACCAGTATTTTCATGGTAATTCCTTCATTAATGATCTTTGTTTAGAGATTCTGGTAGTTGGGTCCACTGCCACCTTCGGGCGTGACCCAGTTAATAATCTGGTACGGATCCTTGATATCGCAGGTCTTGCAGTGAACGCAGTTCGCGGCATTGATCTGCAGGCGCTTCCCTGCTGTTGAGTCTTTGTCCTCGACCATTTCGTATACATTCGCCGGGCAAAAGAGTGTACACGGGTGGCCGTATTCCTCGCCGCAACGGCTAATACAGACATCCGGTTCGAGGATCTGCAGGTGCACGACCTGGTCTTCATCGTGATCGGTCGCTGAAAAGTATACGGAGGCCAGGCGGTCACGGGGTGCGAGATCACGTTTCACCCAATGACGGTCAATCGGCTTCATGTCTTTTAATTTTGTCAGCGAAGAATAATCCGCGTGATTGTGCAATGTCCGTGGCAACTTGCCGGCGGTGATGGTCTCAATACCCGCTGTGATCAAGCCACGCCACAGGCCCTTATTAAACCCGGGCCGAATGTTACGCACCTTGTGTAGCTCTTTCATGATCGGTGAGTCACGTAAAACCGTGTCAAAGCCGTCGCCATTGCCTTTTTCTGCAACATGGCTGGCGGCCAGCATACCGGACCTGATGGCCTGGTGCGTGCCCTTGATCTTCGGCAGGTTGAGCAAACCGGCAGCATCACCGATTAACAGGGCGCCGGGCATCTCGGTTTTTGGCAGCGATTGTGCGCCGCCCTCGATAATGGTGCGTGCACCACCCGAGAGAATCTCACCACCCTCAAACAGTGGCTTGACGCTGGGGTGATGTTTGAATTGCTGAAAGGCCTCAAAAGGAGAAAATTCAGGGTCAGAATAATCAAGTGCGCAGACAAAGCCGACCGCTACCCGGTCCTTGTCCATGTGGTAGATGAAACTGCCACCGTAGGTCTTGGTGTCCAGCGGCCAGCCAATGCTGTGATTCACCAGCCCGGGTTTACATTTTCCGGGTGCGACCTGCCACAGTTCCTTGATACCTACGCCATAGGCCTGCGGGTCTGAATCGGCATCCAGTTTAAACTTTTCGATCAACTGCTTGCTCAGGTGTCCACGACAGCCTTCCGCCAAAACGGTCAAGGGCGCATGAATTTCAATACCCTGCATGTAGGTGTCTTTGGGTTTGCCATCACGGTCAACACCCATGTCACCAATAATGACACCACCCACCGCACCGTCAGGCAGGTAGTGGATACCGGCAGCGGCGTAACCCGGGAAGATGTCGACACCCAGATCCTCTGCCTGTGGCGCCAGCCATGCGCATAAAGCGCCCAGCGAGACTATGAAATTACCATGGTTTCGCTGTTGTGGCGGAGTAGGGAGCCTGTGCCGGGATTTGGCGGTTAAAAAGGCGATCTCATCATCCACCACCGGCAGACAAACAGGTGGCGGCTTGTCCCGCCAGCCGGGCAGCAGTTCATCGAGTGGTTCGGGTTCGATCACCGCACCGGAAAGAATATGAGCGCCGACCTCGGGGCTTTTCTCGATCACGGCGACCATCAGGTCCGGTTTTAATTGTTTCAGGCGAATGGCGCAGGCCAGACCTGCGGGTCCTGCCCCCACGATAATGACGTCATACTCCATGACTTCGCGTTCGGTTGTTGTTTCACTCATCTGGATTCCCGGAAACCTTGGTGACACACAATTATATCGGCAAAGACTGTTGCATTAAACGTATCTGGCTACTTTTACCGAATTTGATAATAAACTTTTCGGAAATGACTGACATAAGCTCTCGGGGCGAAATTTGATCCCCTCAGGTGCGGGCAGGTAAGGAGAATTGAACGGCTTGGCCATCACATACTGAATTCCTGAATTTGTTCATCTATACTCACCCGATGAAACTACATACAAAGATCGCAATTGGCCTGGTTCTGGGTGCCTTCTTCGGAGGCTTGTGCAACGCTTTTTTTGCCGGTGAGCCCTGGTTGGTCTTTGTTTCGGACAACGTCATGTTCCCTGTCGGGCAGGTTTTTCTGCGCATGCTGTTCATGACGGTGGTGCCGATTGTTTTCACATCAATCGCACTGGGTGTTGCCGGTATTGGTGACATGAAAACCCTGGGTCGCCTGGGAGGGCGGACTTTCGGTTACTTTGCCTTGTCGACCTTTATCGCAGCGACCATTGGCTTAAGCCTGGTCAATACGATCAAACCGGGTGCAGGTTTGCCCGAGGAGACGCGTGACCAGTTGATGGAGCAGTTTTCGGGTGGTGCTGAAGGAATGATGTCTTCAGGTCCACCTGAGTTTGGTATCAATACCTTTGTCAACATCGTGCCCCGCAACCCGGTCGCCGCGGCCGCCGATATGGATATGCTGGCATTGATTTTCTTTGCATTGATTTTTGGTGCGGCCTTGACCGTCATGCCGGACAATCGCTCAAAACCTGTTATCAGGGTATTGGAGGGCATCGGCGACGCCGTCATTGTCATTATTAACTGGGCAATGAAGCTCGCGCCCTATGGTGTATTCGGTCTGATTTTTGTCATCACATCCCAGTTTGGCTGGTCGATTCTGGCACAGTTGGGAATGTATGTGTTCGTGGTGCTTATTGGCTTGCTATTACACGCCACCATTGGTATTTCCGGCCTGGTCAAGTTTTTTGGCAGGATGAACCCCATCGCTTTCTGGCGATCCATCGGCGCACCCATTATTACCGGGTTTTCCACCAGTTCGAGTATGGCGACCTTACCGACTTCGATTGCAACAGCCGAAAACCAGCTGGGTGTGCAACCAAAAATTGCCGGCTTTGTACTACCACTCGGTGCCACCATGAACATGAATGGTACGGCCCTGTTTGAAGGTGTCACAGTGCTGTTTCTTGCACAGGTTTTTGGCGTCGATTTATCCATTGGCAGCCAGATCATTGTTGTCATACTGGCGGTGATCACCGCGATCGGCGCAGCCGGTGTTCCGGGCGGGTCATTGCCTTTGATGATGCTGGTCATGGCCACCGTGGGTGTGCCGCCCGAGGGCATTGCGATCATCCTTGGCGTAGATCGTATCCTGGATATGAGTCGCACAACCCTTAATGTATGTGGTGATATTTCGGCGAGTGTCTATGTCGACCGCGTCGATCGTGATATGGAGGGCTTACCCCCCGCCGAGCCGTTGATTTTGAAAGAGGCCGCCGAAGAGGCGAAAGCTTAGTCCAGGCGTTTACTGAAGCGCAATATCGCCAGGGTCATCAACACGACAATAAAGCCGGCCAGTATGAAAAGCTCCGACGAGAGCTCCTGCAGGCTGGCCCCGCGCAGCATCACACCCCGTATCAAGCGTATGAAATGCGTCAATGGCAGTGCCTCCGCAATGATTTGAGCGGGTCGCGGCATACCGGCAAACGGAAACATGAAGCCGGACAGAAGGATGGAAGGCAGCAAAACAAAGAAGCTCAGTTGCATGGCCTGAAATTGCGTGCTGACAAGCGTAGAGATCACCAGGCCCAGGGCCAGGTTGGCAACGATAAACACCAGCGTGATGATGTAGGTGTCCAACAGGCTGCCGGCCATTGGTACCTGGAACAGAAATTTACCCAGCAATAACACCAGGCTGACCTGTATCAGACCGATGAATACATAAGGCGTGATCTTGGCCAGCATCAGCTCGGATGTTTTCACCGGTGTGGTGATCAGCAATTCCAGGTTACCGCGTTCACGTTCGCGGACAATGGCCACCGCAGTGAAAAGGATCATGGTCATGGTCAGAATCACGCCGATCAGTCCCGGTACGGTATTCACCGGGGAGCGCCGTTCAGGATTGTAGAAAGTGCGAAGCTCCATGACCGGGGGTTGGTCATTATAGGGCGAGGTTCTGGACGTGTAAGCGACCTGTGCAAGTTGTGCCGCTGCACCCTGCACCACGGTGTCCGAGCCATCCACAAGTAACTGCATGGCAGATCGGTTTGCCTGGTGTAAACGCCTGTCAAAGTCGGGCGGGATGTATATACCCACGCTGATCTCCCCCTGGCGCATCAGGTGTTCCAGTTCATCTGCGCTACTGACCTGCTTGGTGATTTTAATAATTTGGGTCTGTGACATATCCATCACCATCTGGCGGGATAGTGAGGTACCGGACAAGTCAGCAACGGCCGCATCAAGGTTGCGCACATCCATGTTGATCGCGTATCCGAACATCAGTAACTGAATCACGGGTATGCCGACGATCATGCCAAATGTCAGTCGGTCGCGGCGTAGCTGCCGGACCTCTTTTCTGACAATGGCAAGTATTCGCTGCAAGGATTTCATGCGGCGCTCTTCTTCATCCGGGTTGCCGCAACAAACACATCTTCAAGCCCCGGCTTGGCCACAACACAACGATTTACATTCAGGCCCTCGCGTTTGATGACATCACTGACTGCGTTTGCGGGGGATTGCTCCTCGATGGAAACCATCACACGCAGGATGTTCCCCACCTGTGCCGAACTATGCACAAAGGGTTGTTGCTCCAGCATTTTGCCGACCTGGCGTGGCTGGTCTGATTCAACGATGACAATACTGGCATCAATTCCCTTTTGCAGTTCCTCGGGGCTGCCCTCGGCAACGAGTTTGCCTTTATCCAGGATGGCCAGCGCGTGACAGCGCTCGGCCTCGTCCATGTAGTGAGTAGAAACAAGAATGGTGGTGCCTTCGTCAACAAGGTCAAACAGTGATTCCCAGAATGAGCGCCGGTTTTCCGGGTCAACCGCACTGGTCGGTTCGTCCAGAAAAAGTAGCTCCGGCCCATGCAGGGTGGAAGCAGCCAATGCCAGACGTTGTTTCTGGCCGCCACTCAATGTGCCGGCTCTTTGTCTGACCAGTTTGCCCAATTCGTAGCGTTCGATGGCCTGTCCGATTCTTTGCTTTTTGAATTGTCTTTCCAGCGTGTAGATATCCGACATGAATTGCAGGTTTTCTTCGACGGTCAGGTCGCCGAACAGGGAAAACTTTTGCGTCATATAACCAACTTTCAAACGCAATGCTTCCGCTTCATCCGGAATGGAATAACCGAGCACATCGATATCGCCGGCAGTTGGCGTGAGCAGTCCGCATAACATGCGTATGGCGGTAGTCTTACCTGACCCATTGGGCCCGAGAAACCCATAAATTTTGGATTGTGGAACCTCCAGGTTCAAGCCATTGACAGCTTTGACCTTGCCGAAGGTCTTACTGAGGCCGTGGGCCTGTATCGCCAGTTCAGTCATTGGCTGCCAGGTTCATCGGGAAAATCGACTTCAAGTGGTACGCCAGAGGGCAGGGAAGCCGCATCAGGTACATCAACTTCCGCCAGGTAGCTCAATCTTGAACGATCATGCTCAGTCAGTGCGAAATAGGGTGTAAAGCTGGCATCGGTAGAAACCCATCGAACGGTGCCGGTGAAGACCCGGTTATGACCGTCAATGCGTACATTCAGTCGCTCACCCGGTTGCACCGAAGCGCGCAGTGGTTCGGGCACGTAGATACGTGCATAGGTTCGGGAACTGTCCAGTATCACGCCGATCGTGGCGCCGATTTGCGGTCGCTCACCCAGTTGATAAAGACGTTTGTCCAGCATGCCGTTGACGGGTGCATAAACCTTGAGTCGATCAATATCCAGTTTAATCCGGTTGATCGCTGCTTCCGCTGCTTTAACTGCGGCAATCGCCTGGTCCAGTTCTTCAACGGTTGTACCATTGAGCAGGCGGTTTAGTGATTCAGTTGCAGCCTGTTCAGCGGCGATGGCGGTTTCTGATCGTGTGGTTGCCAGGTCCAGCGTGGACTGGTTTGACAGCTCGCGTGCAAACATTTCCTGTGCCCGCTTCAGGCTGGCCGCTGCATTTTTGGCCGATGCACGCGTGGATTCCAGTTGGGCGCGTGCTTCCCGGATCGTTTCGCTCCGCGGGCCGCGTTGCAGTTCGGCCAGACGGGCCGCAGACTGGTCCCTCTGCGCCACCTGTTGGGCGAGTATTCTTTCCAGGCGGGCGGGGTCCTGTTCAAGAATGAGGTCACCCGTCTTGAGCATCTGGCCATCCTGCACAGGGATGGAAATGATGGGCTCGTTACTTTCGACGGTCACTTCAACCCGGTCGCGCTCGAGTGTACCGACCATGAATGTTTTCTCGGTATTGTTGCAGGCGCTAAGGGTTAGCAACAAAGCCGGTATTAACCAGTTTTTATGTTTCATTGTTTCATGCCCTGTTCAAGCAATTGCGTCACTTGCTGTTTGAGAAATTCAATGCCCTCCTCGTCATAACGGATACCAAGCACCGGTTCAGCCAGTGTGCGGGCAATAAACGGAAAGATACTGACGGCCATTATCAGCATCGCCGAAATGGCCGGGTCAGAATCCGGGTGTAAACGGTGGGCAGATTTCTCCCTGCTGAGCAAGGCGGGTAGGGCGCCGCCGAGACGCGGTGCCATGTGTTCCGTAAAGTATTGCTGCATCTCACCACCGGGTAAGAAGACCTCGCGTATCAGCAGACGTGGGATATTGGGGTGTTTGGCGGCCATCGAAATCAACAGGTCCGCAACGACTACCGGTGATGCTTCGCTGCTGTTTTTCAATTCGGCTATGGCCAGGCCCATGGGTTCCAGGGCGCGATCGAGCACACTCTGTAACAATGCCTTTTTTTGACCAAAGTAGTAATGCACCAACGCAGGGTTTACACCCGACTGGTCGGCGATGCGGCGTATGGAGGTTGCAGCGTAACTTTTGTTAGCAAAAAGTTCTTCCGCTGTATCGAGAATTTGCTTTTTCAGGTCCTGCTGGTCAGTGTCAACCGGCCGGCCGCGGGTGCGTTCTGATGATTGCCAGTTTTGGTTCATGTTTTAATATTAATTAAACAGTTAATTAATTACAAGTTAAAGTGTTCTTTACTACAGTAATCTGTAGAATCTGCGCCTATGAATTCCCCCAGCCAACAAGAACTGGACAGAACACTGTCGGTCGCGCCCATGATGGATTGGACCGACCGTCATTGTCGTTACTTCCATCGTCTGCTGGCGCCCTCGGCTGTGCTCTACACGGAAATGGTCACCACTGGCGCCATCATCCATGGCGATGCCGATCGTTTTTTGGCTTACAACCCCGAGGAGCACCCCGTGGCGCTGCAACTCGGTGGCAGTGAACCGGAAGATCTGGCGTCCTGTGCCCTGGAGGCGCAACGGCGTGGTTATGACGAGATTAATTTGAATGTCGGCTGTCCATCCGACCGGGTGCAGCGCGGAAGCTTCGGCGCCTGCCTGATGCTGGAGCCTGAGCTGGTCAGGGATTGTATGTCCGCCATGATTGAGGCGGTTGATATTCCGGTGACCATCAAGACCCGCCTGGGGGTGGATGATTGTGACAGTTATCAATACATGTCCGACTTTGTCGGTCGTGTCGCGGAATCGGGTTGCTCGGTATTTGTCATGCATGCACGTAAAGCGTTTTTGGCGGGCTTGAGCCCGAAACAGAACCGCGATGTTCCACCCTTGCGTTACGATTGGGTGTACCGCTTAAAACAGGAAATGCCCGGGTTGCAGATCACCATCAACGGCGGTATAGATTCGGTGGCGGCGGTAAAAAACCACCTCGAACATGTCGATGGTGTCATGCTGGGCCGGGCTGCGTATCATACGCCGTGGTTGCTGGCCGAATGCCAGAATGACTTGTTCGATAAAAAAACCATAAAAAAACGTGAGGACATCATAGAATCAATGAGTGAATATATTGAGCGTCAGGTTCACAAAGGCGTGGCCGTAAAGCATATCAGCCGGCATTTGCTGGGTCTTTTCCAGGGTTTACCGGGTGCGAAGGCATGGCGGCGATACCTCAGTGAAAACGCGTACCGCGACGACAATAATACGGAGTTGCTCAACCAGGCCCTGGTGGCCATGAGAACCGCTGCGGGAAGATCACGTTGTCATGAAGCGACACCTTTGTGATTGTTAATACACCCGCAGCATTCCTTGCACAACTGACATCCGAAGCATTTCCACCGACCGGTACGGCCTGCGCAAAGGCTGCTTTCCTGGTGGAGCCAGTGGATTTCAAGGTCAACACCGAATCAGCCATAGATAACCACTATATGGATCTGGATCATGTTGCGAATGCGCAGCGGGCGCTTGAACAGGCACGCGGGCTGGCCGATTTGATTTCCAGCCAGGGTATCGAAGTGGTCCGGTTCCCCGGCAACCGGGAAACCCCCGATGGCGTGTTTCCAAACAATGTTTTCGCGACAACACCCGATCACCTGATCGTTGGGCGCATGCTGCGCCCGAGCCGGCAGAAAGAAGCGAAGCGGCAGGATATCCGGGACTGGTTTCGATCCCGGGGATACCAGGAAATTGATCTCAGTCAGCAGAATCTGGTGGCTGAACTGACCGGTACATTGATCATTGACCATGTGCGGCGTATCGGTTTTTGCGGTATGACAAGACGGGTGAACGAGGCGGGGCTAAAGGCGATGAACGAGGCTTTTGGTCTGAGAATGACCTTCAGTTTTGATTTGCGACCAGAGGAATACCACACCAATGTGGTCATGATGGTACTCGCCGGTCGTGCCTGTGTTATTTACCCGGGTGGCTTTGCAGACCCTGCGGTGCCCGCAGCCATTGCCAGCGCATTTCCAGACCGCACCCTGGTTTTGAACTCAGAAGAACAGCACGCGTTCGCGGCCAACTGTATCGCCCTGACCGAAAAAGACCTGTTCATGAGCCGGACCGGTTTTGACGCCTTGCGTGACACAAGTCGCAGGTCACTGGAGGACTGGGGCTTTGTGATTCACAGCACGCCCCTGGATGAAATTGAAAAGGCCGGTGGCAGCCTGCGCTGCATGGTGGCGGAAATTTTCTAGCTTTCTGAAATTGTTCAGGAGCTATTCACGTGCTTGCGTTAGAATAAATCACATTATTCGGAACTTGCCGGCAACCGCCTGGAGCTCCATGAGACCAAAAAAGCTACATATCGTGTGTTTGATCTTACTGGTATTTTTGATGCCGGTATCGGTCTATGCCATCAGTTTAAATGAGGCCGCCCAACAGGCGGCGAGGCAAAACGATGCCAAGGTTTTGTCGGCAAAGACGGTAGAAAAGGGTAATAGCCGCGTCCACGAGATCAAGCTGTTGACCCGCGACGGTGTGGTTAAAACCGTCAGAATCCGGGACAACAGCAAAGGCAAGAAGCGTTAGCAGGGGGCCGAAATGCGCATATTACTGGTTGAAGATGATAGCGGCTTACAAACCTCGCTTGCCGAAGTCTTACGTGAAGCAGGCTACGCGGTAGATGTGACCGGCGATGGCATAGAAGGCCTGTTTTTTGGTCAGGAATATCCATTGGACCTCGCTATCATCGACCTGGGTTTACCCGGTTTGCCGGGTCTGGACCTGATACGCAAACTGCGTGAGCAGGAACGCCAGTTTCCCATCCTGATTCTAACCGCACGGGCAGATTGGCAGGACAAGGTAGAAGGTCTTGAAGCCGGTGCGGATGATTACCTCACCAAGCCGTTTCATCCTGAAGAACTCAAGGCACGTGTCGGTGCTTTATTGCGGCGCTCGGCCGGCCATGCGCAACCTCTAATTGAGCATGGTCCGCTGAAAATAGACCTGGTCAGTCAGCGGGTTTTCAATGGTGAGAAGGAAATTGAGCTGACCACCTATGAATACAAGGTGTTCGAGTACCTGTTGATGCACCCCGATCAGGTGGTAACCAAAACGGTATTGTCCGAACACATCTACGAGGAAGACGCAGATCGCGATAGCAATGTGATCGAGGTTTTTGTGGGTCGTTTGCGTAGAAAAATTGACCCCGGGGGTATTTTGAACCCAATCGAAACGCTGAGGGGCAGGGGTTACCGTCTCAACAAACCATCACGTCCCGCCTGATAAATGACGAGTTGCAAACCGCTACAGTGAGTACCAGGGCGAATCAGCAGAAACCCTTTTCCCTGCGCTTTCGCCTGGTTGTGCTGGCTGTTTTATTATTGACTGTATCCCTTGGCCTGGTCGGTTTCGCCCTTGATGCCGCTTTTCATAAAAGCAGTGAAGCCGGCTTACAGGCGCGTATGGAATCGCTGGTTTACCTGGTGTTGGCAGCGACCGAAGTTACCGATGACGGTTCCCTCGAGTTTGATCAGGATCCCGGTGACCCGCGTCTGCGCCAGCCTGGCTCCGGTGTGTATGCCGTTGTAAATGGTGAGACGGACCGCTGGGCTTCGTCATCCGCCCTGGGTGTCAAGCTGCCGGAACCGGTTCAGGTTCAGACGGGCGAGCGGGCGTTTTTGCCGGCCTCTGATGTAAGCGGCTCTTATTACACTTTCAGATACGGTGTCAGCTGGGAGCTGCCCGGTAACCGGATGCTACCGGTTACTGTGACTATCCTGGTGGACCCGCAGGAACTACAACCGGAGCTTCAGGCGTTTCGAAGTGGCCTGTGGCAAAGCCTGGGTTTGACCGGTTTAATTTTGGTGTTGGCCCAGGTGATATTACTGGCGCTCGGCTTACGACCCCTGCGGCGGATTACCGAGGATATTTCGGGTGTCGAATCCGGAAAGCTTGACCGCCTGAAGGGACATTACCCCGTAGAGCTGGAACCGCTACAACGTAATATCAATCACCTGCTGGACACTGAACAAGCCAATCAGAAGCGCTACCGCAATGCGCTTGATTCACTCGCGCACAGTCTCAAGACACCTTTATCTGTCATCCGCGCAAGTTTACCCACGGACGGTTCCCCCAAGGCCTCCGCCATGGATAATGCGGTCAATGACATGCAGCACCTGATTGCCACCCGCTTACAACGGGCGGCGACCTCAGCTCGCAGTTCAAATGCGCCGGCTGTGGATGTAAAAACTCAGGTTGACCGCCTGGTGCTTTCATTGAAACGGGTCCATTCTCAGGAATTGATAAACATTGATGTCAATATTGAATCTGGCCTGGCTTTTTACGGTGAGCAACGTGATTTTCTGGAGTTAACCGGTAATCTGCTCGACAATGCATGTAAGTATGGTGATGGCGAGGTTCGTTTGTCAGTACGTGTGCTTGATACTGAGAACCCCCGTTCCGGTATCCATCTGCAGGTCGACGACAATGGCCCCGGTATTGCGGTTGATATGCGTGAGCAATTACTGAAACGCGGCGTGCGTGGTGATGAGCGCGTCGAGGGCCATGGCCTGGGGCTTGCCATCGCTCTTGAAATCGTAAGCGCCTATCATGGTGAAATAGCGATTCAACAAAGTGAACTGGGCGGAGCCTGTCTGAGCGTTACGCTCAAAACACGCTAAAAAGGAATCTTCGCTAAAAAGGAATCTTCATGTTACAACTGCTGGAAATCATGCAACGTTTGCGCGACCCGCAAAACGGTTGCCCGTGGGATATTAAACAGGATTTCTCGACCATTGCCCCGTATACCATCGAAGAGGCCTACGAGGTCGCCGATGCCATTGCGCGGGACAACATGGCCGACCTGAAAGATGAATTGGGTGATCTGTTATTCCAGGTGGTCTTTCATGCACAGATGGCCAGCGAGCAGGGCAGTTTTGACTTTGATGATGTGCACGAAGCCGTTTGCGACAAAATGCTTCGCCGTCATCCACATGTGTTCGCCGATCTCGAAATAAAGGATGAGGTGCACCAAACGCAGGTTTGGGAAGATTACAAAACAGAAGAAAGAAAACAAAAGGGTGAACACAGCCTGATGGACGGCATTCCGGCCGGTATGGCGGAATTACAACGCTCAGTCAAATTGCAAAAACGCGCCCGCAAGGTGGGTTTTGACTGGGATTCGGCAGAACCGGTCATGGACAAATTTGACGAGGAACTGGCTGAAATGCGTTCAGCGATCTCTTCCGGTGACCGTGACGCGATGGAAGACGAACTGGGCGATCTGTTATTTGTAGCCACCAACCTTGCACGTAAACTGGATATAGACCCCGGCACGGCACTGCGCCGCAGTAATGCAAAGTTTGAACATCGCTTCAGGGCGATGGAGGAATCTGTGGGTGGTCATGAGGGTCTCGATTCCATGAATCTGGATACGATGGAAGAGCTCTGGCAGGACACCAAGAGACATATGGGCGCGAACAAGATAGATAGCGAAACGTAACGGGTATACAAGCAATTATGAATGAATGGCTAACACAACTGGATATCAACAGCGTCATTATGGGGCTGTTAGCGGGTCTGATCATCGCACTTATCGGTGCAATGGTCACGGCGAGAATCGCCCGGCGCAAGGGAGCAGAAGCAGAGTTGGAGCGCCTCCAACCGCTTAACGAGACGCTTGAAGCCAGTTTGAAGGCCAGTGAAGAGGAACTATCGGAAGTCCAGCGTGCATTGGCGATCACCGAAACCCGGCTTGAAGAACAGCAGCAACACCACCGGGCCGAAAAGGCCTCGCTTGAACAGGCCGAAAAACGCTTGACAGAGTCTTTCGACCGGCTGGCTGGCAAGGTATTCGATGAGCGCTCCAGCCAGTTCACGCAATTAAGTGAAAAACAGCTAAGCGGGCTGTTGAAACCTTTAGCCAAAGACCTTGAGACCTTCCGCTCAACGGTGGATAAAAATAGCCGTGAAGATATTCGCCAACACGCCGCCCTGCAGGAAAAGCTCAAACAGATGGAGAGCCTGAACGAGCGTCTTCACAAGGAGGCACAAAACCTGACCAAGGCCTTGACCTCCGATGTCAAAGCCCAGGGTAATTGGGGTGAGCAGCAACTCGAACGCCTGATGGAGCTGGCCGGTCTCGTCAAGGGTGAGCATTACTACACACAGGTTTCAACGGTTGGTAATAACGGTGAGCGATTACAACCGGATTTTGTGCTGAAGTTACCGGAAAACCGCAGCATTATCCTTGATTCCAAGGTATCCCTGACTGCGTGGACACGTTACCAGTCCGAGGAAGATGAAGGTCGGCGTGATACGCTTTTAACGGAGCACGTGGCCTCCATAAAAGCGCATATTTCAGGTTTGGGTAAAAAGAACTACCCCGACGTGGAAGAACTCAATGCACTCGACTTTGTACTCATGTTTGTGCCGATCGAGTCCGCACTCATTGTCGCACTTCAAAAAGACCCAAGCCTGCCGGAGTATGCATTACAACAGCGTGTTGCCCTGCTGTCGCCGGCCAATTTCCTCGCTACCGTACGCACCGTTGCCTCCGTTTGGCAGGTGCACAAACAAAACACCAATGCCCAGGACATCGCCCGCCGTGCTGGTTTGTTGTACGACAAGTTTGTTGGTTTCACCGAGAACCTGAAGGCTGTCGGGATGCGCCTCGAGCAGGCAAGAAAAGCCTATGATGATGCCTACAGCCAGCTAACCACCGGTGCCGGCAACCTGGTTGGCCAGACCGATAAGCTCAGCAAGCTCGGCGCCCGCCACGCCAAGCAACTGGAAGCCGGCATGTTGGAAAAAGCCGTGGGTGATTCAATTGAAGATGAAGGACATTTGCGTCTGATCAAAAAGGATGGCGAAGAACAACCTTAGGGCGCTCGGTACGCGCCTGACGGCGGACATCTTGAGGGATTGAGGGGTCGGACCAATATATCCTATTGATATTCCTGATGGTCAATCACAAGAAATTAGCCTTTTCAGTCTTAAAAGATCAATTTCAGTCGAGAAATTGTGGTTTTACGAGACTGCTCTCCTGAATAAGGAACGTACCTTCAGAATGTTCTGAAATTGACCGGTGATAGGCTTTAACACCCATCTGTGACTTCACTCGTGAAACATAAGCTTGAGAGCCGACAGCAATAGACTCGGTCCAAACACCCTCTCGCTCTCGAGGCCTTTTAAGGATGCGACTATCCACCCAGTTCTTGTGCACAGATCGAAGTGTTTGTTCGCTTGAAATACTGGTCAGGCTGCGAAGGGCAGGACGATCGATAATTTGGTAGCGCTGTGGCGGTGATTGAATCTCACGATAACCACTGACTTTCCATTTGGCAGGATGATCCACAACACCGGCCCGAAGCATATTCAGGTCTATATATACGAGACACTGGATCAGGTGGTGATCGGTGGAAACTGCCGTTGCAAAGTAACGGTCTTCCCAAAAGGCCCCGTTTCTGAATTTCCGCTGGTTGTATTCCTGGGCGGTCCGACCGGCGATTAGTTGCATACTCCTGGCTATTACACCCTGTCCGGTATCTTGAACCAGCAAGTGAACATGGTTACTGGTGGCAATATAGTTCAACACCAACAGGCCATAACGTTTTTTGGCCTGAAACAAGTAGTGCTTCCAGCGCAGACGGTCACGTTCAAATTTCAGAAGAAATTTACGGTCATGACATCGTTGGGTGATGTGCCAGACGGCACCGGGCAGGTAGAAGCGATTGGCTCTGGGCATATTTGACGTTCCGGATTTAGATAGTACAAAGATGCGTCAAAATGAGTTGTTTAACTATCGGTAAAACCCTTAAATCAATGTAGGTTTCTTACTTTTCAACGAGCTGTACAGGTCCGACCCCCGGTTCAACTGTACAGGTCCGACTCCCGGTTCAAAACCTGGGTACTAAATGATCCCGAATTGGTAGAATAGCTTACCCGGGGGAAACGATCGGCGGGGAGGGGCAGTTTTTACTTTCCCCAAGAAGAGGAAACTACTGAGGACAATGACATGAAACTGAAGAAGGTTGCCAATTTAGTGTTAATAGTTGCATCTACCGGGTTTTTGACCGCGACCTTGCTGAGCGGACCGGTGTTCGCCAAAGATAAGCTTCCGGAGGTTGATTCCGATGGTTTGCACCTGGTTAAAAAAAGCAAGGTCAGGGCCGCCTATATAAAACCCGGAACAGACCTGAGTAAATACAGCAAGGTGAAGCTGCTTGATTGCTACGTGGATTTTGTCAAGAACTGGGAACGGGACTACAACATGGACCAGCTTGGTCTTCAAGGCCGGGTAACGGACAAGGATGCGGAGGAGATCAAGACCCGCATGGCTGCTGAATTCAGGAAGGTCTTCACTAAGGAACTGACAAAGAAAGGGTTCCCGGTAGTTGACGAAGTCGGCGCCGACGTGTTGTTGCTGCGCCCGGCGATCATCAATCTGGATGTGGCTGCACCGGATATAATGACAGCTGGTATTAGCAGGACTTTTGTCAGGTCGGCGGGAAGCATGACGCTGTACATGGAAATGTATGACTCAGCCACCAACACACTGATCGCACGGGTGGTTGATCCAATGGCGGATGATGAAGGATTTGCACAGGCGGCGAACCGGGTGACCAACAAGGCGGCAGCTGACCGGATGTTACGCCACTGGGCAGAGTTGCTGGCCAAGAACCTGGGTCATGTGACGACACAGGGTTCCGGCGATTAACGACGATTAGAAAACGACGATTAGAAAACGACGATTAGACAGGCGAGGGTGCCGTCATTCGTGCGGCACCCGCTATGACCCGGCATGGATTTGGGTCAGCGAAGAATGATATTATTACGAACTTCAAACGCCAAACCTGATGGCATCTATAGCAATTTGGAGCGATTCTACTAATGTTCTGTAAGAAGGTCTCACTCGCGATATTTCTAGGCCTTCTAACGGTCTCGCAAGTTGTCGGTGCGGATGATGCGGATTTGCAAGCCACGCTGCAAAAGATGCAGGACCTGCTGGAGCAGCAACAAAAGCAACTCGATGAACAAGGCAAGGAGCTGGCCGCGCAGCGCCTGTTGATCAAGCAACTGCAGGGCAGTCCTGAGACAAGCCAGGCATCGGCCGATGTACCTGACGTGGTGTATCCGGAAAAAGATAAAACCCCCGTCACAGCCAAACAGGATGAATCTGAAACAGCCATTCCGACTGATGATCAGAGCGGACAGCAACAAGCTGTACTGGCGTTGGCCAAGCAACAGGTTGAGGGTGCTGATTCCGCTGTAGCTAAAGAACAGCAAAAGGAACAGAACCAGGCGGAGATTGCCCGAAAAGCATTCTATGATCCTGCCAACACCACTTATGATCCGAACTTTCCCGGCGCGTGGTACCTGCCTGGAACAACGGCGGCGATGAAGGTGGGTGGTTACGTCAACCTGTCGATTGTAAATAGTTTTGATCCAATGCTGATACCCGACAGGTTCATCGTTGGCAGTATTCCACCAGAGGGTCAGACTACACCGGGCGCAGTAGAGGGTACCCAGGTGTCCGCACAACAGACCCGTTTTAACCTTGAGTATCGTGAACAGGCCAGCATGGGTGAAATACGTGCTTTCATTGAGGGTGACTTTCAGGGCAATGGCGACACCTATCGTTTGCGACATGCCTTTGGCCAGTTTCGCAGCATATTGGCTGGTAAGACCTGGTCTACATTCATGGACAACAATGCTCAACCTGAAGAAGTGGATGTCGAAGGTATTAACGGTCAGGTCCTGCTTCGAAACTCCCAGGTCCGCTGGTCACCGCAATTTGGTGAGACGCTCAATCTGAAACTGGCGCTTGAAGATCCAGCAACTGATATTTACGGCGGTCAGGGCCAAAGGGGCGCGTTTGATGTAGTCGCCAGCCTGGAAAAAGTGCCCCTGGGTCGCCTGGGTAATTGGAATTATCGCGTGGGTGCTATTCTCAGGGAATTGAGCGCGATAAAAACAGACGTTTCAGGCGATACCGTTGGCAAGGTGCAGAACACGGTCGGTTGGGGCATTACCACCGGTGGACGTCAACCCGCGACTTGGTGGGCTGCAGATGATTACCTGCTTTGGCAGTTAACCTACGGTGAAGGTATCGGGCACTTCATCAATGACCTGGGTACCGTCGGTGGCGGCGATGCGGTTTTTGATCCGGCCGGCAGATTACGTGCACTACCCGTGTTTTCAGGTTACCTGTCCTATATGCATAGATGGCCCCTGAAAGGGCGGTTTGTTAAAGGGTGGCCGGGTGTTCTGCGATCAAGTTTTACGCTGAGTTGGGTGGATATCAGCAATTTCGACTTTCAGGATGACAGTGACTACAACCGCACCATGCGGGCTTCAATGAATCTCATATATAATCCGACCAAAAACATACAGGGCGGTATTGAGTTTCTTTGGGGTGAACGCTCAAACAAGGATGGAAGCAAGGGTTCGGCAGCACAGCTGCAGTTTGCCATGCGGTACATTTTTTGATTTGTTGCGCAAACCAGCGTAACAATCCTGCCTTCAGGGCCGGCCACTAATGCCGCCGGGCTTGGGTTTATTTGAAGTTATCTGAAATCATCAACAGCTTACGGTTAATGAACTCATTTATTCAGGCTACCATCCAGTCCTTTATGGCGCTGATCGTGATAGCCATGGGTCTGCAATTTGGTTTTAAAAGTTTGAGTGACTATTTTCACCTGCTTGGATCATAATCTACGAGATGCCGGAAATTCGGGAAATACTGGTTTATATGCTGTTGGTGCTGGTGCCATTGCTGTTATGGCTGGCAGTGATGGTGCGCGCCGTGTTGCGGCCCCACCGTGAGCCGGCCTCGAGAGTTGCGTGGGTAGCGGTGATCGCCACCCTGCCGGGTATCGGGATGTTCATCTATCTGCTGTTGGGGGAAACCAGCATTGGACGTAAGCGTGTGGCACGTGCTCGCGAAGTCCTGGCCAGTTTGCCACCTGCGGCACCATCGTCATTCGAGAATGACCCCAGGCATCATCCACGGATTCCGGACCGTTGCACAGCCCTTTTCCGGCAAGGTGAGTCGGTCAATGGCTTTCGGCCTGTAGGTGGTAACTCGGCTGAATTGATGTCGGATTCAAACTCGGGGATTGATGCGATGGTGGCCGATATGGACGCGGCAACTGATCACATTCACCTGATTTTCTATATCTGGCTGGAGGACAACAACGGTCTGAAAGTGGTTGACGCTCTGAAGCGCGCCGCGGCGCGTGGTGTGGCTTGCCGGGCCATGGCCGATGGACTGGGGTCACGTGCCATGATCCGCTCCAGGCACTGGAAGGAGATGCGTGAAGCAGGTGTGCGGCTTGGCGTCGCGCTACCGATTGGAAACCCATTGCTTCGTCCTTTCTACGGTAGGATTGATTTACGCAACCACCGCAAGATCGTGGTCATTGATGACTGGATTACCTATTGCGGTAGCCAGAACTGCGCGGATCCCGAGTTCCGGGTCAAACCAAAATTTGCGCCCTGGGTGGATGCCCTGGTTCGTTTTGAAGGTCCAGTTGCACGCCAGAACCAACACCTTTTTGTCAGTGACTGGATGGCAGGCTCGCGAAGAGGATATTCGTTCGATACTTGAAGCACCGATTAAAGCGGGTGTTGAAGGCTTCCCTGCCCAGGTTATTGGCACGGGTCCCACGGTACGAAATTCAGCCATGCCGGAAACATTTGAAACCCTGATGCACGCTGCGCGGAACAAGCTGGTGATAACCACACCCTACTATGTGCCGGACGAGTCAATGCAGGGTGCATTGTGTGCTGCGGCGCACCGTGGTGTTGAAACCACGATCATCTTCCCGGCCCGCAACGACTCCTGGCAGGTTGCTGCGGCGAGCCATAGTTACTACCTTGAACTCGTCAAGGCCGGCGTCAATATTTATGAGTACGTTGGCGGTCTGCTGCATACCAAGAGCATGACAATTGACGATGATATTACCCTGATCGGTTCGGCCAACATGGACCGGCGCAGTTTCGACTTGAACTATGAAAACAACATTTTGTTTTGCGACACGGAGCTTACCGCTGCCGTTCGTGGACGACAGCAGCAATACCTGGCTTCGTCAAGCCCGGTTAGCCAGAATGACATTGAGGCCTGGTCTGTTTTTCGCCGCTTCTGGAATAATCTGCTGGGTATGCTCGGGCCGGTACTCTAACCCCACACTTTTTTGACGTCAGTTTTTGACCGGGTAGTCCCGGGTTCCCAACGGAGTCACAAGATCCGCAACAAGGTCTATACTATTCAAAAGCCGGATGCAGGTTGTCATATTGGCTTACTAATTCATCAGGAGATCAACATGAATGAATCAACAAATTTGGACAAATTGAAGGCTCAGCTGGACGCCGAACTGGCCAGTTGGCAGACGAAAATTGACGAAGCAAGAGTTCAATTGGAGCTGGGTAGTAAGGAAGCCGAAGACAAGATCCGGCCTTACATTAAACAACTCGAAAACGAGATGGGTGAAGCGAAGGAAAAGTGGGCACAACTGGAAGAGGCTTCCGAGCATTCATGGGAAGACATCAAGTCAGCTCTGGACTTGTCAATGGATGCCATGAAAGAGGCTTTTTCTAGTGCCAAGAAACACTTTTCCAGCGACAAAACCAGTTAACCATCCAGCAGTGCAGCACTCGCGCAAGTAAGTACAAGGAGCTTTTTTCATGTGTCGTTTTATCGCATACCTGGGCAAACCCATCATGGCGGATGAGTTGCTTTTGAAGCCAACAAATTCCCTGGTCCATCAAAGTTATCACGCCGGGGAAATGTCTGAAATACTCAACGGCGACGGTTTTGGTGTTGGCTGGTACATTAAGTCCATCAGCGAGCGTCCGGGACTTTTTCGTGCGATCACACCGGCCTGGAGTAACAGCAACCTGCACTACAACGCGCCCTTGATCCGCACGAATTGTCTTTTCGCACATATCCGGGCAGCAACAGAGGGAGCGATTACCGAGGACAATACCCATCCTTTTAACTTCGAACGGTTCCTGATGATGCACAACGGCGGTATCCCGCAGTTTCAGCGCATCAGGCGGAAATTACTGTCCCTGCTGGATGATGAAATATTCCATTGGATAAAGGGACAAACGGATTCGGAGCATATATTTGCCTTGCTGATGCAACACATCGTTGAGCGGAGAAATGCCGGGCCACGGCTGACAGAAAGTCAGATCCAGGAATGTTTTCAGAAAACATTTGATGTACTCCAGCAATTAAAAGTGGAAGCGGGTATTGGTGAGGAAGTTTCGAATTTTAACCTGATGGTGACCAATGGCCGCAGGATGTTTGGCACGCGCTATAGCTCAAACCCGGAAAAGGAAACACGAACACTTTACTACTCGACCGGTGCGGGCTTTCAATGTGTGGATGGCGTCTGCCGGATGAGAGACGATTCAGATCAGGAAACAGTGCTCATCGTTTCAGAAAAACTGACAGATAACGAAGATGAATGGAATGTGATACCTCAAAACCACTTCATTGCCGTTGACCGGGATATGCAGGTCCACCTGAGTCCTATGCGACACTGAAAGCCCATTTGAAAAATTGACCTGATCTACAAGTTTTCACCCACGGTAACGCGATCATGACCCTGCAGGTCCTGAAGTGTTTCAAGCTTGCCAAAGCCGGCTTCCTGCATCACCTGCCGGGTCGCGGGACCCTGTTCCCAACCATGTTCAAACATCAACCAGCCGCCTTCTACCAGCATGGCTTTGGCAAGCAGGCTGATCTCCCGTATTGCGCTCAGGCCGTCAGGCCCCGGGGTCAGTGCATCGCGGGGTTCAAAACGTAAATCACCGCGTGACAGGTGTGGGTCATCACCATCGATGTAGGGTGGATTACTGACGACAAGGTGAAATTTTCCCTTGAGCGGTTCATTCCACGAGCCACAATGGAACTGGACATGACTGAAACCCAGTTGCTTCGCATTGTCCCGTGCAACTGCGATGGCCGCCGGGCTGATATCGGTGGCATGGATTTCACACTTTTTCCGTTCCGAAGCGATGGCCAGTGCAATGGCGCCGCTACCGGTGCCGAGGTCTGCGATACGCCAGTCGGCATTTGCCGGGATATTCGAGAGGGCGGCCTCAACCAGTCGCTCAGTATCCGGCCGCGGAATCAGAACGTCGGGACTGACCTTCAGCGGTAAGGACCAGAACTCTCCAGATTCAACCAGGTAGGCCACAGGATGGCCTGCGGCCCTTTGCCTGACCAGTTTTTTGAAAGCTTCCGAGCGGCTGTCAGGCAACTCCTGCTCCGGATTGGCGTACAGGAATGAGCGCTTGGACTTCAACACATAGGCCATCAGGATTTCGGCGTCAAAACGTGCTGAAGGGCTATCCGCCAATTTCTCACGGGCAAACATCAACAGATTTTTTATGCTCTGTGCCAGTGTTTTAGCCTAAATCTCTTCTGACCGTTGAGCTAAACCGGCTCCGGTATCTGTGGCCGCTTCTGTTTTCTTGCCCCGTCCTGGCAACGCGTGTGTCCATGCCTCCTTCCACCACTGTTTGAAATCATCAAGTATCAGGTAAAGCGTCGGTATGAGGAACAGGGTGATGACCGTGGCGAACAGGATGCCAAATGCGAGCGAGGCGGCCATTGGCACAACAAGTTGCGCCTGCAAACTTGTTTCGAAAATTGCAATGGGCGCCAGTCCGAGAAAGGTGGTCAACGAGGTCAGCAATATGGCACGGAAACGTGACCTGGCGGCGTCTTTAACAGCCTGGGCAAGCGGTACACCGGCATCGCGCCCGCGGTTGACAAAATCAACCAGGATCAGGCTGTCATTTACCACCACCCCGGATAAGGCAATGATGCCAAAATAGCTTGTCATGCTGACCGGTATCCCCAGGATCAGGTGGCCGATCAGTGCACCAATCGTACCGAAGGGAATTACCGACATGATGATCAGGGGTTGCGCGTAGGACTTCAAGGGTATGGCCATCAATGCGTAAATCAGGAATATCGCCAGTAGTCCACCACGTATCAGATCCTGCTGAATTTCAACCTGCTGCTGGCTGGCGCCACTGAGCTTGGAGCGGACACCGGGGAAATGTGCCAGTACCTGTGGCAGTTCCTTGTTCATGATGTCATCCTGGATTTTCTTTGGCTCGTACTTTTCCTTATCTACCTCGGCTGATACACGGATTGCGCGTTCACGGTCGAAGCGCCGGATAAAAGCCGGACTTTCGGTCAACTCAACCTCGGCGACCGCATGAAAGGGTACACGACCTCCTGCAGGTGTAAGAATTTTCATATTGTCCAGGTAACCGACAGAGTCGCGCTCTTCCTGCGGGAAGCGGACCATGACCTTAACCTCATCCTGACCGCGCTGAATACGCTGTACCTCTGTTCCATAAAACCCGGCTCGTACCTGACCGGCCAGGTCCGCCAGGCTGATACCCAGTGCCTCGGCCTCCGGTTTTACATTCAATTTGATTTCGGGTCTGCCACGCTCGTAGCTGTTGCGGATGTCATACAGGCCTTCATAGCTTTGCATTCTGCGTGTCAGTTCCTGTGATGCCCGCCCGACCTGCTCAATATTGGCCCCGATCAACTGGATAGATATGGCTGCACCACCACCAGGGCCGGTAGCCGCGGAAAAGCCCAGCTGTTTTGCACCCGGCAAGTCACCAACATTCTCACGCCAGCGGCGCAACACCTCTGCCCCTGAAATGACAGCATTGTCATCCTTGGCCAGTTCAGCGATGATCTGGCCCCTGATTTCACCTTGCGCAAAAGACAGTACGCTTGAGACCACCGCACCTGATTCCACCCCTTGTTCCCTGCTGACTTCCGCATCAAGCTTCCACAGTCCGTCCTGCACCTGCTGTATGGCATCATGAGTACGTACTGCAGGTGTTCCCTCGTTCATCAGGATATCAACCCGCAGGAAATCGGCCGTGATGTCCGGGAAAAACACCGAGCGCAAAACACCACCGACCAGCAGACCAATCGACAGAATCAACATGGAGATAAATACCGACAGGGTCAGGTAGCGTCGCTTCAGACAGCGGGCCAGGAACGGCGAATAGTAATTGTCCACAAAGGTGTGCAGACCCTCGCTGAAGAATCTTTGAAAGCGAACGAAGCCATTTTGTGTTTCTTCACCGTATTGTTTGATCTTCATGTGCGCCAGGTGGGCCGGCAGGATCAGCTTCGACTCAACCAATGAAAAAACCAGGCAAAGGACAACAACCCAGCCGATGGCGGAGAAGAACTTACCCATGATTCCGCTGATCATCAGTATCGGTATGAAAGCGGCCATCGTGGTCAATACGCCGAAGGTCGCCGGCATGGCCACCTTGTGCACCCCTTCGAGGATATTGTCTATTGAATGGCCCTTTGCGCGCATGGTGGTGTAGGCGCTTTCACCGATGACGATGGCGTCATCGACAACGATACCCAGTACCAGGATGAACCCGAACAGGCTGATCAGGTTGACGGTAATACCAAATACCGGCATCAGGAAAAAGGTACCGAGAAACGCAACCGGTAAACCCACCATCACCCAGAATGCCAGCTTAAGACGCAAAAACAGGGTCAGCGACAGAAATACCAGCAAGGCGCCAATGACGAGGTTTTTGACCATCATGTCGAGACGGCCCTTGAGGTAGTAGGTTACATCGGCCCAGGCAGCCAGGCTGACACCGGAGGGTGATGAGGCCTGTTTGTCTGCAACATAGTCGCGAACGGTTTGTGAGATATCCAGTTCGTTCTGGTCACCCACAGAAAGCACCTGGATTGAAAAGGCCTGTTTACCGTTGAACTCTGAAAAGCGTCCGGTTTCTTCAAAATCGTCTCTAATATTCGCCACGTCTTTTAGCAGTACCCGGGAACCGTCTGCATTGGTACGCACCAGGATGTCTTCGAAGTCCAGTCCGGTATAGGCCTGGCCCTTGGTACGTACCTGTATGTCGCCGGCATCGGAACGGATGGAGCCTGCCGGCAGGTCAAGTGAGCCACGGCGAACGGCCTGGGCCACCTCAGCCAGGCTCATGCCATATTGTTCGAGCGTAAACTCACTGACTTCAATGCTTATCTCATAGGGTCGTGAGCCGAGAAGTTCGGCGCGGGTGATGCCGGGCAGGGTGACGATCTCATTTCTGACCTGTTTTGCATACTCTTTGAGGGTGCGCTCATCGACATCGCCATAGACCGAAACCAGGTTGACCTGCTGCTGGAATCGGGTACGTGAAACGATGGGTTTTTCGGTGTTATCGGGAAAGGTTGAGATCGCATCAACACGATTTTTGATCTCGTTCATCACCTCCGGTACGTCGTAACCGGCCCTGACTTCGATTTGTACGGTGCCACTGCCCCGGCGTCCGGTGGACTGGATTTCCTGGATACCTTCGATATCCTGGATGGACTCTTCAATTTTGACCAGGATGCCTTCTTCAACATCCTCAGGGCTGGAGCCCAGAAACGGCATGTTAACGGTAATATAATTGGTTTCTATCGGTGGCTGGCTTTCTTTCTTGATCGTAAATACCGTATAAAGCCCACCCAGCAGCAGGATCATCATTAACAGGTTGGCAGCAACTGCATTTCTGGCGAACCACTCAATAATGGCAAAGTACCAGCCCTGACCCTGACCTTGACTCACTGTTCGCTCACCTCTTCGGGCTCGGCCAGGGCAGGTACATCTTCACCCCTGATAGCAAGTTTGGTTCCCGGTACCGGGGCGTCCAGTGTTGTAATGACAACCTTTGCCCCGCCCTCAATACCCTGGCTGAGATAAACTTTCTTGGGCTCGGCGCGTAATACGGTGACCGGCAATATCTCGAGTTCATTGTCGTCGTTTGCAACCAGGACCGTATGGTCGGCGCGCAATACGTAGCGTGGTAATACCACCACGTTTTCAGCAGGCAAACCCTCAATCTCGGCTTGTACAAAGGTACCTATCTTGAGTTCCCGTTGCTGGCTTTGGCCCAGCACACCATAGGGGTCAATGACCTGGGCAACCGCATAGATAACCCGGCTGACCTCGTCAACCACGCCCTCGGTGCGGATAATGCGGGCCTGCCATTCGTTAATGCCGGCGCCACTTTCCGCAGTCAATTTCACCGGCGGAAAGGATTTGTTCCTGTTGATGACATCGGTCTCGGACGGCAAATCCAGGTAATGCAGGTCGCTATTGGTCAGCGGCAGACGAATCTCGGCGGTATCGATGGCAAAGGTGACGCCGAGACGTGTGCCCAGGGTGACATACTGTCCGATATCGACAGCTTTTTGTCTTACCAGGCCATCATAGGGAACGGTGATTCGGGTGCGCTCAAGATCCCGGCGAGCCTTTTGAACATCGGCCTCGGCCGCACTGACATTGGCCCGGGCGTCTGCCAATTGCGGTTTACGCAAACCAAGGTCGGAGGGTTGACCCTCCTTGCCCATATTATTCCAGTCTTTCAGCGCCTGTTCCGAGCGGGCGATTTCGTCCGCCAGTTTTGCTTTTCTTGACGCCAGTGCAGCCTCCGCCCGCTTTAAGCCGGCCTCGTAATCGCTGGGGTCGATTTGCAGTAAGATTTCGCCCTGGTGAAAAAAACCACCAGCGACGAACTCGGGAGCGACGGACACGATCTTGCCTGACACTTCGGAAACCAGCGTGGTTTCCGTGCGTGGTCTGACCGTGCCCTGTGAGGTGACGGAGAAATTCAGCGAAATGACCTCGGCCTCAATGGTGTCGACCAGCACGGCCTTTTCGGTTTCTGTTTTACGTTCTGCGGTCTGTGATTTTTGCCACATCACCAGGCCAATCACCACGAATATCGAGCCGATAATCAAAACCAGCGGTAATGTGAATTTGAAAAACTTACCCATTCCCCGGGGACTCCCTATGCACCTTCAGGCTGATTTATCTGAATACCAGGGCGATTATCTCTCTTGTGCTTTCATTAGTCATGGGGAATTTGCACGGGTTCCCTATCCATGTGATTTCAATTACTTTCAGGGTCGTTAATACAAACCGTCTTTCAGCAGGTACAATAATCGGTCGGTCAGCGGGAAGGGCCCGTGATCAGCATTGTTGCATCTTGGAAAAAATAAATGGGAATAGTTTTAAAAACACCGGAAGAAATAGAAGCCATGCGGGTTGCAGGTCATTTGGCAGGCGAGGTTCTGCGAATGATTCGCGAGCATGTGCGTGTTGGTGTCACAACCGGTGAACTGGATGAGATCTGTCATGCCTATATCACCGACGTACAAAAGGCCATCCCGGCGCCGCTGAATTACCGGGGTTTTCCAAAATCCATTTGCACCTCGATCAACCAGGTGGTTTGTCATGGAATTCCGGGTGCCAAAAAACTCAAGAATGGTGATATTCTCAATATTGACATCACGGTGATCAAAGATGGCTGGCATGGTGATACCAGCAAGATGTTTCTTGTGGGTGAACCAACCGTGCGGGCCAGGCAACTCTGTGAGGTTGCGCACCAGGCCATGGTGACTGGCATTGAAATGGTCAAGCCCGGAGCGCGCCTGGGTGATATCGGTCATGCGATCCAAAAATATGCAGAAGGGAAAGGCTTTTCGGTAGTTCGTGAATATTGCGGCCATGGTATCGGACGAGTTTTCCACGAAGACCCGCAGGTGCTTCATTATGGCCGTCCTGGTGTAGGTGAGGTACTGGTGCCCGGCATGGTATTTACCATCGAGCCAATGATTAATATGGGCAAAAGAGAAACCCGCCTGCTCGCTGATGGTTGGACCGTCCATACCAGGGACCGCAGTCTGTCCGCACAGTGGGAGCACACACTGGCAGTCACAGAAGATGGCTTTGATGTGCTGACGCGGTTGCCGGGTGATGAGCTTTGAGCGTAAATTCTTAAACATACCAGCCATTTAGCGGGCAAATAGATGAAAATACGATTACGGGGTTGCTTATCCAGACCTGCGATCGCCGAAGGTTGCCTTGATCCTGGCGCGCTGCGCAACGACGCCGGTGTGCAGACACCCCGGCAACTGATCAATACACTTAAACAAGCCCTCGGTGAAGCTGACGACTGTCTGCAACAAAAATTTTATGCTAAAGAGGATGTAAATCAGCTGGTTAAAGCCCGTGCCTGGGTGGTCGATCAGTTGATTTTGTATGCCTGGAAGAACCTGATACCGGCTGAAGAAAATGTTTCACTGGTGGCCGTGGGTGGTTTCGGTCGTGGCGAACTGCACCCCCACTCCGATGTTGATTTGCTGATCATGCTGGAAAAATCACCGCCTTCTGAAGAGTTACGCGGTGCCATTGAAGCTTTTATCACCTTGCTCTGGGACGCCGGTTTTTACCTTGGTCATAGTGTACGAACCGTTGAAGCCTGTGTTACGGAGGCAAAAAAAGATATCGCCACGGCCACCAGTCTGATGGAAAGCCGTTTGCTGAGCGGCCGGAGAGAGATGATGCGGGCGATGCTGGATGCCACCGCGGCTAACCAGGTATGGTCTGCAGCCGAGTTTTTTGACGCCAAGTTCGAAGAGCAGGTTCAACGTCATCAGCAATTCCATGATACCGCGTACAACCTGGAGCCCAATATAAAGGAAAGCCCGGGTGGTTTGCGCGACATCCAGATGATTGGCTGGGTGGCCAAGCGGCATTTTAACACCCAGTCTTTGCATACCCTGGTTGAGCGTGGCTTTTTGACCGAGACCGAACTGCAGGATTTGAAAGACGGCAGAACATTTCTGTGGGAAATACGCTTTGCACTGCATTTGCTTGCCGGACGCGGGGAAGACCGCCTGTTGTTCGAATTTCAAAGAAAGATCGCCGAGCACTTTTACCCGGCTGACCCCTCGCAACATCCCAATGCGGGTGTTGAGCGGTTTATGCAACGTTATTACCGTACGGTAATGCAAAACGAGCGGCTCAATGAAGTGCTGCTGCAATTATTCAGCGAAGAATTGCTCCCTCAGCAAAACCTGCCATCAGAAGACCTGGGTGAGGACTTCAGGGTGACCCATGGCTTTCTGGAGACTTCATGCGACGATCTTTTTCAACGCAGACCGGTGGCATTAATGGAGTTATTTGTGTTGTTGGCCCGGCATGAAAGGCTAAGAGGTGTGCGTGCATCAACCATCCGGTTGATTCGGGATAACCTGCACCTTATCGATGACACATTCCGCGCCGATCAACAGGCCAGGCAATACTTTTTCGATCTTTTCTGCGAACCCAGTGGTGTGTATACACAACTGCAACGTATGAATCGCTATGGTGTGCTGGCAGCGTTTATCCCCACATTTGCCAATATTGTCGGCCGTATGCAGTTTGACCTGTTCCATGTGTATACGGTGGATCAGCACATACTGTTTGTGGTCCGAAACCTGCGTCGGTTTGCCTATGGGAAATACAGTGAAGAGTTTCCGCACACGGCGGATATTTCCCGTCAGATAGATCACCCTGAAATCCTGTACCTGGCGGCATTGTTCCACGATATCGCCAAGGGCAGGGAAGGTGATCACTCCACGCTCGGCGCGCAGGATGCACTGGATTTCTGCAAGGGTTTGCCGATGAGCGAGGAGCATGCCGAGCGCGTGGCATGGCTTGTTGAGCAGCACCTGGTAATGTCTCAGACCGCACAGCGCAGGGATATTACTGATCCGGAAACGTTGCAGGGGTTTTGTGAGATCGTCGGTACGCAGACCAGGCTGGATTACCTCTACCTTATTACGGTGGCTGATATAGCCGGGACCAGTCCCAAGTTGTGGAATAACTGGAAAGGCAGCTTATTATGGGAACTTTATACCATCGCATCACGGGCACTGGCGGAGGGCAGTTCGGACATTTTTGATCGTGAACATCATATTCAACAGTCCAAAACCGTGGTGCGGGAGCGTCTTATAGCGCAAGGCCTGGCTGCCGAAGCTATCGATGACTTGTGGGCAAGTCTGCCTCGGAATGTCTTCCTGAGCTGTTCCAATGGCCAACTGGAATGGGCGGCGGCGAAAGTGCTCACGCATACCCCCGATTGTCCGGTGTTGGTCGCAATACGTGAGGTCAGGGAGCAGGGTATCAATGAGTTGCTGGTTCATTCACAGGATTACGATGGCCTGTTTGCTGCCGTCACAACGGTGATAGATGAGATTGGGCTCGATGTACTTTCAGCCCGGGTTGGAACAATGGTGTCGGGAAAAAGCTTCGACCTGTTCCAGCTGATGGACAGCAATGGCAGTAGTCTCAATGATATCGACTGTGAACGTCTGAAGACACGATTGCGCAAGGTGTTATCCGCTGCCAGCCTGCCCAAACCGATGGTTCGCAGGTTGCCGCGACGGTTGCGGCCTTTTAGTAGTGCGCCGGAGATTCACTTCTCGGCGGCGCAGGGTGGTGAAAAAACTTTGATGGACATTGTGTGCCTGGATCGACCTGGATTGTTATCTGATATCTCCACCGCACTGGTCGAGTGTGGCATTCGTGTGCATGATGCAAAAATTACCACCATGGGTGAGCGCGTGGAAGATGCGTTTATTCTCAGTGATCATCATGATGAGCCCCTGAGCCGTGAAACCCGGGCGCATCTGTTGAAAAACTTAACTGATACCCTGAGAAAGAAATAGATTAGCCTTGAGAATGAATATGAATGTGAAAGACCAACGCTCAATTATTGAGGCAGCGTTTGAACAACGCCATACCATCAACCCGGAAAACGCGGGAACGCAACTCCTGGCGGCCATCGAGGCTTCCATATCAGGCCTGGAGCAGGGCAGCCTGCGGGTTGCTGAACCTGTCGATGGCAAATGGCAGGTCAATGAATGGCTGAAAAAGGCCGTGCTTTTGTATTTCCGTGTACGTCATAACCAGGTGGTGGAAGGTTCAGCATCTCACTACTTTGACAAGGTGCCTCTACGCTGGTCGCGTGACAGTGATGAAGATATCAGTACCTGCGGTGCCCGTATTGTTCCGCCGGCCACGGTCCGGCGCGGCGCTTTCATCGGGCACGATGCGGTGCTGATGCCCTCCTATGTCAATATTGGTGCCCATGTGGGTGCCCGTACGATGGTCGATACCTGGGCGACGGTGGGGTCGTGTGCGCAGATTGGTGAGCATGTTCATCTATCGGGTGGTGTTGGCATTGGCGGCGTACTTGAACCACTGCAGGCAACACCGACCATCATCGAGGACGAGTGTTTTATCGGTGCCCGTTCGGAAGTGGTCGAGGGTGTGATCATCGGTAAAGGCAGTGTGCTTTCGATGGGTGTGTATATCGGCAACAGCACACGCATATATGACCGTGAAACAGGTGAGATCATGTATGGCCGTGTACCGCCCGGTTCGGTGGTTGTGCCCGGCAGCCTGCCGGCCAAAGACGGTAGTTATGCCCTTTACGCGGCCATCATTGTTAAACGTGTAGATGAAAAAACACGTTCGAAAACCAGTGTCAATGAACTGCTCAGAGCAAGTGTGGAGTCCTGATATGTTAACCGTCTATGGCATTAAACAATGTGACACAGTGCGCAAGGCGCTCAAGTGGCTGGATCAAAAAGGTACTGAACACCGGTTCCATGATTTTCGAACCGATGGCTTATCCGCAGAACTCTTGCAGAATTGGCTGGATTCAGATTTTTCCGACAAACTGGTGAACCGGCGTTCAACGACCTGGCGGCAATTGAGTGAGGCCCAGCGTCAATCTGAAGGCGATGCGCTGCTGAAACTGTTATTGGACCATCCCACGTTGATAAAACGACCGGTGTTTGTCGCCGATAGAATTATCGCTGTCGGCTTTAACCCGAAAGATCTCGAGAGTCTGTAAATTATGAGCATGGTATTGGCATGAGTGAGACACTCGACCTGACCCGCAGCCTGATCGAACGCCCTTCGCTGACCCCGGATGACGCGGGTTGCCAGGACTTATTGGCCGAGCGCCTTGAACCATTGGGCTTTAAGGCGGAGTGGCTGCATTTTGGCAAGGTTAAAAATGTCATTTTTACCCATGGTGAGGCCAGCGAACCAGGTGAACCGTCGATGTGGTTTCTGGGCCATACCGACGTGGTGCCACCAGGTCCTCTGGATGACTGGGCGTCACCACCATTTGAAGCACAGGTCAGAGATAATGTTCTTTATGGCCGCGGTGCATCCGATATGAAAGGTGGCGTCGCCGCTATGGTGGTAGCCGCTGAGGCCCTGGTTCGTGAACAGCCCGATCATGCCGGGCAAATTGGTATTGTGTTGACCAGTGATGAAGAGGGTGAGGCTGTCGATGGTGTGAAACGGGTCGCGGAGATTCTGCGCCAACGTAACGCTGCGCCAACGTACTGCCTGGTGGGTGAGCCCAGTAGCCAGAAGCAACTGGGTGATACGGTGCGTATCGGTCGGCGTGGCTCGGCCCATGCCCGTCTGATCATTCACGGCATTCAGGGTCATAGTGCTTTTCCGGAAGCGCTGGATAATCCGATCCACCGTCTCAGCACTTTTCTGGATGCCTTGACGAAAGTTGAGTGGGACCAGGGGGATGAGAATTTCCCGCCGACGCACTGCCAGGTTACCAATCTTAAAGCCGGCACCGGTGCAGAAAACGTCACCCCCGGTCATGCCGAAGCCTGGTTTAATTTTCGTAACTCACCCGCCTCACCCAGTGAAGTGATCAAGGCGCGGGTTGAGGATCTGCTCCGGCAACATGACATCCAACGCTATGACATCAGTTGGCGGGTTTCCGGCGAAGCCTTCCGCTCCGAGGCCGGAAAACTACGTTTGGCCGTCACCGATGCTCTCAGCCGGGAGCTTGGAATTCAACCGGAGCTTAATACCGGTGGTGGCACCTCGGATGGCCGGTTTATTGCACCACTTGGGACAGAGGTTCTTGAACTCGGTCTGCTCAACGAAAGCATCCATAAGGTCGATGAGAATACGGCAATTGATGATCTGGAGGCTTTGACCAGGGTCTATAAGCGAATTCTGGATTATATTTTGAAAGGCTGATCAGGCGTACAAAAACACTTAAGCGGAGATCACGTGGCTGACGGAAACCTCGGGGCATGGATTGGTAAAGACCTGGAACTGGACCTGCAACTCAATTGGGCATTGCGCCTGGCTGAAGCACGGAATTTGAACCTGGTCGTTTTTGAACATGTACGCAGCGATGATTGCAGTGTGCATGAAATTCTGCTCGACGATGCGCAAGCCAATGAATCCACACCGCTACTTGAAGAAATACTAAAACTGATCAACTCATCAGACAGCTTGCGTGCGGGCAAGCCTGAAGAGAACGCCGAAAGCAATCCGGACGGTGAATCTGAACAGCCTGTTACCGTTACCATTCGCCTGAAACAGCTCAGGTCCGCGACACCACGTGAATTTCGTGAATTGATGACCGAAGAGGTGCTGAAGGACAAACTGAAGGTCCTCACACTGGCGCGAAAAGAGCATGACTCAAAAGACCCTGAGCTCGTTCGCGAGCGCCGCCTGTTTTTGCGTTATGCACCCTGCGAAGTCATATTTTGTTTTGGCCAGATTGCGGACAAGGATAATCTGCAGTTTTCGGTGGGCGTGGCCAGCGGCACACACGGCAGTGCCGCAATGAAGTTGGCACGTGATATTTCAAGGGACCCCAAAATCAGCCTGACCGCCATTCGGGTTAACCCTGATATCGGGCCGGACTCCATCAAGGTGGGTGCCAGGAGACTGGATACGCTTTTGGGCAGATCATTGGGCACTGATACCGACGGTATTCTGCGCAAGGTGGTGGTGGATAATAGTTACAACAATGGTATGCAGCGATTCTGGGAGGAGAGTCACTACGACCTGATCGTGACGGGCGCCTCTCGTGTTGGCCTGTGGGGAAGCAAGGTTGCCGGCAGTACCGGTGCAAAACTTTACAAGGTTGACAAGGACCGGGCAGTTGTCGTGGTGAGCGCCGGTGCCCCCATCAGGAGCCGTTTTGCTGGCGCGGTTGAGAACCGGTTGGAGAGACTGGTTCCGCAAATTACCCGTGATGATCGCATTGCCCTCGTTGAAAGACTGCAATCCAACTCAAACTGGGATTTTGATTTCATTGCCCTGATGGTGCTCTCTACCACCATCGCGGCGATTGGCCTGGTGCAGAACTCCGCCGCCGTGGTTATCGGTGCGATGCTGGTTGCGCCTTTGATGACACCCTTGCTTGGGCTCGGTCTTGCCCTTGTGCAGGGCAATGCCATGTTGGCCAGGATATCCATTCGTTCGGTTTTATTCGGGATATGTGTCGCGATGCTGGTCGCTTTCCTGGTGGGTCTGGCCATTCCCGGGTTTCATCAACCCACCTCGGAGATGCTGGGGCGTGGCGGTCCGACCATGCTGGATCTGTTCGTTGCTTTTGCCTCCGGCCTGGCGGCAGCCTATGCTTCATCCCGTCCGGGCCTGTTGGCTGCCCTGCCGGGCGTTGCCATTGCTGCGGCGCTGGTTCCCCCGATTGCGACCTCGGGACTGGCCCTGTCCCACGGCAACTTCGATCTCGCTTTCAATGCGTTGTTGTTGTTCGTGGTTAATATGTTCACCATCGTGTTCGCTTCGATACTAAGCCTGTGGATGGTGGGTTTTCGCAGTTTCCGGAAAACCTCGGGGTGGATCATCTATTCAGGCGTGACGGTGATGGTTGCTGTACTGGTGTTGGGTATCTATCTAAGCCTCAGAACCGAGCCACACGCAGTTACCCAAAAGCTTCCGGTCAACCTGGCTGAGACCATACAAAAAGGACTTGGCGATAACTTCGAGCTTGAAGGCGTCGAAGTGGTTTATGAAGATTTTGGCGTGCAACTGAACCTGCGTATTACTGCCGATAGCCTGGTGTCAGAAGAACAGGCTGAGGGTATTCGCCTGGCCGTTCGTGAGCTTTTTGACAAGCCGGTACAGATACGCCTGATCAGCCGCGCTGAATCCGGTGTTGAATTGCAGTATCACTGGTAGATGACCCGGGTAAATGACCTGGGTAAATAACCCGGGAAGAGGCCTGTGGCGCCCGGGTAAAACCTCTTTTAACAAATTGATATTCAAAAAAGAATAGTCTCCTTTGGGTCGCACGGCCCTAAAAACAACGTCTTGATTTTCCATGCATCAGACCGCAACTAATCCTCATCAGAGTCCGTCTTGGAACGGCACCAAAATACATAGAGGAATTAACAATGCGAATGGACAAACTAACCAGTAAGTTCCAGTTAGCGCTGGCAGATGCGCAGAGCCTTGCCGTTGGACGGGATAATCAACTGATCGAACCGGAGCACGTCATGGTCGCGCTGCTGGATCAGGAGGGCGGCTCTATCCGTCACCTGTTAACCAGGGCCGGTGTGAAGGTCAATGCACTGCGTTCACAACTCGGTGAACGACTCGATTCTCTGCCCAGGGTTTCGGGGGCAGCGGGGGAAATCACCTTCTCCAATGACACCGTCAAAATATTAACCGTAACCGATAAACTGGCGCAGAAACGTGATGACCAGTACATCGCCAGTGAGTTATTTGTATTGGCGGCAATGGATGTTAAAGGCGCGGTCGCCGATTTATTAAAGCAGACCGGCGCCAACCGCGATGCGATTGAAAAAGCCGTCGATGAAATGCGCGGTGGTGAGCAGGTCAATGACCCCAATGCCGAAGAGTCCCGCCAGGCACTGGAAAAATACACCATCGACCTGACCGAGAGAGCGGAACAGTCAAAACTCGATCCGGTGATCGGCAGGGATGAGGAAATCCGTCGTTGTATCCAGGTTTTACAACGCAGGACCAAGAACAACCCGATATTGATGGGCGAACCCGGTGTGGGTAAAACCGCCATCGTGGAAGGCATGGCGCAACGTATTGTCAACGGTGAAGTGCCTGAAGGCCTTAAAGGCAAGCGGGTTCTGTCGCTGGACATGGGTGCGCTGATCGCCGGTGCCAAATTCAGAGGTGAGTTCGAAGAACGCTTAAAAGCGCTATTGAATGATCTCAGCAAACAGGAAGGCAATGTCATCCTGTTTATCGATGAGATCCACACCATCGTTGGTGCCGGCAAAGCCGAGGGTTCGATGGACGCCGGCAATATGCTCAAACCGGCACTGGCGCGTGGTGAACTGCACTGTATCGGTGCGACCACGCTTGATGAATACCGGCAGTACATGGAAAAAGATGCCGCTTTGGAGCGTCGTTTCCAGAAAGTATTTGTCGGTGAACCATCGGTGGAAGACACCATTGCTATTCTTCGTGGCCTGCAGGAGCGTTACGAGGTGCATCACGGTGTTGATATCACCGATCCGGCCCTTGTGGCGGCAGTGACCCTGTCGCATCGTTATATCAGCGACCGGCAACTGCCGGACAAGGCCATCGACCTGATGGATGAAGCGGCCTCGCGTATCCGCATGGAAATCGATTCCAAGCCGGAGAAACTGGACCGCCTGGAGCGTCGTTTGATCCAGCAGAAAATTCAACGTGTGGCGCTGCAAAAAGAAAAGGATGAAGCATCCCTTCAGCGGCTCGCTGACCTTGATGAAACCATTGAAAAGCTGGAACGCAAGTTTTCCGATCTGGAGGAAGTCTGGAAAGCGGAAAAAGCCGCAGTGAAGGGCACAACCCATATCAAGGAAGACCTCGAACGCGCCCGTGCCGAGTTGGAAACAGCCCGGCGCGCCAGTGATCTTGCCCGTATGTCCGAACTTCAATACGGACGTATTCCCGAGTTGGAAGCCGCCCTGGAGACCGCCGAGAAAGGCGAGCAGGCAGAATTCACCCTGTTGCGTACCAGCGTGACCGAAGATGAGATTGCAGAAGTCGTCTCCCGCTGGACCGGTATCCCGGTATCCCGCATGCTCGAAGGCGAACGCGACAAGCTGTTGCGCATGGAAGAGGCCCTGCACAAGCGCGTGATCGGGCAGAATGAAGCCGTGACAGCAGTGTCCGACGCGATCCGTCGTTCACGCGCCGGTTTATCGGATGCCAATCGACCCATCGGTTCCTTCCTGTTCCTGGGCCCCACGGGTGTCGGTAAAACAGAACTATGTAAATCATTGGCAGAGTTCATGTTCGATACCGAGGAGGCCATGGTGCGTATCGATATGTCAGAGTTCATGGAAAAACACTCCGTGGCTCGACTCATTGGTGCACCCCCGGGATATGTTGGTTACGAAGAGGGTGGCTACTTAACAGAGGCAGTTCGGCGCCGGCCTTATTCGGTGATCCTGCTGGATGAAGTGGAAAAAGCGCATTCGGATGTGTTCAATATCCTTTTGCAGGTGCTGGACGATGGCCGCCTGACCGATGGTCACGGACGCACGGTAGATTTTCGTAACACCGTTATCGTCATGACATCCAACCTTGGCTCCGCCCGTATCCAGGATATGGCATCCGAGGGCTACGATGCGATGAAGTCAGCGGTGATGGAGGTTGTTGGCCATCATTTCCGGCCTGAGTTCATCAACCGTGTCGACGAACTGGTGGTATTCCATCCGCTCGACCAGGCACAGATCACTTTGATCGCCGGTATCCAATTGGACTTGCTGCGTAAACGCCTGGTGCACTCCGGACTTGAAATGGAAGTCAGCGATCAGGCCCTGGCCTTATTGGCGAAGGCGGGATTTGACCCGGTTTACGGTGCGAGACCGCTGAAGCGTGCTATTCAGCAGAAGATCGAGAATCCGCTGGCGCAGAAAATCCTGGCAGGCGATTTTTCATCAGGTGAAGTGGTGCACGTCGACGTCGAAGACGGAATGCTCTGCTTTAACTGATCAATGAGGGCAGGTGTGTGATTCATTGCGCACCTGTAGCCTTTATCACAACAGCGAGCAGCGATTCAGATTTGCACAGTACGTCAGGAGTCGGGTGTACCTCCTGAGACCTTAACCAACATGGATGTTGGTTGAGAGCTTACAGGGATGTACTAGCAGCGTGTCTCAGGAGGTACACCCGGCTTCTGGCGGACCCCCACCGTGGAAAACTGAATTCTTACCGTCTTGGGGTACATCTATCGAAAAATGGCACAGGAATCCCGCATCAGGAGTTGGGTACCTTCCCCTGGGACACGCTGCAAGTACATCCCTGTAAGCTCTTAAAAAACATCCCTGTTTTTTAAGGTCCCAGTGGAAGGTACCCAACCCCTACTGCTGTATTGTGCCGGGATTTTACGTATTAAAAGCAGTATTTAGGTTCGTGTTTGACCGGAGCCTTTAACGACCCACTTGTAACTTGTCAGTTCCGGTAAAGCCATTGGGCCTCTTGCATGGAGTTTTTGCGTGCTGATACCAATTTCTGCACCCATGCCAAATTGACCGCCATCGGTGAATGCGGTGGAGGTATTGGCATAAACAGCGGCCGCATCAACGTTGTTCAGGAACTGCTCGATGACCGAAGGGTCCTCGGCGACGATGGCCTCGGAGTGTTTGGAGCTATAACGGTGGATGTGTTCCAGTGCTTCATCAAGGCCGGATACGGTTTTGATCGACATTTTCATCGACAAAAACTCTGTGCCAAAGTGCTCAGGTGAGGCAGGGTTCAGGCTGGCGGCATAGTGTCCCTGCAGTGCATCGTAAGCGTCCTCATCGGCATACACTTCAACCTGAAAGTCTTCACCCATCACGGCCATCAATGCCGGCAATTCCGGCAACAGGTCGCGGTGCAGTATCAAGGTATCCAGTGCGTTGCATACGCTGACACGGCGGGTCTTGGCGTTGGTGATGATGGCTTTTGCCTTTGCCAGATCCGCACTGGCATCAACATAGGTGTGCACGATTCCGGCGCCGGTTTCAATCACCGGTATCCTGGCATTATCACGGACAAAATCAATCAGTCCCTTGGAGCCACGCGGGATGGCGAGGTCAATGGATTCGGTCGCCTGCAATATGTCTGAAAGGTATTCACGTTGTGGTGGTGCAAGAAACACCACGGCGGGATCAATACCATGCTCTGTTAACACCTCATGCATGATGCCGACCACCACGCGGTTGGTGTCATGCGCATCACTGCTGCCTTTGAGCACACAGGCATTCAGGGTTTTCAGACATAAGGCGAAAACATCGAAAGTAACATTCGGCCGGGATTCGAAAATAACCGCGATAACACCCATGGGTACGCGAACTTTTGTTGAGTTCTAATACCGTTATCCAGTTGCCTTTGCTCAAGTATTTCACCAACGGGTGAAGGCAATGCGGCAACACAACGTAAATCGTGTGCGATATCGGCAAGACGCTGGGAGTTCAGTAGCAGACGATCGTATTTCGGGTCTGATTCCGGCATGCGGGAAAGGTCGCTGCGGTTGGCTTCAAGAATCTGAGCTTCAGCCTCCATCGTTCGACTGGCCAGTGCTTCGAGCACTTCGCGAATCTTTGCGTTGTCAAAACCTGCCAGTGTACGTGCTGCTTCACGTGTCTTGATTAAACCCTGTTCCAGGTACTCTTGCTGATTACTCATTAACGAAACCACCTACCACAAATAAAGATAATCATAATGAACCAGCGGTTTATGGCCCCGCTGGCCAATCAACTTTGTCGCATCCCTGTGATCATAGCGCGCCTGTCCGCAGCCGATCGCCTTTCCGGATGAGCTGAGAATCTGGATAACATCACCACGATCAAAACTGCCTTCGACAGACTCGATGCCAACCAATAGCAAACTGGTCAGACGGGTACTATCCAACAGGGCCTCTTCCGCACCCGGGTTAACCGTGACAGAACCGGTTGCATGGTCGTCTGCACTTGCCAGCCACCGTTTGGCGGATGAGGCATCGCCAATCACCGGGAAATGCGTACCGGCCTGGTTTTCACCAAGTATTTTGTCCATGATCTGGGGGTCTGTTCCATCCGCAATGACCACTTCGGTGCCCAGCCTGGCGACTTTTCGTGCAATCGCCAGTTTGCTGTTCATACCACCGCGCCCCAACGTGGAGGTGCCGCGTGAAACGATGTCCTCGGTCTGGTAGCGCTCATCATCCCAGCGTTCTATGCATCGGGTCGCGGCATTATCAGGATCACCATCGTAGACCCCCGGTACCGTGCTGAGCAGGCACAGGAGTTCTGCATTAACCATACCTGCCAGCAAGCCTGCGAGTTCGTCATTGTCGGTGAACATCAGTTCGGTGACCGAAACCACGTCATTCTCATTGACCACCGGTACGATACCGGCTGTTAAAAGTGCTTCGATGCAGCCACGCATGTTCAGATAATGCCGGCGTGTCTGGAAATCGCTCTTGGTGGCCAGCACCTGTGCGATGGTTAGCGACTGTTGCGCAAACAACTCACGGTAGGTTTCCATCAGGCGGACCTGGCCGGTCGCTGCCAAAACCTGTTTGCGGGCGACGGGGTCAGCGATACGGCGTAATTGTTCAGTCTGAAGACCCCTGCCGGCTGCAACAGCACCTGAAGATACCAGCAGTACCTGCCAGCCATCCGCCTGCAGACCGGCTAACTGGCTGACCAGGTTTGACAGCACATCGCGGTTCAATGTGCCGTCGTGGCTACAAAGAACCTGGCTGCCAATTTTGACGACGATTCGTTTACTCATCAGGCAATATCAACTTTGCAATTACAGACCGAGCTGTTCTTTACCCTGCTGGTAAATGATATCCACCGGAATGCTGATCGCGTCCAGGCGGTTCAGGTCGGCTTGCAACTCGGAGCTGACATTACCTTTTTCGGCCACAAATGCAGCCACGGCGTCGTAACTGCCATTGCCCTGCAATACCAGGATGTCGTTGCCGAGATTTTTAATTGCCTGTTCAAACTCAACCACGTTGACACGGTAGGTGCCGGTATCCGGGTCACGGGTAAAGGCGCCGGCGTCACTGAAGTAATTAAACCTGATCATGTTGGCACGTCCATGCGCACTGCTGGCGCCAAACCGAATGGATCTGAAAATGCCGGCGAGGAAGGTCACGTAGTTATCCATTATCTCGCCCTCGGTAATCTCTCCGTTTTCGCGTAGCTTTTGTACCATGTACAGACCAAGGATATCCGCCTTGCCTTCTTCCAGTGCTGAGGCGTGTTCTTTCAGGGCCTGTCTCACGGTGCCGGATCCATCGAGGGTGTTTTTAATACCCAGGCCATGGGCAACCTCGTGAAACATGGTGTTACCGAAAAATGCATCAAAGGTGATGTGCTGACGCTGGTCTTCTGCGATCAATTCACCGGCAATCGGCATCAGGATCTGGTTGAACTTGGCCAGCATGGAGTTCTTGATCTGCAGGCGGCGGGTGCCCTTGGCCAGCTGTACTTCCTCATCATTGGGCAGGTTGATCGCGATGGTTTTTGAGCCGGAATTACAATCACCTGCACAATAGGCCAGGTCATATGCATTCAAATCAGCATCTGAGCCGGGTACTTCCGCCTTGTAGGCTTCATCCACCGGTAAGCCTCGCTGCAAGTCGGGCATGTATTTTGCGAAACGTGCCAGGCGCTCACTCCAGGCCATATCCTTGATCAGTACAAAGGTTTCAAATGCTGCACGGTAGCCGTACAAGGCATCCTGGTAGGTTTCGATGGGGCCGATAACCAGCTCAATCGGATTGTTTTTCATGTCCATCCAGGCCATGTCCGATGCCTGGTAGTCGTCGCTTTTCAAGGCCTCAGCACGCAATTTCAGGTAATTCGCAAACTCTTTATCCTCGGCCAATTCGGACGCCTTCAAAAGTAACTCCGCAATGTCGCCAATCTGGGATTCGAATGCTTTGCTGTAAGGCACCAGGATCAGGCCGCCATCGGCATCGCGCCGGACCAGCGAATACTGTTCGTCTTTGCCTTCCTGTTGCCAGGCTTCGAACTCAGCCTTGGTCATATCTTCCGGATAAAACCGGGCGCCGGGCGGGCGGGGGCCATAACTTTCAATAAATGGCTGGTCTGCGGCAAGACGATCCCACGGTCCATAATTATAGTCGGCGAAACGTCTCATCTTGTTGTCATCAATGCTATCGAGCAATTCGTCCTTATCACCCCAGACCTGTTGCCAGAAAATGTCATCGGTGATTTTGGCGGCATCAATCAGCAAACCGATCATTTGTCTCTGATTGGCACTGAGGTGACTGAGATCCGTGGTCAAATTGACCTCGGCATAGATATCAAAACGGGAAGGGGTTTCGGCTTCAGCCGACGCCGCGACGGCTGTTTCGACAGGCGCTGATTCGGCCGGTGCTGCGGTCACCACCGGGGTGTCTTTTTCGCACGCAGAAAGCAGGCTGGCGAGCAAGATGGCAGAAACAATAATCTTGGTTTTCATGGGTGTCTCTTGGTGTTTCCAAAAAGGGTAAACACTATACCAAACCGCACCAATGTTTGTGCCAAATTTGCCCGGCTCCCGGGTAGTTTTGACAAGTCAGTGAGGCCGATGTAGCCGCCGGTACTGTAAAAAGAAATAACAATCCCCATTTAATGCCTTCCGGAGTCATCAGCGTTTATAATTGCCGACCCCGTGCTTGAATACGGGTTGATCGAAGTCAGGAGTAGTAGCAGTGCCGATTTATGAGTATCGATGTGAGTCCTGTGAACACAGGCTCGAAAAACTTCAGAAAATGAGTGAGGGCGACCTGGTCGATTGCCCGGAATGCAAGCGTCCGGATCTCAAGCGCCTGGTATCAGCGGCAGCTTTCCGCCTGAAAGGCGGTGGCTGGTATGAGACTGATTTTAAAAAGGATAATAAGCGCAACCTGGCGGATGCTTCGGACAAGAGTTCAAGCACCACCAGCAGTGCGAAATCTGAAAAACCTTCAACTCCAGGCGGCACTAAAAAGCCGGAAACCAAACCAGCGGCAAAATCAGCCAGCAAGGAATAATGTCATGCGTAGTCATTTATGCGGTGAAGTCAATGAGGGTCTGGATGGTCAATCGGTCACATTGTGTGGCTGGGTCGATCGCAGACGGGATCTCGGTGGGCTGATTTTTATCGGTCTCAGGGACAATGCAGGTCTTGTCCAGGTTGTCGTTGAGCCTGAAAGCGACGCGTTTGCAGATGCAGAACGCCTGCGCAATGAATATTGCGTCCGCATAAAGGGTACGGTTCGTCTGCGGCCTGAGAGCCAGTGGAACGAATCCATGGCAACCGGCAAAATCGAACTGGTTGCTGATGAGGTTGAACTGCTCAACGCCTCGGCGCCACTGCCTTTGATGATGACAGACGACGATGGTGAGGAAATTCGCCTGCGTTACCGTTACCTGGATTTGCGCAGAAAACGCATGCAGCACAATATGCGTATCCGCTCGAAACTCAACCAGGCCATTCACAAACACCTGGACGGAAACGGGTTCTCCGAGTTTGAGACACCTATCCTGACCAAGGCCACCCCTGAGGGTGCACGTGACTACCTGGTGCCGAGTCGTGTCAATCCGGGTCAGTTTTACGCCTTGCCGCAATCACCCCAGTTGTTCAAACAATTACTGATGATGGCCGGTATGGACCGCTACTACCAGATTGCCCGCTGCTTCCGGGATGAGGATTTGCGCGCCGATCGCCAGCCGGAATTTACCCAGCTGGATATGGAGATGTCCTTCGTGGAAGAGCCCGAAGTACAGGCAGCAGCAGAGAGTCTTGTTCGGGCGGTCTTCAGAGATGTGCTTGAGGTTGAACTACCCGATCCGTTCCCGCGTATGACCTGGCGTGATGCCATGGAAACCTATGGTTCCGACAAACCGGACCTGCGCTACCCGATGTCCCTGCACAGTGTTGATGAGCACGTTAAACACCTCGAGTTTAAAGTGTTTTCCGGCCCGGCAAACAATGATGAGCAACGGGTTGCGGCACTCAGGTTACCGGGTGGTGCGCAGTTCTCACGGAAGCAGATCGATGAATACACTGCTTTTGTCGCACGTTATGGCGCCAGGGGGCTGGCCTGGATAAAGGTCAACGATCTGGATGCGGGTATTGAAGGATTGCAATCACCGGTTGCCAAGTTCCTCGATGACAAGGCATGGAACGGTATTGCAGAGCAAACCGGTGTTCAGAGTGGCGACCTGCTGTTTTTCGGTGCGGGTGACTGGCTGACAGCCAGTACCTTTATGGGGCATTTGCTGGTCCGTGCCGGTGAAAACCTCGAACTGGCAGAAGATGGATGGGCCCCACTATGGGTAACAGACTTCCCGATGTTCGAATGGGATGAGGAAAGCGGCCGTTTTACGGCCATGCACCACCCGTTTACCGCCCCACAGTCCGGCTCGGCCGACGAATTAAAGGCCAACGCGGCCACAGCCCTCTCCAGGGGTTATGACATCGTGCTGAATGGTGCGGAAATTGGTGGCGGCTCGATTCGTATCCATCGTCCCGCTATGCAACAGGCGGTTTTTGAACTGCTCGGTATCGGTGAGGAAGAAGCCGAGGCGAAATTTGGCTTCCTGCTCGAAGCGTTGAAATATGGTTGTCCACCGCATGGCGGTATCGCCTTTGGCCTGGACCGGGTCGCTGCACTGATGGCGGGTGAACCCTCTATCCGTGATGTGATCGCCTTTCCGAAGACCACAACGGCGCAGTGCCCATTGACGGACGCACCATCGAATATTTCCAATGACCAGTTGAAAGAATTGCATATTGGTGTGATTGACAAACCGGTAGATGAACCCGCCTCGTAGGGTGGGTCCATTTCGAAAGGCCTTATTCGGTAAGCGATGAACGGTACGTGATGTTTTACGCGCCGTATAAACCATGAACGCGTCAGAACAAAAACTTGATCGTGGCGGTGTCATTGCAGCGCTGGCCGCGTTTGGTTTCTGGGGCCTGGTACCGATTTATTACAAGGGTCTTGAGAGTGTTGGTGCATGGGAAGTACTGGCACACCGGGTGATCTGGTCGGTTCCATTGCTGATTATTTTTCTGAGCATACGTGACCGCAGGCAGTTCCTGAGTAAGTTGCGTTTACCCCTTTCGAGTATTGCCTGGCTGGTTTTATCCGGCCTGACAGTATCGATCAACTGGGTGGTTTTTGTCTGGGCTGTTGCCAACGATCATATCCTGGATACCAGCCTTGGTTACTTCGGCACACCACTCATCAATGTGTTACTGGGTTATGTGTTTTTGAAAGAACGCCTGAGCCCGCTCCAGTTTATCGCTGTGGTAGTGGCAGCTGCCGGTACGTTTTATCTCGCATGGTACCTTGGCCGTCCGCCATGGATTGCCATGACCCTGGCCTTGTCTTTTGGGCTCTACGGCCTGTTACGCAAACGTTTGACGGTCGGGCCCATGCTGGGTTTGTTGTGGGAAACAGCACTGATGTTTCCCGTTGCGCTGATCTTTTTGCTGTGGTTGTATTCGACGTCAGGCTTGCAGTTTTTGCACGTCTCCATCGCTGTCGATCTGTTACTGATCGGTTCGGCATTTATTACCGTATTACCGCTGATCTGGTTCAATATGGCGGCCCAGAAACTGCCCTTGAGTATCCTCGGCTTTTTCCAGTACCTGGCGCCAAGCATGAGCTTTCTGATTGCTGTTTTTATGTATGGTGAAAATTTTACCAGCGGACATGCGGTGGCTTTTTCCTGTATCTGGCTGGGCCTGGCGCTGGTTTCAGTCGAACCATTCCGCCAGGCAAGGAGACGCTTACGTGGCTGAAATCGCACTCGTACATGGTTTATGGAACCGTGGCTGGATGATGTCAAAAATGGCGAAACGACTGCGCACCGGTGGCCATGACGTGAGGGTTTTCAGTTACCCGACGCGTGCCTCAACGCTCAATGGTCATGCCGATGCGCTTTACAGGTTCCTCGGTGAGAATAAGACCGAGGAGCTACACCTGGTCGGTCACAGCATGGGTGGCCTGGTCATTTTAAACATGTTGAACCGTCATGATGACTTGCCACCGGGAAGGGTCGTCATGATGGGAACACCTGTCAGGGGCAGTGGTGTAGTCAGGCGGTTGGGGCGTCTTCCTGCGCAAACGCTTCTGTTTGGAAATGTCCGTGAAGACCTGATGCAGGGCTTCCCTGTCTTACCTGCTGGGCGTGAAACGGGCATGATCCGTGGCACGCATGCATTCGGATTTGGGCAGGTTGCAGGCAAGCAGCATGAACCCAATGACGGTAGTGTCTGCGTCAGTGAAACATGGCTCGACGGCCTGAAAGACACGGTTGAGTTGCCTGTGTCACACTCCGGCATGCTGGTTTCGCAAGAGGTCGTTACGCAGGTCGAACATTTTATTTTGTTCGGCAGGTTCAAAAAGGACATCTAACTGCCCGTTTTTAGCCCACGGTTTGTCAGGGTTTCGTGATAAAATCCGAAGAATTTCATCAGTAATTATCAAGGTGCAGGTTTTATGGCAGGTCATTCCAAGTGGGCAAACATTCAACATCGCAAGAAAGCGGTCGATGCAAAGCGTGGCAAGATATTCACTCAGATCAACCGGGTGCTATCCGTTGCAGCGCGGGAGGGCGGTGGTGACCCGGCCACCAACCCGGCATTACGTCTTGCCATTGAAAAGGCCAACGCGGTCAATATGCCCAAGGACAACATCGAACGGGCGATCAAAAAAGCCACCGGTGATCTTGATGGTGTCACCTACGAAGAACTCAAATATGAGGGTTATGCACCGGGCGGTGTTGCCGTGATGGTGGAGTGCCTGACCGATAATCGTAACCGGACCGTGGCCGAGGTGCGTCATGCATTCACAAAGTATGGCGGAAACCTGGGAACCGACGGCTCGGTCGCCTATCTGTTTGACAAGATTGGTGTGTTGAATTTTGCACCCGGGACATCAGAAGACGATGTCATGGAAGTGGCGCTGGAAGCCGGTGCGGAAGATGTGGTCACCGAAGATGATGGCTCAATCGAGGTGATTACCACACCTGAAGCTTACTCTGATGTCAAAAGTGCCATGGATGAAGCGGAATTGAAACCCGAGAACGCCGAAATCACCATGCGGGCCAACCTCGAAGTCGAGCTTGATGTGGAGAGCGGTGAGAAAGTCCTGCGGTTTCTGGAGGCACTCGAAGATCTGGATGATACCCAGGATGTGTACTCGAATGCAGATATACCCGATGAGGCCTACAGCTGAAACACAGCCATCTCAATACCCGTCATACGGTACGAATACTCGGTGTCGATCCCGGTTCGAGAATGACCGGTGTCGGCATCATCGAGATCAATGGTGACCGTGTATCGCCGGTATACTATGGTGCTATCAAGGCTGGCGCCGGTGAGTTTACCGAGCGCCTGGGAATCATATTCTCCGAGCTTCAGGCCCTGATTAAGGAATACCAACCGGACCAGGCAGCGATAGAAACTGTCTTTGTTGCCAACAACGCCTCTTCGGCCATCAAGCTGGGCCAGGCCCGGGGCGCTGCTGTTTGTGCGGCGATTTCATGCAAGGTGCCGGTTGCTGAATACAGTCCGCGCTCAGTCAAACAGGCAATTGTTGGCAGGGGCGCGGCTGATAAGACACAGGTTCAACATATGGTGGGGCTGTTACTCAATATTCAGGGGCCTATTCAGAATGACGCGGCCGACGCATTGGCCATCGCACTTTGTCACCACCACACGGCGGGTACCCTGAACCGAATGAATGCCATGTCCGGAGGGGCACGATGATCGCACGGCTGGCTGGAACATTGCTGGACAAAAATCCGCCATTTCTCGTCATTGATGTGAATGGTGTCGGTTACGAGGTTGAAGCACCTGCGGGTGTATTTTCTGACTTGCCGGAAAATGGCAAACAGGTGGCGATCGTGATCCACCACCACTTCTCCCAGGATTCACAAACCCTGTACGGTTTTGCCTCGCTGGGTGAGCGCGAATTATTCAGAAAATTGCTTAAAATCAGCGGCATCGGCGCCAAGATGGCCTTGACTATCCTGTCGGGCGCAAATGGTGAAGAACTGGCGCGTTATGTTTCGACAGCCGATGTGGCTTCCCTGACACGTTTACCCGGTATCGGTAAAAAAACCGCGGAGCGTATCATCATGGAATTACGCGACAAGCTGGAAGGCCTGAGTATCGTCGCAGGTGCGGGTGTTACACCTTCCGGTGCGCCCATCAGTACCGATCCCGCCACCGAGGCCAGCCATGCGCTGACGTCACTGGGCTACAAACCCGCCGAGGTCAGTCGTATGATCAGTGCCGTCGCCGAGGCCGATATGGATGCCGAGGCCATTATCCGTAAAGCATTACAAACCAGGGTAAAGCCGAATGGTTGATTCAAGCGATCGTATTGTAAACCCGATGGATACCGTTTCTGACAAGGCCATGGACATCAGCCTGCGGCCCAGGACGATGGATGAATACATCGGTCAACAGGCCATGCGTGAGAAATTGAGTATCTTTCTCGAGGCCGCCCGTCGTCGTCAGGAAGCACTGGATCACGTGTTGATTTTTGGCCCGCCAGGTTTGGGTAAAACCACGCTGGCCCATGTGATTGCCAATGAGATGGGTGTCAGCCTGCGCCAGACATCAGGGCCTGTACTGGAAAGGGCAGGTGACCTGGCAGCACTGTTGACCAACCTGCAACCGGGTGATGTGTTATTCGTGGATGAAATCCACCGTCTGTCACCGGTGGTTGAAGAGGTGCTTTATCCCGCACTGGAAGACTTTCAGCTCGATATCATGATTGGTGAAGGACCGGCGGCACGATCCATCAAGATCGATTTGCCCCGTTTCACGTTAGTGGGTGCAACCACCCGGGCCGGATTGCTGACGTCACCATTGCGCGACCGTTTTGGTATTGTTGAGCGTCTTGAGTTTTATAGTCCAAAGGAATTGCAGCAAATCGTGACACGTTCATCCGGCATTCTGGATATCCCCTGTGATGACGAAGGCTCAATGGGTATTGCCAGTCGCGCCCGTGGCACACCGCGTATAGCCAACCGCTTGCTGAGACGTGTGCGTGATTTTGCCCAGGTCAAGGGTGATGGCTTGATCAATGCAGAAATTGCCCTGGGCGCGATGGATATGCTGAAAGTTGACGCCAGTGGTTTTGATACCATGGACAGGCGCTTGTTGAAGTTGATTATCGAGCACTTCGATGGCGGCCCCGTTGGTATCGAAAGTATCGCCGCAGCCCTGTCAGAGGAACGTGGAACGGTGGAGGATGTGCTTGAGCCGTTCCTGATCCAACAGGGTTACATCACGCGTACTTCAAGAGGGCGCATGGTAACGGCCAAGGCCTACCGGCATTTTGGGCTTGAACAACCTGGCAGGAATAACAACGGTGACGCTGATTTGTTTTCAGCCAAATAACCCCATTTGGTATTTTTGAACGTATTAATCAATATATTTCGATGAATTATTCGGGCTTTACGAACCAAATATGAATCCCTTTGTCTGGAAGGTAAGAGTTTACTGGGAAGATACCGATGCAGGCGGTGTGGTTTACCACTCGCAGTATCTGAATTTCTTTGAGCGGGCGCGCACCGAGTGGCTGCGGGCAAAAGGCATACACCAGGCAAAAATAGCCGAACAAGAGAATGTACTTTTCGCAATACGTCACATGGACATCGATTTTATTAACGCCGCGCGGCTGGATGATGAACTGGATATCACCGTGCATAACGTCGATGCCGGTGGCGTAAGAATGACCTTTGAACAGGATATGACCCGTTGCTCTGACCGGCAACTGGTGGCAAAAGCCAAGTTGACCGCTGTCTGCCTCAGAGCAGACAACTTCAAACCAACCCGTATGCCCCGATGGATCAGGGCGGAGATAGAAAATGCAAAATGACTTACAGGTCTGGCAGTTAATCCTCGACGCCAGCTGGATGGTAAAAATGGTGATGGCGATTCTGCTGGCCGCATCGGTGTCATCCTGGATGATAATTTTCCGCAAGCGCATGGCGCTGGCCGCGGCGGAAAAAGGCGCAAATGCCTTTGAGGAACGATTCTGGTCGGGGACCGATCTGACACAGCTGTATGAAACTGTCAGCCGGAATAACACCGGTGATGGCCTGGAACAGATTTTTGAATCCGGGTTCAAAGAATTTACCCGTATGCGTGAGCAGGGGCGGATGACACCGAGCGTGCTGGTCGAAGCCGCGCAACGTGGTATGCGTATTGCCCTGGTCAGAGAAACCGACCGTTTGGAGGCCAGTCTTAATTACCTGGCAACCGTGGGCTCAACCAGCCCTTATATCGGTCTGTTTGGAACCGTCTGGGGCATCATGACGTCTTTTCATCAACTGGCCAACGTTAACCAGGCCACGATTGCAATGGTTGCACCGGGTATTTCAGAAGCCCTGATCGCGACCGCGATGGGTTTGTTTGCAGCTATTCCGGCGGTGATTGCCTACAACCGTTACTCCAACCAGGTGGAACGGCTTGAAACACGTTATGACAATTTCGCCGAAGAATTTTCCAGCATCCTGCAGCGCCAGGCCCATGCGCTGCAGGATAACTAGAGGTATACGGCGCTATGCAGACAAAGCGTAACAGACGCCGGCCAATGGCCGAGATCAACGTGGTTCCCTATATCGACGTCATGCTCGTGTTGCTGGTTATCTTCATGATCACCGCGCCGTTATTGAACCTGGGTGTTGAAGTCGACCTGCCAAAAGCCGATGCCGAGCCGCTGGATAGTCAGCAGAATGACGAGCCGATGGTGGTCACAGTGCTGACCAACGGCGACCTGTACCTGAATGCCGGTGGTGAAGTCGACGGTGTTTCCAGTGGCCTGATAGATCCCGAGACCCTGGTGACAACGGTCTCCGCTATCGTACGCCGTAACCCGGAAATCCAGGTGTTGGTGGCCGGTGATGAGGCGGTTGGTTACGGGCACATCTATGGCGCCATGGTGTTGTTACAGAAAGCCGGTGTGACAAAGGTGGGGCTGATGAGCGACCCGCTTGATTCACTGGAAGGCCAGACCGGAGGCTGATCGCGGCATGCGCGAACTTTGGGAACAAACCAAAGCCTTTACACTGGCTGTCGCGGTTCACCTGTTGATGGCGGCACTGGTTGTAGTCGGAACGATGACGTGGAAGCCTTTCAAGCCGCCTGCGTTGACCGGCATGACCATTGAAGCCGTGATGGTGGATACCAGCGCGATCAAACAGCGGCGTGAAGAGGTAAAACGCGAGGCGGAAAAAGCAGTCGCACAAAAAGTAGAGAAAGAGCGCCGTGAAAAGGAACTCGAGGCCCGCAAAGAGCGCCAGGAACGCGAAAGACAAGAGAGAGAGGCAGCCGAGAAAAAGCGTCTGAACGACCTGGCAACCAAAAAGCGACAGGAAGATTTGCGGCTTCAGGAACTACGCAAAAAACAGGAACAGGACCGTAAAGACCAACTGAAGAAACAACAGGATCAGTTGCAGGAGCTTCGTAAAAAGCGCGAAGAAGCCGCCCGTCAGCGAAAGATTGAAGAAGAGCGTCTCAAGCAACTCGATGCACGTAAGAACGCGGAGGCGGAAAAACAACGCCAGGCAATTGCCGAGGCTAATATGCGTCAGCAAATGGCCAATGAGCAGGCGGAATTCAGGGCTGGCCAGCTAGCGACCAAGGGCGAAGAATATTATTCGGCGATTCAGTCACAGGTGACCAGTAACTGGCTTCGCCCGCCGACAGCCCGTCCGGGCTTGAGGTGTAGACTGAAGATTGTGCAAATACCGGGTGGACAGGTTATTTCCGCAGCGATATCCGGTCAATGCAATGCGGATGAGGCGACACGGCGCTCTCTGACAGCCGCCGTGGAAAGGGCGGGCTCATTGCCTTACCGTGGTTTTGAAGATGTATTTCAACGTGAGATTGATTTCATATTTACCTATGACGATGACTAAAACTATGCAAAAAATTATCTATACCCTGCTATTTCTGCTCGTTTCACAACTGGCCCACGCCAAGCTCGAAATTCAGATCATTCAGGGCAATGCCAGTGCACTGCCGATTGCAGTCATTCCCATGCAATGGCGCGCTACCGATCCGCGTCCAACAACCGGTGTTGCGGAGGTGGTATCTTCCGATTTATACCGTTCCGGTTTGTTTGACCCGCTGGATGAACAGGACATGGTCGATCGCCCGGTGGACGTGGAGTCGATCCGTTATGGCACCTGGCGTCTGCTGAAAGTCGATTACATCGTTATTGGCCATGTCAAGGACGCACCCGGCGGCACCGGCTACGATATTGTCTATCAACTGGTTGATGTGCATACACAGGAAGCCTTGTTGTCACAGGTGACAACGGTGGGTTTTGGTGATCTGCGTTTCGGTGCCCACCGGGTGGCAGATGCCATCTATCAAAAACTGACCGGTATTGCCGGGGCGTTCTCAACACGGATCGCCTATATCTCCTCCACGGGTGTGGGTAATGACCAGAACTACCAGTTGTTCGTTGCGGATGCGGACGGTTTTAACCCACAGGCGGTCGTAGGTTCACCGGAACCGCTGTTGTCACCCAGTTGGTCGCCCGATGGTCAAAACCTTGCCTATGTGTCATTTGAAAAAGGCAATTCGGCTATTTATGTTCAGAATGTTGCCACCGGCCAGCGCGAATTGGTGTCTTCAAGCAAAGGTATTAACGGCGCGCCGGCGTATTCCCCGGACGGTCGATTCCTTGCCATGGCCCTGTCAGTTTCAGGCAACCCGGAAATATATATTCGTGATCTGATCACCGGCCAAAAGCGCCAGCTAACCCAGCACTGGGCCATCGACACGGAACCGGCCTGGTCGCCTGACAGTCAGTGGGTGTATTTCACCTCTGATCGGGGTGGTAAACCGCAGATTTATCGTGTTGCGGCGAGCGGTGGAAAGCCAAGCCGTGTAACGATGCAAGGCGATTATAATGCCCGTGCAAGTATTTCTCCTGATGGAACCCGAATTGCTATGGCGCATGGACGGGGAAACGAGTATCGTATAGCTGTTCTGGACACAGATACTGGGCGAGTGCGAATTTTGACACCAGGTGTGTTGGATGAGTCGCCAAGTTTCGCACCAAATGGCAGTATGATCCTTTATGCTACCCGCGAAGGCCCCAGGGGTGTGCTTTCTGCGGTGTCTGTTGATGGAAATGTCAGGCAGCGGTTGATTTTGACTGAAGGTGACGTAAGAGAACCGGCATGGTCTCCCGTAATCAGGTAAACTTGGCACTGAATTTTTAAAATATATTTTGAATAGTTTTTTGGAGGAAAAAATGAATAATACATGGCGCTTTTTACTTGCCCTCGTCATCGCTGTTTCGATCTCTGCCTGTAAAACAACAGAGCCGGTGCCTGACACAACCGATACTGATACTGATACCAAACCTGTTACAGAAGTGACAACTGCAGCGGCCGTGGATCCACGTGATTACACCAGCAATCGTGCTGCCGAAAACTTTGACAATCCGGAAAGCCTGCTGAGCAAGCGTGTAATTTACTTCGATTTTGATAAGTCAGAAGTCCGCTCTGAGTACCGTGCGATTGTTGCAGCCCATGCGGCCTACGTTTCATCCCACGGCAGTGCGCGTGTAACCCTTGAAGGTCATGCTGACGAACGTGGTACACGTGAATATAACCTCGGTCTTGGCGAACGTCGTGGTAACGCGGTTACCGGTCTGTTATCTGCCGCTGGAGCCATGGGCAACCAGTTGGATACGGTCAGCTACGGTGAAGAACGTCCCGTATGCCGTGTCAGCGATGATAGCTGCTGGTCGCAGAATCGTCGCGTGGAGATCGTTTACACAGCGAGATAATGATGCGAGCTCAAAGTTTTACAAAAAGTCTGATGGCCAGCCTAGTGCTGGCCATCAGCGTTTCAGTACCTGCCGTTGCACAGATGGACAACAAGCAAGCCATGATGGACCTGGTTTACCAGGTACAGCAGCTACAGGATGAAGTGCGGATGTTAAGGGGTATGCTGGAAGACCAGGGTATCCAGCTGGAGAACCTCAGTAACCGGCAAAGGGATCAGTACCTTGATCTTGATCAACGTTTGACGGCTTCCCGTGGCAGTGTACCCGGCACGATGACATCAGGTATGCCTGTCGCCACCTCGGGTGTAAACACCGGTCCGGTTGTGACACAGCCGGCGGTACGCGAGGATGTACCTGAAGTACGCCCGGCACTGGATACACCATCCTCGGTGACTGCGATCGCAACACCGGATACCCAGGCGCGTGAGTTGCCGGCATCTCCGGAAGCGGAGAAGGCTGCTTATGATCAGGGGTTCCAGTCCTTAAAAGATCTCAAATATGCCGCCGCCGCAGAGCAGTTCTCAGCGTTTGTCGTACAGTATCCGAATAGTGAATACGCGGATAATGCCCAGTACTGGTTGGGTGAGTCTTATTACGTTACACGCAATTACGATATCGCACTGGAAGCCTTCCAGGCATTGTTGAGTAACTATCCGGATAGCCCCAAGGTGCCCGATGGTCTGTTAAAGATCGGCTATACCCATTACGAGATGAAACAATGGGACCAGGCGCGTGCCGCACTGGAGCAGGTGCAGCAGCAGTATCCTGATACCACGCTGGCAAGACTGGCAGGCAGCCGCCTGAGAAGCATGAAGCTGGAAGGTCACTACTAGAAGAGCGCTTGTTTGAAACTCTAAGCCAGTGACCTGAAATATACTGCCCGCAGGGCGCCTCCCAATGGCGCACCCTGCGGGTTTCGTGTTTCAGCCGGTCTGAAAAGCGTACTAAATTCCTCAAATCATCCAAACCAAAACCTCCGGTACAGCTACGGTAAACTATCTTTATGTCTGAAATCGATTCAACCAGTGAAAAACGCATGCCCGAATCCAGGGAAGGTCTGCTCAAGATCACGGAAATTTTCTATTCCCTCCAGGGTGAAGCACGTGATGCTGGCCGGCCGACGGTATTTATTCGCCTGACGGGTTGTCCCCTGCGTTGTGTTTACTGTGATAGCGAATATGCTTTTTACGGCGGCGAGTGGAAAAAAATCGATGAGATTCTGGAGCAGGTCGCGTCTTATCGAACACCCTATGTTTGTGTGACCGGTGGTGAACCGTTGGCGCAAAAGCGTTGCCAGGAGTTATTAAACAGGCTGGTTGAAGCGGGTTACCGGGTTTCACTGGAAACCAGTGGTGCAATGGATGTCAGCCAGGTAGATGAGCGCGTCAGCCGGGTGCTTGATATAAAGACACCCGACTCCGGTGAAGCCGGGCGCAACCTGTGGGCGAACCTGGATATCCTCACAGCACATGATCAACTTAAATTTGTGCTGTGTTCCCGTGAGGACTATGAATGGGCACTTGAAACCGTTCGTTCACGCGGGCTCGACGAGAAACTGGATGTCCTGTTTTCACCGGTCTGGGGACAGGTTAAGCCCACAGAACTTGCAGAATGGGTGTTGAGTGACCATTTAAATGTAAGGGTACAGTTACAACTCCATAAACTTTTATGGGGCGACATGCCGGGTAAGTAGAGGTAGGGAATATGAATCAATCAACCGGAAAAAATGCTGTTGTGTTGTTGTCTGGCGGACTCGACTCAGCCACCGTGCTGGCTATTGCGAGCGGTCGTGGCTTTAAGTGCCATGCCTTATCGGTCGATTACGGTCAGCGGCATCGTTCCGAATTGCAGGCTGCCGAAAACGTCGCCAGGGCATTCTCTGCCAATTTGAAAACCATCGAACTCGATTTGCGGGCCTTTGGCGGCTCAGCGCTCACCGACGATATTGACGTTCCTGAAGAGGAGGGCGAGGGCATACCGGTCACTTATGTGCCCGCCAGAAATACCATCATGCTATCGCTGGCACTGGCCTGGGCCGAAGTGCTGGAAGCTGATGATATTTTCATCGGTGTCAATGCGGTGGATTATTCCGGTTACCCGGATTGCCGCCCTGAATTCATCAATGCCTATGAAGCAATGGCCAACCTCGCCACCAAAGCCGGCGTGGTGGGTAACCGCCTGACCATTCATACACCGCTGATAGACCTGAGCAAAGCAGACATTATTAAGCAGGGCACAGACCTTGGCGTGGACTACGCAAAAACGGTTTCCTGCTACCAGGCAGACGATCGAGGGCAGGGCCTGTGGTGTCTGTGATTCCTGTCGTTTACGCGCTGCCGGATTCGAGGCTGCGGGCATCAGTGACCCAACCCGATATAAATCTGCATGAATTACCCGTTTCTTCTTGAGTACCGCGACGTTTTCCAATAAAATGCCGCGCTCCTCGCGTGACTTATAGCGGGCCGTTAGCTCAGTTGGTAGAGCACCGGACTTTTAATCCGATGGTCGTAGGTTCGAATCCTACACGGCCCACCATTTTATACATAAATATCAATTAGATGCATGATTTGTTAGTGATGCGCGAATAGGTTTCGCGTGAATTTTGCGTGATTGATTCAACTGTTTGACTGGATTCAAGATGGGACTTTGGGAACTGATTTCCCTTTTATCCCATCATCCACCAATCTCGCCAGGAATGCAGCAAACGGAACTATATTCTGACCCACGCTGGCTTCTTCCAGCGCTGCCATATACTCGTTCCGTTCTTCTACCGGAATTACAGTCCACGGATAGCCGCCGCTTGCGAGCATTGTGTTCATTAAGAATCGTCCCATACGCCCGTTGCCATCCACATAGGGATGGATATAGACGAAAATAAAATGTCCGAGCACTACGCGAACAGACGGTTCCGTTTCTTCGCGCAGTAGATCAAAGAAAGCAGGCATTGCATCTCCCGCCGCTTCATGACTTGGTGGCACATGCATGGACCCCCGAATGTGAACCCGAATATTGCGGTAACCAGCTAGATCAGCAGGTTTTAACATACCCGCAGTAACGCTTGGTTCAAACATCTCCTGGTGCCAAATTCGATGATCGTTATCCACGACAGTGCCGGGGTTTTCACCGTGCAGAATTTTACCGAGGCTTTCCTGTACAGCTTGGTAAGCTTGCCAGTACCCGCTTGCAACCAGAGCATTACGGTGTTCCCGGTCATTCTCATTATCATCTGGATTCCATGTGCCGCTACGAACGCGATCGATTAGTTCGGGGCTTACTCGGTAGCCTTCAATTGATAAAGAATGATAGGCATCAGTTACATATACTTCCTCCACTCGCTTTAGATACTGATCTACATTATTCGGCAATCCGGGGGTTGCCGGAAAGCGCTCAATAATAGGCCTTCGCATCTCCTGCCACATTATGCGGATACGATTTACGTATGGAGACCGTTCTCGTGCGGGCAGGCCGACCGGTATTTCTGTCTCGAAAGGATCATTTTCCCGTACGTTGTAACCGGCAGCGCGCATCGTTCGTACTATGTCGTCAGCTATACGATTGCGGCCAATATTACGAAACGCACCAGCTAATCGCCCGGCGACTACGCTATGCCCACCTTCTAATAGCCCTTCCAGCACTTCTGAGGCATCACGTACCATTGATAACGCAGCTCGCATATCGGTTTGGTTCTGTCTGAAATATCTTGGTGAAGATTCAATTAAGGCGGCAGGTAGAGAAAACAACCGCAATTCATCTCTTATAACAATATTCTTACTCTCCGGTATCGAAGCACGGATATCCAGTAATGCCGTATCGTGTGGTAACGCTGTAATGTTGTTGCGCGCCTTGGTTGCCCGTACCAACAATTGACGGGGTACGGTCCAGTTCTCCGCATGTAATGACACTGATTGTTCCGGCGATAAACACCAGTCATCACCCTTGAGATACTGTAGATATGCCGCACAGAAGCTCCAGAATGACGCATACCAGGCGGTACTTTCCCCGGGAGCTTCTCCCGGGCGTGCTGGTACATACCAGCCCTTAATCACCTCTTGCAGAAATCCACTTTTACAAAGGCGTTCCCTATGGGTCCGGGTCAGGTCTCTGGATCGTATGGCAACGCCACCTCGCTCCTGAAGTTCGTGTAGAACTTGAAGAGATTCAGCCAGCTTTTTAGATGGACTTGGCATAGTTCCTGTGTACCTGTTCGCTTATTAAGTTGTACCATGATTCGCTTATTCTGTCGAGTCAATACTCGCTTATTGTGTTGTGAGACAGATAAATATGGTTGTGCAGTGGCCATGAGTTCTCATGTTTCGTGAAATTTGACCGTGGTAACGATAGCGCGGTCCGGATCTAAGGGGTCGGACCAGTATACCCTATTGATATTCATGGTAATTAGTCGCTAGAAATAGGACTTTTCCATCTTAGAAGACCAATTTCAATCCGAAAAATGCGGTTTTACGATATTGCTATCCTGAATCAGGAATGTGCTTTCAGAATGTTCTGAAGTAGGCCGATGATAAGCTTTTACACCCATCAGAGACTTCATTGGATCAACGTAAGCTTCAGCACCGATAGCAATGGACTCGGTCCAAACACCCTCTCGCTCACACGGTCTTTCATGCATACGACTATCCACCCAACTCTTGTGCAGGTCCGACCCCTGAACACCGGTACCGATCATTCAGACAAAGTTCTGTGCGCCGTATTTGACTATTGGTATCATCGGACGCGAGCGCCTTTTGGTATTATCGGATGGTTCTCGGATGTTTCGCTTGAAGTTCCGGTAACACTGGTTGTCGCTGGACCCTTCTAAACCACAGGTTGTCTGATGGAAATAACGAGATAAATATGGAATTGCCGCTTATCCAGACAAAATTCTGTGGGCCTCGCGTGACCGCAGATATTGTTGCGAGAGATCGATTGCTGACCTTGATGGATTCGTCACTTGAGTGCCCCCTGACCATGGTGTCGGCGCCGGCGGGCTACGGTAAAAGCATGCTGGTCAGTCAATGGCTGCAGCGGCAAAAGCACCCGGCAGTATGGCTGTCATTGGATCAGGCCGACAGTGAACTTCAACAATTCCTGGCCTACCTGATAGCCGCGATCCACAATGAATTTCCAGATGCCTGCAATGCCACGAAGCAGTTGATCAGTGCATCGGATTGCCCACCGATCCCTGTGATTGTAAGCCACCTGCTGAACGACCTCATCACAATCACGGAGTCGTGCTCGATTGTCCTGGATGATTATCATCACCTGGACCAGTCTTCCCTGGTGCATGAGTTTATTGAGCAATCACTGGAGCACCCACTGCCGAATTTTCATTTAATAATGATCACACGCAGGGACCCGTCATTGCCTTTGTCCCGTCTTCGGGCACTCAACCTGATGCTCGAAATCAGGATGCAGGACTTGCGGTTTACACGGTCCGAGATATCAGAGTTGTTTTGTGCCAACCTGGACTCCGCGGTCAAAGACGCGTCAGTTGCTCATCTGCAAGGTGTATTGGAGGGTTGGGCCGTTGGTCTTCGCCTCGTGCTTTTAAGCTTGCGTAACCATAAAAACCCGGATGAGTTTCTGCTTTCACTTCGTGGCGGTGTTCCTCAAATGCAGGAGTACCTGGTAAATGAGGTGTTATCCGTTCTTTCAGACAGCATGCGCGATTGCGTCCTGAAGTCGTCAATACTCAATCGATTTTGTGATGATTTGATTGAACATGTTTGCGCTAGCGAGAGACCTGACGCAGGGCAAGGGCAATTGAGTGGGTCTGATATTACCCAAGAGTTACAAACAAGAAATCTCTTTACGATTAATCTTGATCCACAAAACCAATGGTTCCGTTACCATCACCTGTTTCAGGCCTTGTTACAAAATGAGCTTGGAAAAATCTTGCCGGCAGAGGATATTGCAAGTGTCCATATGCATGCCTGTATCTGGTTTGAAACCCATGACTTTATCGAAGAAGCCATATTTCATGCATTAAAGGCGGGCGATGCCATGTTCGCTGTCAAAATCGTCGAGCGGAATTGCTACTCTGAAATGGAAAAAGACCGATGGCAGATTGTGGAAAGATGGCTTGCCATGTTACCCGAAGAGGTCTCCGGGCAACGGCTTACCATTGTGATTGCGAAAGGCCTGGTAGCGAGCGCCCGCCAACGCTTTGATCAAGTAGTTTCGTTTTCAGAGGAAGCACAGGCCTTGCTCGATGATGGGCAGGGGTCGCCTGGCCAGGAAGGAGAAGTGGAATACCTTAAGGGGCAAATTAATTTTTGGGGAGGGGCATTTGAAGAGTCAATACGTTGCCTGGAAAGCGCCAAAATCAAGGTTGAAAGTCACAAACACATACTCATTGCAGAAATAGACTTACACCTGGCCATCGCCCGCTACATGAATGGTCAAGGTGAATTGGGAGTGCAGGAACTCAATGGTCGGATCAGGGATTTCGGCGGCATCCAATTGGCTCGTCGGGTTGGTGCGCTGAGCTTTATTCACATGCTTTCCGGCGACCTGCATAGCGTTAGAAACGAAGCGTGGCGAATGCGAAACACAGGTGTAAATATGCGAACACCGCTGGTTGATGCATGGAGTTATTATTTCGATGCCTGTACGGATCTGATCAGTATGCGCCTCGACCTGGCATTGGAAAATTTTCAATCGGTTTTGAGTAGATCGCATGTAACGGACACACGGGCTGTCATAGATGCCCATGTTGGTAAGGCATTGACTCAACAGTTGTCCGGCAAACCCGAAAATGCAAACACGACACTGGCAAACCTGGCGGCTTTTGTTAATGAATCGGATGACCCCCTGAACCAGGTGTTGATGAAGTCGTGCCAGGCGCGAATAGATCTCTTAAGAGGTAACAGGGAGGCGGCCATTCGCTGGGCCGATTCATACAATGAGTCACCCGGTGTTTTTGACCTGTTTGTGTGGCTGGGGTGTCCTGCGATGACGAGAGTAAGAGCCTACATTTCCATGGGTAGTCCGGCCAGCCTGGAAAAGGCACAGCAGGGAGTTGATGAGATACGAATTGTCAGCGAAAGCTGCCAACTGATAAATCAGCTGATAGAGGTAACCGTTCTTGAGTCATTAATTCTGGATAAACAGGGCAACAGTGACCAGGCAATGCAGGTTCTGGAAAATGTCATCGCACTGGCGGAGCCAAGCGGTTGGCTTCGACCGTTCATCGAAGCCGGGCCGGAGATGAATGATTTGCTCGAGAGGTATTGTCGACTCAACCAGGACTGCGAGTTTGCCTGTCACCTGTTGGAGCTGTTCCAATCCTTTAACAAACAAAACCCACACAATCCAGAGACTGAAACCACGAGCCCTGAGGTTCCGGGTGGCGTGTTTGCCGAAGAACTGACCAACCGCGAGATTGATATTCTTGAGTTGCTCGCGCAGCGTATGCAGAACAAGGAAATCGCAAACAAACTATTCATCTCAGTCCACACGGTCAAAGATCACCTGAAACACATCTACCAAAAGCTCGGTACTGTTAACCGCCGCGAGGCCGTTACCGTGGCAATTGAGCGAAAAATCATATCTGCACCTTGACCTTTTAAGTGGCCTTTTAAGGACAGCCCCCCTCTTTTACCACCCGTTTTCCACCCACCTCGGGGGATTCGCTTACTTCCGCCTGGGCGCAAACTAGTCACTATGTTTTTAGACTAGCTGTTGAGAGTGTGATGAAACGAGTTACCAAAGGCTGTATCACGGGTCTGCTATTGATCTTTTTAATACTGCCGGCAGGTGTTTATGCCCAGTTTCTGGGTCATAACCTTCCCGGCGACGCTGGCGTGATGTCGGCTTCCCAACCGGATCCCGGTACCTATTTTGCACCACTTTATTATGGTTATCGCGGTGACACACTGAGAGATCGTGATGGCAATGTCATCGCAGTGGACCCGGAGCGCCTGGGGTCTCTTGATGTGAATGGCTACGCAATTGGTATCTGGTGGGTTTCAGAAAAAAAGCTGTGGGGTGGTAACTATAGCCTGATGGTTGCACCTGCCTGGACTGACAATAAGTTCGAAGCCCCCATTCTTGGCCTCGTGGCGGAGGTCAAAACAGGTTTCACAGATTTGTATGTGCAGCCGATAAACCTTGGTTGGCACAAGGACCGGGCTGACTACAGCGCAGGCGTCGGAATTTACGCCCCAACGGGCAGATATGGTGCGACTGCGGACGATAACCTGGGTATGGGTATGTGGACCCTCGAGCTGTTTGGCGGGGGGACCTGGTATCTGGACGAGGCCAAAAGCTGGAGTTTCGCTACCACCGCCTCCTACGAATTCCATTCCAAAAAGGAAGACTCCGACATCCGGGTGGGTCAGATCCTGACCCTGGAAGGCGGTCTCGGCAAGGCGTACATGGACGGTGCGGTGAATGTGGGCCTGGCCTATTACGCGCAATTGAAAGTCACCGATGACAAATTTCCGGGTGATCTCGAGCTGCTGCCCGGCCTGATCGGAAAGAATCGGGCCTTTGCCGTGGGCCCCGAAGTCACGCTTCCTTTGGCCACGAAAAAGACACTCTGGGGCTTCCTGAACCTACGTTACCTATGGGAATTTGGTGTACGTAACTCGGTGGAAGGAAACGCGTTTGTTGCCACATTATCTATCCCGCTAGGGGGAATCCCCCTGCAATGATTTCCAATGAATTGGAGAAAAATGACATGTCAAATCCCAATGGACAACCGCGTCTGAGCTTCGCCGGCCCGGCGACCTATCAAATACTTGTCCTGGGTGAATTGGCTGCGAATTGGAGTGACCGTCTGGCTGGTATGAGCCTTTCCATCCAAAAAGGAAAGAAAGGCCAATTGCAGACCTGCCTGAAGGGGAAAATTCGCGATCAGGCCGAGTTAAATGGCGTGCTTGAGACACTTTATGGCCTGCACCTGTCGATCATCAAGGTCGAGCAGATCGAAGACAGTTCCGAATCAGATTAATTTTTTAAGGTGAATACGATGAAATTCAAACACATTTCAAGCGCGATAGAAAATTGGAGAAATTGATATGAAGACTAACTCACTTGTAAGCCTTGCTGCTGCCGGGCTGATGATGGCAGGTATTGGCAGTACCGGACTGGCTCAAGCCGGAGAGAAGAGTATCTTCGAGCAGGCTGGCGCTCAAACCCCACAGACTGCAAAGGATTTCAAACCGGCGCCCGATAAGATGGAGACCCGGTTCGGAGAGCTGAAATTCCCCGGTGGCTATCCAACGGAAAAAACAGTTCAACAGGTTTACGACGAACTCGATCTGCAGCGCGCTACCCAATTGTATCTGGATATGTATCCCGCCCTGTCCATGCGTGGAATGATGATCGGCACGGCACGCGATTACGGCGCAAAGAACAGCTCGGATATTTCGGTGACAGCCGACCGGCTGGATTCAAAGGCAATGTGGCTGACCGGTAATACGGAAAGTATCTATGCCATGATTGTATTTGATCTTAAAGTAGACGGTCCTACAGTTTTTGAAGCGCCTCCCGGATTGATGGGCCCTGTGGATGACGCCAACTTCCTGTTTGCTTTCGATATTGGCCCCACAGGCATGGACAAAGGCAAGGGCGGAAAATACCTGATTCTTCCTCCTGGTTACGAAGGAGATGTGCCGGATGGCTATTTTGTATTTAAATCGCCAACCTACCGTCTGTTTTCCTTTGTTCGAGCCAACGCGGCAGTGGTCGGAACCGGCGAAAAAGCCATGGAATTCTTTCGCAAGAACGCCAAAGTCTATCCATTAAAAACCGGACCGAGAAAAGGCAAGTTTACCAATGTGACCGGAGTGCCGATCAATACCCTGGTTCCCGAAGATGCCAGCGCGTTCGAATGGATGCATGACATCATCAACTACGAACCGGCCGAAGCCTTCGGCAAAGAAAAACTGGGACGTCTGGCATCCATCGGCATTATCAAAGGCAAACCATTCAATCCCGACGCTCGCATGAAGAAGATTATGGAGCAGGCAGCGAAAGAAGGCGTCGCCATGTCGCGCGTAATTGCGTTTAATTCGCGACACGAAAACGCGAAAGTGTATCCCGGTAGAGAATGGGAAAGTCCCTATATCACCAATAACTCAACGTTCTATGAGGACGATTATATAAATCTTGAGGCGCGTTCGACGTTTCACTTTACCGCTGATGGGATTACCCCAGCTATGGCGGCGCAGATGCCTGAAGGTCTTGGCTCAAGGTATCAAACCACCTACAAAGATAAAGACGGTAAGTTTTTTGACGGCAATAAAACCTACAAACTCAATGTACCACCCAAGGTTCCCGTAAAGCTTTTCTGGTCGGTTACTGTTTACGAACCATATACCCGTGCTGTAGTGCAAACTCAGCCTTATCCAAGTATTAGTAGTCAGCAAACACCGGCTCCTGTTGTAAATAAAGATGGTTCTATCGATATTTATTTTTCAGCTAAGCAGCCGGAAGGTGTTGCAAAACAAAACTGGGTAGAAGTTATCCCAAATCAGGGATTCTTTGTCTACATGCGGTACTACGGCCCACTCAATGCGTTCAATGACAAGACGTGGGTTCCAAATAATGTGGAACTGGTTAAGTAGTTATACATAACGTTAAACGTGTGGGGGCAGGGCGCAGCAAGCACTGCCTCCCACGCAGGCAATAAGCTGGAGTAAGAAAATGAGAACGAAATCAATGAAAACCAAATTAGTAGCAACCATGGCTGTCAGCGGATTGTTGGTGGCCGGCCTGACAACGGCAGCATGGGCCGACTCACCGAAAATGATCACCCAAAAGCCTGTTATGAAAATGACGACACCGCTTCCGGAGAACATCACCACGCCGGCCAAGGTTGAGTCACCCATAGGTACCCTGGAATTCTTTGATGGGATACCAACGCTTACCACAAGAGATGCCGTGTACGATTATGTCGACCGGGCCCGTGCTGTGCAGATGTATATTACTATGATGCCCGCAGTATCCACCTACAGCCTGCGTCAGGGAAGTAAGGACGTGGGCATGGGAGACGCTCATCAGGTTGTGCTTTGGGAGCAGATGGGAGATTCAAAGTCGCAGGTGCTGACCTATAACAACACCTCGCTCTATAACTGGAGCTTTCTCGACCTTGAAAAAGACGGCCCAACTGTCATTGAAGTTCCGCCGGATCAACTGGGCATTCTTGATGATGGCAATATGCGCTATCTCAGCGATATGGGCGCAGCTGGTCCCGATAAGGGCAAGGGCGGAAAATACCTGGTGCTGCCTCCTGGTTATGAAGGGGATGTTCCGGATGGGTATTTTGTCGTTAAATCCACGAGCTATGTGGTGTGGAACTTCTTCCGCGGTTATGTCAGGGATGTGAACGACCCAGCTGATGTCAAAAAGGCTGCCGATAACGTCAAGAACAACCTGAAAGTCTATCCGCTGGCGAAGAAGGATAATCCGCCGAAGATGGAGTTCAAGAACATGTCGGGCGTTTATTACAATACGATTCCGCCAAATGATTTCACCTATTTTGAACGACTCAATGAGATCATCCAAAAAGAACCCATCGATTTTATCGACCCTGAAGTCCGTGGAACGATCGCGACACTCGGTATCGTCAAGGGGAAACCCTTTAATCCAGATGCGCGTATGAAAAAACTGCTCAACGAAGCGGTTGATATCGGCAATGCCTACGCACGCGCCAATACCGTGTATCCACGTGATCCCGGACATTATTTCTATCCAGAGACCGACAGTGAGTGGGTCATGGCATTTCCTGACAAAGATGCCTTCTTCTTAAAAGATGGAATCCGTCGCATAGATGCCCGACTTTGGATGCATTACAACGCGGTCTGTGTCACTCCGGCCATGGCAGGGATTAAACCTGGTGTTGGTTCGGACTACGGTATTGCCGGATTAGATTCGAAACACCAGCCTTTGGATGGCGCAAAAACCTACAAACTCAACCTGCCGCCCAATGTTCCGGTAAAAGACAATTGGTCAGTGACAATTTATGACCCGCAGACGCGCAGCATGCTTCAGAGCGACCAACCCTTTGCCGGGCTAAATAGTTTAAGCGGAGAGGTCAAAGCCAACAAAGATGGTTCGTATGACATCTACTTTGCTCCCAAAGCGCCAAAGGGCAAGGAAAGCAACTGGATCCAGACCATCCCCGGCAAAAGCTGGTTCATCCTCCTGCGTATGTACGGCCCGCTTGAGCCTTGGTTGGATAAGACCTGGCGGCCGAGTGAGCTGGAGTTGGTGAAGTAATTCACTCAAGACAAATAAACGGGGCGGGTTAGCGCTCGCCCCGCCCAAAGCAACCAAGCGGCGGTCCATGAAATTTGAATTTTTGACTAGAGGAAATATCTATGAAAATTAACACATTATTAGCGTTTACCGTGGCTGGGCTGGTAGCGATTAGCCTACCCGCCACATCCTGGGCCAAATCACCCCAATATAAAATGACCACACAGATCCCGGAGAACGTGCTCATCCCGGACAAGGTGGAGACCCGGCTGGGTACTCTTGAATTTTTTGATGGAGTTCCTACCGCTGAAACAGCTCAACTTATTTGGGATAACCAGGATTTTTCGCGAGCTGTAGAGTCCATGATCATGACTACTCCTGCGGCTTCACTTGTAGGTTTCAGAAGAGGAATCCGTGAATATGGCCCCGATAATGAAACCGCGATCATCTGGGAAAGTCGTCTGGATTCTAAAGGACTTCTGTTAACCGGTAATACGACGGTGATCTACCTATTCATGTGGATTGACACGAAAAATGGGCCGGTTGTTATGGAAACACCCCCCAATGTATTGGCCATATTGGACAACTTCTGGTTCCACTATGTCACCGATATGGGAAATGCAGGGCCCGATAAAGGTAAAGGTGGAAAATACATCATTCTTCCACCTGATTATGAAGGCGATCTGGAAGAAGGTCCCTTTGTTATACGGTCAGAAACATATGGCCATTGGTTTGCTCTAAGAGGTTTTCCCAAGGGCGATGACAACGCCGCTGTTGTGAACAGTATTAAGGATCATTTAAAAGTATATCCTTTAGCGGAAGCTGATAACCCAACACCTGTGAAGTTTCACGACGTATCTAACAAATACATCAACACCTTGCATGCACAGGATATTACATTCTTCCACGAAGTGAATGAAGTGGTACAGGAAGAACCCGCTGCTGCCTGGGATGCTGAATCATTGGGAATGCTTGCTTCACTGGGTATAGAAAAGGGCAAAGAGTTTAAGCCCGATGCCCGAATGACCAAAATCCTGAAAGAAGCAGCATTGGTTGGTACCGCCACGCAACGCTCTATTATCTGGAGAAACAGAAACGAAAACGTAACGATCTGGCCGGGTAGCAACAGCTGGGAACTCGGTTTTGCCGGTGGAAGCTACGCTTTTGAGCATAATGGTGCACGCTTAATCAACGAAAGAACCCGTTTCCACTATTATGCCACCGGCATCACACCGGTGATGGTCAAACCTCCAGTGGGTGCCGGTTCTCAATATGTGATCGGTCTGCGCGACTCAGAAGGTGGAATATTGAATGGTGCCAATAATTACAAGTTGCATATTCCGGCCAATGTTCCTGCAAAACGCTTCTGGGAGATCACGGTGTACGATAATCAGACCCGTTGCATGCTGCAGACCGACCAGCGCCTGCCCGGCGTAACCAGTATCCAGAGTGATGTGGTGCAGAATGCCGACGGATCCTATGACATTTACTTCGGCCCTGAAAAACCTGAAGGCAATGTCAACTGGGTACAGACCATTCCGAACAAAGGCTGGAATGTATTCTGGAGAATCTACAGCCCAACCCAGGTTTGGTATGACAAGGGCTGGCGTCCTGGTGAGATTGAACTGGTCAAGTAGCACAGAAAAGGCGCGGCGGCTTGCATTGGCAACGCCGCCGCGCACTAAACAACGGAGGATAGAAACATGAGAAAACTCGCCATCTTGACAATCACGGCGTGCAGTTTGCTGGCCATCATTGGCTGCCAACAACAGGACGAAGATGTGGCCGTGACTGCTGTCGCACCCGAACCAGTTACCGCACCTGCACCGGCCCGGATCACACCACCTAAAATGAAAATGACCACGTCGATTCCGAAAGCGTTTACCGCGCCGGATGAGGTCCAAACATCTATCGGGACGCTCAAGTACTTTGACGGAGTTCCGACAAAAGAAAGCACGACTGCGATTTACGACTATCTCGACACTTCACGTGCCGTAAATGTCTACCTGAATTCAATTCCAGCCCTGTCCGTTAATGCCCTTCGCGAAGGGCAAGCGGCGGTCGGCGCAGACACCTCCAATAAGATCGTCATCTGGGACAGTCTGATGGATTCAACAACGGTTCTGCTGACCGGTAACACCTCCACCATGTACGCTGTCGGCTTTCTAGACCTACTTAAGGACGGTCCGACCGTTATCGACCTGCCACCCGGAATGCTCGGCATTCTGGATGACATGGCTTTTCAGTACATGACCGACCTCGGTGTTGCCGGACCGGATAAAGGCAAAGGCGGAAAATTCCTCGTCCTGCCTCCAGGTTATGACGGAGACGTGCCGGATGGTTACTTTGTCGTTCCTTCCAAAACCAGTGGCGTTTGGGTATTTATGCGCGGCTACCTCGACAAGAGCATGCCGCTCGCAGAAGCCATTCCAGCGGCCTCCAAGAATATCCGTAATACCCTGAAGGTCTACCCCCTGGCCACAAAAGCCAATCCTCCGGCCATGGAGTTTATCAATGTGTCTGGCAAGGAAATGCAAGTGATCCTTCCGAATGATTACACGGCATTTGAAAAACTGCATGCCCTGATTCAGGGAGAACCTGACGATTACCTGGGACCGGAAGCGAAAGGCATGATGGCGGCCATCGGTATTGAAAAAGGTAAGCCTTTCAATCCCGATGCACGGATGAAAAAAATCCTGAAGGATGCCATGGAGATTGCCAATGGCGCTGCCCGCGCGATCAGCTATTTCCCGCGTGACCCCGGCAATTTAACCTATAAGGATAGTGACGCCTGGGTGACGGCTTATGCTGACAAAGACACCACCTTCACCCGCAACGGCGCTTATCGCCTGGATCCGCGAGTGCTCTTCCACTTCGGATATATCTGCGTGTCTCCAGCCATGGCCATGACGGTTGCTGGAAAAGGCTCCGACTACTCCATGGGAATGCTCGATTCGAATGGCGATGTATTTGACGGTTCCAAGACCTATAAACTGCACGTGCCGCCGAATCCGCCTGCCAAGGATTTCTGGGCCATCACCATGTATGACACCCAGACCCGTTCCCAGCTGCAGACCGATCAGCAGTTTCCAACCCTTGGAAGTCAGGATGAAGGCATTAAAACCAATCCCGACGGCTCGATGGATATTTACTTTTCTCCAGAAGCCCCGAAAGGCATGGAAGGCAACTGGCTGCAGACCATTCCCGGAAAGAGCTGGTTCATTGCCCTGCGTATCTATGGACCCGAACAGCCCTGGATCGACCAGACCTGGCGGCCGGGTGAGATTGAGCTGGTGAACTAGTTTCGCAAAGTCAAAAGCGCGGCCCTTGGGTAGGGCCGCGCCGCTGAGAAGGGCAGGCTTATCTGGTACTGGGAGTTCGGTGCTAAATACCGGCCGGAAGGCCGGAACGCGTGGCTCACACTGGCAATACCGCTCTAAACAAGGAATCAACATGAAAAATAGCAAATTAATCAATTCCCTCGCCATCGCTTTCATGCTGGGGGTCAGCTGCGTGACATTAGCCGATGAACAAACAGGAGCCGAGGAAAAGTCAAAAACCGATGACCAGGTAAAGACCGATGTGCCTACCGGAAAATCAGGCACAGTGATGGCCACACATGTTGCCAGTAACGCCGATGAACTGGCTAAAAAACTTGCCAATCCAATAGCAGCGATGATCAGCGTTCCATTCCAATACAACTATTCACGCACATACGGTGATGATGGTTATAAAAACCTGCTGAACATTCAGCCGGTCGTGCCGATATCCATATCCAAAGACTGGAACCTGATTTCCCGAACCATCGTGCCGATCATTCAACAGAAAAACCTTCAGCCGGGCAGATCCCAGTTTGGCTTTGGCGACACCACCCAGAGTTTCTGGTTCTCGCCGAAGGAACCAACCTCCTCGGGGTTGATCTGGGGTGTTGGACCGGCAGCACTCATCCCGACGGGTACAGATGGAATCGGCGCTAATTCTTTTGCGCTCGGCCCCACGGCAATTGTTTTGAAACAAACGGGTCCCTGGACCTATGGAATGCTGATTAACCAACTCTGGAATATGGGTGGCCAGTCCGATATCAGTTCGATGTTCATTCAACCCTTCCTGGCGAAAGGTCTTGGTAAAGGCAGGACCTTGTCGATCAACGCCGAGAGCACTTATAACTGGAAGACTAAAGACTGGACCGTCCCCATAAACCTCGCATACAGCAAGGTTACCAAGTGGGGAACGCAGATGGTAAGCAACCAGTTCGGCGCCGGTTGGTATGCCACATCCCCGAGCGGCGGGCCTGAATGGCAACTGCGTTACATGATGGTTCTGCTGTTTCCGAAGGGTTGACATGCAGCAGGCGCCCCGCGTATCCCCATTATTCTTAACCACTATGGTCGCTGCCGGGGTAATGGCAGGCAACTGGCCGAAATCCTTAAGCAAAATACAAAAATTTTGGAGATGAATATGCATAGCAAAACATCGTTAATCATGATTACAGCCGGTTTGATGGCCGCAGCTTTGGCAGTACCGGTTCACGCTGAAACTGCTGCGCAGACGCAAAACCTGTTTGAGAATGCCGGCAAGAAACAAACCAACAAGGATTTCAAACCGGCACCGGATACGATCAAGACGAACTTCGGCACTTTGAAGTTTGATCTCGAGGCGTATCCCACCGAAGAAACAACTCAAAAGATTTACGATGAGATGGACTTGCAGCGTGCCACGCAAGCCTACATGGACTTCATGCCGGCACTGTCTGTGTACGGCATCATCAAGGGTCAGATCCGGGATTTCGGATTTAAGACTTCTTCTGATATAGGCGTGCATCCAAGCCCCGGGCTGACACCCACTGAGCTTTACCTGACGGGTAACAACAGCACGGTATACGCGGTTGCTTCACTCGACCTGAAGATAGACGGCCCCACAGTGGTAGAAGCTCCGCCGGGTATGCTAGGCACCGTGAATGATGCAGCCTTTAAGTTCCTGACCGATATTGGTGTTGTCGGGCCTGACAAAGGTAAAGGCGGCAAGTTCCTGTTTCTGCCTCCCGGTTACGATGGCAAAACCCCTGATGGCTATTTTGTGATCAAGTCACCGAGCTACCGAATTTGGGCAATGTTGCGCGGCTGGGGTGATGTCGGCGTAGGCGATAAGGCAACCCAATGGTTTAAAGAAAACCTGAAAGTCTACCCGCTTGCAACCGGACCCCGTCAGGCTAAGTACACGTAACACGGCAGGTACCGGTCTCAACTCGTTGGCTGCGGAAGATGGTTCTGCGTTTGAAATGCTGAATGAAATTATTCAATACGAACCCAAAGAATTATTTGGTGCTGAACAGTTAGGCCGCCTGGCGACATTGGGCATTATTCAAGGAAAGCCATTTAATCCGGATGAGCGTATGCAGCGTATTCTGGATCAGGGTGCCAAGCAGGGCGCAGCCATGTCACGCGCTATTGTGTTCGCCTCGCGCGATCCTGATATCCGATACTGGCCGGAGCGTCATTGGGAAAAAATGTTCCTGCACAATACGACTTTTGAACGTAATGGTGTGGCAGATATCGATGCACGCACTTTGTGGCATTACGCCGCTATTGTAGTTTCTCCTGCCCTGATCTCTACCACACCGGGTGCGGGTACTGCATATCTTACTTCCATTCGTGATAATAAAGGCGCGTATCTTGATGGTAGCAAGACGTATAAATTACGAGTTGGAGCCAATCCGCCAGTCAAAAATTTCTGGGCAGTAACGGCTTACGATCCCACGACCCGCAGCCTGCTGGATCCCGGGAAAAACAAGAACGTTTCGATAGGCAGTCGTGAAAAGCCGGTAGCCAATGCTGATGGTTCAGTGGATGTTTATTTTGGTCCAAAAGCACCGAAAGGCATGGAAAAGAACTGGGTTCCTACAAATCCGGATAAGGGTTTCTTTCTTGTGTTCCGTTTCTATGGTCCTGAAGAGGGTTATATTAACAAGTCTTGGGTATTGAATGATTTAGAATTGCAGTAAGTTATGGGGTCACAAAATTGGCAAAATTGGGGTCAGAGTCAAGTGCCAGAGTGACCGCTCTGGCACTTTCCTCTGACCCAACGAGCAAAGGGGCCGGATACTTTTTTCAAAAAATGTATCCGGCCTCTTCTTTTGACCAGAGTTTTTGAGGGAGCCAAATTCTTACATCAAATTCAGCAATTGAGCATTTCTCACAAATCGTTCCCAAGCTAGTCTGGGCCATATGCGATATAGCTGGAATATCGTCGCTAAGTGGAGCTCAAACAATTCCGAATTTGTGAAGCTGGCAAATTCCACATATACTTCCACATATATGTACAGCAATTGTATTAGGTGTGGCCATGGGTCAGGTAACAATATATATCGATGATGAAACCGAAAAAAAAATGATTGCATCCGCCAAGGCTAAAAATTTATCCAAGAGTAGATGGGTAACCGAAGTCATCCGTGAAAAAGTCGCGAAAGAATGGCCTGCGTCTGTCAGGGAACTCGCCGGTTCCTGGGCTGATTTTCCATCTGTAGCAGAACTCCGATCGGACGTTGGGCAAGATGCCAAACGTGAACCACTCTAGGGTTGACACTACACTAGTGTATGTTCTCGACACCAACACGCTGATTTATTTCTTCAAGGGAAGCGGCAGGGTCGCTGAAAGAATGTTTAATGAAGCTCCGGCCGATATCGGAATCCCAGCTGTGGTCATTTTTGAACTTCTGACGGGTATCGCAAAATCAGCCTATCCAAAAAAGAGAACAAAACAGCTTAATTCTCTGCTGGATGCCGTCAAGTTAATTCCTTTCTCAATCGAAGAGGCGAAATCATCCGCCGCAATTCGAGCACAGCTTGAAAAAAAAGGCACACCCATCGGACCCTTTGACGTATTGATCGCTGGAACTGCCATGGCAAACCGGGCGGTGCTGGTGAGTCACAATTCGTCGGAGTTTAATCGTGTAGACGGCCTCAAGACCGAGGATTGGTATTAGTTTGTGCCGGGAGACGGCTAATGGGTGACCCCTTTAGGGCACCTTGAATTCTGCAATTAGTCGCTCGGCTATTCCGCAATTAGTCGGTACCGCCGCCAGGTGGGGGGCTCCAGGGGGGGGCTCCAGGGGGGGGGCTCAGGGGGGGGCTCGGACCAATATAACTAACTGATATTAGATGGTTATGATCCGATAATTAGACTTAAAATATGCTTAAACTGTCATGTTTCTGGGCAAAACACAGCGTTTAAGGGTCCGGATATCAGCTTACGACTGAAATTTCTAAGAAAGGTGATTTCACCCTCAAAAAGATGGCTTTAAGTCTGAATATTGACAGATTGACCAATTAGGGTTTTCTAAATCAACAGCTTGCGCTGGTCCGACCCCAAGTGACTCCTTTAAATATGTTTCTGTTTGTCTGTTCACTTTGCCCAATTCCCCGTTCGTTGGTAATTAAGTCTATATTATTTTCGAGTATCACATTTACCAGGGGAAACCTTCAACCGTCCCCTACCAAACATCCCACCAAACCACCTCATTTTCGTCTGTGTTTACCGTTGCCCGGTCTTCAGTGAAACTCTTCCGCTTGATAAATGATTGAGCCCTCTAAACCCTGGGTATTCACTATTACCCCCCGAAACCCGAAACCACTCTTTTTCCACTCCCTTTTCCCCCGTTTGTAGGGATGTCTTGATTTGGTCTGTAACAGATACTTACGTTAGCCAGTGCGTCAATAAATAACATCAAAAGGAGAGTTGAAATGATCAAAAACAGAATGAGGTTGCTTTCGGTCACCGTGGCTTTGCCGTTGATGCTGCTCTTTACGGCGCCATTGATGGCAGCAGAACAACAGGAATCAGGTAAGTGGCAGTGGTACGGCGAGTTGTTCGGCTTTGGAGCCCGACTGGATGGCACCACTGCGGCGGGTGAAGACATCAATGTGCCGCTGCAAGATATTCTGGATGACCTCGATTTTGCCTTTATGGGATCGTTGGCGGTAAGTAAAGACAAGTGGACAATCTTTGGCAGCTATATTTACGTAGACCTGGACCAGAACGCTACTGTTCCGCTGGCCATCCCCATGCCGGTGGAGGCAGAACTTAAGCTGGATTTGAAGCAGTTTATATCAACATTCGGTGCAGCCTACCAGGTTGTGGACACCGGTAAGACTACCTTCAACCTGCTGGCCGGCGGGCGCTATCTTTCGATAGACGCCGACCTCAAATACGATATTGAATCCGTCGCCTCGGGGCGTGAGAAGGACTCAGGAAGCAATTGGGATTTCATCGTTGGCGCCAGGGGTAAGACTGACTTGACTGAAAAGTGGTATATCCACTACTACGCTGATATCGGAACAGGTGATTCTAAATCGACCTGGCAGGCGCTCGCCGGAATCAATTACCGCTTTAGCAAGGTTGATGTAACTGTGGGATATGCCCACATGGATTGGGATTTTGACGATGACGCCATGATTAAGGATATGACCATGAAAGGACCCTATGCCGGGATCAAATTCCGGTTTTGAGGAAGCCAAATTCTTACATAAAAATCAGCAATTGCGCATTTCTCAGAGAACTTTTTTCAAGCGACGAATGTGTTTCCACAAAACGGCCTTTGGCATGGTCATCGCCATAGCTTCCATGCAGCGCTCCAACCATTCACCGCGATTTTCCACGCGGTCAATGGCTTTGGCCAGATCGTCAAGGATAGCGTTACCATAGGCTTCCTGGGCTTTGGATACAGCGGCGTCCAGCAGTTTCCTGGTGGGTCGTATCATCGCAAGGTCAATCAAGTCTCTATTAAAAGCCCCGTCGTCGTACCAGCGATCAGCGTTGGCAAGCAGCTTGCTTGTGGTCATGTCCAGGGGTGATAGGGTAGCAATCCCACAAACCGTGTCATCCGGCCCGGGTGCGACCAGTTTAACCCGGCCTTCCAGGACAATCTCGAACTTGATTTCCCTGCCAACCACTTCCAGCATGGAGCGGATGCCATATTGGTCAATACGTACATCCCGAAGTGGCGCAAAGGGCAGATTACTGTCTCTGAAGAGTGCTCCCAGCCCGTTGCCAGTCAATTGCCGTAAATTACGATATCCTGTTTTCGATGACACCAGGAAGTCGATGTCTACCGATTCCCGGTATTCACCATACCGCATGGCAATCGCGGTTCCGCCGCCGAAAAAGCAAGCATGCTCCCTAAGTAGATCTCCATCCAGGGCATGTAATACCAGGGCAATGGCTTGGTGATGGAGACGTGTAAACACCTGGTTACCGTGTAATCCCGGCATGGCCAAACGCCTTGCGCAGGTCATCGATCAACTGCGCCTCCTCGGAGGTCATGGCATCCAGGTCCAGGTGGCGCTGGTTGCGTTCGTAGATATCCATTGCTTCACGGGCACTTAGAAATTCGGCACCGCGCACATGCCAGGCGAGCTTTTCCAGTTGGGGATAATCCACCAGGCGAATGCGCGCCGGAACCCAACCTTGCCTGTCAGCACCTGTGATTTCAGCTTCCGGAATATCCAGAGCCAGGCCTACAACCGTCACGGCGTTTATCCAGGCGCCCATCGTTACCGCCGGCTCACCTTTTTCAATCCTGTACCAGGTGATGCGTGACATACCGGCAGCTTCGGCCGCCACCGTAGCGTTGAGCTCCAGTTTTTTCCGTTGTGCGCGGATACGTGTGCCCAGGGCGTGTAAATGGCGGGCAGTTTCTGCTGTTATTTTTGGATTCTTGGCTGGCATAATGTTTCTCATTATATATTTAATGATCTAAATGTCAATAATGAGAAACATAAATGTTCACTACACTATACTCCGATCAGTGCCTCTTTTGCGCGCGGACTTGATGTTAAAGGAGTCAC
>CAVWXX010000020.1:0-16946 GCA_963759155.1 uncultured Gammaproteobacteria bacterium | reverse complement strand
GCTATGTACTGCCTTTTCAAAATTACAAAAGGGCTATTGTACATGGCTATCCCAATTATATGCGTATGAATTAGTAAGATCACTCCCTATACGAAACGCCACAATACTTCATTTCTTCAAGACACTTACACCAACAAAAAAACCGCCCGGAATGGGCGGTTTTTTACATACTTCATTCCTTGATGTTCGCAAATGAACGAATCAGATCACGGACATGTCGGAACATCCGACAAAATGATACCGATATCATATGTCGTTCCCGCAGGAACACTCAAAAGCTCGAATTCAGCCCAGTGGTTTCCAGCCTCAGCTGCGCTTGCATGAGAACCGGTTCTTGTAAGAGTGTCAGAACAGACATACCTCAATTCCCTATCCTTCTTCGGGTTGCTTAAGTCTTCATAGCCGAAAACTCTAATTTTCGCTGACCCTGCATCTTCATCCACATCACACCTGTACCCATTAGGCAATAAAGTGCAACTGACATCTCCAACCCCTTCAACTGCAATGGTAGGAAAACCTGTAACGTTCGACGTAAACTCACCTTCAATTGCTATCGTTGGAGTACCAGTAACACCATCACAGCCTCCGGCATCACATGATCGCACGTCGAGCTTTGCCTCGGCTTCTTCGAATATCGGGTCAATTGCCAACGTATTGGTGAACGCAATATTTCCCCGGTGACTTTTTGACATGACAATCGTGGGTCCCGTATCGATCTGGGCAATTGCACCACGGCTGTGCGCATTCGCATCTGCCAGGGCTTCATTCGTCACTGATATTGGCGGGTTGCTTGTTATTGACTGATCCCAGTTCTCCAGTTTGGTTAACTGCACTTCATAAAACGGAATAACTTCAAGAATATTTGCACTTGGTGTTTTGTCAATGAAAAGATCATCTGCTGAACAACCACTAGTCACCGTTGAGCCATTCTTGATACAACATTGGGGATCAAGAGTTGCTGGACCACCGACCTCCACAGGGTCGCCTGTAAAACACTCATCGATAAATTGGCGCAAATCGCTGCTCAAATAATCTACATACACACCACGCGAACGCAATTGCTGTTCTTCGACCCCGGCGGTGACCAAAGTAGTCCATGACGGCAATTGATCGCTTGTAATAGCCGTGGGATATGATCCTTGCATCGGTGGTGTTGCAACTCGCAATGCATCACTACAGGAATCAGACAGACCTATACAAGGAGTTGAACTGGTTGGATAATCATCACCGACCGCTATTGCCTGCATTGTATAGGCATACGCTGCAGACGTTACATAGTCAGAGTAGGTCGCGCTGTCATTGGTGTTATATCCATCGAGAAAATCTTCCGGGAATATAAACTGATCTTCCCTTCTGAAATCCTGGGCCACCCTCCAAAAACCATCCACACGGGTGAGACGGCAGGCTTCAAGGTACTTATCGCCATTTTCTGCAGGTGTTTTACCATCTGTTTGATAATGTATGTGATCTGATGCTCGTGCTGTACCCGTGTATTCATTGTCGGCTTTAAAAGGACCAACGACATTCGCGTATGGGTCACTGCTATCCTCGGCTGAACTGCCACCATCATGGTGATCACGGCAGCAGCTATCACAAAGTGATGAGTTCTTAGGGTTAGCTGATACACCGTAGGGCTTTTCTACAAAGTGCCCTCCCGCATACTCGTCCCCAGCCCAAATCACCGGTCTACGCGCGGTATCGGCAGTAGTGGTATTGAGTGTGCATTCACAAGATACTGCGGCGAACTCTTCTCTGCGCAAGAATGTGGTTCCACCGGTTGTCGAGTAAGTTACAACATCGAAAGTCGTCTGTACCAACTCATCACTGCGAAGCACATCGGGCTCTGGCAATAATGACTCTTTAAATTTATTATCGCCTAAGCCCAAAGCAACAACATCGGGATTGGCACCTGGCGAGTAGGTCACTTCATGATTCAGGTCACCACCTTCAGACTCGTCTGACACACGACCCGAGGCAGATGTGATAATAGCTGGAATTGTGCTCGTCAAGGTCACACTGCCGGTATTGATGTCACCAGAGGTGACTGCTTCACCTTCACCTGCACGAAAATCCTGAACGGCATCCCATGTCACGGTTACGTCTACCTGTTTGTAGTCCGAAGACGAGGCACCACTTGTGTTGGTCGTAGTGAATGTATCAGAGGACAACTGATAGTAATAGTCCGTCACATTCATGTCGACCGTGTAGGTCACACCATTCCTGACGATAGGAATATCGGCATCCGGCGTTATAATATCGTTGTATGCGAAAGGGTCACCTGGTGTCGCAGCAGTAAGCAACTGGGTAAAACCACGTTGTCTTTCGATAGCGCGATCGGCCAGATTCACGGCCGTCGTACGCAGCTTTGCATCGGCCATCGAACGTGTGAGCGCACCCTGCAGAGCGGCCAGCGCCAACATCCCCACGATAAATATAAAGATACCAATGACGACTTCAAGAATACTGAAACCGCTCTGTTTCTTGCTATAATTTTGCTTTTTCATATTGATATCTCCTTACCAGGCTATTTCCGGCAGACCAAAGTCACGCCAACCGCCATTCATCGCACCTACACCGGCATAACCTGTAGCAGTAGCAAGAACACCACTGTTATAAACGACCTGGAATGTACCCTGAAGTTTGTCAATGGGTGAATCCGCAATAACTGAACCGTATATAGTCGCGCCACCAGTGGACTTAAGCTCTGCCGAATTGCTACCTTCGGGGTAACCATCAAATACATAGACCACGCCAAATATTACTGCGCCACCATTGATACTGGTTTCTGCTTCTGTAACGAGAACAACCGGTGCCAACGCCGAACCGACAACGGTACCCGCATTAATAGAGCAACTTCCAGTGATCCAGATCAGACCTGAACTACCGGGGCCGAGAGTTGTACAATTGGGTAATATTTTAGCTGAGCTCTTTATCGTCTGATACTGCGAACGGGGTACGCCGAAATACACATCAAACAAGTCATCAGGGAAATCCAGATCTTGAATGATATCAATTCCAATATGGGTATCACCTCCCGATGTCCTGTAGCTAAGAAAATAGTCGGGATCATTTCCTCCCGGCCCACATATACAGTTATTATCGGTACAAGCAACACCTTCGGGTCTTTCGGGTATGTGATACCACTCTTCCATTTCACAAGTCTGCCAAGTGCCAGCGCTTAATAAATCCGCAGTCCCGTCCATCCATGTGGTCAAGGGCACACCCTCGCCACCGCCATTGGGGTTACCTACAACTTCAAATGTTCCATCAAGCGGTACCGTACTTTTTGCCACCAGCGGCACTGAAGGCGTACCTCCCAACTTCCTGTCGGTTCCAACAGGCCGGGCAATAGTGGCGCGACCAGTGCAAGTCGACAATGTGTTGATATCAGTACAATCAGAATATCCATAGCCCATAAGTGTAATAGCGAGTGCAGCGTTTGCTTCAGCTTCGACCGTTGAGCCGGGTCCGCCACAGTTGGCTCCAGTGTCTGCGAGGTCAACAAAACACATCAAAGCACTCATTCTTGCCGTTGACCCAACCGGCATATCTGTAAGTTCGATCGGAAGTGATTCTATGGTTGCCGTATTAGCGTCCGTGTCATAATAATATGAGCCGGGTTTTGCCGGGACCTCACCGCCACAGGGGTGCGTTGCCGCGGGGCTAGACGGGCATAACACCCATTCTCGTTGCCCGTCGAGAACCAGCCATCCTTTGTGAAACTTCCAGAAGCCCCGTCCGGAAAGCATTGTCACGACTCGAAACGATCACATTGGTGTTTGCCAGGAGATACATTTTCACCTGCTCAATTGCAGCCTCGGCAACATGAAACGCCTCCTTCTGCCGCACCTCATTCCCGGAAACCCGGGTTTCGTACACACTAACCCGGGTTGCATAAATCAACACCAGGGTCATCAAAATAAGGATCAAAGCGGCTGAAAAAATGGTCAGCCCGCCACGTTGACCACCGTGACCAATCCAGCTTTTGGTGTATTTGTTAACATTTTTCATGGTCGTTACCTCGGTACTAAATTTTAAACTTTGCGCAATATTCACGGCGAAGTACGTCGTAAGTTGATTGCGAACCTTGACAAACTCGTTCATCTGCCTGGTAGCGTTGGCATTGTTTTTGATCCAGGTCGGAACTGAAGAATCAGCAGTCAATTTTGCCGACATTGTCAGCCCTATCTTTTCAGTTGTCAGCGTGATCTCCGGCACCGTTGATCGTCTTCCTAAAGGGAGGGTAGATCTGCATCAGTGTTACTGACGTCAAATGTCAGCAACATCCATGATATTCGGGTCTGTGATGTCAACCCAGTCGGCGCTGCTGCCACAGCTTGCAGCAGATGTGCGCGTTGTAGTCATCTGGAGACGGCCAACGCCATCGGTAACCGCACGTCGAAATGCGGAGACCGTCTCACCCGTCACGTCGGTCTGGGCAGCAGCCAATTGGGCTGTGTGCAGCTTGCTGTTGGACAAATCTGTGGGCGGTCATACCAAAACCAAACACAATCACCGGCCGTAACATTGGTTCCGATCTGGATTCGAGTCGATCTCGTCAGTAATTCCAAGGGTGGTGCGACAGTCCGTATTTCCATAACATGCTATCCAACTCGCATGATAATTAGCCCGGCGTAATTCCCGGGTCATGATCTGCATAGCCGTACGCATTTCATGATTCAGGCGTGACATCTCGATGGTTTGTGTGCTGGTTCCAAGCGTACTGGCCATGACGAGCACCATGCCCGACACAGCGATCAGACTGACAATGCCGGCAACAAGCAGCTCTATGAGGGTCATACCCCGTTGAAGCTTCAGGGGTTTTATGGGCATCTTGCGTGTCATTTTCATCATTAATAACCTGCTAATTGATTTCCAAACTCAATTTTTTAAACCAGTAACCAAGGTCTCAAGGGCAACAAACGTTACAGAAGCACCAGCGGTAAAACCGTTTAACCAGAACATAACGGGTATCCGGGTACAGCCTTGGCGCTACTGGTACAAATACCGATTCGCCCTGTTGCCGCAACATCAATTGTTAATGACCACTTGCCATTGTCCGATTCCAGTGTTACGCCATGCGTAGTAGCCAGATCAGCCGCAGACATTGTTCCCCGAACAGGATCAAACACCAGCGTTCTGTCGGTACTGACAGCCGTCATTCCGGACTTGGTCCATTCAGTGCTCTGCAGAATTCTTGCAGCGCCGTTAATAGAACAAAAATCCGACTCAGTCGTAACAGTCTCAGTACAGTCGCAAGCCGCCATACCCTCACTGGCACCTATGCACCAGGTCTTGGGATCAGCATAAGTGAGATGAACGGAAACCATTTCACTACTTTTAATTGCCTCACCCTGTGCGACCGACAAAAAAGCAACGATGCTTTCAGCCTGGGATGTTGTTGCCCGACGTTGCATGACATCGTTATAAGTCGGCACTGCAAGTGCGACACCGATTGCCACGATCACCATTACGATCATCAATTCAAGTACAGTAAAGCCTCGGGAAGTTGCCATTAACCTTTGCATGGAAATCATATAAGCCCCCTTGTGGGTTAAGATTTTTTCGCCGTCCCTTGGCAATTACGTGGTATATACCTATAGTATAGATAGTTATTTGCTGACAGGGCATCCGGTTGACTACCGTTGGTCGGAAAGATATGACCGTCTATCTGCAATACAGGCTTTTTCGGACTTTACGTGCAGATTACAAGGAGGGGTTAGAGATGAAACGCAAATTTAAATTAAGGGGTTTTACACTGGTTGAATTGATGATTGTAGTAGCCATTGTGGCCATATTGGTTGCATTGGCACTGCCTAGCTATAGCCGCTATGTCCGCAAGGCTAATCGAGGAGAGGCTCAACAACTATTACTAAACTGGGCTAATAACCAGGAAATATGGCGGGCAAACGATACAGACTATGCGACACTTGCCCAGATTCCTGCACCCACACATGCTAAATACACTTTTACACTGCCCACAAGGACTGCGACCACCTATACTTTAACCGCTACTGCATCAACAGCCGATCAACTGAAGGATGAAGAACGAGGAAACTCCTGCAGCCCGTTGACACTGGATCAATCCAACACAAAAGCGCCTGCTGATTGCTGGTAGTTAGCCTATACATATTAGTAGCTTATGATGCAGATCTAAAAATTTCGCCAAACTGATACAATAGCGCAAACGGCAACAAGGCTTAGCCTTTGCATTTTTCACGGGCCAGACAATTAAAAAAGAAAACAACTGCGGCGCTGATCGCAGTTGTTTTATTGCCATTTCTTTATTCCGGTAACGACCAACCCACCCAATTGCAACAAGCCCAACTACGCGGTAGCCTCACAACCCTCACCCGCAATGGCGCCAGCAGCTATTTCATCGGGCCTGATGGCGGGGCCGGACCGGAATACGATGTTGCCAAAGCGTTTGCCGAATACCTTGGCCTCGAACTGGAAGTCGAGCTTGCGCAGGAGTTTGGCGACCTCGGCAGTTTACTCGAGCGCAGGCAAGGTGAATTCATCGCCGCCAACCTGACCCGCACCAAGACACGTGAAGCCCGCTACAGTTTTGGACCCGACTACGCTGACGCAACAACCATCGTGGTATACAAGCGCGGAAAAGCCAGGCCCCGCGAACTTGCTGACCTGGTAGGAATGCGTTTGGCGGTCATTGCCGGTTCAAGCTATGAAAGCCAACTTGAGCTAGCCAAAGAATCATTTCCGGACCTGCAATGGACATCGGAAAAGTCGATGGGCATGGAAGACTTGCTGTTGGCAATCACCGATGATGAACTGGACGCGACATTGGTAGATTCGAATATCTTCAAGACCCACAGCCAGTTTTATCCCCGTTTAAAACGGGGTTTCGAACTAACAGACCATCAACACCAGGCCTGGGCATTTCTGCCGGGTGATGATGATTCATTGGTGCAGAAGGCCCGATCCTTTTTCAAGCTCATCCAGGAAAACGGCGAACTGGTGGCGATACAAAGCCGTTACGATGAGAACGGTAACGACCTAGACCACGTCGGTATGTTCCAGTTCATGAAGCAGGTCAGGAACCGTCTGCCTCCCCTGATTCCACTGTTTCAGGAAGTTGCCCTGGCCCATAAGCTTGACTGGCGCTTTCTCGCTGCCATGGGTTACCAGGAATCACACTGGAATCCGGATGCATCCTCCGTGACCGGTGTGCGTGGCATCATGATGCTCACTAACAGAACAGCCACACAACTTGGTGTCAAGGACCGGCTCGACCCGGAACAAAGTATCGAAGGTGGTGCACGTTATTTTCTGCAAATGCACAAGCGACTTCCTTCTCGAATACCTGAACCCGACCGGACCTGGATGGCATTGGCTGCGTACAACATGGGTATGGGGCACCTTCGTGATGTACGGAAATTAACCCAGAAACAGGGTGGCAACCCCGATCGCTGGCAGGACGTTAATGAGCGTCTGCCCCTGTTAAGCCAGGAAAAATACTACCGTGAAACCCGCTACGGTTATGCGCGTGGCTATGAAGCACGCCAATATGTTGACAACATCCGCAGCTACTACGATACGCTTGTGTGGATGGACACCCGTGCCCATCCGATGTTGATAACGCAGTTATAGGCCGTCGACCGGCTAAGCTGACTCTGATTCCCTGTACATGCAGTGCCCGGATTGTTTTTCAATATCGGTCAAACGAACCTCGTGCTGAGCCAGTTCTTCCTCATTGGCCCTCATGACAAACAGGGGTGGATGATCGGCATGAAGATGCCCTTCGTCTTCATCATCTGACTCAATCGCACTCTCCAGGCTCAAACCGAGGTCCACCTGCCCACCTGTCATCGCCAGGTAGACATCGGCCAAAATTTCCGCATCGAGCAAGGCACCGTGCAGCGTGCGGGTACTGTTATCCACCTCGTAACGCTTACACAGGGCATCGAGGTTATTGCGTTGCCCCGGGTGCAAGTCCCTGGCCAACTCCAGCGTATCAAGTACGCTGGCTATTTCTGTGACCGAGGCATGCCGGTGGCCCGTCAGTGACAGCTCATTGTCGAGAAAGCCGATATCAAACGGCGCGTTATGAATGACCAGTTCCGCGCCATCGGCAAACGCCATGAAGTCATCCGCTATCTCGGCAAACAGGGGTTTATCGCGCAGAAACTCCTCGGTAATGCCATGCACTTCAAGGGCGCCCTGCTCTATTTCCCGCTCGGGATTCAGATACACATGATACTGACGACCGGTCAGTTCCCGGTCGATCAACTCCAGTGCACCAATCTCAATGACCCGGTGCCCCTGCCGGGGATCAAGACCGGTGGTTTCAGTATCCAGAACTATTTGTCGCATTCAATATCCTTAAGGTCAAAATTTACCATTGATGTACTAAAAGACGGGCTGTCATTTTACAGGTACCAACGCGCACACAACCAAATTAATCAGGGGATCCCCCGCCTCGCCAATTCATCAGCACGCTCATTCTCAGGAATTCCCGAATGTCCCTTAACCCAATACCATTTCACTTCATGACGATCCAGCGCCTTCTCAAGCCGCTGCCACAAATCCACATTCTTGACCGGCTGTTTTGATGCCGTCCGCCAGCCACGTTTCTTCCACCCTTCCAGCCACTCGGTCATGCCTTTCATGACATAGGTTGAATCGGTATAGATATCGACACTGCAGCCATTTTTAAGCGCCTCTGCACCACGGATGATCGCCATCATCTCCATTCGGTTGTTGGTGGTCTCGCGCTCACCACCGGACATTTCCTTTCTGTGCCTGCCCGACATTAACACGGCACCCCAGCCACCCGGACCCGGGTTACCACTACAGGCACCGTCCGTATACATCACGACATCATTCATGAGGCGACTTCACGGCTGCTACAACCATCAAGGGCAGCAGAGGCCCGGCCACCGGCCTTTAATTGCCTGAAACGCAAAATACGGGCATTTGTGATGTTGGACTGGTGGTGACCATGCAGAATGACCCTGTCGGCAAACGGAAACCCGAGACCATGCCACGTGGCCTTGGCTACCGGACGCGAAAACCCGCCCAGGCCCATCAACAGGCACTGCTCGATATTGAATGATTTTGATTTCAAGAATTTACAAACCCTGTTCAGTTTTAGTGCAGGCACCTTGTCTTTGCGGTTGCCGATATGATTACGCAAACCGGATGAATTCAAGCCACTGATGACGATATCACCGCCTGCGGCCAATACACGCAAAGCCTCTTGAAGGTATTTTTCCCCACCATCAGATACCAGGTGATGCAGTATCACCAGGTCAAACACTGCCTCTTCAAATGGCAACGCTTCAAGCCGGCATTGAAGCAGCGCGTTATCGGTAAACTCATCAGCACACAGCCTTACCAGCTGTGCTGTGCCCGCCAATTCCAGCGGCAGATCACCCGCTTTGGCGTGCTTCATCACCAATACCCGTGCAGGTCTGCGTCTCGCGAGAAGCGGCTGCAATAGTTGCGCAGCCAACTTATGTTGGGCTGAACGAGTCGATTGATCCTGAGTATAATCAACTTCCATTGCGACAGATTTGACCAGGCGATATAAAGTCGTAAGCATAAGGTGAATATCAAGAGTGATTCAACCATCAATGTCAGGAAACACGCATGCAGACAAACAAACTCAAAATTACCGCCATACCGGCCTTTGATGATAACTATATCTGGTTGCTCACCGCTGGCGGGGACAGATGTGCGGTGGTTGATCCCGGTGACGCAGACCCGGTTACTCGAAGTATTGGAGAAAAAGGGACTTAAACTTTCCTACATCCTGTTAACCCACCACCATTACGATCATGTCGGTGGAGTTTCCGGGCTATTGAAAAAATACCCGGCTATGGTTTTTGGCCCTGAAGATGAAAGGATTGGTTTTAAGCAGCAGGTATGCAGGGAAGGTGATGAGATTCAACTGGCTGAATTGAATGTCAAGTTTAATGTTCTGGAAGTTCCAGCGCATACCCGCAGCCATATTGCCTTTTATTCAGACAAGGTGCTGTTTAGTGGTGACACTTTGTTCAGCCTCGGTTGTGGCCGTTTTTTCGAGGGCACGGCATCGGATATGCAAAAATCCCTGGACAAACTCGCGGCGTTGCCGGCTGACACACTGGTTTATTGTGCGCACGAATATACCCAGGCAAATTGCCGGTTTGCACTCGCAGTGGAACCGGACAATGCCGCTTTACAAGCCAAAGCACAGGAAATCAAAGATTTGAGAGCGGCAGGTGCAATCACCCTGCCCAGCCGGCTCGGTGATGAACTGGCGACCAACCCATTTCTTCGTACCCGGGAAAAAAGCGTGGTCGAAACAGCCCGGAAAATCGACCCAAAAACAAAGCCTGGTGAAGAAACCATGGCCGTCATTCGGGCCTGGAAAGACCGATTTTAATGGGCTTTTTACTTGACCCTGACCCAGCAAACCTCATAATAGCGGGCGTTTACCTAATTTTATGGAGCCCTTTGTGACTTCACGCTTTTTTGTTCTGTTGCTGTGCCTGTTTCTAGCCAGCTGCGCCACTACCAAGAACACCAGCCCCGAACCCGAAGCGGAGGTGCCGGTCGCTGCTGCTGCAGATCTTCCAAAGGGTGAAGGTGATTCCATTGATGAGCACCTGTTTGTTCCTGAGCCCGTTGAACCTGCCACTGATGCAGTCGACGACGCAACCCCTGCATACGATAACGTCTGGGCAAAAGTAGTCGATAACTTCCAGTTGCCCGGTTGCGCTGACCACGAGGAATCCCGCGTATGGTCCAGGTGGTATGCCGATCACGGCGAGTATATGGCCCGTGTCATGAAACGTGCTCAACCGTGGATTTACTATATCGCTCAAGAACTGGAAGCCCGCAATATGCCGGGTGAACTGGCCCTACTACCCGTTGTTGAATCCGCCTATGACCCCTTTGCGTACTCCAGCGGCATGGCGCTTGGAACCTGGCAGTTTATCGCCTCTACCGGCAAACAGTACGGCTTGAGACAGGACTGGTGGTATGACGGGCGGCGCGATGTCTACTCTTCCACCAACGCGGCGCTGGATTACCTCGAACACCTCAGCCAAAAGTTTGATGGTGACTGGATGCTGGCGCTTGCGGGCTATAACTCGGGTGAAAACCGGGTCGCGCGCGAAGTGAAAAAGAACCTGAAGAAAGGCAAACCGGCAGACTTCTGGAATATCCGGCTACCCAAGGAAACAAAGGGCTATGTGCCCAAGCTGTTGGGTCTGGCCTGTTTATACCGGAACCCCGCCGATCATGGGTTTGAATTTCCCGTCGCACCCAATTATCCGGTCATAACCGTTGTTGAAATGGAATCTCAAAGCGATCTTGTTTTGCTATCCCAATACAGTGAAGTAAGCATTGATGTGCTATTTGGCCTGAACCCCGGCTTCAGCCGTTGGGCGACCTCGCCTGAAGGTCCCTGGAGAGTTATTCTACCGATTGAAGGTGCAGAGAAACTACAACAACGCTTGAACGCAGACCCAACAACCACACTGATGAAATGGGACCAGGTCCTGGTTGAAAACGGCGATACGTTGGGGGCTCTCGCCGCCCGTCATCACGTACCTGTATCCGTTTTGCGCAGCACCAACAATCTCAACAGTGACATGATTCGTGTGGGCCAGAAACTCCGTTTACCACGTGACGAGCAAATGCTGGTTGACCCCTTGTACGTGGCAGCTGCCAATGAATTACAGAAACTGCAATCCGGCCTGATCGCTTCCGAGCGCATCACACATAAGGTACGCAGCGGTGAAAGCCTGTCCGTAATAGCAAGACGCTACAAGGTGTCAGTGAGGGAGTTACAAGCCTGGAACAATATTTCCGACCCGCGTAAGTTGCGCGCCGGAAAGACCCTCACCCTGTTTCAGAGCCCGGCCCCGAAAGCGGCAAAGGCCCGCAGTGGCTCCATCAAGCATACCGTGCGCAGGGGTGATTCTTTGTGGAGTATCGCCAGACGTTATGACGTCAGGGTCAAAGACCTGATGCGTTGGAATAGCCTCAGCAAAAACGCGGTCATTCAGCCTGGACAGTCCATCAAAATCAACCTGTGATCACCTGCTGACTCCATGCGAATTCTGCTGGCCCTTGCTTTAGTTTTTGTTTATAGCGCTGCCTTTGCGGTTGAACTGAGCGGAACAATGGCGCAAGGCGGCTTGCTATTCGGGCAGGCTGAACCCGGTAGCAGCGTGTCGTTGGATAATACCGGGGTCGCCATTTCCCCTGATGGACAATTTGTTATCGGCTTTGGACGGGATGAGACCGGTACACGGGAACTCAAGGTCATTTCAGCTACCGGTGAAGTCTTCGAAAAGAGCATCACGATTCAAAAAAGCCACTATGAGATCGAACGGGTTGATGGCCTGCCGCCTTCAACGGTCACACCTGACCCTGCGGCAACCGCAAGAATCAGGGAAGAAGCGCGTATGGTCGCCACAGCGCGTCAGCATCGCGATAATCACGCTTACTATGCTCAGGGGTTCACCTGGCCGGCCAAAGGAAGAATTAGCGGTGTTTACGGCAGCCAACGGGTGCTTAACGGCAAGCCTCGCAACCCGCACTTTGGCCTGGACATTGCAGCACCTGATGGTACCGAGGTTTTTGCGCCCGCAGATGGTTTGGTGACGTTGACTCATCCGGATATGTTGCTTTCGGGGGGTACGATCATCCTGGATCATGGGCAAGGACTTTCATCCACTTTTCTGCATTTGAGCAAAATATTGGTGGAGGCTGGCGCCTTTGTAAAACAAGGTGATCTCATTGCCCTTATCGGCTCCACTGGTCGCGCCAGCGGACCACACCTTGACTGGCGTATGAACTGGTTGGACCGGCGTGTTAACCCGCAACCGCTGTTATCTGCGGTTAACGAACCACCCTCTGAATAATATTTAGAAGACTATCTTCAGCGCCCGCCAGGCAAAAACCTCGGCACCTGCAAACTTGAACCTAGCTTTCTGCGTGACCCAGGCGAACCGGTGCACCGGCACCCGCGACATAGCCGCCCTTGACACCCTTGGTAATCACCGAAACCGCGTTGTGCGGGTGCAGGCTCTCGTAATGCGTACAACGTGCCCAGAAATCAAGAATCCGCTCATCCTTGTTTAGAGCAGTCTGGATACGTCTTCCGGCATCTTCACAGAACATCAGGTTGCGACCGTTGAGCAAGGCAAAAGCCTGTTCGTCCTCGCGTTTGACAGTCGCCTGAACCGGAGTTTTCAACGAGTTTTCGACCTCATCGATCAATTCTATAATCGGGAACATCTGGAAGGTCGGTGTCAGACGCATCCTGAGCTCAGCAGCGCTCCGCTGGCTGTGCGGTGTGGCGAGAATTCCCTCTTCCGTACCCAGCCATTCGTGGACCTTGCTAAAATCTATGCTCTCTGCGGACTCGAAATCTTTCTTGAATTGTTCCTGGATCAACTGACGTGCCAGGGCGGCAGAACAGGGACATGTGCTTGAGTAGAGTACTTCCAGACCCATTTCGAGCGCGAACTCCTGACCTTCCAAAATTCCTATCATGGAAACCGGATAACGGCGCCAGCCGACATTATCACTCACCAGCGCCTTGCGACGGATGACATAATCAAAATCAACCCTCACCAAAGCACGATCGCTCAGACCCTCGTGGGAATCCAAAAAAGATCGCAACAGCTGACGCAAAGTGCTTGGTGTGAGCGGGCGTTCCCCAAAGGCCTGGTCCAGGTGCAGGTACAGACGGGACATATGAATCCCGCGTACATCCGGGTCTTTCAGGTTGACATAGGCCGTCACCCTCGCAGTGGACTGGATCAGGTTGCCTTCATCATCTTCGATACGTACCGGCAGTTCGATATCATTCATGCCGACCCATTCGAGCTTACCTGCCACAGAGGCAAAATCCTCGTTGGCAATATCCGGCATGTCGCGCAATACGTTATCGAAAGATTTCATAATTTAAGTTCCTGGAACTGAACAAGGGCATATCTGTGCGCAGATGTTCAAATTCAAGAGGTTTCCTGATGATTTGGGGTAATTATCGTTGATTGCATTACATATTGCATCAAACACCGTTTCACAGCGCCGACTAGAATCGCTGGGCACTTACAAATAATGTTGATAATCATTCATTAAATTCACACCTATTAACTGTCAGTTTTACTAGTTGACCATCAAGAGTGATCACTGCATGATTCAGTCACTTGTTACGTATTCTCAAACGGATATGAATGCGAAATACGTGGCAATAACTAAAAGCTTCGAGTTTACAGACTCGAGTTTTCAAGGAAGATACAAGCGTCCAAGGGGTTTGTGATGCATAGGGACCAAGGAGAGGCCACCATGAAAGTTCGCACTATATGCGCGTGCATGAGCACTGCACTTTTAATTTCTTTTTCAACTTCAAACGTATTTGCTGACGTAAGTCCTGTCGCCGATAGAGGCGATCTGATTAATTCAGACTCTATTTTTTGGGATACTCAGGGCTTTGTTTACAGTCCGCTGCCCGACTACGACGCAGCTTTGGTCAGTTCAAACTCGCCAGCGAATCCGAATGTGACTTCCGTCAATGGAAACGAAGCAGCCGTTTCCCATATAGTTGATCCGGAATTCGCAATTTGGGTCGAACAATCGACCTTTTTCCGAGATACTAATTTTATTGATGGGGAGTATTTTCTAAACACCTTTGCTTTTACAAATGGTAATAATAACCTCTCAAATCCTATTACTTTTGCTTTCGCTGACAGTAACACTGAGGAAATATGTGGTTTCGGAACTCAGATCGCACCCTTTGAAGTGGGTGGATTCAATGCCGAGATTCAAGCATTTGATGGCAGCGGCTCCATGGGAACACCTATCGTGGTGACAGGGTCCGACCTGGATGCCGACGCCGCATTTATTGGTATGAGCAGTACCACAGCCATGACCAGTGTCCAGGTCGTAGTAACCAGCACAGGTGACGGCGGTGGTAGTCTTGCATCGTGGTACGCGCTTAACCAGGTAACCTTGACATATTGTTCAGATTTACCCGTAGAGCCGCCTCCAGAGCCGGAAGTACCTGCAATGTCTTGCGAAGGCTTTGCTGCACCAATGGCCAACCACCCTGTAAAAGCCAAGAAGAATCGCGTCTTCCCGCTTAAGATGGAATTGTTTGACGCTGACGGGTTCGAGCAGACTGATGTCGAGTTGGCTGCCGCTCCGGTTGTAACGGTCATGTTTGCATCTTCAGGAGGTGGCGATGCGGTAGATGTGAGCGATGAAGCCCTTTCAGCAGGTCATGGCTCAGACGGCAATCTGTTTGATTATACAGATGACGGCATTTGGCAGTTCAACCTGAAGTCCAAGAACTACAAGGCATCAGGAACTTACTATGTCACGGTCGATTCGGGTGATGAACTGGAATACGTGATTGAAGAACCATCCTGCGTTACAAGCTTTATCATCAAGTAGCTATATCGTCAGGAGAGAAAGGCCGCCGTGTTAAACCAGGCGGCCTTTTTGTTAAGTACACATTTAAGTTATCTGAGCGTCGTTACCAAATTACGAGCCAGGAAGCGTGGTGTGGAAACAGCAATTTGATAAAAGTATATACGCTAAGTGATGAGTCGTTTAAGTCAGTAATCAGGTAGTGACAATTATGGTCTGTTTATCTGACACATTTTAGATAAACCTAATTCATAGCGCTTAAACCCAGGTTAGCCAAGAAAGATAGACAGAATATATCTTGTTGTTTTTAATTGTTTTTTTACTCTAATTTAAAATATTTTTTTAAAACCTATCATTCGGCCCGATTATTGCATTATATAAGTTGTAATCAATCAAGGAATAGCGCTTCGATAGGGAATTTGAACGCTGATTGATCTTGATACTCACCAGGATGACGAGGTCAAGTAAATAAACCAGGGAAGGGATAGTAATTTTAATCTGCCCACACGGAAGGAGAGCGGTAAAATGTTAAGTTATAAGGGGTACAGCACAGGTTCTAATCTTCGGATTAAAGCGACCAACAAGGGTTTTACATTAATTGAATTAATCATGGTCCTGACCATTGTTGCGATTGGCGTCGCACTTGCAGTGCCATCATATTCTGATGCCTTGCAAAAAAGGGAAACACAGGCCCAGGCGGAAGATCTGGTCGCTTTTGTGTCTTACGCACAAAGTGAAGCCGTCAAGTTAAATGAAATGGTTTCCGTCCATTTAACCTATACCGATAAAGACAATTGGTGTCTCGGTGCCAATGAAGGTAATGCGCCTTGTGATTGCAATGAGGCGGTTACAACGGAAGCAGATTTTTGCTCACTCAATGGTGTCTCAAAAATCATACGAAGCTCTGCCCAAACCAAATCCAGTATGACCGCCGCCAGTACGGATAAAACACTGGTATTTGATCCAATTCGTGGAACAATGGCTGTTGCAGACCTTGGCAATGCCCATGGTCTCACACTTGAATCAGACAACGGTAACTGGTCATTACAGGTGGACATAGGTGCAACTGGGCGTGTACGGGTTTGTAATCCTGAAAGCGCCAAAGCGATACCGGGATATCAGGCATGCCCTGCCCTGGGTGTCACGCCGATTCGCCCGCCAAGACCAACTCGTTAAGTCTGGCAAGCCAGCGCTTAATCGAACTTGAACTCAGCCGGAACCAGTCACTTCACTGATACGTGTAATTAGACTTCCGAGTGGAAATAAAAAAGGACCTGCAGAAAACTCTGCAGGTCCTTGTTTTTATTGGTCGGGGCGAAAGGATTCGAACCTTCGACCCCTACAACCCCATTGTAGTGCGCTACCAGACTGCGCCACGCCCCGACTCTGACCCCTCCCACATGTAGTATCGCAGCAAGGACGCGGCATATTACATGAAAAGGGCTTGAGGGAAAAGGGTTGATGCTATTAAGCATCAGTATCAAAAATATTTACCTAATGATAAAAAAAGCGCCCTTAGGCGCTCTTCTCAATTCAAATAAGTTCAGTGT
>CAVWXX010000019.1:0-380837 GCA_963759155.1 uncultured Gammaproteobacteria bacterium | reverse complement strand
TCAATATCAACAGGTGACTTCACAACCTGTCCATCTTTCACGACATCACGCCAGATCAGTCTGCCAGCTTCACGATACTCACGTTGCAGGGTCAAGCCTGGTTCTGATATTTTGCTGAGGTTTGCTGGTTAATGTTGGCGGGTGGATGTCTCATTGTTTGTCTTGTTTTGTGATGCATACCGGGTTAGTCCGGTAAACAAGTAACACCTGCAAATGAAAAATGCTGATCCATCGCCTGCTTTAGCCTTTATTTGGCAATTCAATCAGTCTGAAACTTGTACCTTTGTCACCAATAACCCGAATGCTGCAGTCACCGCCATCCCTGTTAACGGTCCAGGCGGTATCCGGCTGATAGGCGACTGAAACGGTGCTGTTCTCGCAAAGGATATCCACCTCATTCAACTGACCGGTGACCTGGTCGATAGAAAAGCGTTTGCGGTTTAGTACATGCCGCCAGTAAGTTTCACCGGGGTTGGTGCAGGTTTTGCAGGAACGGTTAGTTCTTCCTGTCGTCTGGATAGCCGCGTCCCCGTCCAGAATCACTCGCACGCGTTTGACATACTCATGCATCGGGTCGTTCGGGGCCAGGTCTTTGTCAACCTTTACCAGGGTGTCGTAATGCTCGAGACTGATGTAAAAGTTGTTGGCCTTGGCATTATCAACAATGCCCTGTCTGAGCAGATTGATGTAAATCGCTTTTGAAGCGGTTGTATCGGCGATTTTAAGTGCGCGTTCCACGTATCGCAAAGTTTCCTCGTCATTGCCCTTTTTATCGAAATAGCTCGCCTTGAGCATATCCAGGTAACAGACCTCAGCCAACACCCGTTTTTCTTCCGCGTCAAGTTGGTCTATGAGGCTCTTTGCCAACTCAAGGTCTTCTTCCTTTATGGCCTTGGCTGCTTTTTTATAGACCCACAGAAATGACCTGCTAACCCCACCGTCGGAATCGGTAATGTGAAAAGTGTATTGAGCGGTAACATTGCCCTGTAGGACGGGTTTGCCTGACGCGGTTGCGGGCTCATAGGTTCTGAGGCGGGCCGCCTCAAGTGCAGCATCATCGAAGTAATCGTCGATACTGCTTCCCAATACCTCGATATTACTTGTTGTACCGTCCGCTTCTACGCTGAAACCGACGATGACCCAACCTTCTATCCCACGTTGAAGCGCGCTGCGTGGATATTTTGGAACCTCGGTGTGCAAGGCTTTAATATGGGTGGTTTTTCTGGTGATTTCCGCGACGTTCTCCTGATTCTCAGGGTCGTCAGCGTAGATAGCACAGCAAAACAAGGTGAGTAAGATGAATTTCAGCGTTCTCATTGCTCCCTCGAACCATCCAGTTTTGTCAGGTTTTTAAAGTATGGTGGTGAAAATGCTGATTGTCCAATCAGTCACTGTTTTTAGCCGGGACGCCAATACATAGACTCGCGCTATGGGGTAGGCCCAAATGGTCATTGGAGGAAATGGGTGTGTCCCCAGTAAAATCCTGAGGCAGTAGAATCAGGAGTTCGATCCGTGTAACTGTTGTGCCGGGTTGTGTTGTTTACACTCTGATCTTTATTAAATAAGAAATATCGCTTATCGTCATCAAAGCTTTTACCAGTAAAGGAAGTACCATGAAAAACAGACTATTCCACATTATTTTGGCTTGTTCCCTGTTTACGGCGTTCACCAGCGTGTCCATGGCGGCAGATGTTGTGCTGACACCGTTCGGCCAAAGCCCTGATGCCATGATGGTCAAGGTCGTTCTCAAGAAGCTCGGCGTTGATGGGCGACTGGAAAAACTCCTCGAGGCAGATGGCCTTGCGGACGAAAAAGTCCTGGTCACCGTGGTCGCAGGTAGCTCCAAGGGACTGGGTGAAGCAGGTATCGACAAGGATGCCGAAATCGCGCGCATGAAAGCAGTCACCGATGCTGCCAAGGCCAAAGGTATGAAAGTACTGGTGATGCATATTGGTGGCAAAGGACGCCGCGGCACCCTGACGGATCTGTTTATCGTTGAGGCTGTTCCCATGGCGGACAGTTTGATTGTTGTTGAAGGTGGTAATTACGATGGTCTCTTTACCCAGCTGGTGGAAGGGACGGACCTTGAAATATTGCCGGCCACATCGGTGCGGGAAACATCTGTCCCGATGCAGCTTGTGCTGACCGAGTGGGGCGTCATCTCTCCATAGTGCATCGAAGCAAAAGCCGGTCACATGCTCCAAATTAATGGGTCACTGAATCGACCCGAAGGAGTGTTACGAATGAAGCGTACTATCTCATGGCTTTTCATCGGTATCTGCTGGCTGGTAGCCATACCGCCGACTTTTGCTGTCAGCGTTGCGCCCATCCTGCAATCAAAGGAGGGTATGGTCACCGCTGCTCATCCCCTGGCGGCAGCGGCCGGTGCTGAGATTCTGGAAAAAGGTGGAAACGCCGTAGATGCGGCCATCGCTGTGAGCCTGGTGCTTGGGGTTGTGGAACCCTATGCTTCCGGTCTCGGTGGTGAGGGTTACATGGTTGCGGTGATGGCGGACGGGCGTGAAGTTGCGATTGATTTTCGCAGCACCGCACCGGCGTTAGCCACTTATGCGAACCTGAACAAGGCGGGCAGTCTCAAAAACGTCAAGTTCACACCCAAGGGTTATTGTGTGGCCGGCGTACCCGCGGGTATCGGTAAGGCACTTGAACTGGCAAGCCTCCCGCTTCATGAGCTTGCTGCACCTGCCATCCGGCTTGCGGAAGATGGTTTCGAAGTCACTGAGACGTTCTCCAAGGTTAATATGGATGCGTTTGAAATCCTCAGTGAAAACGCCCCGGCGTTCCTCGATGATGGCATGCCCTGGTCGACGGGTACCGTTTTTCGTAACCCGGCACTGGCCAGGACATTGAAAATTCTGGCCGCAAAGGGTGTTGATGCATTTTATAAAGGGGAACTGGCCAAAAATCTTGATCAGTTTATGCGTGAGAACGACGGCTGGACCCGGAAGTCCGATCTTGAAAGCTACCGCGCCTTGGTAAAAAAACCCATCCAGGGCAGCTACCGGGGTTATGAGATAAGCGCTCCTGGCAGTCCGGTCGGCGGTCCACGTATTCTGGCAACCCTGAACATACTTGAACACTTCAATCTTGCAATGATGAGCTGGGATGATCCCCTCGCGATCCATATCATGCAGGAGGCCATGATCCTGACATCGTTGGATCAACGCCGCTGGCTGGGTGATCCGGAAACCAACTCCCATATTCCGGAAAAAGGCTATATCAGCAAGGATTATGCACGCCAGCGCTTCATGCTGATCGACCTGTCCAAAGCCTCCGATCCTGCCCTTTGGTACAGCGAGCGTGTCGGAGACCCCGGCCCCTATGAAAACGGTGCGAGCTATATTGACGTGATACTTGAAGAGCGGCAAAAAGCGGTGATCGAGAGTACAAGCCAGGATGTGCCACCTTCGACCACCCACTTCTCGGTTGTTGATAAAGCCGGCAATGCCGTCTCCTGGACCCAGACCATTTCCAGTTTTTTTGGAACCGGGAACATGGTGGACGGTTATTTTCTGAATAACGAACTCGGCAATTTCAAATATGAACCCGTGGAGGGCAGTCCGATCAACCTGGAACCGGGTCGTCGCCCGCGCACGACGATAGCGCCACTCGTCGTCAAAAAAGACGGCAAGGTGCGGTGGGTCATCGGCTCGCCGGGTGGTGGTCGTATCGGTTCAACCGTCATCGAAATCCTGGTGAACGTGATCGATTTTGAGATGAGCCTGGAGAATGCGATCAGGGCGCCGAAGTTTACCGGCTATGACGCTTACAAAGAGATCCAGCTGGAAGATGATTTCCCGCCGAAAACCATCGAATTCCTGCTTGAACTCGGCCACGAGGTGAAGCGCTATGAACACCCGGATCTATATTTTGGCGGCCCCAATGCGATCGCCGTGGGCAAAGACGGTTTGTTAACAGGAGTTGGTTCCATCCGGCGTTTGGGTGGTGCAGCAGCACCGCAGGCACAGACAGGGAAGTGAGTGGTATGAATCAGCACGGGGCGCGAATTCTGAATTTTGTACTGGTGTTCTCAATCTGTCTTTTGTTGCCGGGTAGTGCCTGGGGCAAGGATATCCAGCTGGATATCCGCCCGGGTGAGGGCGTGACCGATCAACGGAAACTGTCAGACTATTTTCCTTTACTTAGGGATAGCAATCTCGACACGGACGTCTTCATTCTCGATAGCGGCAAACCGGGTGCAACCGGCCTGATCATTGGCGGAACCCACGGCAATGAAATGGCGGGTTCCGTTTCGGCATTGGTCGCATTGGAAAATGCCGTGGTCACCGAGGGCAGGTTGATCGTTATTCCTTATACCAACCGGAGTGCTCAATCGGTTGCCGATACCCGCAATGAAATTGATCCGCGGCATTTGATTCAATCGCGTGGTGGTGAACGCTACCTGACATACGGAGACCGGCGAACCGATATTGTGGATCAGAAAAGCGAGGACCCTGACGAGTATCGGAATCCGGGTGGTTACGTATTAAAAAATGGCAAGGAGTCACGCAACCTGAATCGCACCTATCCCGGTAAGCAGGATGGAACACCGACGGAACAACTGGCCTACGCCATCATTACACTGGTAAAAAAGGAACAGGTCGATTTCAGTCTCGATATGCACGAAGCCAATACACCGGAGACGGATACAAGGGACAATGGTGATTACCGGCCGGGTGGTAACAAGCGCTTGTCCTACACCCTGGTCTCTCACCCGCGTGGCTTGGAAATTGCGGCTTATGCCTTGCTTGCGATGGAGGAGGATACACACATCAGCATGAAACTCGAAGAGTCCAATACCGAGTACCGTGGGCTAAGTCATCTTGAAATCGGCGATGCGACGAGCTGCCTGTCCTATCTCAGCGAAAGCCCCAACCCCGGGCAGGATCGCTCACGCAAGAATGCAGATGTGGTCAGCGATTCGAAATACCCGCTGACCCATCGGGTGGGTATGCATCTGCGTTTATTCAAACATCTTGCCGATGCCTATGCCGATTACAATGACAAGTCGCTAATCATTGAAAACTTACCTGAATACCAGGATTTACTTGCCGGTGATATCGGTCAGTTTCTGAATTGATTCGACCTGATTGAAATAGACAAGCAGACCAAAATAACAAACAAAAGAGGAGTCGAGTAAAACAATGGAATGGTTCTGGCCTGAGGGTTTTTACACCATTGTCATGGTAGGCGTTTTTGCCCTTGCCTCATTTACGTTCAAACAACCGATTGCCGTGGCGCTAGCCCTGGCTGCCATTGCGGGAGCCCTTGTTTCGGGCAATGGCGTGCCGGTTGACCACCTGATTGAAGGCTCATTCGGTTACCTGGATACGATTCTGATTATCTTCAGTGCCATGATTTTTATGAAGACTGTGCAGCACATCGGTCTGATGGAGTCTGCGGCAGCCTGGATGATCCGCCGGTTTCGCACCTTGCCCTTCCGTCTGACGATGGGAATTACCGGGCTTCTGATGCTGCCGGGTATGATCACCGGCTCGTCTTCTGCTGCAGTTCTGACATCGGGTGCCATTGTTACCCCGGCATTGCTCAAACTGGGAGTTTCACCAGTGAAGGCGGCAGCGGCAATTGCGATGGCTGCGATCTATGGCATGACGGCCCCGCCGATCAATATTCCGGCCATGATCATCGGCGGCGGTATCGATATGCCTTATGTGGGATTTGGTATCCCTTTGCTGATCTGCACTGTTCCGCTGGCTATTTTTACGGGCATGTTGTTGATTTTTCCGTCACTGAAACAATCGGCGAACCAGGGTTTGGCAGAGAATGCCGAACTGGATCAAGAACTGTCGCGTATGTCCAGGGTGTCCCTGACACCACGTTTGATGCTGCCGTTTTTTGTTCTGATTGTTCTGCTTGGAGGCGAGCGCATTTTCCCCCAGTACGCACCATCGCTGGGTATGCCATTGGCCTTTTTAATTGCTGCGGCAAGCGGTTTGCTGGTCGGGCGAAAGTGGAACCCGTTTGAGGCGGCAACCGAGGCGGTGCAGGCCGCGTTACCTGTTGCCGGTATCCTCGTCGGTGTCGGTATGTTTATCCAGATCATGACACTAACCGGTGTCAGGGGTTTTTTCGTGGTGTCTGCCCTGGCTTTGCCGGAATGGTTACTGTACGTGGGTATTGCGACATCCATGCCGATTTTCGGTGCGGTTTCATCCTTCGGTTCCGCGACCGTCCTGGGTGTACCGTTTTTGCTGGCCCTATTGGGGCGTGATGAAATCGTTGTCGGCTCAGCGCTCAGCCTGATTGCAGGTCTGGGTGACCTGATGCCACCCACGGCATTGGCGGGTCTGTTTGCCGCGCAGGTGGTGGGTGTGAAAAATTACTTTTCCGTTCTCAAGGTTTGCATGGTGCCGGCACTGGTAACCGCAATCTGGGGGATCATGATCATACTCGGGGCTGACCTGTTTTGAGATATCTGTTTGAAGAGGAGTTTGTATGGACCTGAAATGGATTTACTGGGGGATAAACGTACTGGCCATTGTGCTGGTTGTACGTGCGCTTTATCGCGAAAAGTCCCTGCGTGAGCAGTTTGTCGCCGCCATGGTGCTGGTTCCGTTGATACTGCGGGCTTTTTTCATCAAGTAAAGGTTTATCGATGTTTGAGAAGAAAAACATAGCCTCGGTTTATACGGCAACCGCCATGCTTGTTCTCGCTGTGGCGATTGCCGTTATCAGTGGCAAGAGCTACCTGGAAATGCGTACACCCGCTGCGGGTGTTGACCGGGTCGTACCGCATGCGGGTTTCGTGCAAAAAAAATTGAGTGACTATTTTGATGGCATAAAAGGCACAGCGGCTGATACCGACGTTTATATACAGGAGGGAGCCGAGGCAGGTGGCACCATGCTGGTGCTTGGCGGGACACATGCCAATGAACCGGCAGGCGTGATTGCAGCGGTGGTAATGCTGGAGCGTGCAGCGGTCAGTCGTGGCCGGTTAATCATTGTTCCCTATGCCAACATGATGGCAAGGTCACATACTTTTCCTCAGGATGCGCATCCGCAGACTTTTGGTTTTACAACCCGGGATGGCAACCGAAGGGTATTCCGCTACGGGGCGCGTACCACCAACCCCGTACACGAATGGCCAAACCCTGATATCTATATTCATCCCGCCTCGGGTCAGACCATGGCGGGGATGGAACGAAGCAATCTGAATCGTGCCCACCCGGGTGTGATGGATGGCGGTATTACCGAGCGTCTGGCCTATGGGTTGATGCAGTTGATCAAAGCTGAACAGGTTGATATTGCCATCGATTTACATGAGGCGTCTCCCGAGTACCCGGTAGTGGAGGCGATGGTCGCTCATGAAAATGCGATGGAGTTGGCGGCCATGGTTGCGATGGAGCTGGAATTCGAAGGTGTGCCGATCCGGCTCGAACCTTCACCAAAAAACCTGCGTGGTCTGAACCACCGGGAGTGGGGTGATAACGCGGATGTGCTGGCCTTATTGCTTGAAACCAGTAACCCCAGTGCCGGTCGATTCCGGGGCCGGACCGATGAAGCGCTTATTCTGACCGGTGCCGATAAAGCCTACGAGAAGGCTGCAGGGCTTGATCGCCTGTATGTCTCCTATGAAGGTGGCGACGAACCGATGGCCGAGCGTGTCGCCCGGCATGTGACCACCCTGAAACTGCTGGCTGACAATATTGAATACGTCCGGGAAGGAAAGGGAATTGTCATTGAAGGCCTACCCGGCTTTCAGGAATTATCCGACCAGGGGGTTGGCGCCTATTTATCCGAATAATACATAATGTACCCTGATGCCGATGAGTGACAAGAAACGCGTTTTACAGCGACGGGTACTGGTAACCGGCAGTCGCGGCAAGAGCAGCATCGCGCGGTTGCTTTATGCGGGAATGCAGGCTGCGGGGCTGCAGACCTTCGCGCGTCTTACCGGCGTTGTTCCCCGTGAACTGGGGCCTGGTGGTGAACGGGCGATTTCGCGCTCTGCCGGAGCCCATGTCGAGGAAATGCGCTGGTGGCTCAACCATTTGCCTGCCTCCGCGCAAGCAATTGTGCTGGAAAACAGCGCCATAACCGCCGAGTTCCAGCCCTTGGCGTGTCGCTGGCTGCGACCGGATGTAACGGTGCTTGCCAATACACTGCCGGATCACCAGGAGCTTTGGGGCCCCACCAGTGCCTCGGCTGCCGACGTGCTCACAGCTGGAATTCCAAAGCAGGGCCAGGTCATACTTCCGGCCGGGCTTCGGAGTGATGACTATCTTATTAAATTACTGGAGCGGCGGCATTGTCAGCTATTTTACGCCGAGCCAGCGACTGGGCTTGACGAGGGATACCTGGCTGTCAATATGGGCCTGGCGCTTACCACCCTGATACATATGGGGTTTGAAAAGGACACGGTCTCAACCGCTATGCGGCAGCTTCAACCGGACCGATATGATTTCCACGTGGCCAGTTGTGCCGGTGCCGACGTGGCGCTGGCCTTTGCAGCCAACGATGTCGCCAGCACCCGGGTCCTGTTTGACTCGTTGAATTGGTCGCCGAACGAGACAAGCTTGATTTACAATCACCGGGCAGACCGGCCCGGGCGTTTGAAAAGTTTCAAAGAATGGTTAAGCCAGTCACATTGGCGGGACGTCATGATTATTGGCGATAAGCCGCGACAGGAATTTGCATCCGCCCGTTATCTGAACATCAGGAATGTAGAAGGCCTGTTGAAGCTATTCCAACCGGGTGACCGTGTATTTGGCTGCGGTAATATCGCTGGTCTGCCGTTGTCACTGACCGCCGTTCTGGACCGATAATTCGCACCAGGCTGGCATGAAATAAAAGGAGTTTTTGTTATGAGAAAGTACCTGGACAGTTACAGATTTACATTTGTCTTTTCTGTCATCGCTTTCTTCTTTATCGGTTGTGCCACGGTCGATGTCGTCGACCCGTCCCGCGAAGCCCGGGGGCTAAACGGCATGGTAGCGTCAGCACACCCGCTGGCATCCCAGGTCGGTGTTGATATCCTGAAAGCGGGCGGTAATGCTATTGACGCAGCGGTGGCTGTTGGTTTTGCCCTTGGTGTAGTGGAACCCAATGCCTCGGGTATCGGTGGTGGTGGCCTGATGCTCATCTGGTTTGCCGATAGCCAAACGGTCGTTTTTATTGACTCCCGCGAGACAGCACCGGCCGCAGCCACGGCGGATATGTTTGAGCTGGATGAAAACGGCAAGGTCCTGCCGGATGCCCGCGGTTTCAACCCCGTCGTACATGGCGGAAGGTCGGTTGCCGTTCCGGGTGAGGTGGCAGGCTTGTTGTCGGCACTCGATAAGTTCGGCACCATGAGCCGTATACAGGTGATGCAACCTGCGATAGAGCATGCAGAAAATGGTATTACCGTATCCCCTGTTCTTGCGGGGATTATTGCCGAGAATTACGAGGCCCTGGCGACGTTTCCCGCCTCGGACAAAATCTATCTGAATGACGGGTTCCCCAGGGTGGCGGGTGAAACACTGCGTAACCCCGATCTTGCAAACACGCTACGTTTGATTGCCGACCAGGGCCGTGACGCTTTTTATTATGGACCTGTTGCACAGAGTATTGTCGACGCGGTCCAGGACGATGGTGGCTTGATTACCATGGAGGACCTGGCCGGTTTTGAACCCAGCATGCGTACCCCGGTGAGAAGCACCTATCGTGGTTATGAAATCATCTCTGCGCCACCACCGAGTTCCGGTGGCACCCATGTCATCGAGCTTCTGAACATTATGGAAAACTTCGATGTGAAGAAAATGGGTGTGAACTCAGCGCAGAGCATCCACGTCTGGGCGGAGGCGCAAAAGCTGATGTACAGCGATCGCAATGAATTTATGGGTGACAGTGATTTCATCGACGTACCACTCAAGGGACTAACCTCCAAGCAGTATGCACGCGAGCAGTTTGCACGAATCGATATGAACAGTGTCATGGATGGACCGGCCAACGGCGACCCATGGACAGTGGATAGTGGCAGCACAACCCATTTTTCGGTGGTTGATAAACACGGCAATATGGTCGCCTACACCAAGACCATCAACCACTTTTTCGCGTCGGGTATCACCACAGCAGGCACGGGAATTATCCTGAATGACCAGATGGACGATTTTGATAAGCGACCCGGAAATGCAAACTCCATTGCCGGTGGCAAACGACCCCTGAGCAGTATGAGTCCAACCCTGTTACTGAAAGACGGTAAGCCTTTCGCGACCATTGGTTCACCGGGTGGCAAACGGATTCTCTCCACCGTTGCCATGCTGATCAGCGACCTGGTGGATTTCGAGATGGATATCCAGACGGCCATCAATACACCACGGATTAACAACTACGAAAGCGGTCCGCTGAAAATCGAATCGAGGATTCCCGCCGATGTTCAGCAAACTTTGTCGCAAATGGGTCATGAATTACAGGTCAAGAAGAGCTATGACCTGTATTTTGGCGGGGCCCAGGGTGTTGTGATTGATCAAAAAAGCGGGATGTTGCACGGTGGTGCAGACCCGCGCCGGGATGGCAAGGCCATTGGTTATTAAACCAACCACGCCCTGGAGATGACCCCTATGAATCAAGTTGATTACCACCGTTATGCCCAGTCAAGCCTGATTGGCGCCCGTTTCATGGTTCTGTTGGTATTTATCCTCTCATCAATCACCCGTCATTGTGCAGGCCGAATCCACGCCCAGCTGGTTGCCAGGCTTGCTGGAGAAGGAAAGTATTACGGTTGTGGTGACCGATTCGGGGCTTGGTGGTCTTTCCGTCGTTGCCGATGCGACTGAAAAATTCAGGCAACACGCGGCCTTCAAACAGGTGGACCTCATCTTCTTCAATGCCCTGTTCAGGGATCACGGCGGTTACAACAGCCTGCAGACAAGAGATGAAAAACTGCGAGTATTCAGTAGCGCCCTGCAAAGCATGCAGGACCAGTATGCACCCGACGTTATCCTGGTCGCCTGCAACACGCTTTCGGTGTTGATCCCGGATACCGAATTTGCCCGGACATCATCGGTACCCGTAGTAGGGATTGTTGAAGAGGGTGTCGAACAGATAGCAGAGCAGCTGGCTGACAAACCCTCGGCCAGAAATATTATTTTTGCAACACAGACTACCGTTGATGAGGGAACACATAAAAACCTGTTACTGGAGCAAGGCTTTAGCGACACGCAAATCATGACGCAGTCCTGTCCGCAATTGACCATGTATATTGAACAGGGGTTCGATGGCATGGATACCGAAATGCTGATCGATGCCTATGTCGATGAAGCCCTGACAAATATGGGTGAAACGGATGGCCCGTTAACCGTCAGTTTTAACTGTACCCATTTTGGCTATTCATTGGATTTCTGGGAGCTTGCTTTCAGTTCACGTGGTGTAGAGGTTACCGCATTTCTCGACCCCAACAAGCGAATGATTGATTTCATGCTGCCTGCATCCACGCAGCAGCGTTTTGCCGAAATCTGATGTTTCGGTAAAAGTGGTTTCCATGATTGATATACCCGTCGATCGTCAGGATTCAATCGGGCGTTGGTTGCACACAGTCTCACCGCTAACGGAAACCGCATTGCGTGCTTATGAACTGAAACCCGATCTGTTTGAGTGGCGTGATCAGGCCTCCGGCACCACAAAGTAAACCAGATCAAACATGCCGTATGACCACGAAACCTTTTGTCTTGCGCTCGGCATGTTGCTCGGCATGTTTTACTATCACAAGACAGGTTGGGCCTGTGGTGGGATCATAACCCCGGGTGTTATTGCCATGTACATTGGCGACCCTGGAAAGATTGCAGTTTCGGTCGCTGCAGGTTTGTTGACCTGGATATTATTGGAGGGTCTGGTCCGTTTTCTTCATCCTTATGGTCGTCAGCGTCTGGCAACGGCCATGCTCATCGCCCTGGCTTTGCGTTATCCGCTGGTATCAATATGGGGTGAGTCCTCACTTTGGCTGGGCTGGGTGGTGCCGGGTCTGATGGGTGCGGATATTCAGCGTCAGGGTCTGTTAACAACCCTGACTGCCGTGGTTTCAGTCAGTATCGTCACCGCCATGAGTGTCTATCTTGCTGCAATGGGCCGTGTTTTGAAACGCCTGCTGCAAATGATAAAGGCTACCCGGTGACGGCCAGGGTCAGCGGTCGGCGCAGGCACGCTTTTCTTTGAGTCAATAAGTTCAGGTTAGTGTTACTGGCCATTGGTATGGCTGGTCTGTGGTACCTGGCCACGCCATCTGTTCTCAGCGCGGAAGAAGACCTTTATGGGAAAGGGTGCGGGCAGCACAGCACCACCTGTCCCAGTGGAGGCAGGACCAATGGTATTGCGACCCCGGCCTGTGAGCGACCCCTTCAACTGCGGCCTGATCGGTGTTGAGTGGAGCGGACTCACGACGACCCTGGGCGATCTGGCTTCAAAACGGACAGCCTGTAACCCCGCCTGGGCCGTGCAGTTTACGCGTTGGTTTGATGAACTGGGTCTTGAGGCGGGTGACCGTATCGTCATCTACTCATCCGCCTCGTTTCCAGGCATGCTGCTCAATGTTATTGCCGCAATGGAGGCCATGCAGTTGGAACCGTTGCTGATCGTGTCCCTGGGAGCTTCCACATGGGGCGCGAACCACCCCGAGGCTCCGTGGCCGGCGCTCGCCAGCGAACTGAGACGCAACGGCTTTATCACAAAGGGTCAGATTACTACACGCTCGGGCGGTGGCGCGAATTGGGGCATGGGCTGTCACCGGAAGGCGAAGCCCTGTTGCGCAAGGCAGCAAAAGACAGCGGGGTGGAATTATTGACCGCCGTCGATCCTGGAAGGGATGATCAAACGGAAATCGGAGCTATTGAAAGTTTTGAACCCCGGGTGTTTATCAGTATCGGTGGTTCGCAGGCCAACCTGGGTGAATCGCAGACGTGTTGAAACTACACACAGGTTTTGTCTCTGCCAGTGAGGTTTCTATTGTCAGGAAACGGCGTCATTGGTTTTGCAATGCAGAACGATATCCCGGTCATTCATATGCTGAATATCAAGTCCATAAGCGAAAGGGTCGGCATCCCTTACGACAGTAAACCCAGCAAGATGGGGCCGGGGCAAGTGGGTATCGTTTGGTCTCTTTTAGGGCTTGCGCTATTCATCATTATTTTATTACTCACCGGCGCTGGCGGTTGGAAGAACCTGACGGATAAGCCCGGAGAAAGAAAGCCCGGCCAGAAACAGGTCAAGGTCCCCGTTGACCTGGTTTCGTGATTTACGGCACCGAAGATGTATACTCGCGGTGGCCGTCCATCAACAAGCTGGTCCATCAACAGGCTATTTTCATGCGTTTACGACATATAGAAGTATTTCATGCGGTTTACTCCTGTGGCTCGGTTACCCGTGCAGCTAAGGCGTTAAAGGTATCGCAACCTTCGATCAGTAAGGTGCTCGCGCACGCGGAGCAGCAACTGGGATTTGCCCTGTTCAATCGTGCAAGGGGAAAGCTCATCCCCACGCCCGAGGCGAACCAGCTATTTATCCAGGTCACCCAGGTCAACGATGGCCTGGAGCGTGTACGTCAACTGGCGGCCAACCTGCGTTCTGCTGAGAAGGGTGCGATTCGGGTTGCGGCCACGCCGGCATTTGGCATCGACTTCCTGCCCGGTGCCATAACCAGTTATAGAAAAGACCACGAAGACATCATGTTCAGTCTCGAAACCCTGCGTCATGAGGAACTATCCAGTGCACTGATGGATTCAAGGATCGATATAGGCCTGGCATTTGACCCGGGGAATCTGCCGGGCATCCATGGTGAGTTGCTAGGCTATGGACGCTTTGTTGTGCTGGTCCCAAGTGATATGGATATGGGCAGGGAAGGTGCTCTGAGACTGGAGGATTTGGCCGGCCATCCGTTTATCAGTCTTGATAACCAGGGCCCACTGGATCGCTACCTGACCGAGTATGTGGAGCAAACTGACATCCAGCTGAAATCGGTGGTGACAGCCGGTTCCTACCAGTTGGCAAAGGCTTTTGTATCACATGGCATGGGTGTGTGTATTGCCGACGAGGTAACCGCTCGTTCGGGAACTCATGACGGTATGGAAATCCGGGAGCTTGAGCCGGCGTTGGAGTTCAGGATTTCTGCGCTGCATACAGACCAGGAGTCAACCTCCCTGATTTGCGCAGATTTTATAGAACATCTCAAGCCAGCCGCAGGCTTAAATGATCACAGCTAAAAGAATTGGCCGCTTCTTCAGCCAATCGTTTTACTCTGCCGAAAAATATTCAATCACCGTCTGCCAGGCTGTTTGCCGTAATTGCCTGGCGATGTTGTCATCCAGACCGGCGCTGTAATTGAGGGCTACCGGCGACTTGCCATAAAGTGCACTGTAAAAGACGGCGGCAGCCAGATAGGTGCCTTCAAGTGACGGGTGTTTTTGATCCGGGGCATGCAGCACCACGCCGGGCACGCTCTTCAAGCGCCCGTTTAAATGCCAGGCCAACCGGGATGACCGGTATATCCATCTTCTTCCCCAGTCGCCTGAATTCATTGGCCAGTTGCACCGACATTTCGGGTTTATCAGCATACGCCCAGGTCATAAATAAAACCGGCTCCGCTCCCCTGGACCGGATCGCTTCGGAATACGTCCTGACGGTAGACTTAAAACCCGGTGCCGTTTTTTCATCCAGTAGTTCCCGGCTTTGGCCCTGCAATACCACGACGTCCCAGTCACGGCTCGAAAGCACCTGCATCAACCCGTCACGGTGGTCGGAAAGTAAGGCGCCCGAGATGGTCATTGACTTCAGAAAGATTTTCCCGCGACTGGAAGGGTCATCCGCCACCAGTAGTTTTCTCAAGTGCGTATAAACCGAATTGTTATAGAAGGTAAAACTGTTGCCCACAAACAGGATGCTTTCGGGTGGGTCTATACCGCTGATGAACTGCGAGTCCTGTGCCTGCACAGCGGTGATGGGCGACAGGCTCAACAACAGGCTCACCAGCAAGCCTTTCAATGATCTGAATGATCGGGAGTTATTCATCTATGTAGTTTACAGTTGCAGCGTCGCGATAGCATCTGATCAGGCCCCCAATGCGATGGAAAAGAACATGAATGGGCTCTATACTCCCCACGATTATGCAAATCATTGCACTGATCATCATTGCCGTTACCGTATTTCTGATCGCGAAACGCTACCAGACACATGCGACTTTGTTCCTGGCGGGTTTTGCCTTATTAACCACGGCACATATTGCACAGGTCCGGGTTGACGGCGCAGGCCTTGGCGAGTCCATCACCGGGCTATTTGCGTTTGATCTGTTTGCATGGGTCAGTGAGGCGCTATCAAACCGTGTGGCCCGAATCGGCATGATCATCATGGCGGCCGGCGGTTTTGCCAAATACATGTCAGCGATTTCGGCATCGACGGCACTTGTTAACCTGTCTGTCAAACCGCTTTCCCGCATCAGTAATCCCTATGTGTTGTTGGCCATTACCTATGTGGCGGGGCAGTTTCTCAATATTTTCATACCCAGTGCGGCAGGGCTGGCCATGCTCTTGCTGGTTGCGATGTATCCGACACTGGTTCAACTCGGTGTCCGGCCGGTTGCGGCAGCGGCAGTGATCGGTACCACGGCCTGCCTCGACCTTGGTCCGGCTTCACCCGCGGCCAACGTGACTGCCGAGGTGATCGGGATTTCTCCGATTGAGTATTTTGTCCAATACCAGCTTAAAGTTGCGGCAGTGGTTGTACCGGTAGTCGCGGTCTTGCATTTTTTTTGGCAGCGCTGGTGTGACCGGCGGGATGGCGATGCAGAGCCCGCCGAAATACTTGATTTGCCCGATGCTGAAGAAAGTCAAAATGCCGTGCCGGCCATTTATGCCCTGCTACCCATTCTGCCACTGGTTCTCCTGTTTGTGTTCAGTCCGCTCATGGTGACAACCATCCAGCTGGATGTTGTCACCGCCATGCTGATCAGCCTGGCTATCGGTATGACATGTGAAGGCGTCCGTCATCGGAGTCTGCGTTCAGCACTTGCTGGTATTACACATTTTTTCCGTGGCATGGGCGATATTTTCAGTTCGGTGGTGACGCTGATTGTTGCCGCAGAGGTATTTGCCATGGGTATCAAGGCGACGGGTCTGATCAGTTCATTGGTCACGGTGGTTGAAGGCAATGCGCTTGGCAACAGTGCAATGGTCATTACCATGGTCCTGCTGCTGGGTGTCGCGGCACTTTTAACTGGCAGTGGCAATGCTGCCTTGTTCAGCTTTTCAGGCATGATGCCAGCCATTGCCGGCAGAATGAACGCCTCGATCGTGTCGCTGATTCTGCCATCGCAGTTTGCCGGTGGGTTATTCAGGAGTTTCTCCCCGGTAGCCGGTGTGATCATTGCCGTGGCCGGAGCGGCTAATGTCAGCCCTTTTGCTATTGTCAAACGGACATCCATACCGATGCTCGGCGGCGTTATTGCGACCCTGGTTGCAAGCCACCTGCTTATTTGAACTAGCGGGTTTTGTCTATCAGGTGCTTTGAGAAAAAATCCGTCAATTCCGACCGCAGGTCGATGGTTTTACCAGAGTGATTTGAATCCACCGGTGCAAAACTATGACCGAAGCCTTCAACAATAATAGCCTTGAAGTCATAGCCTCTGTCTTCGTAATCCCTTTGAAACATTTCGTGTTGGTCCGGGTAGACCACGGTGTCGCGGTCTCCCTGGATATGCAACACCGGTGTTGCATGGGTTGCGGTATTCTGCCTTATCCAGTGAAAAGGTGAGTGATAGCGGTTGATCTCCGGGTCATCTGATCGGCGTTCCGGTTGACGAATGGAGAAATAGTAAGGTCCGTAGAAACCGGCCAGGGCAGCAGGTTCGAAGACCCGGGTTTGGTAGCCAAAATGCTCAAAGATGTCCTTGCTACCCTGTATGTAGAGGTTGGATAAACAGCAACCCGCGGAGAAACCCAACATACCGAGACGGTTGAAATCATAGTCGTAGCTTGAAGCCTGGTCGTGAAGAAAAGTCAGGGCATCGGCCACGTCGAATAGATTCCTGGGCCACATGGAAAACCGATTCTCGCTCGAGGACAGTGAGTAGCTGATTGATGCGCAGTTGAAACCAGCCGCGGTCAGCAGTATTGCCGATTGCCTGCAACGTTCGTCGTCCTTACTGCCGGCAAAGAAACCACCGCCATGGATACAGACAACAAGCGGCTGTCCTGGCTTCTCGACCAGGTACAGGTCCATGCACTGTGTTTCGTTGTAGGCCAGGTTTGTTACTTGACGGGTCATTTACGAGTCACCTAAAGCGAGTCGGAATCAAATACCAGCTGCAACGTCATGAGCGCTGGCACAGGCCAGTGTCCAACCCAGCATGCCGTGACCGGTATTAAGGTGAACACCTTCAATGGAGCTTGGACCGATCAGGGGGCGGCTATCGGGTGTCATCGGTCTGAAGCCGCCCCATTCGTGAGCGGAGCTGGCATCGTAGTTGGCTATCGCCGGTGCAACGTTACGTGCGGTGTCCAGCAGTTTTTGTGTTCTTGTCGAATCGGCTCCCGTGCGGTACCCGACAAAATCGGCAAAACCTGCAATACGCATGTTTTCGCCAAGCCGGCTGAAAACGATTTTACGGCCAGGGTCGGTGATGCTGACTGAATTGGATGTTTCACACACAGGCAGGGTCAGGCTATAGCCGCGCATCGGGTAAATATTGGTTCTGATGCCAAGTGGATCCAGTAAATGGTTACTCCAGGCACCAAGACAAACGACCACGGCATCCGCCTGAAGTGCTCCCTGATCCGTTTCAATAGCGGATAATCTTCCACCCCGCGTGACAATCTTTTGAACATTGGTGTTCAACTTGATCTCGGTTTCACGATTCATCGCCAGCCATTGGCCAAGACCGGTTGTAAACTCGAGAGAGTCACCAACCTCGTCACTCTTTGAGTAGACTGCACCGGCATATTCGTTTGCCAGGTGTTTGAGCGCCGGTTCAATCTCAACAGCCTCGGCGAAAGTGACAACCCGCGTATCACAGCCATATTCACGTTTGAGGGCACAGAGTTTCGCGGCCCCGGCCATGGCTGCATGGTCGACCTGTAGTACCAGTTTTCCAGCCTGGCGAAATGAAAACTCCAGCTCGGTCTGAGAACGTAATTCAGCGATCAATGACGCAGACCGCAATGCCAACTGGAGTATAGCGATCGTATTTTGCCGGCTGTGATAGCTGGAGCATTGACGTAAAAAGGCCTGGCCCCAACACATAAGCTGAGTGTTGAGTGTTGGACGCACGAAAAAAGCCGGGTCAAGACCCGTCATCATCCTTGGGATTTTTGACAACAGGGCAGGGTTGGCCATGGCGTCGGTAAAACTATAGGAAAGTTGTCCTCCGTTGCCGGCAGTGGCGCCGTCGGCGACCGAGTCCGCACGATCTACCAGCGTGACACGATGGCCCCGCTCGGATAGATAATAGGCCGTGGTGACACCGATGACGCCAGCGCCCAGGACAACTACATGCATAATGACTCCTGCCTCAGGTTCAGGAATGGTCGTTGACAGATTTTAATGGTCGTCGCGCTTACTTCTCCAATGACAATTTGTACGAATCCCATATCTCGGGTCTATGAGTCATTGGTTTAATGGTTTTTGCAAAAAGCGGCCTAACTCCGTTTTCAGGTGCCTGATAAATCGCTGCGTGACGATTGATAGCGGGTCCGCGACGGTATGCAGTATCGAAATATCGAAATGCAACGGCGGGTCGAGATAGTGGGCGATAACGTTATCGTGCCCCGATGACTTGGCAGTGACTTCATCTACCAGTGCGATACCGGCACCGTGCGCTACCAGTGCCTTGGCCATCTGGTAGGTTTCCACGTTGGCAACCGTTCGCAATTTAATATTGCTGGTTTCGATGCGGGTGGCCAGTAGTTGGCCCAGCGGACTACGTGCGCTCAGGTTCACAAAGCGCATGCCATCGAGTTCTTCCAGGGTCAGCCTGGGTTTACTTCGCAATTGGGGTGACTCCCTGGTGAGCGCGACAAACTCCCCGCTTGCCAGGTGGTCAATCTTGATGCCCTGGGTGACGGGCGGGCTGAATACAACACCGAAATCAATTCTCAGTTCTCTTAATGCGCGAACCACCTGGTGCAGGTGGAGGGTTTCAATTTCGAACATGGTATCAGGGTGTTGTACAAGGTAGGAGGCGATAGCAGCAGGCAAGACATCGATACCAAGGCCTGGCGTTGCTGCCACGCGAACCACCCCGGTCTCGGCTGAACCCAGGTTTTTTGAAACCCGGCGCAGTTCGTTGATATTGCGGTAGGCCTGGTTGACATGATCGATCAGCCTCTCCGCCTCCCTGGTCGGCGTGATTTTGCCCTTGTGCCTGTTAAACAAATGGAAACCCAGTTGTTGTTCCGCATGTGCCAGCACCTTGCTGATAGACGGTTGGGATACGTTTAATAGTTTCGCAGCGCCGGTGATGGACCCGCAGGTGTAAACCGCGTGAAATACTTCTATATGTCTTAAACGCATGGCTGGCCTCGCTAAAAATTACCGGCCAAGTATAACCTCAGGTTATTGGTTACGTTTGAAGAATCATTGGAATTTTGATTTGATGGGGATAGTATTGTGAAAATAAAGTTAAACACCGGTTTGAAAATTATTTAGCGAGTATTCAGGCATGTGTGTTTTTGTACAAAGAAAACATGGGTTTAAACCACTTCAGTGTCGTTATATAAATTTATTGGGAAACTGAGTTTTAATTGGCAAACACTATTAAGCAGGGAATCTTTATTATGAGAGAACTACCCGGGCCAAGCACTGGCAGGCTATTAAAAGCAAAAAATAAAATATCTTTAACAATCACTTTTCTACTTCTCTTTCTAGTTACTACCTTAGCCGGCCCGGTGCAGGCTGCTGGTGCGCTTGTTGATATAGACCTTGCACCTATGCCGGTAAAATCGGCCTTTGAAGCGTTCCGGGCACAGACCGGTTTTAATGTTCAGTGGTCGGCCAATGAAGTGGACGGCCTCACTAGCCAGGCGGTCAATGGCAATATGAGTGCACAACAGGCGCTCGAAGCCATGCTCGCAGAATCGGACCTGCAGGCGACACAGCTTGATAGCAAGACCTTTGTGGTCAGCCGGAAAGGCGACCTCTCCCGGACGACCCAATTAGCGCAGGCAGCATCGGATACCGATGAAGCCTTACTGGAAGAAGTTGTCGTGACCGGTACGCAAATCAAGGGCGCAGCCATTTCCGAAGCCCTGGCAGTATCTGTCTTTTCAGAACAGGACATCTCCATGATGGGTATCAGCTCCGGTGATGAACTGCTCGAGGCCATTACGGAGCAGGGGCAGAACTTCCAAAGCGAGGCTGAAAATATTTCTGGTGGTGTTAATTCCGTTCGTGGTGATATCGGTGCTTTCAACCTGCGTAACATGGGCACAGGTAACACGCTGGCATTGTTAAATGGCCGTCGTATGGTGCAGGCCGCTGGTTTCCAGACCGAGCTGGTTGGTGGCAGTTTCGTGCCGGTTAACACGGTTAACCCGAACGAGATTCCTGTCATGGGTGTCAGGAGGGTGGAAGTTCTGCGTGATGGCGCTTCAGCCATTTATGGCGCGGATGCCGTGGCAGGTGTTGTCAATACCGTTTTGAAGAGCAGCTTCGATGGTTTGACCATTCGTGCGCGTTATGACTGGTATGACAACATTCCACGCGACGATATCCGTTTGAATATTGAATGGGGTCACGACTTCAACGGGGGCCGCAGCAACCTGTCCTTCTTTGGTGATTTTTACACCCGTGATCCGGTCAGTTCAATGGATGATGATCGTTGGTCGGATTCAGACCAGCGTTCGCGCCTCGACGAGGATAACCCCTGGTTTACCACCACTTCCTTCAGAAATGATTCAATCGATTCCGGATTTGGCCAGTGGGACGCCAGGGATCCGCGTACCGGCACGGGCTCCAGGCCTCCTGGTATCACCGATTCAGGTGGCGAATTTGAAACATTCCCTATCACCGATGAAGCGTGCCAGCATGAAGACGCCTGGGTTATTAATGAGGCCGTGTGTGGTCTGCGTGATGGTGTACGCAGGAACCCGGATGGCACTACGGGCAACTGGCGTTATAACCTCAATGGCGGGCTTAAAGATATCAATGGGGGTAATGGCATTGGTCGTGACCTGGTATCCGACCTGGACCGCTACAATGCCTTCCTGTTCTTCAATCACGAGTTTGAGAACGGTGCCCAGGCCTACACGGAATTCGGTTATTACAAGGCCAAGACCAGATTAGTACGTCATCCCGTCGCAACCACAACAGGTGTCGAATTGGTCATTGGTGCGGAAAACTACTACAACCCGTTCGGCCCCTGTGGTTCCGATAACCGTTTATCAGAGGATCTTATCTCTGAAGATGACGTCCCTTGCGAAGGTGTACCGTTATTAATGGATTTTTACCGCTGGGTAGAATACCCAAGGTCCAACGACAACGATGCCACTACCTGGCGTTTCGTGCAGGGTTTTAGTGGCAACTGGGGTGATTGGGATTGGGATACAGGACTGGTGTGGTCGGAAGCGAAGCGTGAAGATGTTACCAGCCGTCTCTCCAATACGCTGATGCAAGAGGCCATGAATGATTCCACCCCTGCCGCCTACAATCCGTTCAATGGTGGGGTTCTGCCATCAAACGTCGAACGGGCCGTTGTGGATGTTTACCGTAAGAACAAGACCAAGCTGAAGATGATTGATTTCAAACTCAGCAAGGCCGATTTGTTCAACCTGCCAGCCGGTCCGGTCGGGTTCCTGTTTGGTGCAGAGTATCGCAAAGAGTCATTCAAGGATGACCGGGATGACAGGCTGGATGGCACCATTACTTTTACCGATGTTGATGGTGATACCTTCCCGTACATTTCCGATGTAATCAACTCAAGCCCATCAGCGGATAGCAGTGGTAGCCGTAATACCACATCCCTGTTTGTTGAATTTGCGATACCCGTGTTCGAAAATTTCGATGTGCAGGCAGCTGTACGTTTCGAGGATGCGTCGGATTTCGATAGCACCACGGTGGGTAAACTCGCGTTTGGCTGGCGTGTATGGGAACCGCTGCTGATCCGTGGTTCATGGTCGGAGGCCTTCCGTGCGCCAAACCTGATCACGATCAACGAAGAACTGGTCGTGCGTACGAATACAGTGCGCAATTACAGTTGTACGTATGCCGTTGATGTGTGGGAAGCAGGCCTTGATCCGGATGATCCGAACTTTGACGCCGCCGAAGACGAACTCGTCTGCAGCGGTGGCGTTCAGCGTCGCGCTTCGGGTTCCAAGGAGCTCAAACCGGAAAAATCAACCAATACCTCACTTGGTTTCGTATTGGAGCCGGCCGAAGGCCTGATGCTGACCTTTGATTACTGGAAAATCAAGAAGAAAGACACCATCGGCTTGTTCGGTGAAGTAAACCACTCGCTGCTTGACTCGTTATTACGCATCGAAAACGGTTTAAGTGGTTGTCCAGGCTTTGTTGGCAACCCTGCGGTCGGTTACGGCGCCATTGACCCTGAAGATATCCCCTTCTACGAAAACGCCGGTATTTGCCCGGTTGGACAGATGGAGTATGTAGAGGACAAGTACGCCAACCTCGACACGAGGAAAGTGGCAGGTTATGACATCGGTCTTTTTTACTCACTGGATACGAGTTGGGGTGAATGGGATCTCAGCTTCCGTGGCAGCTTCTATGAAAGATATGATCAGGAAGCCGGCCCTGCAACCCAGGTGCTGATCGAAGCATCGGAAAACGGCACATTTCCATCGACTTTCCCTGCGCCACGTGGATTTGATGACCTGCTTCGCCAGGATGGTAACCAGACCAATAAATACAATACCAGCCTGCGCTGGAGAAAGGAAAATTGGGGCGTGAATCTCGCGGCATACTACCTGAGCAGCTTTGTTCAGACTTCACTGGGTGAAAGGGACGGTAAAAGGTGGCAGATCCCATCCATGACGACTTACAACGTAAGTTTTGATTATCGCTTTGATCTGTGGAGTACCGACTCAAGGTTACGTCTTGGTATCAACAACTTCACCGATGAGCGGGCACCATTGGCCGATCGTTACTTCGGGTATTTCGCTGATGCACACCGTGATTTAGGGCGTTATTTCTACCTTGATCTCAGGATGGGCTTCTGAGGGCTGGCGTATAACTGATCGGAGGGCATCCTCCGGTCAGGTGATTTTATACAAAACCTGCGTCCTGATGGGCGCAGGTTTTTTTTACGTCTAAATAAAATTTACAATCCACTCATTCAGAGCAAATCCCAATATTCACGCTGGTTTCCCGGGGTATAACTCAAGGTTATTCATTGCGTTTTCGGAGCTCTTTTCAATTTTATCTTTATGTAAAGAAAATTGTTTGCAAAATGTTAAATGAAGGATATAGTGCGTTAGATATTCATTTTAAGATTCAGTCTGGGTGAAAGTGGCTATGTCCACTCGTGACTGACTGAACGATTCTCGCTTTAATTATGTTGTTATAAATAGGTTGTTCCAAAGAATAAGGTTATTTGGCATTCACTTTTTCACGCAGGGAGTCTTTATCATGCGGAAACTAACCCAGCCGGTTAAAAACGGGCTTTTGCAAATTAACAAGAAAACCCCACTCAATACAGCCATGGTTTTCTTCTTCTTGTTATTGACTTTATTAGTCAGTCCGGCCCAGGCTGCTGGTGAACTTGTAACTCTGGATATAGAAACCCTGCCAGCCAAATCGGCATTTGAGGCGTTCCGTACACAGACAGGTTTTAATCTTGAATGGTCGGATGCTGACGTTGCCGGCCTTAGCAGTCAAGCGGTCAGCGGTAGTATGAGTGCAGAGCAGGCGCTTGAGATAATGCTGGCCGGGTCAGGTTTAAATGCAAGCTTGACGGATAGCCAGACCTTCGTCATCAGCCCGGCAGGTGATGCTTCCAGAACAACCCGTTTGTCACAGGCAGGAGCCGGCACCGAAACCGATGAAACCATTCTGGAAGAAGTCGTGGTGACGGGTACGCAGATCAAGGGTGCGGCTATTAGCGAAGCACTCTCGGTATCGGTTATCAGTTCTGAAGATATTCAGGCGTTCGGTATCAGCTCAGGTGACGAGCTTCTACAGTCTATGACTGAGCAGGGCCAGAACTTCCAGAGCGAATCTGAAAACATTTCAGGTGGCGTGAACTCCGTACGCGGTGACATCGGCGCCTTTAACCTGCGTAACATGGGTACGGGTAACACGCTGGTATTATTGAACGGTCGTCGCATGGTTCAGTCAGCCGGTTACCAGACAGAAGAGATCGGTGGCAGTTTCGTACCGGTTAATTCCGTCAACTCCAATGAGATCCCCGTGATGGGTGTAAGACGTGTTGAAGTCCTGCGTGATGGCGCATCCGCTATCTACGGCGCAGATGCCGTTGCAGGCGTGGTCAACACGGTTTTAAAGAGCAATTTTGAAGGGCTGACAGTAAGGGCCCGTTACGACTGGTACGACAATCACTCACGCAATGACATTCGCCTGAATGTGGAGTGGGGTAAAGATTTTAACGATGGCCGCACCAACCTGAGCATATTCGCCGATTACTATCACCGTGACCGGGTCAGTTCACGGGATGATCCCAGGTGGGCTGAATCCGACATGAGGTGGCGACTGGATGAGGATTCACCCTGGGCATCCGGGACTGCTTTCAGAAATGACAGCATTGACTCCAATTTTGGCCAGTTTGACATGAGCGGCAGTGTCTCCGGTGTTACCGATGGCAGTGGTGAGTTTGAGACCTGGCCGATTGGTGACTCCAATTGTCAGCGTGAGCAGGCCTGGCCTATCAATGATGTCATGTGCGGACTACCGGATGGTGTGGGCCGGTTAGAAGATGGCAGGGCGGGTCCTTATCGTTACAATTCAAATGAAAACCGTGACCTCGCATCCGATCTCGACCGTTATAACATCTTCCTGTTCCTCAATCATGAATTCGAAAATGGTGCGGAGTCGTACACGGAGTTTTCCTATTACAGGGCGGAAACCAACCTGGTCCGTCACCCTTCAACGACCACGACCGGTGTTGAACTGGTGGTGGGCGCTGCGAACTATTACAACCCGTTTGGCCCGGTTGGTTCTCCCAACCGCTTACCGGACGATATTATCGGTGACGGCTTTCCAGCGGGTGGTAGAAGCCTGTTGATGGATTACTACCGCTATGCGGAAGCACCGAGAATAATTGACAACACCGCCACGACCTGGCGTGCATTGCAGGGTTTCCGCGGTGACTGGGGTGAGTGGGACTGGGACGGCGCATTCGTCTGGTCGGAAGCAAAGCGTGACGATGTAACCCACAATCGCATATCCAATACCCTGATGCAGGAAGCCTTGAATGATCCTACGGCGGCGGCTTATAACCCGTTCAACGGGGGAGATTATGCGACGTCGAACCTGGAAAGGGCGCAGATTGATGTTTATCGGAAAAACAAGACCAAGTTGATAATGGCCGATTTCAAGGTCAGTAGAAATGACCTTTTCAACCTGCCTGCCGGACCGGTTGGTTTTCTCGCCGGTGCCGAGTGGAGAAAAGAATCATACAGCGACGATCGTGACCCGAGACTGGATGGCACCATCACGTTTACCAGCCGCACTGGCGAAACCTTTCCCTATATATCCGATGTGATGAACTCAAGCCCGTCCAGCGACAGCAGCGGTAGCAGAAAAACGACGTCCCTGTTTGCCGAGTTTGCGATACCGGTATTCAGCACTCTTGATTTACAGGTTGCCGGACGCTATGAACATGCGTCTGATTACGGCTCATCTACGGTACCTAAAGTTGCTTTTGGCTGGCGGGTATTCGAACCGTTGTTGATCAGGGGTTCATGGTCCAAGGCATTCCGTGCACCAAACCTTATAACGGTTAACGAAGCACTGGTCGTGCGTACCAATACGATCGAAAACCAGGTTTGCGCATACGCCGAAGTCTATGGCGGTGAAGGTGCCGAGGACGAGTTGGTCTGCAGCGGCGGCGTACAGCGACGTGCCGCGGGCAACCCGGATCTGGATCCTGAAAAATCAACCAACACCTCGCTCGGATTTGTCTGGGAACCGGTTGAAAACCTGATGCTGACACTGGATTTCTGGTCTATTAAGAAGAAAGATACGATCGGCCTGTTTGGTGAGGAGAATGCAACATTGCTTGACCTGCTGCTCCGGCTTGAGGCAGGTACTTCAAATTGCGGAAGCTTTACCGGTAACCCGGCAATTGGATATGGTGACGTTGATCCCGAAGACGTACCCTATTACCTGGCGGCGGGTGTTTGCCCAATTGGTCAGACCGAGTACATTGAAGACAATTACCAGAACCTTGACACCCGTACGGTTAAAGGTCATGACATCGGTATCTACTATGCGCTGGACACAGGCTGGGGTGATTGGGATTTCACCGCCAGGGGCACCTTCTACGACAAGTATGAACAGGAAGCCGGTGGTGCAGCGGCGTTGCTGATTCAGGCGGGTGAAGCAGGTATCTTACCCCCGGGTTATTTCCCTGAAGGTTTCGATGACCTGATCCGTCAGGACGGCAACCAGGCCAACAAATACAACTTCAGACTGGGTTGGCAGAAAAACTCCTGGGGCGCTAACGTCAGTGCGTTTTACCTGAGCAGTTTTGTCCAGACATCCCTGACGCTTACCGATGGAACAAGATGGGTGATCCCGTCCATGACCACCTGGAATGCGAATATTGATTACCGTTTCGATATGTGGAAAAGCGATACCCGTCTGCGTTTTGGTATCAATAACTTCACCAACGAGCGGGCTCCTTTGGCCGATCGCTACTTTTCGTATTTTGCCGATGCACACTCGGACATGGGACGTTATTTCTATATTGACCTCAGGATGGGCTTCTGAGTTATTAGAGTATCCGGTCGGGCACTGCCCCGGCCATTTGTGTTGACAAAAAACCTGCGTCCATCCCGGACGCAGGTTTTTTCGCCATTTGCCGAGGCAGGTATTCATCCTGACTGACCTGTCGGGTACCATGTGCTAATACACTGCGTGAAGATGAACCTGGGGAGCTTTAATGAGGTTGAGATTAATCCTTGGCTGGATGGCCATATCTGTTCTTGTTATTGCCGCCGTCGCTCCGACGTCTGATGCCAAACCAGCGGATATCACATCGTTCGACACCGTGCTGGAAGGCGGATCGGTCTGGAAGGGTTGGGGGTCAAGTCCGTTGGTTGCCGACATCGGGATTCGCGGCGACCGGATCGTAGCCATAGGTAACCTTTCTGGTTCAGATGCCAAACAGCGAATTGCGGTAGATGGCCTGGCAGTTGTGCCGGGTTTCATTGATATCCACAGTCACGCTGTACGCGGTTCTCGAAAAAACAGCGGGATTTTCAGGCATCCTGATGCGGAGAACTATATCCGACAGGGTGTAACAACGGTTATTGGCGGACCGGATGGTGGCTCAGATCTCTCCATTGGCAAGCTTTTGAGCGATTTTGAAAACACACCTGCAAGCATTAACTTTGGCACTTTCATCGGTCATAACACGGTGAGAATCGCAGTCATGGGCCGTGAGGACCGGTCACCCACCGCAAAAGAGCTTGAGGCCATGCGGCAACTTGTCAAAACCGCCATGCTGGAGGGTGCCTATGGCCTGTCATCGGGCCTGAAATATATTCCCGGAGCCTATTCTGAAAGCAGCGAGGTGGTCGAGTTGGCAAAGGTTGCAGGTCAGTATGATGGCATCTACATCAGCCATATGCGTGAGGAGGGTCTCGAACTGATCAAAAGTGTAAAGGAGACCATCCGTATTGGCGAAGAGGCGGACCTGCCGGCGCAAATCACCCACCACAAAGTCATGGGTGTCGAAATGTGGGGTAGCAGCATGGAATCACTGGCCCTGGTTGATGCTGCCAATGCACGTGGCGTGGATGTTTCAAGTGACCAGTACCCCTATGCCGCATCAAGTACCGGTATCAGTGTCCTGTTTCCGGCATGGAGCCTGGCAGGTCCCCGTGAAGTCCAAATGGCACGCTTGAATGACCCGGTAACCCGGGCCCGAATCAAGGAGGGTATCGTCTACAACTTAATCCATGACCGTGGTGGCGATGATCCTTCGCGGGTTGCCATCGCCGATTGTCGAATGGGACCCTTCTTTAAACGGCAAGAATTTTGCCGAAGTTCTGCAAGAGCGCGGACAAGCGGTCAACATGGATGCAGCGGCTGAACTGGCGCTGGAAATACATGAAAACGGTGGTTGTTTTGGCGTGTTTCATGCCATGTCTGAAGAAGATGTCGCCCGTATCATGCAGCACCCACGCACGATGATCGCATCGGATGGCGGAATCCATGTGCCGGGTGAAGGTGTCCCACACCCGCGTAATTACGGTACTTTCGCGCGGGTTTTGGCGCATTACGTGCGTGATACTCAAACCCTGTCAACCGGCGAGGCTATCTACAAAATGTCCAAGTTTCCGGCACAACGTATTGGCTTGCATGATCGTGGCCGTATACAGGTGGGTGCGATGGCTGATATTGCGGTGATGGATCTGGATAAGATTCAGGATCACGCAAGCTTTGAGAACCCTCATCAGTACGCTACCGGTGTGCGGCATGTGCTGGTGAATGGTGAACTGGTGCTTAAAGACGGTGAGAAAACCGGTAAACGACCCGGGCGTGCTTTACGCTCACGACAAACAGGTAATTGAGTAAATAGATGAATAATATTATCTCGTTTCCCTTCAGGGCTGTCCGGGTAAGGATGATTCTACTCGCGGCCAGTGTTTTTGTGTTGCTGTTTTTATCGACCGGTGCCTGGTCACAGGCGGTAGATGAAGGTTCCGGACTTAAACAACCCATTATTCGTTACAACTCAATCCACCATCCCGTCAAGGGACGTTTTGGCATGGTTGTGTCGCAAAACAGCATAGCCACCAGCGTCGGACAAGGTATCCTTGCTCGTGGCGGCAATGCGGTAGATGCGGCCGTCGCGGTGGGTTTTGCGCTGGCGGTCACCTTGCCAAGGGCAGGCAACCTGGGCGGCAGCGGTTTTATGCTGGCGCATATGGCGGCAGAACAAAAAACACTTGCCTATGATTACCGTTCCGTTGCGCCATTGACTGCCAGTGTCGAGGTGTTCACCAGGGCGGATGGTAAAGTGGATATGGATAAACTCACCTTTGGCCCGATGGCGCCAGGTGTGCCGGGCACGGTTGCCGGCATGTACATGGCCTGGCAACAACTGGGTTCCATGTCCTGGAAAGACGTTCTGCAACCGGCATACACCCTGGCGGACGAGGGCTTTTCCGTTGGTCATGACCTGGCCCATGTTCTGAATATGGCGTCCAAAGTTATCCATCATTATTCTCCCGGTTCCGCCTATCTCAAGCAGGATGGCAAGCCGTGGGTGGCCGGTGACAAACTGGTACAAAAAAACCTGGCCTGGTCGATCGCTCAGGTCATGGAACACGGAGCCGCTGCGTTTTATGAGGGTGAATTGGCGAACCGAATCGTGACTGCATTTGAAAAAGCCGGTGGCATCATGAGTCGCGAAGACCTTGCCGCGTACCAGGTCAAGGAACGTATGCCGGTTTCCACAAACTATCGTGGCAAGCAGGTTATCTCCATGCCACCGGTCAGCGGTGGCGGCATGACACTGATACAGATGCTGAACATGCTGGAGAATTTTGATATGTCGAAATACCCTCAGGGTTCCGCCAAGAGTCTCCACTTACAGGCAGAAGTCATGAAACGGGCTGCTGCCAACCGCAGGTCCCTGATAGGTGACCCCGATTTTGTCGAGGTGTCTGTTGATGCCTATGTCAGCAAGGACCTGGCCAGAGATATGGCAAAGAAAATTAATTTCAGACGAGCTGCCAAGGTAAAGAATATCAAGGCAGAATCGCTGGATAGATATGAAAGTCGAAACACCACGCATTATTCAGTGATGGACATGCACGGCAATGCGGTTTCCAACACCTACACGCTTGGGTATTCATTTGGTTCAGGTTTTGTCGCCGAGGGAACCGGTATTCTTTTTGACAACCAGATGCGCAATTTCAGTTACCGCTCGGATAACAATCACAAAAATTCTCTCGAACCCGGCAAGCGCATGTTGTCCACCATGACGCCAACCATCGTTCTCGATGATCAGGGCAAGGTTTTACTGGTGACCGGCACGCCCGGTGGTGGCCGGATTATCAATGTCATATTGCAAATACTGGTGAATGTCATCGACTACCAGATGAATATCGCCGAAGCCACCCATCAACCACGTATTCACCAGGGTTGGCGGAATCAGGATCTTGGTATTGAAACGGGAATGAACCCCGAAGCTGTCAAACTGCTGAAAGGTATGGGTCACATAATTGATATGCAGCAAACCATGGGCAGTACACAGTCCATTATGTGGCAGGAAGGTATATTTCATGGCTCGGCTGATCCGAGGCGGCCGAATGCGCTTGCATTGGGTGTTAACCAGGCACCAGATATAAGACAATAGCAGAGAAACTGGTCAATTCCACCCATCACCATTATTATTAACGAATCATGACAGAATCAGGGTCTGGATAAATTCCAGCCCTATCATCACGTTTTGGAGACGAGAATGCGCCGATGCTTAAGCCCGATTTTTCTAGGGCTGTTAATGTTGATACCCCTTTCCTCATTTGCAAGTGAAACTGCAAACGAAGTCCCGAAAGATGTTCTGAAATACCGTGGCTGGGTCGACGAAATGGCGGGTCAGGAACGCGGGCCATTTTCACGCCTGAGGTGGTTCTGTAAGGATGGAACCGTATTGCCGCCAAAAGCCTATGCCTGTAATGACCACGGTGGTGGTTTTCAGCATGGCGAATGGAGTGACAAAACACGCGAATTGCGCAACGAGGGCTACCTGGTGGCCAACGTGTTGGCGGGTCTTGATGCTGCCGCGTGGGTAGATGACCCGAACTTTCCAAACCTCTACGCACAAATTCTGATCGAACGTTTCCTGGTCAGTACGGATGATGGCTGGATACTGCGACGTGCCCTGTTTTACCGTGGCGCCATACAGGAAGAGGATGAACGGGCAGCAGCACGATCTCTCCTGATGGAAATGAGTTCTCGTGATCACTGGATCGGCCCCGCTTTTCCTGCACTTAGAGCTGGTGTTCGAATGCTGCCTCATGGCGCCAACAGTGCTTCAATTCAGAAAGTACGCCAGGTTTCCGCTTCACTTTCCGATCAGGATGACGGATTCAAGTCATTAAGAGCCAAGATTCATGGCAGTCCCGGCGCCGACGATGCCAATAGTGTTCGTGAATACGCAAACGGTCTCGCCACTGAAAAACAAAAGCAGCCCTATCTTGAGTTGGCAGATGCAATTGATGCGATCTACCAGGCAGAACCCCTGTATAAAGAACTGAATGAGGCAGCTACCCGTTACACGGCAGCACCGTGGTTACAGAAAATACTCAGAACAGCATCCGCCGATTTACGTGTTGATAATTATCCTGCAGCCCGCTTTGTCACGACGGGTCAGCTGCTCGCAGACTTGCGCAGAGCTTTGCCACGAATTAAATCATCTTCGGCTCGCCTGGAAATCCTCGACCTCAGCCTGCGGGTGGAAGTTGACAATTTCAGCGCGGCATCTGCCCTGCGTTCAGAGTTGGACACGGCGACGCGGAAACAACGGGCGGCCTTTCTCAAGTCAGCCGGCCTTGCTGCATTTGGCACTGGTGTGATCAATGCACGTTTGCTCGCTGAAATGGAAAAAACAATTGATGACCTGTCAGTGGATGAGGTCGGCCTTAACGATTATATGCGTGACCTGAGCTATCTGGGCCGCGCTCCCGGTTGGGGAACCCAGGCTTTACGTATGTATTTTTATGAAAACATGGAGAAACTCGCACAGATTGAGCCACTTGCCATGCTATTTATACAGGATCAGTTACGTGGTAGTCCTTTGCTGATTTTCTCAAAAGTACTGGATGGTCTGTCACGTGATGCAAACCAGCTGGCCGGTGTGAAACACCGTCTATTCGATGTCGATGTCGGTGTTGGTTTCACCGCCCTGAATCCAGGCCTGGCAACGGGAACCTTGCATGTAGAGCCAGACCTGAGTGAGTTGGCGAATTTCAAGGCCGATGGCATCTACCTGCTGCCCGAAACGGTTTCCGACCTGCCGCCGGTAGCGGGAATCCTGACGGCGGGTGAGGGAAATCCACTTTCACATGTACAGTTACTGGCGCGTAACCTGGGTATTCCCAATGTCACGGTCAGTAGTGGCGTGGTTGCACAATTGGCCAAACATGATGGCGAAAAGGTAGTGATGGCCGTGAGTAAATCCGGGTTGGTTGAAATTTCACCCTGGTCAGATAAATGGAAGAAAGTATTTAAAGAGGCAGATTCCGGCACGGGCGTAGTGATCAAACCCGACCTGGAGAAACTCGACCTGACGGTTCGTGATTTGATCTCACTGGACGATCTTCGGGCTGTTGACTCGGGCCGGGTAGTGGGGCCCAAGGCCGCTAAGTTGGGTGAATTACGTGCTCATTACCCGGGTCATGTTTCACGCGGCGTGGCGATTCCCTTTGGCATTTTCCGAGAGGAGGCATTTGAGCAAGCTTATGCTGCAGGCGATGGCACTGTCTTTGACTGGATGGTTAAGAGCTATGCTGAGCTGGCCTTGATTCCGCTGGATGACCCTGAACATGCGCGGCGGGCGGAAGCGTTTCGTGCCGAGCTATACGATATTGTTATCAACACAAAATTCAGCGCCGGGTTTAAGGACAAGTTACGTGCGGCCTTGCAGGAAACCTTCGGTTCAGATAATCCACCCGGCGTCTTTGTTCGTTCGGACACGAATGTGGAGGATCTGGCCGGGTTTACCGGGGCAGGACTGAACCTCACCCTGCCCAACGTGGTGGGTTACGACAATCTGCTTAAAAGTATCGCCCGGGTTTGGGCCTCGCCTTTTACTGCTCGAGCTTTCGCCTGGCGCCAGTCTCACATGACACAGCCTGAACATGTCTATACCTCCATCCTGTTGCTCGAATCAGTAGCATCGGATAAATCCGGTGTATTGGTCACCCAGGATATTGATACCGGCAACCGGGATGTGGTTTCGGTTGCCGTCAATGAGGGTTTGGGTGGCGCCGTTGACGGACAGGCTGCGGAATCCCTGCGGATACCGCTTGATGGCTCACCTGTGCGGGTGCTGGCGACTGCGACCGCTCCCTGGCGGAGGGTGCCTGATCCAAAGGGTGGGCTCACATTCCTGCCCACCAGTGGCAGCGATACCGTGCTGCAACCACTGGAAATTGAACAGGTTATCGATTTTGCACAGCACCTGCCGGATAAGTTTCCGGCGATTACCGATGATGAGGGAAATTCAGCACCTGCTGATGTCGAATTCGGCTTTGTAGATGGTGATTTGAGGCTATTCCAATTGCGACCTTTCCTGGACAGCAAGATGGCGAGAGGCATCAGTTATTTACAGCAGATGGATGCCCGTCTGAAGAACACTGCTTCGATTAAAGTGAACATGAATGGAGTGCCCTCGCAATGAGAAATGCAACCCGATTAATAATCTCACTCGTGGTTTGTACCGTGTTTACTTCTATGGGTACGCTGTTGATGGCCTATCCGCTTGATGGTTATGAAGAGACCGGTATCCGGCGTGTAGAGGGTGCCCGTCTCGCTAACGAAGGTCTCGCCATTGGTGGTTTTCAGCCACCGGGCGCAATGCTGACGACTGAGCAAGTGGATTTGAGGTTAGTGGGTAAAGATGTTGAACTACCGCCGGCAGACCCTGCTTTTACAAGCCAGATCAAGGACTTGTTGGGCGAGCATGCTGATAGCTACGGTATTACGGTTCTGGATATTACTGACCCGGACAGTCCACGTTATGCCGAGCACCGTGGAGACTACCGGCAAAATGTGGGTAGTGTTGGCAAGTTACTGGCCGCGCTCGGACTGTTTCAGGCGCTTGCTGATACCTGGCCGGACGACCTGGATAAAAGAAAAGCAATACTCCGTGACACCATTATAACGGCGGATAATTTTGCACATAGTGACCACCACACCATCCGGATTTTCAATGTAGAAACCAGGGAGCTTATCCGTCGGCCAATTAAAGATGGTGATAAGGGCGAGCTATGGGAATACCTCGATTGGATGCTGTCAGTCAGTTCCAATTCCGCCGCCGCGATGATCATGCGTGACGCCATGCTACTCAAACATTTTGGCAAGGATTACCCGGTTTCAGAGGAGCAGATAAAAACCTTTTTCTCCACTACATCAAGCGGCGACTTGACCCGGCTTTTTCAGAAGACATTCTGGGAGCCAGTCACGCGAAACGGCTTGTCGCTGGATCAGATTCGCCAAGGCAGCTTTTTTACCCGCCAGGGCAAGGCAAATGTGAATGGTGGCGGCAACAGCTATGCGACTGCTCGCAGCCTGATGCAACTCTTGTTGAAGATGGAAGAAGGCACGCTGGTTGACGAATGGAGCAGTCGGCAGATAAAGAGACTGCTGTATATGACCGAACGGCGAATCCGTTACGCATCTTCACCTGAACTCAAAGATGCCGCTGTCTATTTCAAATCCGGCTCCTGGTACAAATGCAAGCCGGAAGAAGGCTTCAAATGCGGCGCCTACCGTGGCAATGTCATTAACTATATGAATTCAGTGGCGATCGTTGAAGAGGAAATTGACGGCGTAAAACTACAATACATGGTCATCGTGATTTCTAATGTATTGCGCCAAAATGGTGCTGTCGAACATCAGAAGTTAGGCACGAATATACATAAGCTGATGAAGCAGGAGCATGGGGTAGCTGCGCCGTAAGACCAGCTGATTTATAAGTTTATTTCAGTCTGAAAGGTTGGGGGACTGGAATGGGGTCTTGTTTTATCAGGACAGGTACCTTGCCCAGGCCAAACTATTGAGTGATTCTGAAGGCTTACTTTCAATATCTGCACGGATGGGGGCGCTGGGATGTGTATGGTCTTACCTGGACTCGCTAGTCACATCCTTGTGGCGCTCGTTCTCGGCTCCTGTCTCGTACGGTCCTGGGAAGACCATACACACCCCCAGCTCAACATCAAACGACGTGCATCTTCTCGAGGTTTTTAAGCCCAGTCATTTTGCATAAAGCTGCCACGCTTATTCAAGTTCAGAATGCACGACCATCACCTATCAGAAACCATTGACCCCCGCATTCGCACAAAGCCGAGGGGGTGCAGTAGCTTATGTCGGGACCTTGAGCGACATGGATGTCGCGGCAGAGCCTACAGGACGTACTTGTGGCGTGTCCCGGCATAAGCTACTGCATGGCCTTGGCTTCCCCAATGATCAATGGTTTTTAACCTGTGAGCGTGAGTCCTGAAGAAAGTCTACTGCATAGCCTTGCCTTCCTTCTTGATCAATTTAGACCAGAACGCCAAGTTTGAAGCCAGTAACCGTGTCTATTTGTTATGCGAAACCGCCAACTCATGAAGTGGCGCAGCAAGCTGCTCGAGCCAGGCATTTCCATTTGCATTATTGGCCAGTGCGACAATGATATAAGCGATACCGTCACCGCGTATCAGTGCACTATCTGCGTGATAGGTTTTCCAGCTGCCAGATTTCCTGAATACTTCAAGATGAGGGTAAGCCTCTAAACCCTTTACGAATTTGTGGTTAATCGCTGGCCTGGAAAGCACATCCAGCATCATTTTATTCAGCTTGGGGCTAACAAGATTTCCGGTATGTAATTCGTAATAGAATCGTGCGGCCTGAAACGCGGTCGCCCCATGGGATAGTTTTGATAAAGGATCGCGTTGGTAAGCAGTGCCTGGACCATAATCTTTTCCGACCCACAGGCCGCCGTGGCCATCCTGATCATAAAAGTTGTATTCGGGTGATTGCAGGACTTTCAATAACTCTTCACGCCCTACTTGCGCCAGAACCCTCGTCGCACAGGCGTTACACGATTGGCGGATCATGGCATGCATGTCCTCCTCGAGTTCAGGGGTGAGTTCCAGTCGGCCTTCATCGATGGCCACCGCAGCACCCAGCAGTATCGCGATTTTCGGGAGGCTGGCCGCATACAACATTTGATGGCTATTAAATTCTGCAAGACGGGGTTTGTCGGGGTCGGTGACGATGATCAGTATCACAGCGAGTTGCTTCGCTTTGACCGCACCGCTCAGACCTTGTTCGGCAATGAGGTTTTTCAGGCCTGCCTGCAATTGAGGGTCGCCCGCTTCATTCAGTAAGCGGGTCGTTTCTTGCGCCAGCACTTGCCCGCCAAGGAAAAACCAGGCCGAAATCAGGACGTATCTGAGTAAGTGCATAAACTTGACTGTACATGGGCGTGTCATTGAACACCACCCAACAAACCTGTCACTCCTCCGGTGCGATAGTCAGTTTCAGGCCATCATGCTCCGCACCAAGCTGCAGTTGGCAGCTTAATCGTGAGGTAGCTTGCGTGGTTTCAAATACGTCAAGCAGGTCCTGTTCATCTGAATCTGCCTGCATAAATTTACCCTGCCACTGGGGATCAAGGTATACGTGGCAAGTGCCGCAAGAGCACAGGCCACCACAGATTGCCGGTACTCCCCACTCCTGCTCGCGCAGGGCTTCCATCAGGCTGTCGCCTTCGCGTGCCTGTATTTCATGAGTCTGCCCATCCAGGTCTTTTACCGAAATATTGATCACAACAAGTCCTCTCTAAATAGCTTTCTCTGGTCACCATTGCTTTTTGGCGGGACGCATTATATTTGTTTATGGGTTTAAATGGGGTTAAATTGCTTGAAAACTTTAATTCAATCAGTCGCCCAAAGGATTAAACATGTCTTCTTCAAACGAAGCCACGGTCGCTGTCGTCGCAAAGGTCATCCAGAAATTTTCGGATGTTGCTGGTGGCCTGTTGCCTTTGTTGCATGAGATACAGGCGAAAATTGGTTTTATTCCCAAGGATTGTGTCCCGCAAATTGCCGGGGGCATGGGGCTTTCACGTGCAGAAGTGCATGGCGTCATCAGTTTCTATCACGATTTTCATGATCAACCCAGGGGTGAAAAGACCATCCATCTTTGTCGTGCCGAAGCTTGCCAGGCGATGGGCTCACGAAACCTGGAACGGCATGTCAAAAAACGTCTCGGTATCGACTACGGCGATACAACCCCGGATGGTCGTTTTTCACTGGAGCCGGTGTATTGCCTGGGCAACTGCGCCTGCTCACCTTCGATTCGGATTGATGATGATGTTCATGCAAGGGTTGATGCGGCACGCTTTGATGAATTACTGGATGGTATCTGAGCATGCTTAAGGTTTTCGTCCCGGCAGACACAACGGCCTGTGCACTGGGTGCAGATGCGGTGGCTGAAGAGATTGCACTGCAGGCCAAAAGCCGGGATCTGGATATTTCGCTGGTACGTAATGGTTCGCGTGGTGCTTTCTGGCTCGAACCCCTTGTGGAAATAGAAGCAGAAGGGGAGCGTTATGCATTTGGACCGGTGAGTGCAGGTGATGTTGCAGGTCTTTTAGAAGCCGGGTTTCCGGCTCAATGTGAGCATGCATTGTTTTTGGGGAAGCTGACAGATATCGAGTGGCTGGCCCGTCAGGACCGCCTGACTTTCAATCGCGCAGGCCAGATCGACCCATTAAGTCTCGATGATTACAAGCAGCATGGTGGTTATGAGGGGTTGAACAAGGCGCTCGACATGTCGCCGGCAGAGATTGTAGATGCCGTTACTGAATCCGGTCTGCGTGGCCGTGGCGGTGCGGCATTTCCAACCGGCATCAAGTGGCGTACCGTTTTGGACGCACCGGCAAATAAGAAGTATGTCACCGCCAATGCAGATGAAGGGGACTCCGGTACTTACGCCGATCGTTTGTTGATGGAAGCAGATCCATTTCAGTTAATTGAGGGGATGACGATCTGTGCAATGGCGGTTGGTGCTTCGGAGGGTTATATCTATTTGCGTTCTGAATACCCCAAAGCGCTGGGCGTATTGCAGCAAGCGATTACGGTCGGCAGAAAAGGCCAATCTTCTTGGCAAAAATATCTGCGCCAGTGGTCGGGATTTCAAGTTGCATATCCGCGTCGGTGCCGGTGCCTATATCTGTGGTGAAGAAACCTCCATGCTCGAGAGCCTGGAAGGAAAACGCGGTCTGGTTCGGTTCAAGCCACCGTTACCGGCCATCGAAGGTCTGTTTGGCAAACCCACGGTGGTCAATAACGTCCTGACACTGGCTGCCGTATCGACCGTGTTGGCGAAGGGCGCCGCCTATTACCGGGATTACGGTAGTGGCCGGTCACGAGGAACACTCAGTGTGCAATTGGCGGGAAATATCCGCCGTGGCGGCCTGGTCGAAGTGCCTTTTGGTGCAAGCCTGCGTGAACTGGTTGAAGATTTCGGCGGCGGTACTGCCAGTGGCAGACCGGTGCGGGCGATCCAGGTCGGGGGTCCACTGGGTGCCTATCTGCCGGCATCTCAATGGGATACACCATTGGATTACGAAGCCTTTAGCGCGGTTGGGGCCATGCTGGGTCACGGCGGAGTCGTGGTCTTTGATGATAGTGTCGATATGCTGGAACAAGCGCGTTTCGCGATGGAGTTTTGTGCAGTTGAGTCCTGCGGCAAATGCACGCCTTGTCGTATCGGTTCGGTTCGGGGTGTAGAAGTCATTGATAAAATAGCCGGAAATGAAAACAGATCAGCCAATCTTGAGTTGCTCGAAGACTTATGTGAAACCCTTGATGCCGGTTCATTGTGCGCCATGGGTGGTTTGACTCCGATGCCGGTACGCAGCGCAGTAAAGTACTTCCCACAGGATTTTGCACGCAATAACGAGGCTGAGGGCTAAAGCATGAATGAGCGGCATATAAGCCTGGAAGACCTGGGAACACCACGACCGCGTGATGCATCAGAACAGGTCAGCCTGGAAATCGATGGCCGGCGTGTACGGGTTGATGCCGGAAGTTCCGTTATGCGCGCTGCAGCACTTGTGGGTATCAACGTGCCAAAGCTCTGTGCTACCGATAGCCTCGATGCCTTTGGTTCCTGCCGTATGTGCCTGGTTGAAATCGAGGGTCGCAAGGGGTTGCCGGCATCGTGTACGACACTTGCAGAAGAGGGCATGGTCGTCAGCACCCAATCGGGCAAGCTCGAAAAGCTGCGTAAGAATGTTCTCGAACTTTATATTTCAGATCACCCGCTGGACTGTGTGACTTGCCCAAGCAATGGCGATTGTGAATTGCAGGATGTCGCCGGGGAACTGGGTGTCGAAGACAGTCGCTATGGATTAACCGGCAGCAATCACCAGCAGGCTGTTAAAGACGAATCCAACCCTTATTTCACCTTTGACCCGTCGATGTGCATTGTCTGCTACCGCTGTGTGCGTGCCTGTGATGATATCCAGGGCACATTCGCATTGACGGTGGACGGTCGTGGTTTCGAGTCAAAGATTACCGCAGGGCAAATGGAATCCTTTATGGAGTCCGAGTGTGTTTCCTGTGGAGCCTGTGTCAACAGTTGCCCGACGGCAGCACTGGAAGAGAAATCGGTTATAGAGATCGGCCTGCCGGAAAAAAGCACCGTGACAACCTGCGCCTATTGCGGTGTGGGTTGTGCTTTTAAGGTGGAGACACGCGGTGACGAAGTCGTGCGTATGACGCCCTACAAGGACGGCAAGGCCAATGAGGGTCATGCCTGTGTCAAAGGACGTTTTGCCTTTGGTTATACCAGTCACAGGGACCGTATCACCACGCCGATGATTCGTGACAGTATTGATGAACCCTGGCGGGAAGTCAGTTGGCAGGAGGCGATTGAATATACCGCCCGGCGTTTTCGGGAGATTCAGGCAGAATATGGCCGGGACAGCGTTGGCGGGATAACCAGCTCACGTTGCAGTAATGAAGAGACCTACCTGGTGCAAAAACTGGTACGTGCCGGCTTTGGCAATAACAATGTCGATACCTGCGCCCGGGTCTGTCATTCACCTACCGGCTATGGTTTAAAGACCACGCTGGGAGAGTCAGCCGGCACCCAGGCATTTGATTCTGTATCTCAAGCCGATGTCGTGATGCTGATCGGTGCCAATCCGACGGAAGCACATCCCGTGTTTGGTTCGCGTCTCAAACGTCGCCTGCGTGAGGGTGCGCAATTGATTGTTGTTGACCCACGTAAAACCGAGTTGGTCGATAGTCCACATATCCGTGCAGCGCATCATCTGCAGTTATTGCCGGGCAGTAATGTGGCCTTTGTTAATGCAATGGCGCATGTGATCGTGACCGAAGGCCTTGCCGATGAGAAATACATACGTGAACGCTGTGAAATAGAAGCCTGGCAACACTGGTCAGAATTCATCCGTGGTGAGGAAAACTCGCCAGAGCGTCTGCAGTCGGTAACAGGTATTCCCGCCAGTCAATTACGTGCGGCCGCCAGGCTGTATGCAAATGCCGGCAATGCGGCTATTTACTATGGACTGGGTGTCACCGAGCACAGCCAGGGCTCGACCACCGTCATGGGTATTGCCAACCTGGCCATGGCGACCGGTAACCTTGGCCGTGAAGGCGTGGGTGTTAACCCGCTGCGTGGGCAGAACAATGTGCAGGGCTCCTGTGATATGGGTTCCTTTCCACATGAACTACCAGGTTACCGGCATATTTCTGATCCGGATGTACGCAGCCTGTTTGAAAACGAGTGGCAGGTGAAATTGCAGCCGGAGCCGGGCCTGCGTATCCCGAATATGTTTGATGCGGCGATCTGTGGTGATTTCAAAGGTCTGTATTGCCAGGGTGAAGATATCGCGCAGTCCGACCCCAATACACATCATGTTGAAGCAGCATTGAAAGCGCTTAAATGCCTGGTTGTTCAGGATATCTTCCTGAATGAGACTGCACGGTTTGCCCATGTTTTTCTGCCGGGATCAACCTTCCTGGAGAAAAATGGCACCTTTACCAATGCCGAACGGCGTATTTCGAGGGTGCGTAAAGTCTTGCCCTCAAGAAGTGGTAAAGAGGACTGGGAGATCACGGTTGATCTCGCCAACGCGCTGGGTTATCCGATGCGTTATTCACATCCGTCTGAGATCATGGATGAAATTGCACGGCTGACACCCACATTCAGCGGTGTCAGCTATGACAGGATAGACGCGCTTGGAAGTATCCAGTGGCCCTGCAACGAGGCTGCCCCTGATGGCACCCCCACCATGCATGTTGATGAGTTCGTACGCGGCAAAGGTTATTTTGCAATCACCGGGTTTGTGCCGACTTCCGAGCGTTCAACACGTAAGTATCCCTTGCTGCTAACCACCGGCAGAATTCTCAGTCAATACAACGTGGGCGCGCAAACCCGGCGGACCAAAAATACCGTTTGGGCGGATCAGGATTTGCTCGAAATTCACCCGGTGGATGCCGAAGATCGTGGCATCCGTTCCGGTGACTGGGTGGGTATAAAAAGCCGGGCCGGAGACACGGTATTGCGTGCCGTGGTCACTGAAAAGGTCCAGCCGGGTGTGGTTTATACGACTTTCCATTTCCCGATGACAGGCGCCAATATCGTGACCACCGAGAACTCAGACTGGGCCACCAATTGCCCGGAATACAAGGTTACAGCGGTACAGGCGACCCGCGTAACACAACCTTCCGAATGGCAAAAGCAACAGAAAGTCTTCAACCGGCAGCAAAAAGCATTTCTCGATAAGGCCCGTAAACCGGGTGTCTGACCGGGCGTACAGATAGTGTCGGTTTCACGCAAGGTTTCGGTCATTGGCTGGGAGGAGGGTCATTTCCAAAGACGGGATGATGACGTGGCAGCGGAAGTTCCCGTGGCACTGACCTATAACAAACATTCCCATGTTGTCATGATGGTGACGCCTACCGCGCTTGAGGATTTTGCCATTGGGTTCAGTTTGTCTGAAGGTATCGTTAAACACTCAACAGACATTCTCGATATCGCCATCATCGAACGGGATAACGGGCTGGAGGCGGCCTTGACGGTCAGTGAGAATTGTTATGAGCAACTCGCCGGTCAACGCCGTAACCTGGTCGGTCGGACAGGCTGTGGCCTGTGTGGCGCAGAGTCACTTGACCAGGCCATGCGTCAACCGGCGGTTGTTGGCAGCGAGGTGTCTGTGACAGCAGCAGCTTTGCAGGCGGCAGTGCTGTCACTGAACGCACACCAGCCTTTACAGGTGGTGACAGGTGCCGTGCACGGTGCAGCATGGTGCGACAGCGATGGCGTGATTCTGGCTTTACGGGAAGATGTTGGACGGCATAACGCACTGGATAAACTGATCGGTTTTCTTGTCAGGACCGGGTTTGACCCCAGCGCCGGTTTTGTGCTGGTATCAAGCCGGGCAAGTTACGAGATGGTTTATAAGGCAGCGGCGGCAGGTATGGAGGTTTTGGTCTCGGTTTCTGCGCCCACTACCCTGGCGATAGATTTTGCCCACCGCAGCGGGATTACCCTGGTTGGTTTTGCCCGCCCGGGAAGACACAACGTATATACTTTCGAAAGTCGGATCAGGGATGCCTGATCGATTCGAGGCAAAGTAGAAAAATGGCAAATTCCGAGACAAATCACCTGGTATCAATGGCCAATGATATTGCGGCAAATCTCAGCTTTCAGAGCAATGCAGATGAGCGCATTGCCGATCACATTAATCGTTTCTGGGCGCCCCGTATGCGTAAACTATTGCTTGAGTATGCAGACAGTGGTGGCCAGGGCTTGAGTGACGCATTGTTACCGGCTCTGAAAAAACTCCGGCGTTAATCATGATGGACAAACCGGCTGGTGTCATTCTTGCAGGTGGTCGCTCCAGTCGCATGGGAGTTCCGCGAAAAGCGTTACTCGAGTTGGATGGCCAGGCGATTATCAAGCATGTAATCGATAAGTTAGCAGCTCATCTGGATCCACTGCTACTCAGCTGTGAAGCTGAGACGTCTGATTTCGACCGTTACGGTTTGGTCACCGTACCCGACCTGTTGCCCGATTATCGTGGGCCATTGACGGGTTTGTATTCCGCACTGCAATACCTTTGTAATGAAGGTCACGACGCCGGTCTGGTATTGTGTCCCTGTGACGCCCCTTTCATTCCGGACACGCTTGTGCAGGTTTTATTGGACGCAGATCAGGCCAGGCACGAAAAGGTGATAGCCATTTCTTACGAGGGTGTATTGCAACCGACATTTTCATTATGGCAAAGCCATCATTTGCCTGCCATACGCCAGGCCTTGGTAGAGCAGGGCAGGGGCGGTCTCAAGCACCTTTTGATGTCCATGCCACATGAGCTTGTGGAATGGCCGGTGCAGGAGCCACCACCCTTTTATAACGTCAATACACCTGGCGAACTCGATTCCGCCGCGCAATGGCTTGACCGCATGCACACATAGCAGGATCATGTCAGGTTGATTGAACCCATTTCAAAAGGAACGGTACATTGCATAAAGACGCTGATTTTATCCCCCTGAATATCGCCATCCTGACACTGTCGGATTCACGCACATTTGAAAACGACACATCCGGTCAGACACTGGTTGACTCACTGGAGGCTGCCGGCCACAAGCTTGCTGCACGGGAATTGTGCAAGGATGAAATCTACACGAGCCGGGCCATCGTATCGGCCTGGATTGCAGATCCGGGTATCGATGTCATTATTTCAACGGGCGGCACCGGTCTGACTCAACGTGATTCCACCCCCGAGGCTTTGAAACCGCTTTTTGATCAAAACATCGAAGGTTTTGGCGAGTTGTTCCGTCAGCTTTCGTATGACGAGATCGGTTCGTCAACCGTACAGTCGAGGGCATTGGCCGGGCTCGCCAACCAGACCCTGGTTTTCTGTTTGCCCGGGTCAACGGGCGCTTGTCGAACCGGTTGGAACAGGATTCTCAAAGAGCAACTCGATAGCAGTCACCGGCCCGTGTAATTTCGCCGCGCAAACACGCTCGGGAGCAAAGCTGCCATGAGCATGATTACGGTGTCAGAGGCGCATGAACGTCTGCGGCGTAATAACCGGGTTCGGGTGGAAGACGAGAGTATCGATCTGAAAAATGGTCTTGGTCGGGTGTTAGCTGCCGATGTTGTTTCTTCCATCGATGTACCACCGGCGGATAACAGTGCGATGGATGGTTATGCCCTGCGCCGGGCGGATTGGGTCTCGTCAGATCAGGCGCTCGAAATTAGTCAACGCATAACTGCGGGCAAGCCACCGGCACCGCTCAAACCAGGCACGGCAGCACGTATCTTTACCGGTGCTGAAACACCCGAGGGAGCCGATGTCGTGGTCATGCAGGAGAAGTGTAAGGCCGATGGCGACAGGGTCTTTATGGATGTCGTGGGCAATATTGGCGCAAATATTCGTCCAAGAGGTCAGGATATCAGGCAGGGCGGGACGGTATTACAGGCAGGTCATCGCCTTCGCGCACAGGATCTTGGTTTGATTGCGTCACTGGGTATTGCCAGGATTGACGTCAGATGTCGTTTGAAAGTTGCCATTGTCTCAACCGGTGAAGAACTTGTAGAGCCAGGAGACCCTCTCAAACCAGGTCAAATTTACAACTCCAACCGCTATATGCTTCAGGCCTTGATCGAAGGCTGGGGATTTGAGGTCGTCGATTTCGGGATTACAGCAGATGATCCACAAATAATCAGCGGGACGCTATCCGAAGCCAGTCGTGAGGCCGATGCCATCATTACAACGGGTGGTGTTTCCGTGGGCGAAGAGGATCATGTCAAGGCGGTGGTCGAGTCGCTTGGTCATATTGATCTTTGGCGCGTGGCGATTAAACCCGGCAAGCCTTTTGCCTTCGGTGATGTTTTAGGGACACCGTTTCTGGGTCTGCCCGGCAACCCGGTATCGGCTTTTGTAACAGCACTTGTGATCGCACGTCCCTATTTATTCGACTGCCAGGGTGTCAGCCATTCCGACATCGTTCCACTCAGGGAAACGGCATTATTTGATAAAAAAGGCAGTTTCCGGCAGGAGTATTTGCGTGTGCGTTCGACCACCGATGGTGTGGAAATATTTGAAAAACAAAGTAGCGGCGTTTTGTATTCAACCAGTTGGGGAGACGGTTTCGTGGTGCAGAAGCCCGATGAGGATATTCATAAAGGTGAAAGGGTGGATGTCATTCCATTCGTGTTATTCAACTAAGCCGGTAGTGTTGAGGGTTTAAGCATGGACAATGTTTTTAGCAGACTCCCCGATGGCCTGATCCTTCTCGATGGCGGAATGGGTCAGGAGTTGATCAATCGGGGTGTTTCGGGTCAGGGTGTATTGTGGTCTGCCAAAGCATTGTTTGATAACCCCGCGGCGGTACAGGCAGTGCATGAGGATTACATCCGAGCCGGTGCCGATGTCATCACCACCAATTCCTACGCCTGCATACGCAACAATTTTGAACCGGAGGGTCTGCTCCATCGTCTCGGTGAGATGAACCAGCTGGCGGCCATGCTGGCACGACAGGCGCGGGATAAAGTCGGCAAGCAGGTATTGATTGCGGGTTCAATGGGACCGCAAAATGGCAGTTACCGTCCTGACCTGGTTGGTTCGTATGATGAAACCGAGATGCTGTACCGCGAGCAGGCGGAGTTTCCTTGCGCCCCATGTCGATCTCTTTATCTGCGAAACCTTGTCCAGTATCAAGGAAGCGCGTGCGGCAGTTGCTCGCGGCAGCCTCCACCGGCAAACCGGTCTGGTTGTCATGGTCCATAGAGGACTCCGGTGAAGCAAAATTACGCAGTGGCGAATCTATCCGCGCAGCGTGGGACGATATTGCAGGCACAGGCGTGAGCGCAATACTCCTGAACTGTTCACCACCGGAAGCCATCAGCAAGGTGTTGCCGGAACTGGTTTCCATGAGTGATATTCCCGTGGGTGCTTACGCCAACGCCTTCACGCCGATACCGGAGAAATGGGATTTTCACGGTGAAGAGTCTATCCCCCCTTCAAGAACCGATATCACGCCCGATGCATACGCGGAACATGCCGCTAATTGGCTGGCGGCGGGTGCGCGGATTATCGGTGGATGTTGCGAAGTTGGGCCCGCACATATTTCGCGATTGAATAATTTGAGAAACCTTGCCTGAAACAACTAGGCAACGGTATCGAGGTAATCCAGTGCGGAACTGGATAAATAAAAACTACCGAGCCGCCGTCTGATAAGTCCTTCGAGTTGACCGCTGCGTTTCAGGGTGTTCAGTACCCGGGGCGCAAAAGCGCCAGCTTCATCCATTATTTGCTGCTGTGTTATTTCAAAGTTATCAAGCAGTACTTCCAGTTTATTGTTTCCATATTTTTTGAAGAAAAAATCTACCATCAGGTCAGAGGCATTGCGGAAGTAAGTTGTCTCACGAAAGTGGAGCCAGAACTCAAAACCCAGCCGTACAAAACCACGTACGTTATCACTGTCTATGCCAGCTTGTAATTCGCCAAGGGTTTCATCATCCAGCATTTCAAGAAAGTCCATTGCCGAGGATTTCATCTCTTCCACGGTCAACGATTCGGTCAAGAAAAGTTTGCTCTCATCCAGTAGGAAATCCAGGTTGTTTGAAATGTAAGTTTTTACGTTGTCTTCAACCGCGTTACTCAATTTTGGTGCGGTAAAGTTAATTGCACGCTGACTCATTTTTAATAAGGAAGTGACGCCGGGAACATGCTTACTGACAATGTTATGTTCGTAAATATAATGGACAATCGCCTGGTAAAGCACCCCTGAAATAAGACCCTTGTAAATTGGCAGGTCGATGATGCGTGCCAGAAATTCCCTTTGAGATTGTTCCAGTTCAAGTATCTCATCGGCGAACCCTTCATAGATGCCGTCGCTTATTATTTCACTTAAATGCGTGTTTTTGAGTTTCTTGGAATCAACAAAACAGGTAGTGGCTGCGATGATTGTTTCAATGACTGCGTCTGGAATCTCCCGGTCGATCACATTCCTCCTTATCACCGCCTTCACGGTTTTGGCCGTGACCAGTTGATTCAATTTAATGGATCTCAGCCAGTCAAGAATGGTTTCAGACTCCTCAGCCAGCCAACTCATAAAAGCGGCTTCATCAAACTTGGCCAGTTCGTGCTGCAGGTGGAGTTCCAGCAATTGTTGACTTACTTCCTCAGCGGTAGAGGGCGTGTTTGCAGAGGTTTTCACTTCAGCAAGCTTGGTTTCTTGGGTAATTGACGCAGCCCTGTCCAGGCCAACGCTGTGATATGACTGGCAACGGTTTCCACCGGTGGTGGTTTGTCACCTTCCGTCCACCACTGACCAACGAAGGCGACCATGCCGACGAGGGCATGGGCGTAAATGGGTGCTGATTTCGGGTCATAGCCGGCTTCCCGGAACTGCTCTGTGAAAACATCACCGATACGATCCGCGAGTTCGTACATCAAGGCCGGCATACTTCCATTAAGTTGTTGTTGTGGAGCGTCACGAAGCAGAACGGCGAAACCCTGTGGACGCTCCCTGACGTAGGTTAGGTAGGCGAGTGTTGCCTTTTCGAGGCGTGCACGCGGTGACCCGGATGTGACAGCTTCGCCCATTCTATTCAGAATATATTCCATCTCACGGTCGACCACGACGGCGTAAAGACCTTCCTTGCCTCCAAAGTGATCATACAGGATGGGTTTTGAGACTTTTGCACGTGCGGCAATTTCTTCAACAGAGGTCGCTCCATAACCGCGTTCTGCGAATACCTCACGTCCGATTTCAATCAACTGTGCGCGTCGTGCGGCGGCGGTCAGTCTTCCTGGTGGCTTGTTCTTTTTTTGCATCTTGACAACCTTACTACGGTAGAGTAACTTACGCAATGGTAGGTTACGGTAGCGTAACCTTGAATTGTTAATGAGTTATGGAGTGAAGCAGTGACTGAGTACAGGGCGCCAATTGAAGACATCAGGTTTGTTATGGAGGATCTGCTGGATATCCATAAGCACTATCAAAAATACCCTGACTTCCAGGAAGTGACACCTGATGTGGTTGATATGGTGTTAACCGAATGTGCCAAATTTTGTGAGACAGAATTAGCACCGCTGAATCAAAGCGGCGATAAAGAAGGCTGTGTCTGGGAAGATGGCAAGGTCACAACACCACAGGGGTTTAAGGAAGCCTATCAGCACTATATCGATGGCGGTTGGCAGGGAATATCGCACCCTGTCGAATATGACGGTCAAGGCCTGCCAAATTCGATTGGTTTGATACGTACCGAGATGATCGGCACTGCCAACTGGTCCTGGTCCATGTACCCGGGCTTAAGCCTGGGCGCCATGAATACGCTGATTGAGCATGGTAGTGAAGCGCAAAAGAATACCTATCTGACAAAACTCACCCAGGGTGTGTGGAGCGGGACCATGTGCTTGACCGAGGCACAATGTGGTTCGGACCTTGGCTTAATCCGCACCAGGGCTGAACCTTCAGGTGATGGCTCATATGGAATCACCGGTAGCAAAATATTTATATCCGCCGGTGAGCATGATCTGGCCGAAAATATCATCCATGTTGTATTGGCGCGCCTACCGGATGCGCCAAAAGGTTCTCGCGGCATATCACTTTTCCTGGTACCCAAAATCCTCGTCAATGAGGACGCCTCACTTGGTGAGGCCAACCGGGTATCCTGTGGTTCCATCGAGGAAAAAATGGGAATCAAGGCTTCACCCACCGCTGTTCTGAATTTCGATGGTGCAACAGGCTACCTGATCGGTGAAAAGAACAAGGGCCTTGAATACATGTTTACCTATATGAATACCGCCAGGATTGGTATTGCCATCCAGGGTTTGTGTCATGCTGAACTGGCCTACCAGGTTTCATTGCCCTATGCCAAAGAACGTTTATCCATGCGCTCATTATCGGGCACCAAACACCCGGATAAGGTGGCCGACCCCATCATTGTTCACCCGGACGTGCGGAGAATGCTGTTGACCCAAAAGGCTTTCTCAGAGGGCGGCAGGGCGATGATCTACTATGCCGGCAAAATGATAGATGACTTGAGTCAGTGCAAGAACGAGTCAGAAAGGAAACTGGTCGATGACAAACTTGGGTTTTTTACACCCATTCTGAAAGGCTTTCTGACCGAAGTTGGTTTTGAATCAGCCAACCACGGTCTGCAGGTCTATGGTGGTCACGGCTATATCAAGGAATCGGGTCTGGAACAGATTGTACGGGACGCGCGTATTTCGACACTTTACGAGGGAACCACGGGCATCCAGGCGCTCGACCTTCTTGCGCGAAAGATACTGTTGCAACGTGGTAAGTCATTGAAAGCTTTCAGCAAAGAGATTTTGGTTTTTTGTAAAAATCACAGTTTAATCTCTAAAAACGTACACAAACAAAGAATGCACCAGTTTATATGGCCGTTAAGCAAGGCCGTCGTACACTGGCAACGATATGCACTGAAAATTGGTATGAAAGCACGTAAGGATCGCGACATGATTGGCTCGGCTTCGGTTGATTTTCTGATGTACTCAGGTTATGTAACGATGGCCTATTTTTGGGCAATGATGGCACAGAAAGCCAATGAGAAAATTGCTGAAAAGCCCGAAAATATTGAATTTTATCAGGCCAAGGTCAGAACGGCTGAATTCTATTTCAAACGCATTTTGCCGAGAACAAAAATGCTTCGTAAAACCATGATGTCAGATCCAAAGACATTGATGCGAATAAGCGATGAACAATTCTGATTCTAATCACAGGTCGTTTTAAGGGGCTTCCATAGTTGGATCCCTGGCATTATAGGTGCTTGCTGTGAAGTCGGGCCGGCGCATATTAAGCAGCTTTATCAAGGGCTTAAGTCGTGGGTAAAATGGGCTGTTACGTGCTCTTTGCGTGGTTTCAAGAAGTTTTATACATCCCTGGGACCGGGGAATGGTCATTATCTGACTTCTGATCGAACAAGTTCTGTGCGAAACTGAGTCATGGAACAATTTTTGTCTGTCTGGAATTACCAACTCTTTAGCATTGGAGATGCCGAATACACGGTTGGTCAGTTCATATTGTTGGCTTTGCTAATTGTTTTTGGTTACGGAATCAGCCGACTGCTTGAGAGCCTGTTCAGCAAGCGTCTTGCCAAAACTCACCTCCGGCCACACGCCATTCAGACATTGCAACGGGTATTTTTCTACCTGTTGATTATTGGTGTCATCTTGACAGCTTTAAGCCTGTTACATGTGCCGTTGACGACATTTGCTTTCATGACCGGCGCCATTGCAATCGGGCTGGGTTTCGGCGCACAGAATATTCTGAATAATTTCATCAGCGGTTGGATACTGATGATGGAACAGCCCGTCAGAGTCGGTGATTTCATTGAAATCGATCAATTTACCGGTGTTGTTGAACGAATTGGTAACCGCTCCACCAGGATACGACGGGTTGACGGTGTTCACTTGCTGGTGCCCAATAGTCAGATGCTTGAGCGGGTTGTGGTCAACTGGACGCTGATTGACCATGATATTCGTACCACCCTGCGTGTTGGTGTTGCCTATGGTTCATCACCGCAGCAGGTGGCCAAATTGATAGAGCAGGCCGTTTGCGTCCAGGACGATATTTTGACAGAGCCGCCTCCACGGGTCATCTTTGAGGACTTTGGTGATAATGCCCTGATATTCGACGCTGTTTTCTGGTGCAGGGTGGGCGGAGAGCGCGAGTTGCGCCAGATTCGCAGCAATATCAGGTTCAAAATATCCGAGCTGTTTAGCGCCGCGAATATCACCATTGCATACCCGCAACGAGATGTGCATATTGATGGTCTCGGTCCGCTTCAAATCGAGATGGTCGACACAAAACGCAACACTGAAAACAATTCAACGGGCGGATAAGCCATGTCTGAAATCAAAATAATTCTTTATGACCCGTCTTCGAGAGCCTTAAGCAATGGTGGTCCTGAGTTATTGGACAAGTGGAAATCCCAAGCGGGCACCTGGGTCTGGGTGAATATTTCGGGTGAAGTGGATGGCACCGAAACCAGCTTACTCAGCGAACGGTTTGCAGTGCCACCGCTGGCGATTCAGGATGCATGCAGGGACCGTCACCCACCTAAAATCGAATTTTTTGAGAAACAAATCTTCATAATGTTGCGTGATCTTTTGGACGAGGATGAAACCCATCAATACGGTGTGGCACAGCTATCCCTGTTTTTAGGGACAGACTTTCTGGTGACGAGACACCAGCATCATGTACCCGCCATTGAGGCAGTTCTTGAAGTGGTGCAATCGCAACCGGACAAGCTGCACAAAGGACCCGCACACCTTGCCTACCTGGTTAGTCGTCGCATCGTCGATAATTACACCCCTGCGGTACTGCAGTTCGAAGAGCGTCTCGCCGAACTGGAAGACCTGGTTTTCAATCAGCCGGGTGATGAAGTCATCGAACTCATCACACGGTACAACCGATCTTTAAAGCGCTTACGCCGTCACCTGGTTTACCAACGGGATGTCATGGAGCAATTAAGCCGGCCTTCATTGTCACTACCGGTGAAATTGAACTCTCATGAGTATAACGACATATTTGAGAACATGGAGCGTCTTGCCAGCCTTTGTCAGCTCAACCAGGAATTAGCAGTTGACCTGCTCAATACCCATTTCAGCCTGATATCTCACCGGCTTAACAACGTCATGCGAATATTGACTATTACGACTGTTATTTTTCTACCTTTGGCCTTGCTGGCCGGTGTCTACGGCATGAACTTCCAGTTCATGCCTGAACTGTCCTGGCATTATGGCTACTTTGGCGTGTTGGCAACCATGGTCGGCATCGTTATCGTTCTTATCGCGGCATTCAAACGTCGTAACTGGCTTTAGGGACTTTCAATAGCAGTAGCCCTGGCATCATCGAGGCCTTCTTTTAATACACTGGCCCATACTTTCAAAATGCGGTTGGCTGCTGCGCGGTTGGTGACACGGTTTTGCCATTCGAAGTAACCGGTTTTCCGGTCTTCTTTGCGATCAAGGGCCTTTGCGAGTATGTCACCGGAGACCGAGTCATACAGTTCCATGTACAAGGTCATTTCACCTGCGGTTTCAGAGTAGGTACGTGTGTTGTCAGAGGCGCCTGTTTCGGGTGAGACGATGTCCAGGCCAATGATGGCGGGTTTGATCAGCAGTACGTCTGCGCCGGTTTCAAGTACCAGCTCATAACCGCCTTCTTCCAGTGTTTCTGAAAAAACATCGATGAAAAGCGAGGATAATTCGATCTTGATCTTTGTCATATCATCGGCAGTGATTTTGCCGGGACTATTTCTGTTCTGTTCGCTTTGCCAATTCTTTTTAAAAGCGATATAAGGGTCGTCCAGGTAGATTTTGCTGTATTGGCTCCACACAGTACCCGGTTGGGTGTAAACCAGGGCCAGGTTCGAGTCTTCGGCCAGTCGTAAACCTTCAATGGTGTATTCGGGCCGCTCTTGCTGTGCGATGCACAGACTGCTGGCGGCGACACATGAGGCGATCAACAGCTTGCTGACGAGTATGTGGCATTTCATAAAAACACTCCCGCGAAAAAACCATAAATGGACTGTCGTTTAAATATAGCTTAAATCGTCCGGTCTTATCGGTAAAATACGCGCCTATTACATTGCAGCCTGGCGTACAATTCGCCTGTCACCCTGATCCATTCACCAAGTATTGAGTTGATAATTAAATGTACAAGATCCGAACTTACAATAGCCTGGCCGCCAAAGGCCTGGATCGTTTTCCTGCTGAGCGTTACCGGGTCGGACCCGAAGAGACGCACGCCGATGCCATCATGTTGCGGAGTCAGAAGCTTCACAAGGAAATCATCGATGACAGCGTAATTGCAGTGGCCCGCGCGGGTGCAGGCGTGAACAATATTCCGGTGGCCGACTACGCCAAACGTGGTGTCGTCGTGTTTAATACACCGGGTGCGAACGCCAACGCGGTCAAGGAACTGGTAGCTGCAGCATTATTATTGGGTTCGAGGGATATCTTCGGTGGAATGAACTATGTGCAGACCTTAAGTGAGATCAAGGATAGCGCGGAAATGCACAAGCTGCTGGAGGCCAACAAAAAACGATTCGCGGGCTCTGAAATTTCCGGTCTGACATTGGGGGTTGTCGGTCTTGGTGCGATCGGCGCACTGGTTGCCAATATGGCACTGGAACTGGGTATGAAAGTCGTTGGCTATGACCCTGCCATATCGATTGAAGCCGCATGGCGTCTGTCCAGCCGGGTTCAAAAAATGAATAGTTTACAAGCCCTGGTTGGCGTTTCGGATTTTATCAGCCTGCATGTGCCGGCCATCCCACCCACGCTGGGCCTGATCAATAAAGACATACTGGCGCGTTGCAAGCCGGGTATGCGTCTACTCAACTTTGCCCGTGACGAAATTGTGGACTTGCCTGCTGTCATTGAAGCACTCGACAGTGGTCGCCTGTCGGGCTATATCAGTGATTTTCCGCATCCGGAATTGCTTGGACGTGCCGATGCCCTGTTGCTGCCCCACATTGGCGCCAGCACCTCCGAGGCCGAGGAAAACTGCGCCATGATGGCGGCGGACCAGTTGATGGATTTTCTTGAGAATGGAAACGTCAGGAATTCGGTCAACTACCCTGATACGCAAATGGCAAGAAATGGCGGCTATCGCATCACTTTTTGCAATGAGAATGTACCCAAGGTACTCGGTCATGTGTTAACCGTACTGGCCGATCACAACCTCAACGTTATCGATATGGTCAATCTCAGCCGGGGTGATTTTGCCTACAGCATTATTGACGTGGAGAACGCACCCGGCGCGGATGTCATGCGATCTATTAACGACACTGAGCATGTCATCAGGGCCAGGTTATTATCACCTTTATAGTGGCTTGTAGTGACTCGCAGTGCTCGTCAAGGTCCTGTAAAAAAGGTTACTCTTGCTCCGCAACTCACGCCAAGAGATTGTCATGAGGTGTCGCGACAAGCACCATAATGAGAAACAAGGAAAAACAAAATGCTCAGTGACTATGATATTGCGAGGCAGGTCAGTATCCGCCCCATCAGTGAAATTGCGGACAAACTTGGTGTAGAGCCGGATGACTTGATGCCGTTTGGCAACGGCATCGGCAAGGTCAATCTGGATGCGCTGAACCGACCCCGAAAACGTCCAGGCAAAGCCCGTTTAATCCTCGTGTCTGCAACCACACCGACGTCGGCCGGTGAGGGCAAAACGACCACATCCATCGGTCTTGCACAAGCACTGGACAGCCTCGGTGAGTCGGTTTGCCTCGCTTTAAGAGAGCCTTCCCTCGGCCCCTGCCTCGGCATCAAGGGTGGCGCCACCGGTGGAGGTTACAGTCAGATCATCCCGGCAGGTCGCATTAATCTGCATTTCACCGGCGATTTTCATGCGATTACAACGGTCAATAACCTGGTCGCGGCGGCAATCGATAATCATATTTTCCAGGGCAACGAGATGGGCCTGGACCCCCGTCAGATTGTTTGGCGACGGGTCATGGATATGAATGACCGCACCCTGAGAAATATCGTTATCGGTCTGGGTGGCAGAATGCAGGGTATTCCACGTGAGGGTGGCTTCGATATTACGGCGGCATCTGAAATCATGGCGATTCTTTGTTTAGCCAATAGCATGGAGGACCTGCGCAGAAGATTTGATAATATCCTGGTGGGAACCACCTGGAAAGGTTCGCCGGTTTATCTGAAGGACCTGAAGATCACCGGCGCCATGATGGCATTACTCAGGGACGCGGTTCATCCCAACCTGGTGCAGACGCTTGAAGGAACACCGGCATTCATGCACGGTGGGCCTTTTGCCAATATTGCGCATGGCTGTAACAGTGTTTTCGCAACACGCATGGCCATGCAACACGCGGACTGGACTGTCACCGAAGCCGGTTTTGGTTTTGACCTGGGTGCCGAGAAGTTCTTTCACATCAAGTGTCGACCCAATGGCCTGGACCCTGATGCGGTGGTGGTTGTAACGACTGTACGGGCGTTGAAATTGCATGGCGGCAAAGCCAAAGATGCCCTCGATCAGCCAGATGTGGAAGCGGTCAGGCTCGGTCTGGAAAACCTGGACAAGCATATTGAAAGCGTCTCCCATTTCAATAAGCATCCGGTCGTTGCCCTTAACAGGTTTGCCAATGATACGGATGAAGAAATCCGGATCATCCGGGAACGGGCGCTGGCACACGGTGTTTCCTTTGCGGAATCCAGGCATTTTGCTGAAGGTGGCAAAGGTGCGCAGGATCTCGCACGTGAAGTGATGAAGTCAGTGGCATATAACAAACCGTTTTCACCTTTGTATGAACTCGAAGACACGGTTTATGAGAAGGTACACAAGGTTTGTAAAGATATGTATGGCGCCGATGATGTGGCCTTTACCAAGGAGGCGGAGCACGACCTGAAAACCGTTACGTCTCTTGGCCTGGACAAGTTACCAGTCTGTATTGCCAAGGCACCAAGTTCACTTTCTGATGATCCGTTACTGCATGGCCGGCCTCGTGACTTCGAGGTAACTGTCAGGAATATACAGGTCAGTGCAGGGGCCGGCTTCCTGATCATTCTGACTGGTAAAATCATGCGTATGCCGGGCTTGCCGAAGCGACCCATGGCCGAGCAGATTGAATTGTTACCCGATGGCACCGTGGTTGGTGTAGGTTGAACAAAATCAGCATAATAAGGCGGGACATTTCAGCTATGAGCCAAATCCATTGAAAGGGAAAAACATGAGACTGCTTTTAAGATTGAATTTGTTTTACGGGGTTCTGGCGCTGCTGATCTGGGGCGGTTACCAACTGGTGCCTGATCTGCACCGCTATTTGCCACTGGGTGTGGTTGAGACCCTGTTTAACCAGGAGTCGGACAGTAATATTGGTGGTATTGTCATTCATGCTTCAAATGTGACCGACGAAGTGGGCGGTTTGCTGTGGCTGGTGATGGCTATCCTCGGAGCGGTTGCCCTGATGGTTCCGGTTTCATGGACATATATAGCGGTGCGTAGCAAGGCCAAGATGGATCAGTCATTACTGGAAACCATCCTGATTCTGCCGATAGCAGTGACAGGGATTGTGTTGATCGTTCATAACAGCCTGGCCATGGCGTTCAGCCTGGCCGGTGTAGTGGCTGGCGTTCGTTATCGGTATGCATTGAAAAGCACCGCTGATTCGCTGTTTATTTTCATGGCCGTTGGTGTTGGTCTTTCCTGCGGTGTGGGTATGTTACTGGTTGCTGCGGTGATGTCTGCTATTTTCAACTACACATTTTTAATTCTGTGGGAGTTGAACTATGGTGGCTATGACGATTCAAAAACCTATATGCGTCAAAGCCCGCGTGAAATTGAACGTCAGAAGGCCCAGGAAAAAGATACGGGTATTTTCGATTGAGTGTAAAAGGTGAATTTGGATTTAATATGAAAGCATCGTTATTTATCATGATTCTGTTTTCGGCCCTGCTTCTCAGTGGTCCGGCAAATGCCAAGGCAAAGAAAGTCGATGACTATCACTGGACCGGTGTCGAACGGGTTGTCGCAATTGGTGATCTGCATGGCGACTACGGACAATACATCAAGGTTATGGAATCCGCCGGGTTGATTGGCAAGAATGGAAAGTGGAGCGGGGGTGAAACCCACCTGGTACAAACGGGTGATATTACGGACCGGGGTGATGATAGCCGAAAAATAATTGACCACCTGGTGAAGTTGAAAAAACAGGCGAAAAAGAAAGGTGGTTACGTGCATTTGCTGATTGGTAATCACGAGACCATGAATGTCATCGGCGATCTCCGCTACGTCGCACCTGGTGAATTTAAAGCTTTCACAACAAAAAACTCGGCCCGACTGCAAGAAATGCAGTGGGAACGACAGGTAGAGTGGATGCAGGCCAATGTCCCGGAGTTTGCGGATATGGATCTCGAGGCCTATCGTCTGGAGTGGGAGAAAGAGGTGCCGCTGGGGTGGGTCGAGCATCGTCAGGCCTGGTCACTTAATGGCGAGTATGGGAAGTGGGTGAAAGATAACCAGGTGGCGATACAGGTGAATGACACCATATTTCTGCATGGCGGCATCAGTGAAAAATATTGTAAGTTCAGTCTCCAATCATTGACCGAGCAGGTTATAGAGGCGATGCAGGTTAACGATCCAACCATGGTGAACGCCATGAATGATCCGCTGGGGCCGGTCTGGTACCGGGGGCTGGCAGAGACAGATGAAACCGATGAGGTTTATAGCCAGACATTGGATAATATTCTTAAACGCTATGGTGCCAGGCGCATCGTCATCGGTCATACGCCCACCGGTGGTGTTGTCTGGCCGCGTTTTGATCAGCGCGTCGTCGCGAATGATACGGGAATTGCCACCCATTACGGCGCACACAAGGGGGTGCTGGAGTTAACAGCACAAGGCGCAACAGCGATTTATGGAGATAAGAGAATCCCGCTACCGGCCGATAACAGCGGACGCGAGGATTACCTGCTGGCGGTTATTCAAGCCGATTCAAATAACGGTCACTTGAAACAGCGTCTGGCCAGGATGCAGGCACCGCCACAGGCTGAGGCGGTTGCCACCGGGGATGCAGACAACGCCCAGGTCGAGGGTGCAGTTACTCCCGTCCCCGGCACTTGTCAATAATCTCCTTGTCGAGTTTTTTCGGGTCATTGATGATTTTGTAGAAGTCTTCGATATAGTCGATCGCACCATCACGCATATACTCGTTCAGATGCGTGTTATTTTGAAACAGCGACAGGATGTCCGTCTTCTTCTGATTAAACAGTTCTACAGTCTGTGGTAGCTGTTCATTATTCACACAGAACCCACGGTAGAGTCTTTGCCGGACATTTCTAACCTTCAGTCCCTCGGGTGGTGCGGCATAATGTGCATTGACCAGGCCGGAAGAGTCAAAATCGTAAGGTACCGCATACTTCGGGTCGATATCGTCTCCTGCACCGATAAGCCTTGAATTGTGACAACAACTATCATCTTTTGGTCCGCTGGTTGCGGCCCAGTCGAGATTACCAATCATGTATTGGAACAGTGATAACTGATTGGTTGTGGCAGGTTCCAAATCCCGGTAGGGGACCTTGGGGATAGACAGTTCTTTGAGGTCGTTGCGTTTGGCCATGTCGTCCACGTCTTCGATCAAAAAGCCAAAGCGGGTGATAGACTTGTCGTTTCTTTCACTGTCCTTGTATTCGATCACCATGGGTTGTGCCCGGAAGCTGTAATCGGTGATAAGGTTGTAAATACGATAGGTCAGGAATTCCTTGATGTAATATTGCTCGTACTTGCTATTGGTGTCGCAGTAAGTCACGAGCTTCAGTGACTTATTGCCCCTGAACTCCGTGCCTTTCAGTTTTTTCTTATCAAAATGAATCTTCAGCGGTGGGAAGTCACAAATACGCCTGCGTGTTATGCCCCGAAGTGTCACCTCGGCATCAAATGTATGTTGTGCCCCATCTGCGCCGGTATAGCTTAGTTGCACCGGATATTTTTCGTCTTTCTTTTTATTTCTCTTGATGGTCTTCCAGGGGCCTGAGAGAGTGACATGTAAGTCATCGCTGTTGCTGAATATTTTGGGTGGTTTTACCTTTTCCTGGCCGTATGACAACGGAGCGGTCAACAAAAAACTGATCAGTAGAATAAATACGATACGATGTTGATTGACTTTCATCAGAGGCCTCACTCTTGGGTTTCAGGTATCTTCTTTTATATTATCAGAATTGGCAAATTCAGCGGCAACACCTGTATCAATGCAATATACGCGTGCGGATAGTGGCGGGAATTTTTGCCAGGTCTTTCACCAGGGAAGCGACATCGTCGGATTCCACATCCATTACCACGTAGCCGATACCGCCTTCAGTTTGCAGGTATTGCGCGGCAATATTTACCTCGCTGTCAAAAAATACCTGGTTGATGTCTTTCAAAACGCCCGGTTCATTGTGGTGAATATGCATGATGCGACGGGTAAGCCCGTGGTCCGGCAGTGACACTTGCGGAAAATTGACAGCCGAACGCGTTGTGCCGTTATCACTGTAACGCACCAGTTTGCTGGCAACCTCCACAGCGATATTTGCCTGCGCCTCCAGCGTGCTGCCGCCGATATGTGGTGTCAGCAAAACATTATCCAGACCAACCAGCGGTGATTCGAAGCGTTCATTATTTGACTTGGGCTCTTTCGGAAACACGTCGATGGCGGCGCCGGCGATGTGACCGGATTTTATGGCATCACTCAGCGCGTCAATATCAACCACCGTGCCGCGTGCAGCATTGATCAGGTAGCTGCCTTTGCGCATGGTTCTGATAAGCCTGGCTGACATGAGATTGCGTGTTTCCTCGGTGTCCGGTACGTGAAGAGAAACTACATCGGCTTCTTTCAGCAAGGATTCGATACTGCCCCTGGCCTCGGCGTTGCCCAGTGGTAGTTTGTTTTCCACATCCTGAAAAATCACACGCATACCCATGCTTTCGGCGATGATGCCAAGCTGTGAGCCGATATGTCCGTAACCGACGATGCCAAGTGTTTTACCACGTATTTCGGTCGAGCCGCTGGCGGATTTCAGCCATTCACCCCGGTGCGCGGCGGCATTTTTCTCAGGTATGCCACGCATTAGCATGATGGTTTCAGCCAATGCCAGTTCGGCTACACTTCGGGTATTGGCAAAGGGTGCATTGAACACGGGTATGCCGGCCAGTTCGGCGTACTGCAGGTCAACCTGGTTGGTGCCGATGCAAAAACAACCGATAGCCGTCAGACGGTCAGCTGCATCAATGGCAGCAGCATCCAGTTGGGTGCGTGAACGGATGCCGACAAAATGCACGCCTTTCAATGACTGTTTCAATTCTTCCGGTGTCAGGGCGCCGGGTTTCTCCACGATATTCGAATAGCCGGCACCTTCGATCATCTCACGGGCCTTCGGGTGGAGCCCTTCCAGCAAAAGGAATTTGATTTTAGCTTTGTCGAGCGAGTAATTTCGGTCAGAATTGCGCATGGGTCTGGTCAAGCTTCCGGCATATGAATTAAGCTTCATTGTCGCGTTAGCTCAAGCTTATATCAACCGGAAATATGGAATGCGAACTGAACAGAAAAACAGCAGGTTAAAGCTACTGAGAACACACTGTCCGGAACTGGAAATCAGTGCCGACGAGGCGGTTCTGGACAGTCATGGTTGCGACTGGACGCGTTTCCGGACACCTGATGCAGCAGCGGTTGTATTTCCGCGCAGTGCTGCAGAGGTCGCCAGGCTCGTAACGCTGGCGCTGGAGCACCGGATACCGCTGGTACCGTCTGGTGGTCGCACGGGATTGAGTGGTGGTGCGGTTGCAGATGATGGTGAAGTCGTCGTTTCTTTTGACCGGATGCGACGTATTCTGGATTTTAATGCAGTCGATCGCACACTGACGGTTGAGCCGGGTGTGGTCACCCAGGCGATACAGGATTATGCGAGCCAGCAGGACCTGTATTATCCGGTCAGTTTTGCGTCAGAGGGTTCCTCCCAAATCGGTGGGAATATTGCCACTAATGCCGGCGGTATAAGGGTCTTACGGTATGGCTTGACCCGTGACCAGGTGGTCGGACTGAAGGTCATCGATGGTCGCGGTACGTTGATTGAGTGCAACAGCGGCCTGGTCAAGAATGCCAGCGGATATGACTTGAGGCATTTATTCATTGGTTCCGAAGGCACTTTGGGATTGATTGTCGAGGCAACACTGCGCCTGACCGACCCGCCGCAGCCCTCGCGTGTCATGTTGCTGGCAGTGGACAGCCTTGATGGCATGATGACTGTTTTCAAGCAGTTCAATGATGCCCTGCAACTCACGGCATTCGAGTTTCTGTCCGATGCCGCCATGCGTCATGTGCGAAGTGGACACGATTTGCCTGCTCCAATGGATACTGAAACCGCTTATTACGCTTTACTTGAATTTGATTGCGCAGATTCGAGCCAGGAAGACATTGCGCTGGAGCGTTTTGAGTACTGCATGGAGGAAGGGGCGGTACTCGATGGTGTGATCAGCCAGAGTGAAGCGCAGGCAGCAGACCTGTGGCGCTACCGGGAAGGTATATCCGAGGCCATTACAAAATACACACCCTACAAAAATGACCTGTCGGTCAGGATTTCAGCGATCCCGGGTTATTTGCACGACCTGGATCAGCTTGCTCAATCGCGCTATCCCGATTTTGAAGTGCTGTGGTATGGGCATTTCGGTGACGGTAACTTGCATATGAATATTCTGAAACCTGCGGATATGGCAGTTGAGGCGTTTGAAAAAGTCTGTGGAAGGGTGAATCCCGATGTATTTGAACTGACCCGTAAACACCAGGGCAGTATTTCTGCCGAGCATGGTATCGGTTTATTGAAACAGGCTTATCTTTCCTATACCCGTTCTGATGCAGATATCGAGAGAATGCGGGGTATCAAGACAGTATTTGACCCGATGAATATTTTGAACCCGGGAAAACTACTGGGCTGATACTCAGGTGGTTTTTTTGTGCTTTTGGGAGCAAAAAAACCCTGGTCAGCCAGGTCTGGCCAGGGTATTCAATGTCGTCAGGGTCTAGAAAAATTTCTTGGCTATATTGACTACATCATCCATATCAAAGCCGTCACCACCCATAAGGCTACCCAGGAGGTCGCTGGTGGAATTATCGAGTGACTGCCCCTCGTTACTGGTCTTGCTCATCGCGCCCATTGCCAGGCTTGCGATCAAAGGCAGCGCCTGTTTAATCAGGCTGGGATCAATGCCGGTAGATTTTGCGGCCTGGGCAGCAACATTTCGGCTGACATCTTTGCTGCCAAAAATATGACCCAGGATGTTGTTTCCATCGGCGACTGTTTCCGGTGATGACATGCTATTCGGGTTATTGAGGTAGTCCTGATGCTTGCCATTGCGTAAAGCGTTCTTGAAGCCCTCCAAGCCGTCCTGTGAACTGGTCTGTTTCTGTAATGAGCCCATTAGCGCAGGTGCGAGTGCACTCACCAGGTCATTCGCTTTGGCGGCATCAAGACCCAGGTTTTGGGCGAGCGCTCCAAGGCTCTTTTGACCACCGGTGCTGTCTAGTAAATCAAGTAAATTCATTTAATGTGTCCTTTTGTTTTTGACACGGCGAAGCTGCATTGAAGATACCTTCGCCAGTAGCGCCAGGCAGGTGCCCGCGTCGATAACGGCTGGCTTGAACATTTACTTTTTCAAATGCGCAGCCGGTAGGCTACAGCCTGGTTGATACCAGGCTGCGCTTCCTGCCATGCCAGGTCGAACGCCTGGGTTTACTCTTCGACTACCTCGGCATCAGGGGCGTTGTTTGCAACACTCTTGATACCGTTATTACGGCCGGATTCCGACTTGTAGTTCTGGCTCGTGCCGATGGTCTGGGAGTTTTTGGCTGTCAGGTTGAAACGGAAATTCCCGGCTGCGGTTTCAGTTTTTACAAACCGGTCCGGATCCTGGCTGTTTTTCCTGACGGACTCGATGCCGTTTGAGCAACCTGATTTTGATTTGTAGCCTTCACTGGAAAGAATAGTGTTTCCATTTGCAGCTACCAGGCGGAAGCGAAATTCGCCTGCTTTGTCTTTGTAACATTCAAACTTACCTGCCATTTCTATGTCTCCTTTTTCTGAAAAAAATCACTCACTGGTCTTTTAATACAAAGCTCACTTTCATGGTGACACGGTATTCAGATACCGCACCGTCTTTCACCACGACTTTCTGTTCCTTGACCCACGCACCTTCGACATTGTCGATGGTTTCTGCACAACGTTTGATGCCTTTCTCAATCGCTGCTTCAAAACCTTTTTTGGAAGAAGCGGAAATTTCAGTTGTTCTTGCGACGCTCATAATGGTGTCCTCCGTTTATGATGAAATTTAAAATTGAACCGTCCGAATGAACTGGCCCAATTCTGAACCTTTAACTTTAGCACGTAAGCAGAGATTTTAAAGTAGCATCAGTGACTTTTAACAATAGTTGACACAATGACACATTTATCGATATGCATATTCCGGTATAGTTATCTACAGGAAGCAAACTCTGGCAGGATTGGGGTTTGTAAAGGCAACAGCATAGGAGCAAAGACTTATGGGATTCATGGATAAACTCAGTCAGGCGTTTGGCGGGGATAAAAAAGCAGCAAGCGATACCGTAAAAGGCCCAAGTGCCACCTTGCGCGAACATGGGATTGATCCTTCAAATTTAAAGTTTGGATTCAACCAGGATGGCTCCGTGACAGTTTCCGGTCATGTTCAGGACCAGGCTGAATGTGATCGTATTTGCGAAGTGGTTGGGGGAATTCCCAATGTCAGTTCCGTGAAGAACAACATGGTGATAGGCGCACCGGAACCGGCACCGCAAGTCGACACACAAACGCCTGATCCAGCGCCGGAGCAGGACGATGCGGGTGAACAGACGAGTGAAGCGGCGAGTAAAGACCCGGCGGCACGTACTTATACCGTGCAGTCAGGTGATACGCTCTGGGCCATCGCCCAGAAAGAGTATGGTAGCGGCGGCAAGTACATGAAGATCTTTGAAGCCAATACATCATTACTGGAAAGCCCGGATAAGATATTTCCGGGACAGGAACTGGTGATTCCGGATCTTGATGAGTCGTAAATTTAGTAATCCATAAGGTACTGCGAGACAAAAAGCTTGAAACAGCACCCGCATTCGGGAGTGAGTGCGGTTTTGCTGTGTTTTTCACGGGCAGGCGATCTGAGGAGGCCACAATGTTGCAAAAACCCATTCATATGACAGCTTCTGTTCTTATTCTGATTTTGTTGGGTGCCTGTTCCAGTGCTTATTACAAGACGATGGAAAGCATCGGGATTGAAAAGCGTGACATCCTGGTTGATCGCGTGGAGGAAGCGCGTGATGCCCAGGATTCCGCCTCCGAGCAGTTTGCCTCCGCGTTGGAACAATTTCGTGCAACGGTAAATTTCGACGGTGGTGACCTGGAAGAAATCTATGATCGTTTGAATAGCGAGTATGAGGACAGTGTGTCCGAGGCCGGGGATGTCAGTGCTCGAATCAATGCGGTCGAAAGTGTGGCCGAAGATCTTTTCAATGAATGGGAAGATGAACTGGAGCAGTACTCACGTGCCGACATGCGCAGGAGCAGTGCAGCGCTACTCAAGGACACCCGTTCACGCTACGGCAAACTAATGGCCAGTATGCGCCGCGCAGAGCGCAGCATGGATCCGGTACTCGAGGCTTTCCAGGACCAGGTGCTTTTTCTTAAGCACAACCTCAATGCACGCGCCATCGGCGCCTTGCGTAATGAGCTTGACAGTATTGAGCGTGATACGGCCAATCTGATCAAACAAATGCAAAAAGCCATCGCCGAGGCCAATGCCTTTATCGATTCAATGGAGAACTGACGGAACGTTTCGTGCTGACGGATTTTGAATCAATCCGTCTTTGAGTCTGCATTAATCGCAGACTATTGGAAATCCTGAAACTGCGTTGTACCTATACCCTTTTCTTCCAGCAGGATCGGAATATTATCCTGCACGGGATATATGACTTTGCCATCTTCGGTGATTAAGCCTTCCTGCAACGGCTTCGTGACCTTATCGCCACCAATATACAAGGCATCCCCACCACTGATGGCCGTATTCAACTTGCCAAGCTTCTGCTTGCCAAGCACGGTCAGTGGTGTTTTGCTGACCGGGCAGCACAGTATCTCGAGTAACTTTCCATCTACGGGCATTTTTTGATCCAGTTTGTTGGTCTGAAAGTATTGTAGCAGGCATGCAGCAATGTTGAACGACCCTGTTTGCGGGAGCAGCACACTGGTACAATTGTACGCTTTCCCGCGGGAGATTGAATGTGGAAAGTGAACAAGTTTTAGTGGGTGTGATCATGGGTTCGCAGTCGGATTGGGAAACCATGAAACACGCGGCCCAGACGCTTTCAGCGTTGGCCATACCTCATGAGGTCAAGGTGGTGTCGGCGCACCGTACACCTGACCGGATGTTTGAGTATGCTGACAGTGCAATTGACCGTGGTCTGGAGGTCATTATCGCTGGCGCCGGTGGTGCTGCACATTTGCCGGGTATGGTCGCTGCCAAGACAGCCTTGCCGGTGCTCGGAGTGCCGGTGAAGTCACGGGCGCTCAACGGTGTCGATTCCCTGCTCTCGATTGCACAAATGCCTGCCGGTGTCCCCGTTGGTACGCTGGCCATAGGCGATGCCGGTTCGACCAATGCTGCATTGCTTGCCGCTGCCATCCTGGGGATCAAGTATCCACAGGTTCGCCGTGCCCTGGAGGAATTCAGGCGATCACGAACAGACGCTGTTTTAAGCCAGGCTGATCCGGAATGATTAAAACGGTAGGTATTCTTGGTGCTGGTCAATTGGCCCGTATGCTGGCACAGGCAGGTCAGCCAATGGGGCTGGAGTTTATATTTCTGGATCCGGCCGAGGATGCTTGTGCTGCAGGGTTTGGCACACACATTTGTGCAGCCTGGGACGATGAAGCGGCATTAACAAAACTGGGTCAGGGCTGCGATGTTGTGACCTTCGACTTTGAGAATGTCCCCGAATCATCAGCCAGCCTGATCGAGGCCTTGTGCCCGGTATATCCGCCGCCCCGCGCCCTGTATAAGAGCCAGGACAGGTTGCGTGAAAAAACCATGATGCAGGAACTGGGGATTGAAGTAGCGCCTTTTTGCCCGGTCGCAAGCAGGCCGGAGTTGATTGCGGCAGTTGAAAAAATAGGCATGCCCTGTGTATTGAAAACACGACGCTTTGGTTATGACGGCAAAGGGCAGGCGGTTCTGAGGTTTCAGGAAGACATGGAGCGTGCCTGGCAGGAGTTGGGTGATTTTGAGTTGATATGTGAGGGTTTTGTACCCTTTCAGGCCGAATGCTCGATTATCGCTGCGCGGGACCGGAATGGCCGGACCGTTTTCTGGCCCTTGACGCGTAATCTGCACCGTGGCGGGATACTGGCGATCAGCATGGCGCCGGCTTTTGGCCCGGAGTTACAGACGCGTGCTGAATCCATGATAAAACGCCTGCTGGATCATCTCGACTATACCGGTGTCATGGCATTGGAACTGTTTCTGCAGGATGGCAAATTGCTTGCCAATGAGTTTGCGCCGCGGGTGCACAACTCCGGTCACTGGAGCATCGACGGTTCGCATACATCACAGTTTGAAAATCATTTACGTGCAATTTGCGGGTTGCCTCTGGGTGATACCGGTATCTCAGCACATTCCATCATGTTCAACCTGCTGGGGGAAATGCCAGCCTATGCCGAGCAACAAGTGGCTGAGCCATATCCCACACCGGGAGTGCACTGGCATGATTACCAAAAAACGCCGCGTGAGGGCCGCAAGATAGGCCACGTGACGGTAACGGCAGAAAGCGAGACCGGTCTGAAAGCCCTGGCAAGCCAGTTCGCCGGCAAACTGGGTGTAGCGGCGGAGTTGAATCTTGAGTCTATCCTGGGTAAGCCGGGGGAATGAAAATAGGCGAAACCGCTTCATTTAACAGTGTAGAGCTGGGTTTATTTGCAAGCAGGATTGCCGCCATTTGTGAAGAAATGGGGGCGTTGCTTGGCAGGGTCGCGTTTTCACCCAATATCCGCGATCGTCTGGATTATTCCTGCGCGCTTTTCAATCGACATGGACATCTGCTGGGGCAGGCGACACATATCCCTGTCCACCTGGGCAGTATGGCCTATGCCATGGTTGACCTGGTTGAAAGCCGGTCATGGCAGACGGGCGACATGTTGATTCTCAACGACCCTTACAAAGGCGGCACCCACTTACCCGATATCACCCTGGTGGCGCCGGTGTTTTTTCAGAATGAACTGGTGGGTTTTTGCGCCAACCGGGCACACCATGCAGACATTGGCTCGGAAGCGCCGGGTTCCATGCCGGTGAGCCGGGCACTTGACGAGGAGGGTATCCTCATACCGCCAACCCTGCTGATGAAAAATGCCAAAGTGGACGAGGTGTTTTTGCAGTCCCTGTTGCGGGGCCTGACCAGCCCGGATACATCCAGGGGGGATTTCAATGCACAGATTGCTGCGAATTTACTCGGTTGCGGACGTTTACAGGAACTGGTTGCGGATGCGGGCCCGGCCGGATTTGCCCTGCAGGAACGCAATTTACAATCCTGGGCACAATCCCTGGTGTTTCAAAGCCTTGCCTGCATACCACAGGGAACGTACCAGTTCGAAGACTATCTTGATGACGATGGTCATGGCCGGACCGATATACCAATCAGGGTAACGATCAATGTCCGGGGCGATAGCGTAGATGTCGATTTTTCCGGTACAGCAACACAGGTCGAAGGCAATCTGAATTGCCCGATGCCGGTGACTGCAGCGGCGGTTTTTTATGTTTTTCGGTGTTTGATGCCCGCGCACACGCCGGCCTGTCACGGTGCATTACAGGGTGTCAGTATCAGCGCGCCAAGCGGCTGTCTTGTCAACGCCTGTGCACCTGCTGCTGTTGCCGCAGGTAATGTAGAGACCAGCAGCAGAATCGTGGATACGGTTTGCGGTGCATTGGCGCAAGCGTTACCGGGGGCATTTGCAGCCGCCAGCCAGGGCACGATGAATAACCTGGCCATGGGCAAACGGGGTAAAAATGGCTGGGACTACTATGAAACCCTCGCCGGTGGAATGGGCGCGGCCCATGATTGCAATGGACGGTCTGCCCGCCACAGTCACATGACCAATACCCTGAATACGCCCGTGGAAGTACTGGAGTTGAATTACCCTTTAAGAATTGAGCAGTACGCCGTCCGGCGGGACTCCGGTGGGGCAGGGGCGTTCAGGGGTGGAGATGGGATCACCCGTCAGTATCGCTTTCTCGAAGATGCCGAAGTCTCCTTGCTGACTGAACGCCGGAAGTACCCGCCCTGGGGTCTGGCTGGCGGACAAGCGGGTCAATGTGGTCGTAATGAACTCGATGGTCAGGCCCTGCCCGGGAAGATCCAGCTTGTAGCAACTGCCGGTCAGGTACTGACGATCAATACCCCGGGTGGAGGTGGTTATGGCACTGCCGCTTCTAAAAACCGGTGAGTATTTTCCAGCGGTTAACGATGGCGCAGAACAGTTCGGCCGTTTTAACCGTGTCGTATTCCGCTGAGTGCGCTGATGACTCATCCCAGTCGATTCCTGCGGCCTGCACGGCGCGGGCCAGCACGGTCTGACCGAAGGCCAGGCCACCGAGCGTTGCGGTATCAAAAGAGCTGAACGGGTGGAAGGGGTTACGTTTGTAGTTGACCCGGCTGATCGCTGCATTCAGGAAAGACAGGTCGAATGAGGGGTTGTGTCCCACCAGTATGGCGCGTTGGCAGTCGGTGGAACGTAATTCCTGCCTGACCGGTGAAAATATTTTTTGAGCGGCCTCTCTTTCACTGATGGGTTTTCTGTTTGGATCGTCGAGGTTGATACCGGTGAATTCCAATGAGCTTGGTTCAATACGCGAACCCTGGAAGGGTTCAATCTCTGCAGCTATCGTCTCCGCAATTTTAATGCGGCCGAAATCATCCATACACAGGATGCAGGCTGCGATCTCCAGGAGGGCATCGGTTTTAGGGTTAAAACCACCGGTTTCGAGATCCACAACAACCGGTAAAAAACCTCTGAAACGATCAGCAATTCGAGGCATATTGGATTCCATTAATAAAGGCTGCGAGAATAAGGGAATGCGCTTCAAAATACCATGTAAAAAAGATCGCTCCTCAAGATTGACCTGCCTGGTTCTCAGCCTGCTGCTGTCGTTACTGTCATTCACGGTGCTCGCTGATAAGAACGGGGAGCCGGATCGATCCTTATTCTGGTCGGTTCAGAAAAATGGCCTGCCAGCCGGGTATCTGCTCGGTACTATCCATAGTGAAGACCCGCGTGTATTGGATTTTTCAGTGGCTTTTCTGGAAGACCTCAGAGCTAACGACGTATTTGCCATGGAGTTGCTGCTTGATGTGCACACGCTGCAAGGTCTCACCGAATATATGTATTACCCGCCTGGTCAAGGGCTGGAGTCGGTGATAGGTATAGAACGCTACAACTCGCTCGAAGCGGTACTGACCGACTACCAGGTACCGGAAGGCTTGGTCAGTCGCATGAAACCATGGGCAGCGATGATGACACTGAGTACACCACCACCGGATACCGGCTTTTTCATGGATTTATCCCTTTCCTTGCGGGCCGCCGGCAGCGGTCTAAAAGTGATCGGTTTGGAAACCCTTGAGCAGCAATTGTCTTTTCTGGAAAACATGCCGTTGCCGATGCAGTTGTCATTACTTGACCAGGCTATTGCGGAGGCCGGCCAGGTTGCCGAAGTCCACGACCGGATGGTGGATGCTTACCTGGAAAATGATTTGGTGGCTTTACAGGCGCTGTCCGATGAGCAACTCCAGGCAGTTGAGACAAGTGCCAGTGATTATTTCATCGAGTCGGGCATTCATGCACGCAACCATCGCATGGCCGAATCACTATTGCCTCAGCTGGAAAGTAGCCGGGTGTTCGTGGCTGTGGGCGCATTGCACCTGCCGGGTGAGGAAGGTTTGCTCAATATTCTCCGCCAACATGGATTTGTACTGGCTCCGCTGCCCATACCGTTTTCGACAGGGTCTGGTGTTTCTACTCAATAGCATCCCAAAGGCATGGCCGGTGATGCAAGCATGATTCAACCAGGTATTCGGTCTATCCCTTGCCCCTGATGGCCGGTGTCAGGATTGCCACGGCTGAGGCGGTCAGGAAGGCAAAGCCCCACGAGGGCTCGACCCATATAGTTGAAAGTGCCAATACCAGCAAGGCCAGGCCCGCGGATTGCAAACCACCCCTGCGGATGTCCGGTTGATCGCCCCGCCCGGACAGTCTGATAAGCAGCTGATCAATGGAAACTTTACCACCACCATAAAAAACCAGGGGCAGCAGCATGATTAAAAATAAAAGCGGTAACTTGAAATTGCCACTGCCATCGGACGTAATGAGGTAGCCGCTCCAGAGTTCTCCAAGACTTGCCCATTCGCTTGGCCAGTGAACAGCAGCGGTTGCAACGGCGGTCACCACGACCAGGGAGATAGCCGCGAAGCGTGTGAACAGACCCAGAAAAAGCATGGCTGCGAAAACCAGCTCGGACCAGGTGGCCAGCAACCAGTTCAGGTCGGTGGGTATCAGGCTGAACGGAACAGGAAAGCCCTTTTGCCAGTCTTCCCAGGGGATTTGTGCAAACCAGTTTTCGCCATGTAGTTTGCTCAAGCCGGCCTCCAGAAACTCCCATGCCAGGATAAGCCTGAGCGCCAGGGGCCACAGGTAGTCACCTGATTCACGTAAGCGGGATGTAAGGTCATCGTAAAAATTGAGCACTGGCATATTTGGCACCTGTCTGGGTATAGCGTGATTGTTAAAACTGCTTTGTTGGATTGGCCGGGTCAGGAGCGACCTGGCGCTTTTGTCAGGACCGGGTTCCGAGAATGACCTGCTTTTCCTTCAAGTCTTTCAACAAGGCTGTCCCTGCTTCAATGACCACTTCCGGATTGGGGTGGTTAATGGTGTCGGCAACAGCCTTCAGTAGATCAAGACCCGAAGAATCGGTTTCTTCTTTCAGTTTTTGAACCAGCAACATTGAAGTTTCATTCAATTGCATAAATTTGACCTGGTAATCCTGTTGCCGCCAGACCAGCAGGTGTGTCGCATTTTCCGGTTCAGTACCGGGTTGAAAATCCACGCAAATCCGGTGGACGGGGAATTGATAACTGAGTGGCCAAACCAGCGGTGACAAGACCGGTGTTCCGCTCAACAGGTCACCCGTCGGATTAACCTGAATGTCATCCAAGTCGGTTTCATCGAGTGCAAGTGCCAACTCTACCCATTCATAATGGGCCAGTTCCAGCATGAATGGTGGATCGCCTGCGTGGTTTTGACGATGCTCCTGCAGGTACTTCAGAAACTCTCTCGGTAACTCGGGAAACAGCGGTGTGTGGCAGCGATAATTCCTGTAAAAATCACGGCACAAGTTTGTCCAGTCAGATTCTTCGTACAGGGTTTTGAGAACTGGAAAATTACTCGATATAAAACTGCAGATATTGTTAAAAAACAGATCGCGATAGATGCCCATGCGCCGGTCTTCAATGCCATCGGGTGCCGGCACGGACTGTGGGTCACGGATGTGGCCTGCAAAACGGGTTTGCAGGCTGGCCAGCGATTCAGGCGTGGCGTCGTCGGGCATCTGTGTGTTCTTTTGCTTTTTCTTCATGTGATTGACTATGCGCACTCCACCTGGCCTGGATATCTTTGATCTGTTGTACCTCGGTTAAAAGTTCATTCACGGGTGGCAGATTGAAATCCCGCTCAAGCAGGGTGGGGAATACACCAAACAGTTCGTAGGCCTTGTCCAGCAGATCCCATACACCGCCGATGATATTGGCGCCGTGTGTGTCCACGATCAGATCTTCCGCTTCGTTATAGTGACCGGCAATATGACCATACGCGATCCGGTCTCCGGGAAGGGCCTTCAAGAACTCAACCGGATCGTAGCAGTGGTTAACACTGTTGACGTAAATATTGTTGACGTCTAAAAGCAGATCACAGTCCGCTTCATTGATGACGGCGTTGATAAAATCTATTTCACTCAGTTCGGCGCCGGGCGCCGCGTAATACGATACGTTTTCGATCGCCATGCGTCGACCCAGCATGTCCTGTACCTCGCCGATTCGTCCGGCAACATAGCTGACAGCCTCTTCGGTAAAGGGAATCGGCATCAGGTCATATAGATGACCGTCATCGGTGCAGTAGCTCAGGTGTTCGCTGTATGCACGGATTTGATAGTCATCCATGAACTGTCGTAACTTTTGGATAAAAGTCCGGTCCAGAGGTGACGGTCCGCCGATGGACAACGACAAGCCGTGACAGACAAACGGAAAATGATCGGTGAAATAGTTGAAAAATTTCTTTCTCTGACCACCGACATTGATCCAGTTCTCAGGTGCAACTTCCATAAAACTGACAGCGCTGCCGAGAATTTCGGAGTCAAAAGCCTGAAGCGGACCCAAAAGGGCCCGCCTCAAACCAAGTCCCGCACCCGAGACCGGGTGTGTTCGGTGACTCATCGGTTCAAACCTCAGGCGTTACCGCCACATGAACCTTCTTTACCCTTTTTGCCGCAAGAGCCTTCTTTACCCTTCTCGCCGCAAGAGCCTTCTTTACCCTTTTCGCCACAAGAGCCTTCTTTACCCTTTTCGCCACAAGAGCCTTCTTTACCTTTTTCGCCGCAAGAACCTTCCTTGCCCTTGTCACCGCCACACTTGCCTTCACCACACTTGCCTTCTTTACCCTTCTCGCCGGCGAGTTGGTAACCAGCGTCCAGTTCGGCGCTTGAGAATGGGTTTTCATCGGCAGCTACCGCTGTAGATGCAGCTACAGATGAGACAAAAGCTACGCCGACGGCAGCAGCAACAGGATTAACAAACTTTGATTTATTAGCCATTTAAAAGAATCTCCACAGTTAAAAAAGTACCGGTCATAATGATCGGTGAGTTTACTCAAAACGCTTACGCGTCGGTGTATACAACCCAGTTTAAGAGTTATTTAAGTCTTACTTTCACGAGGCTTCAAAGGTCGACTTATTGTCGGGTTACCAGTGAAGACTAGCAATAGATACGGGATTTTCCAAGAGATTTTCCGTATTCGGGTCAGTAGACCGGCATACATCAATGATTATTACACCTGATTTTCAAATCACTGTGCGGACACGTTCAAACGCTCGAATTCTGCGTCAGGGTGAAGCAAATATTTCAGAAACCCTTCTGTTTTCCGGTTCTGCAAAGATCGCGGACGATGCATTCCGGGCAGTTCGGCGTTCGGGCTTTACAGGTATACCGACCATGCAGAATCAACCAGTGGTGGGCATCAAGCAGGTAGGGTTTCGGTATGCTCTTGAGCAATTTACGTTCGATAATCAGCGGTGTTTTTCCGATGGCCAGACCGGTTCTGTTGGCGACGCGGAAAATATGTGTATCAACGGCCATGGTTGGTTGATGAAATGCGGTATTCAGGACAACGTTGGCCGTTTTGCGTCCTACGCCGGGTAAAGCCTCCAGTGCCGGGCGTTCTGAGGGTACAACACCTGCGTGTTTCTCCAGCAATATTTCACAGGTCGCGATGATGTTTTTTGCCTTGGCGTTAAACAGACCGATGGTCTTGATGTAATCCTTGAGCCCGTCTTCACCCAGTTCCAGAATAGCCCTGGGTGTATTGGCGACCTTGTATAGACGCCGGGTGGCGAGATTGACGCTGACATCGGTTGCCTGCGCTGAGAGAATGACAGATATCAACAGTTCAAAGGTTGATTTGTATTCGAGCTCGGTTTTCGGGTGAGGGTTAAGGGCCTGCAGGCGACGGAAAAATTCATGTCTGTCTTCAAGTTTCATTTGTATCCGGAATCAGTTTGGTGACGGAATGGGCTGTCTTGCGGGTTTGCCAGGCATTGCGGCCTGCGATCAGCAGGGCCAGGCCAAAAAATGCGCCGGGTGGCAACATGGCCAGCAAAAAACCGGGGTGTTCCGGGATAATGGTGAGGCTAAGATATTGCCCCCAGTCTCCCAGCAACATGTCGGCGCCGGCAAACAAGGTACCACGTCCCGTTAGTTCGCGAAGCGCACCGAGAAGGACCAGCGTAATACAAAAGCCCAGGCCAGTGGCAAAGCCATCGATCAACGAAGGCAATGGCGCATTCCTGGAGGCAAACGCCTCGGCCCGCCCGATGATGGCGCAATTGGTCACAATCAGCGGAATAAAAATGCCCAGTATCCGGAATAAATCATAAAAGTACGCATTCATTAACAGTTCGATCACGGTAACCACTGAAGCGATGATCAGCACAAATGCAGGTATGCGGATTTCGGGCTTTAACAGGCCGCGCATCATTGAAACTGAAAGATTCGATACCATCAGTGTCAGCATGGTGGCGAGCCCCAGGGCCAGGCCATTGATCAGGGTGCTGGTGACTGCCAGCAATGGACACAAACCCAATAGCACCACGAGACCGGTATTTTGCCGCCAGGCTCCATCCGCCAGTATTTGTTTGAGTTGGTTAGTTTTCATTGGTCACCGCCGTTGCCGTGGCCGTCTCAAAAAGTAACTGTTGATTCGCCTCGAAGTATATCAACGCCTTGTGAACGGCCTTTACGACCGCCCTGGGAGAGATCGTCGCCCCGGTGAACTGGTCAAACTCTCCTCCATCTCTTTTAACCGCCCAGCCGCTTTCCTGGGGCTTGAGCAGGGACTTGTTGGTGAAGCCGAGTATCCAGTCACTTCTTTCAATCTCGATTGGGTCACCCAGGCCGGGTGTCTCCTTGTGTGATACGACCCGTACACCCAGGACCCTGCCGTTGCGGTCAATACCGGTCAACAGGCGTATGTCACCGTTATACCCGTCGGGTGCAGTGGTGTTCATTAGCACGGCCACTGGTAGATCATCCAGGCGTGCCCGGTAGACAGTGACGGGCGCCGGATGGTTGAAAAATGACGCATCGCTGATGTCTATCCGGTCTTCAAGCAGGTCATTATTGTATGAACCCGTTGGAACAATCGCATTGAGCTGTTGCAACACGCGGAGCCGTTCCTGCTCTTCGATACGTTCATGTGTTAACGCGTTAACTGTCGCCAGCAAAGCGGTACCTAACAGGGCAATGAGGCCCAGCAATAACCCACTGCGCAAGACCGGATGGGATGTCGTGTTCATTCGCCGTACATCCTTGGCCGCGTGTAGCGGTCAATCAGCGGTGCCGCCATGTTCATCAGCAACACGGCAAATGCAACACCATCCGGGTATCCGCCCCAGCGCCGGATGATCAATGTGATGATACCGACACCGGCGCCAAATATGAGACGTCCGCGATTACTCACACAACCTGTGACCGGGTCGGTAGCAATAAAAAATGCTGCCAGCACAATAGCGCCTGAAAATACATGCTGCAGGGGCAAGGGGTTGCTATCCGGATCGGCCAGCCAGAATGGCAGGCTGACCAATACCACGCTGCCAATAACAGCCACCGGCACCTGCCAGCTGATGATCCGTTTATACAGCAGGAAGATTCCACCTACGGCGAACCAGTTGGCGATCCATTCCCAGCCTCTGCCACCAAAATCGCCAAATAAGGGTGTATTGCGGATTTCCGGTAGCATACGGCCCGCTTCAACACCGGTCTTCAGTGTGTCAAGGGGCGTTGCCTGGGTAATGACATCCCATCCACCTGCAAGCGGTACCTGCCCGGTCAAGATAACGGACAGGCTATCGACCAGGCCGAGACTTTGTTCGGCCAGGGCCAGGGGTGGCAACCAGGATGTCATGGCTTGAGGGAAACTGATCAGTGCCACAACGTAGGCCACCATGGCCGGGTTGAAAACATTCTGACCGAGGCCGCCATACAGGTGCTTGGCAAAGACAATTGCAAACATCATCGCGATGCAACTAATCCACCAGGGCGCCAGCGGCGGGATGCACAGGGCAAAAAGTACGGCCGTGACAACAGCACTATAATCGTTAATAAAGGGCTTTAGTGGTCGACCTCTCATACGCAACATCAGGAATTCGAACAGGAGTGCGAACACGCTGGCCAGCATGATTTGTATCAGAATGCCCGGGCCGAAAAACCAGGTATAGGCGATGACGCCTGGAACCAGTGCGAGCAAGACCTGCAGCATGACCTTTGCAACGGTTGTTTGGGGCGGCATATGGGGTGCGCCGCTGACGTCGAAACTACGTGTCATGGGATTGCCCGCCGTCTTGTACTTCGCCTGGATCTTCCGCTCTCGCCCTGGTCTTGTTCTCAGCCCGCTGGATGGACGCCTTGATACGGTCCTGTTGCAGTGTCTTGTCTTTTAGCAGCTGTTTGCGCCGTTGCATTTTTTCAGCCCGTTCCTGCTTGATTCGAACCAGCCTGGCCTCTCGTTCTTCAAAGCGTTTGCGGGCCAGTTCGGCGGCCTCGTTTTCAAGTGCACGCTTACGTAACTCACCCTTGCCAAAACGAAACCAGTCCACCAGTGGGATGTGGCTGGGGCAGACATAGTCACAGCAACCACATTCGATACAGGCTGACAGACCATAGCTTTCGACATCTTTCCAAAGATCATTCGTGATCTGCAGATGCAACTGCTGCGGCAATAAGGTGGCCGGGCAAACCCGGGCGCATTCACCGCAGCGGATACAGGGCATTTCTGCCTGTGGTTCCGCGATATCCTGGCGGCTCAGCGCCAGTACACAATTGCTGGCTTTAACCACCGGCGCATCATCGCTTTTCAACGGGTAACCCATCATCGGACCACCGACCACCAGGCGGGCGACGTCCTTGGTGTAGCCGCTGCAGCAATCCACCAGGTGCGAGACAGGGGTTCCGAACAAGGCCTTAAAGTTGCGCGGGTGAGAGATACCGTTGCCGGTAACGGTGACGTAGCGCTCGATCAGCGGTTTGCCTTGTGTTACGGCGTCTGCAACAGCGGCTGAGGTGGCTACATTCTGGCATACCAGTCCGAGATCGGACGGCCGCCCACCGGCTGGCACTTCCAGTCCGGTTAACACCTGTATGAGCTGTCTTTCACCCCCTTCAGGGTAGATCGTCGGAACTTTCACAACGGTAATGTTTTCACTTTGGGCAAACTCATCAGAGCCGGTCAGTGCTTGCTGAACGATACCCATCTGGTCCTCGATGGCTATGACGACCCGTTCTGCACCCAGCGCTCTGCGCAGAATACGCGCACCGAGAATGATTTTGTCGGGTTGTTCCCGCATCAGCATTTCATCGCAGCTGATATAGGGTTCACATTCGACACCGTTGAGTATCAGTGTATGGGTTTTTCTTTCGCGCCCGTCACGTGTCTTCGCGTGGGTCGGGAACACCGCGCCGCCGAGACCGGCAAGCCCGCATTGCTGCATCTGTGCGATGAGATCGTCGGCACTGGCGTTGAGCCAGTCGGTGAGTGGTGCGAGCCTGATCCATTGTTCCTTACCATCGGGTCTTATCACCACGCATGGCCCCGGTTGACCTGAAGGGTGTGACATGGGCCGGTCTTCAATGGCTTCGACGATGCCGGATGCCGGGGAGTGGATGGCCGCACATGGCTGACACTGGCCTATCTGCTGTCCCTTTAAAACGCGGTCACCGACATGAACCAGTGGTTCAGCAGTATCCCCGGCGTGTTGCAAAAGCGGCACAATCAAAATATCAGGTAGTGGTGGGCGTTCGACGGGGTCCTGACAGGAGATCTTCTTATGGTGCTTCAGACGAAGACCGCCATGAAAATGGTGGATGCGTTTACCGGCCTCCTGTGCGCGTTCGATAGGCTGCGAACTGCTCATCGTATTGGCGCCCGCTTATAAGCAGCTTGAGGCCGGGGTCTTTGCCAGCGGGGAGGACTTGTTTCGGCTTCAACGATATCAATGCAATCGACCGGGCAGGGTGGTAAGCAAAGATTGCAACCGGTACATTCGGATTTGATAACAGTATGCATCAGCTTTGTTGCGCCAACGATCGCATCCACCGGACAGGCCTGTATGCACAAGGTACACCCTATGCAACGTGACTCATCAATTAACACCACGGTTTTGGATGTCTCCTCACCATTCTCCGGGTTGAGTGGTTTGGGTTCCCGGCCGAGTAAATCGGCCAGTGCGCGAATACCGGCATCGCCGCCTGGCGGGCACTGGTTGATATCCGCTTCCTCGACGGCTATGGCTTCTGCATAAGGTCTGCAGCCGGGGTAACCACATTGACCGCACTGGGTTTGTGGTAACAGGGCATCAATTCGTTCCACCACCGGATCGGATTTGACGTGAAAGCGAAGCGCTGCCCAGCCAAGACCCAGCCCGAAAACAATGCCCAGTCCACCCAGTATCAGCACAGATATCAGCATGCCGGTGTACCCGTGTTTAACAAGCCAGGAATTCATAGGTTGGCCAGGCCTTTGAATCCCATAAAGGCAAGGGCCATCATACCGGCGGTAATCAGTCCGATCGGTGCGCCTTTAAAGGGAAGTGGTACATCGGCCAGTGCAATCCGCTCGCGCATCGCTGCAAATAACACCAGCACGATTCCGAAACCCGCCGCTGCGCCGAAGCCGTACAAGGCCGACTGCAGCAAATTATGCTGTTCCTGCACATTCAGCAATGCCACCCCGAGCACGGCGCAATTGCTGGTAATCAGTGGCAGAAAGATTCCCAGCACCCGGTATAGAACGGGGCTGCTTTTACGCATGAACATCTCGGTCAACTGCACGGTGACCGCGATAACCAGGATGAAACTCAATGTGGACAGGTATTCGAGGTGGAGCGGCTTGAGCAGGTATTGATGAAGCAGGTAACTTGAAACGGAGGAAAGCGTTAGTACAAAAGCGGTCGCGACCGCCATTCCCATGGCGCCTTCCAGCTTGTTAGAGACACCCATGAACGGGCACAAGCCGAGAAACCGGACCAGCACGAAATTATTGGCCAATACGGTACTGACCAGGATCAGTAAGTGCTCACTCATACCTGAATAAATTGCCGTCGAGCCGGGGTCAGGTCACACGCATACCCGGTATTGCGCCTTCATCCGGGGTGAGTATGAACAGATCGCTGCCACCGGGTCCGGCGGCCAGAACCATGCCTTCTGATACACCAAAGCGCATCTTTCGTGGCTTCAGGTTCGCCACCATCACGGTAAACCGGCCAACCAGGTCTGCCGGGTCATAGGCCGACTTGATACCGGCAAATACATTGCGGGTTTCGCCACCGATGTCGAGTGTCAGTTGAATTAATTTATTCGCCTCCGGTACAGCCTTGGCATCTACAATTTTTGCGATACGCAGGTCGACCTTTAAAAAGTCACCGATCTCGATTTCATCTGCCAGGTCAAGCGCCGGTGGGGCAGGCTCTTCTGTGGACTGCAGGTTTTCCTTCGAGTTTTCAATCATCGCTTCGATCTTGAGGGGGTCGACACGTGTCATCAGCGGCAGGAAGGCATTGATAGGTACATTCAGCATGGGCTTATCAAGGTCGGACCACCTGTCCAGTGACACACCGAGGAATTTGGCAGCGATATCAGCTGTGAATGGAACCACCGGTGCCAGGTAGGTGATCAAAACACGAAACAGGTTAATCCCCTGTGTGCAAACGGCCTGCACCAGGTCCTGCTGATTTTCCTGTTTGTTTAAGACCCACGGTTTGTGTTCATCAATATAGCGATTACCTTCGTCGGCAAGGGCCATAATACGGCGGATGGCGGACTGGTAGTTGCGCTGTTCAAAATCGTCGGCAATCAGCTCGCGTTGATCCAGGAACTGCTTGTACAAACCAGGATCAGGCAACTCTGAAGCCAGTTGCCCATTTGATCCACGTTGTATGAAACCGGCACAACGGCTGGCAATATTCACGACTTTTCCAACCATGTCCGAGTTGACACGTGAAACGAAATCATCCAGGTTCAGGTCAATATCACCCAAACCGGAACCGAGGCGCGCACAGAAGTAATAACGCAGGTAATCCGGGTTCAATTGGTCAAGATACGTCCTGGCCTGGATAAATGTCCCTCGTGATTTGGACATTTTCGCACCATCAACGGTCAAAAAACCGTGTGCAAACACCGCTGTGGGTGTGCGGAAACCCGAGCCCATCAGCATGGCCGGCCAGAACAGGGTATGGAAATAAATGATGTCCTTGCCGACGAAATTATAAAGCTCGGTATCGGTGTCCGGGTTCCACCATTCATCAAAATCAAGACCGATGCGGTCGGCCAGTTCTTTGAAGCTGGCCATGTAGCCAATGGGTGCGTCGACCCAGACGTAAAAATATTTATCGTTTGTACCCGGGATTTTAAAGCCGAAATAAGGTTCATCGCGTGATATATCCCAATCACGCAGACCATCGTCGAACCATTCCTGCATCTTGTTGACCACTTCCGGTTGCAGCGCACCGGATGTCATCCAGTTCTGCAGACGGTTTTCAAACGATGACAAACGTACAAAGTAATGCTCGGAGTCACGCATCACCGGTGTGGTGCCGCTAATGGCGGAACGGGGTTCGATCAGGTCGGTTGAACTATAGTGGCTGCCACACGACTCACAACTGTCACCATACTGGTCCGGTGTTTTACACTTGGGGCAGCTGCCCTTGATAAAGCGGTCCGGCAGAAACATACCCTTTTGTTCATCATAGAACTGTGAGATAGACCGGCGCTCAATATGGCCACCTTCTTCAAGTTGCTCATAGATCATTTCAACACACTCACGGTTGATGTCATCGTGTGTGGTTGAGTAGTTGTCAAAACTCAGGCCGAAATCCCTGAAGTCTTTCTGGTGTTCGGTGTTCATGCGATCAATGAGTTCTTCCGGTGAGATATTCTCAGCCTGGGCTCGCAGCATGATGGGTGTGCCGTGAGCATCGTCCGCCCAGGCAAAGTAGCACTCGTGACCCTGTGCCCGCTGAAAACGGGCCCAGATATCGGTTTGGATATACTCCAGCATATGACCCAGGTGGATCGCACCATTGGCGTAGGGCAGGGCGCTGGTAACCAGTATTCTTCTTTTCTGTTTGCTCATAGTCTTGTTTATGCTGCCGGTATCGGGCATTCGGATGTAATTTGTAATTATGGCACGCTGCTCGGTCAAGCTGTAGCGTCAGATGTGCAATTTGGTGATTGATTTTTGCCACGCCTGTTGCCAAACGTGACAGGTTAACGGGTACAATATCACGCTTAATTAGTAGCCGCGTATTAACAAAGAGTAATTACCGATGAACAAAGATTCCGTGATGGCCTTACTGGCCGACATAAATGATGAAAACTCAGGCCGTGACCTTGTCTCCGCAGGCAATATTCGCGAGGTTGGTATACATGAAGACCGTGTCAGTGTCGATGTCCGCCTGGGTTATCCATTGGCCGATAAGGGTGCGGCGTTTGCAGCCAGCATCAAGGAACGTCTTGAAAATGACCCTGGCATTGACTCGGCGAGTGTCAACATAAGTTGCAAAGTGATGCCCCACAAGGTGCAGGAAGACCTGAAACCACTGGATTCAATTGCGAATATTATTGCTGTGGGTTCCGGTAAAGGTGGTGTGGGTAAATCCACCACTGCGGTTAACCTGGCACTTGCGTTGCAACGCGAAGGTGCCCGTGTTGGCCTGCTGGATGCTGACATTTACGGCCCGAGCATACCGTCCATGCTGGGTGTGAAAGGCCAGCCCAGCACCGATGGGGAACACATCATCCCTAAAGAGGCGCATGGTCTGAAAGTGATGTCAGTCGGGTTCCTGGTTGCCGAAGACACCGCCATGATCTGGCGCGGACCAATGGTGACTTCAGCATTACAGCAGTTATTGGGCGACACATTGTGGGGTGAGCTTGATTACCTGATTATTGATCTGCCGCCGGGAACCGGGGATATCCAGTTAACACTGGCGCAGAAGATTCCGGTGGCGGGTGCGGTGATTGTAACCACGCCACAGGATATCGCCCTGATCGATGCCAAACGTGCAGTGAATATGTTCCGCAAAGTGGATGTGCCGGTATTGGGTGTGGTTGAAAACATGAGCACGCACATTTGTACTGCCTGTGGTCATGAAGAAGCCATCTTTGGTCACGGTGGTGGCGCCGAGATGGCAAAGGAATTTGAATTGCCATTGCTGGGACAGTTGCCCTTGACGATGGAAATCCGCTCATCACTCGATGCGGGTAAACCCACGATGATGCAGGAACAGGATTCACCCGTCGCACAAAGATACCGCAGCCTGGCCTTGCGCACGGCCGGTGTATTGTCGGTCATGCCACGCAGTATGACCTTGCAAATGCCCCAGATCGTCGTTCAGAACTAGCAGGATACGATACAGGTGAGTATTAAATCCGACCGCTGGATACGTCGAATGGCACAGGATCACGGGATGATCGAGCCATTTGAATCAGGCCAGGTGCGTGCGGCGGCCAACGGTGACCGGCAAATCTCCTATGGTACGTCCAGCTATGGTTATGATGTCCGCTGCGCCAACCACTTTAAAATTTTCACCAACATCAATTCCGCCGTGGTTGACCCGAAGAACTTTGATGAAAACAGTTTCGTCGATGTGGTTGGAGATGTTTGCATCATTCCGCCTAATTCGTTTGCCCTGGCGCACACGGTCGAGTATTTGCGTATTCCCTCTGATGTGTTGACTATTTGCCTGGGTAAATCGACCTACGCACGCTGTGGCATCATCGTTAACGTCACACCGCTTGAACCCTCCTGGGAAGGTCATGTGACGCTGGAGTTTTCAAACACGTCACCTTTACCTGCCAAGATTTATGCCAATGAGGGTGTGGCGCAGTTTCTGTTTTTCCAATCGGACGAGCAGTGTGAAACGACCTATGCCGACCGGCAGGGTAAATACCAGGGCCAGAGAGGTGTTACCTTACCCAAGGCGTGAGTTGAGGGATAATGCGCATAAAAAAGGGTGCATGAATATGCACCCTTTTTGCATTTTGGAATCAGTAAAACAACTACGGTTGAAAGATACCCGGCCTGGCGCCTTGCTCAACACAAGCGGCCAGGTTGGAATCTATGACACGTTGCATCTTCGCGGTACCTGAAAGTCCCGAGTCGAGGTTGAACCTGAATTCTCCACCTTCACAGAAATTGGACATATCCAGCGTCATTGTTCCGACGGGGTCTGTAGTGACCGGTACACCCGTGTTAAAAATACCCCCTGTGCTTCCATAAACGGTCATTTCAACAACCGGGTTGGACCCATCGAAAAAGCCAAGTGCAGTAAGCCAACGCGTACCGGGATCAGCGACATCGGGGTTTGGGTCTGGCGCTGGTGCCACATTGTCCCAGGTAAACCAGGCCATGGAAACGGCATTGATGTCCGGTAGCACATCCAGGTAAGCACCTGCACCGTCCGTTGACCTGTCATACCAGCTACCTGACATATAGGGTGTCCAGGCCAGTTCATCTGCAGGCGATGCCATGATGTAGGACCAGTCACCGGTCAGGAGGTCACAATCAGGCTGAAGGACCAGGAAGTAATTTTTATCCTTTTCAAGTGTGACAGAGCCCTGATCAGGGAATACGGCCAATTGATTATTGTAAGGGTTGCCGGGATCAAATGAATTTTCGTAAACACCCATGGCAAGCGGCATACCAGCGCCATCAACCATTGTTGATGTGGAACCAAACCAATAAACCCCGATCCGGTCGACCGTAAATGGACCGACGACATCGTGATAGGAGTCGGCGCAGCCAATGGACTCAGGAATGATGTTCGTCAGGCTTTCATTACCGGAGAAACTGCCCGCAAACTGCGGTGGCCGGGGAACGACGCCAGGGCCGCTAATGGTTCCGGTACCATCGAGAACGATACCCAGGGCGGAAGGAAATGGCTCGTCAGAATAATAGGGTTGTACCACCAGGGTGTAGTTGGTGTTGGCCATGAGTGCGACATCTCCAAAGTCATCAAGAATTGCAAGTTGGGTAGCTTGCGGATTTGCCGGGTTAAACCCTTCCGTGTGAAAACTCACGGTAACATCCGCCTGGAATGCAAACCTGCCATCCTGGAAACTATACGTGCCGCTGCTTGAAACGGTGACCGGACCAATGGTTAGATAGGGCAATGCAACATTCTCACCCTCGCTGAGTTGGTTTTGCATTTGTGACTCATTACCGGAGAATTCCGAAGAAACAATCACTGGCGCTGCTATCGAAACGTTGGCCCACAGGCTGACAAACAGGCTTATGAATACTAAAGATGTCTTTTTCATCCTACTCTCCAAACAATTAGTCCAAATTGATATTTACAAATCATAATGTTTACCGCCTTAATTATACGAAAAACCGATCGGTTCCGAACCAGCAATTATATAATCAAGGACTAAACATGCAGTTGACAGGGTATCAGAAACCGGAAGAGTGCCCGGCATTGGCCGCACGCCTTATGAGAATCTGCGAACAGAAAAACACACAGGGAAACCACAATGAAAAGTAGTAAATCAGTATCGGTACTTATTCTGTTATTAGTCATCCTGGTCATGTCGACAGCACAGGCCCGGCCTCAACCCGCTCCTGCGGCAGATTTTGCTGAAAAGCAGGCTGCATGGGAAATGCATCAGGCCCTGGTTGCGTCTTCGCCTTACGCCGGATTGAAATGGCGCAGTGTCGGTCCGGTCGTGCAGGGCGGGCGCCTGGTGGATATGGAGGTGGTTCCCGGTCAGCCCTATACTTTTTACGCGGCCTATGCATCAGGCGGGCTTTGGAAAACCACCAATAATGGTCATACCTTCGAACCGTTGTTCGATGATAAAGCCACCCTGATCATGGGTGATATTGCAGTAGACCCCAACAATCCGGAAACCGTCTGGGTGGGAACCGGTGAGAACAACTCATCCCGGTCCTCCTATGGTGGTATGGGTGTTTATCGTTCCGACGATGGTGGTCAGAGTTGGTCTTATATGGGGCTTGGCGATACCGACCGTATCGGCCGGATTCTGATTGACCCCAGTGATTCCGACACGGTTTACGTGGCGGCGCTGGGTAAGTTGTACACACCCGGCGGGCAGCGTGGAATTTTCCGCACCACCGATGGTGGCAAGAGCTGGCAACAGGTACTCAAGGGTGGCGACTGGACTGGCGTCATCGACATGGTTTTTAAGCCCGGTGATGCAAAAACACTGTATGCCGCCGCCTGGGAGCGTCAACGCAGGCCCTGGGATTTCAGCGAGGGTGGTACGGGTTCAGCGATATACAAGTCCGTTGATGGTGGTGATACCTGGTCGCGTCTCGAAGGTGGTTTGCCACGCGGCGAGCACGTTGGACGCATCGGCCTGGCGGTTAGTGCAGCCAGCCCTGATACCCTTTACGCCAGTATCGATAACCAGCAGGAACTGCCGGAAAATCAGTGGGACATGGGTGATCGTCCGGTCAATGCCAAGCGTTTGCGCAACATGAGTAAGGAAGAGTTCCTGGCGCAGGACAAGAACGAGATTGAGGGTTTTATACGTGGTTCCGATTTTGACGTCAGTATCGATGCGGACAAGTTAATCGAGTGGGTGACAACCGACAAAGTGAGTATCCAGGACATTGTCGATGAACTCGGTGATGCCAATGCCAGCTTGTTTAACACGGATATCGTGGGTCTGCAGGTGTGGCGCTCCGATGACGCGGGCGCCAGTTGGCAGGTGACACATGATGGCCCGCTGGACGCTGTTGTTTATTCTTACGGCTACTATTTTGGGGAAATCCGCGTCTCGCCTAAAAACGCAGATCAGGTATACGTTCTGGGTGTGCCAGTGGTTAAATCGGACGATGGCGGTAAAACCTGGTTTTCAGTTCAGGGTCGCGACGTCCACAGTGACCATCAGTCGATGTGGATCAACCCCGAACACCCGGATCACCTGATGATCGGCAATGACGGTGGCGCCGATGTGAGCTATGACGGTGGTCAGACCTGGGTCAAGCTGGATGCGCAGCCACTGGGTCAGTTCTACACTGTCAATGTCGATATGGCCGAACCATACAATGTCTACGGTGGTTTGCAGGACAATGGCACCATCCGTTGTTCGTCCACTAACCGCTGGCAGACCGGCGCCAACTGCCAGCGTATCAACGGTGGTGACGGTATGTATGTGGCCATTGATCCCCGTGACAACACTACGACTTATACGGGCTCACAGTTTGGTTATTACGTCAGGCTGGGTGCCGCTGGAAGCCGTGATGAAGTGCGGCCACGCCGCGCCTTTGGTGATCCGGCGCTACGTTACAACTGGAATGCACCGGTTATCCTGTCACCGCACAACGCTGATGTTGTTTATTTCGGTACCAACATCCTGTACCGCTCAATGGACCAGGGTGAAACCTGGACGGCGATCTCCGGTGATTTGAGCCGCTCGAAAAAACGCGGCGATGTTCCATTCGCCAGCTTGACTACCCTGTCTGAGTCGAGCCTGCAGTTCGGCCTGATCTGGGCCGGTACCGATGATGGACAGGTATGGGTTACCGACAGCAGTGGTGTGCGCTGGCAGGATGTTGCTGACAAACTGCCCAAAGACCGCTGGGTCAGCCGGGTCGAGGCATCCGCTCATGCGCGGGATCGCGCTTACCTGACGCTCAATGGTTATCGCGATGATGACATCCGTGCCTATGTTTATCGTACCGATGATCTGGGTAAAACCTTCAAGGATATTAGCAAGGGCTTGCCAGCTGAAGCAGTCAATGTCATTCGTGAAGACCCGTTGATGGAAAACATTCTTTATGTGGGGACCGATCGGGGAGTGTATGTCTCCACCGACCGTGGCGATTCATGGACGGCACTGCAGGGCGGTTTACCCAATGTGCCGGTACATGACCTGGTGGTGCACCCTCGCGAACGCGAACTGGTTGCCGGCACCCATGGCCGCAGTATCTGGATCGTCGATGTACTGCCCTTGCAGGACCTCGTGGAAGCAGGTGGTGATAGGGTACTCAAGGTTTTTTATGCCGATGAGATCAAGGCCAGCCGTCGCTGGCGCAGTGAGCGGTCACGCTGGTATTTCCGGCCTGATGAGGCTCCGAAGTCGACGATCAAGTACTGGAGTCAGGCGTCCGGTACGGCGAGTATCGAGATTCTCGATGAAAGTGATAACGTGGTTCGGCGTTTGAGCAGTGAAGCGGTCAAGGGTATGAATAGCTTTGAATGGGATCTTCTGGTTGATCAGGAACTGGCGCTTGCAGCAGAGGCCTCGGCGCTTGAGCAAGCAGATGACACATCGGAACCCATCAAACTCGAGAAGACGCCATACGCTGAATCTGTCCGGCTTGGCCATGCGATGTATGCCATTCCGGGTGACTACACCGTGCGGGTTAAGCTGGGTGAAAACAGCGACAGCACCGGCTTGAAAATTAAGCCGCCTAAGGATTACGAGCCCCGGTTTAAAGCACCGTATAAGTTACGGGGTAAAAAATAGTTGTTAAGCAGGGAGCGGCCTTTGCCGGCCGCTCCAGGCGCTGTTTTGCTGCCCTGAACTGGTGTTTAGCGCAATGGAGGTTGTTGGATCAGCGTGGCATAGGTTTCGAATGCCTCAGAACCACGCAGAACCTGGAACTCAACCCGGCTTCCCGGTTGGCGCTCGGCTATCATCAAAAGTAAAGCCCTGGCATCATCCACTTCAATGCCATCGATGCTTATCAGGATGTCGCCCTGCCTGATGCCCGCATTCCATGCTGGTCCATTGACGGTGACGCCCCTGACCTGGACACCGCGCCGTACGGCAGTGCCGTCATTTTGCAGGGAGAGGGGCAGGTCACTGAACAAGGCGCCGATGGATCCCCGTCTGACACTGCCGTTTACAACAATCTGTTGCATGACATCCTTGGCCATGGCGATGGGAATGGCAAATCCGATATTTTGAGCACCCTGCATCTGCCCGAGGTTACGGGTATTAATGCCGATGACTTCGCCGCTGTAGTTAATCAATGCGCCACCGCTATTGCCCTCATTGATAGCAGCATCCGTTTGAATGAAGTCTTCGTAGAGTACTGATCTCAGTCCATTTCGCCCGGTTGCGCTGATGATCCCCATGGTGACCGTGTGGCTTAAACCAAATGCATTCCCAATGGCCAGCACGACATCCCCGACACGGATATTGGCATTTTCTGCCAACGGTGCCGCCGGCAGCCCGCTCAAGTCGATTTTAAGAACCGCCAGGTCCGTTTCCGGATCACTACCAACCACCTGTGCCGTGGCAAAGCGGCCATCCCACAAACCCACGCTGATGTTTTGAACCTGGCTGATCACATGATTATTGGTCAGGATATAGCCATCCTCGCTGACCAGCACACCTGAACCCATGTCCTGACGAGAGCGTGATACATAGGAACTGCCCAATAATTTCTGCATTCGTGGACTGACCTGTTGCAACTCAACGGTCCGGGTGTAAATACTGACCACCGAGGGTGCGGTACGATCAACCGCGTCCGCATAGGAAGCGGGTGCTGGAGGCGGGGTGTTTGTGGTTTCCGGTTGACGGATCAACCGGTTGCTGACGCTGGGCCACAGATACACGATAACAAAAGCCAGTGCCAATCCGGCGACAACCGAACGAGTTAAAAAACCCAGTATTGACCCCGCTTTTGTTTTTCTGTCAGAAAGCTTGCTTTCAGCCTGATTCATCCCGGTCATTTTCCGTCAATTTGAATTCAATACCGGTTTTCTTCAAAAACCAGTGCTTATAGAGCAATTCTATCGGCAAATCGTTTGTCTCGCATGGTCCGTTTCGGTAAAATAACGGATTAATTCACGTGAGGAACAGGATGATAGCTTCGATTGTTACAAGCAGCCTGTTCTGCACCACTGGTTTTAAGCAAAAAATATTGAATATCCTGATAACGAGTAACTGTCCTTGCAAGGGGCGTTTTTCTGCTGGAGAACTAAATGTCATCTGACGACGTAAACAAAGGGCGCCGCCGGTTTTTGGTTGCGACCACTTCTGTCGTGGGCGGTGTTGGTGTCGGTTTTGCCGCCATACCGTTCATCAAGTCATGGATGCCCAGTGCCAGGGCACAAGCAATCGGTGTGCCGGTTGAAGTAAATGTGGCTAAATTGAAGGAAGGTCAGTTGCTCAAGGTGCAGTGGCGTGGTCAAACCATTGGCGTTTTACGTCGGACACAGGAAATGGTCGACGGTCTGTCCAAAGTCGACAGTTCACTGTCTGACCCGGAATCGGCCAATGCCGAGCAACCGGCATATATTCACGGTGAGCCACGTGCATTAAAACCCGAATTTCTGGTGGTCAACATGCACTGCACTCACCTGGGTTGTGTTCCCCAGATGATTCCAGAGGTTGGTCCTCAGCCATTTGATGCAGATTGGAATGGCGGTTTTTATTGCCCTTGCCATAAATCAAAGTTTGATTTATCGGGGCGCGTGTATAGCGGCGTGCCGGCACCAACCAATTTGCGCATTCCACCCTATAGCTTTCTTGATGAACAAACCCTGATCATCGGCGTTAGTCCGAAGGGAGCAGTGTAATGGCTAAAGTTGCAAGCGGTCTTTCCAAAAAGGCAAACGAACTTTTGAACTGGTTTGATGACCGTTTACCGGTTACCGCTTTTTGGAATAACGTGATGACGGGCTATATGGCCCCCAAGAATTTCAACTTCTGGTACTACATGGGCTCATTGGCCCTGTTGGTCCTGGTGATACAGATCTTTTCCGGCATCCTGCTGGCGATGCATTACAAGCCCTCCGCGGCTGAGGCCTTTGCCTCGGTTGAGTACATCATGCGTGATGTGGAGTGGGGCTGGTTGATTCGCTATATGCATACCACCGGTGCTTCCTTCTTCTTTATCCTGATTTACCTGCACATGTTCCGTAGCCTGTTATACGGTTCTCACAAGGCGCCCCGTGAGTTGTTATGGGTTTTCGGTATGTTTATTTACGTTGCCCTGATGGCGGAAGCATTCCTGGGCTACATCCTGCCATGGGGACAAATGTCTTACTGGGGAGCACAGGTTATTATCAACCTGTTCGGTGCGCTTCCGAAAATTGGTGAACCTTTGACGCAGTGGATACGTGGTGATTACTTTATCTCCGATGCCACGCTGAACAGATTCTTTTCACTGCATGTTATCGCTGTACCATTGGCCCTGCTGGGCCTGGTGATGTTACACCTCGTGGCATTACGTGAGAATGGTTCCAATAACCCTGATGGTATTGAAATCAAGAAAAACAAGGATGCAGAAGGTAAGCCGCTGGATGGCATCCCGTTCCACCCGTATTACACCGTCAAGGATATTTTTGGTGTTGGGATGTTTTTTATCGTATTCGCTTTTGTGCTCTTCTTTTGGCCGGAAGCCGGTGGTTTATTCCTGGAGCATGACAATTTTATACCGGCCGACCCATTGGTGACACCCGAACACATCAAGCCGGTTTGGTATTTCACGCCGTTCTATGCGATTTTGAAGGCTGTGCCGGATAAACTGCTGGGCGTGTTAACCATGGGGGCATCAGTTGCCATTTTGTTTTTCCTGCCCTGGCTTGACCGCTCACCGGTCAGATCCATCCGCTACAAGGGAACATGGTACAAAGTACTCCTGGCCTTGTTTACCATCGCATTTGTAAGACTGGGTCTGCTGGGTATGGCGGAAGGCACACCTGCCCAAACCTGGGAGATGCGGGTCTGGACATTGGTCTACTTCATGTTTTTTGTCCTGTTATTTTTCATGAGCCCCAAAGGCAAAACAAAGCCGGAACCGGATCGGGTGACACACTGATGAAAAAACTAGCCATAATTCTGTTTTTTGCAGTCCTTTTACTGCCCTTATCAAGTCTTTCGGTTTCTGCAGCGGGTGGCGCAGGTGTTGAACACTCAGGTGCCAACATCAACGATACCGCCTCATTACAACGCGGGGCCAAGTGGTATATGAATTACTGCATGGGCTGTCATTCATTAAGCTATATGCGTTTTAACCGGATGGCTGAAGACCTTGGTCTGAGCGAAGAAATGGTCATGGAAAACCTGGTGTTCACGAATGCGAAATTCGCTGACACCATGGATATCAGCATGGATCCGGAGCAGGCAAAAGCCTGGTTTGGCAAAACACCGCCGGATCTTTCGCTGATCGGCCGCTCACGCGGTGCCGACTGGATGTATACCTATCTACTCGGTTTTTACCAGGACGAATTCGGGGCGTGGAATAACACCATGTTACCGAACTTATCCATGCCGCACGTGCTCTGGTCGTTGCAGGGAATCCAGACACCGGTTTACCGTCAGGAGACCGATGCCACCGGCTTTACGCACGAGGTCATTGATTATTTTGAATTGACAACACCAGGTACACAGACTCCAGCAGAATATAAAGAAACCGCTCGTGATATAGCGGCATTTCTTGACTATGCGGGTGAGCCCGCCAAGCTAAAACGTAAAGGCGTTGGTGTTTGGGTCATTTTATTCCTGGTAATGTTCACCTTCATTGCGTATCTGCTCAAAGCAGAGTACTGGCGCGATGTACATTAATAAAAGCACCGATTTACTTCAGTGTCCGATAACCAAGCCAACAGGAGAAATTTGGTGACAGCAGCAATTAAAGGTCGTTCCACCATGGCGCTTTACTCATCCGACCGTAGCATTCATTGTCACCGGGTAAGATTCGTACTGGCAGAAAAAGGTATCAATGTTGATATCATCGATATCAGCAATGATGAGTCAGCTGCGGCAGACCTGGCAGAATTAAACCCATACAACGAAACCCCGACTCTGGTTGACAGGGATTTACTGTTATACAACGCAGGTGTGATCAATGATTACCTCGATGAGCGCTATCCGCATCCGCCATTGATGCCGGTCGATCCGGTTTCACGTGCACGGCTACGTTTGATTCATCACCGTGTCATTCGCGATTGGTATCCACTGGCTGAAGAAATTGAAAATGCCTCAGCTGCCAAGGCAGACAAGGCACGGGCGCAACTCAAGGAAAGCATCATTGCTGCCAATGAGTTATTCAAGCACTCCGATTTTGTGCTGGGTGATGAGTTAAGCCTGGTTGATTGCACACTGGCGCCTTTGTTCTGGCGTCTTCCAGCCTATGGTATTGATCTTGGCAAACCGGGTGCAACGGTTCAGGGCTATATTCAGCGTCTTATCTCGCGCCGCTCTTTCAAAGTCAGCCTGACACGCGCCGAACGTGAAATGATCCTGAATGCAGCTTAATGGCTGTATTTAGGAGTTTGAGTCGGTTTGATGAGTTCTGCGCACGAAGATATGACCTCCAACAGGCCCTATCTGCTGCGTGCCTTATATGAGTGGATTGCCGATAACGGATTGACACCTCATGTGCTGGTTGATGCAGCTTATGACGGCGTAGATGTACCGGACCATGCCATTCAAGAGGGCAGGATCGTTTTGAATATTGCCACGGGCGCAACCGAGAACCTGCAGTTAGAGAACGAGACCATTTTTTTCAAAGCCAGGTTTTCAGGAAAGCCCTATCAAATAACAGTACCCATGGGTGCTGTTATTGCCATATACGCCCGTGAAAACGGCCAGGGTATGATGTTTGCACAGGATGACTCTACACCACCGCCTGTTGATACACCGGACGATCCACCACCCAGGTCACATCTGAAAGTCGTCAAGTAGTGAAGCGATAAAAGGCTGCTCAAGTTGGGCAAACTGCGCAAACCGTGTCTGATGCGTTTTTTATCGGTCCTTCAAATTCTCGATTAAACGCCCTTCTTCAAGGTCCAGTGTCACGCTAAAAGCTGAAGGGAATCCGATGCTGACCACGCCTCTTCTTCGTTTGGCCCCGTTGATGGCAAACTCAAAACCATAATTGACCAAAATGCGTGCATTCGGCTTTTTGCGATTCCAGGTTACAGAACTCAGTGACACGGTGTCATCAAGAAGTTGTAGTCCATGGTTGCCACAAACCTGCCCGGCTGCTTGACGGGCCTTTTGCCTGCCTTGCATCAGTTGCCACCAGGTAACGACACCGGCTGCAACGATTAAAAAAATGATCAGGTTGGTCATAAGGATTTCAGTAAAACCTCGACGGCCCCGGCACCACCATCGGCCGGCTTGCAGCTTGTGTAAGCCAGCACGCCCGGGTGTTCACGTAACAGCTGTTGTGTCATCAGTTTCAGTCGGGGACCGTGCTTTGACCGAAGACCTTTGCCATGAATGACCCTGACTGATTCCATTGACGCTGATTGTGCATACTCAATAAATTCCAATAATGCCGAATAAGCAGTTTCGGTGGTCATGCTGTGCAGGTCCAGTTCCGCACCCACTGTAAACCGACCCCTCTTCAGTTTCTGCATGGTTCTGTTCTGGATGCCGTTTTTCCGGTGTGAAGTACCATCCCCGCTATCAATGCTGGTCTGATCATCGGCTGAAAGCAGGAATCGCCCTTCCGGTTTTGTGAGTAGCGGTGTCCTGTCCTGTACCCGCTTGATGCGCCGTGGCGCCTTCGAGTCTGTCCTCGGTGTGGCCTTGAGTGGTACGACGCCCGTCATCTCCTGGCGGAAAAGCTCCTCATCCAAATGACCCTGTTTTAGTTTTTTAACCACCTTTCACTCATTTCCGCGTTTCGAAAGCCAACTGAAGTCCGTACAATATCATCCTTGAGCCTGTAACAGGTCATAACAGACATACCTGCGGATGGCAGGTATGGTTTTCAACAAGGATCGGATAAACACCCCGAATGGAACTTCTGATTAGCAATGATGATGGCATTGAAGCCATCGGTATTCGTGTATTGGCCGACAGCATGCGCAGACTGGGTAATGTGACCATCGTTGCACCGGACAAAAACTGCAGTGGAGCCAGCAATTCACTGACACTGGATGCTCCGATCCGGATTACTGAATTGGAACCCGGGGTCCACCGGGTATCCGGTACCCCCACTGATTGCGTACATGTTGCGTTAACCGGTCTGCTTGCGGAAGACCCCGATATTGTTGTATCCGGTATCAACGCTGGTGCCAACCTGGGTGATGATGTCATCTATTCCGGGACGGTAGCTGCGGCGATGGAAGGTCGCTTCCTCGGTTATCCTGCGGTGGCGCTTTCACTGGTTTTTGGTGAGGATTCGGGGCATCATCATTATGAAACAGCGGGTGAGGCAGCCTATCGCCTGGTGAAGCAGCTAAAACGCGACCCTTTGCCGGCAGATACAATTCTTAACGTCAATGTGCCCAACTGCCCCTGGTCAGACATCAGGGGATTTGAAGTTACCCGTCTTGGCTATCGTCATCGGGCGGAACCGGTTGTAAAAACCATGGATCCCCGTGGGCGGGAGATGTACTGGATCGGGCCGGCGGGCGCGGAACAGGATGCCGGGCCAGGTACGGATTTTGACGCCATCAGGCGCAGGTTTATTTCGGTCACCCCGATTCATGTTGACCTGACCCGTTACCAGGCACTGGATCAGGTCGCAGGCTGGGTGACGGCCATCAGCACCGATACGGAGCAGGAAACAGGCAGTTCATGATTCATAAACATAAGCTCCATAGTGAAAACCGGGGTATCGGTATGACCTCCCAGGGTACACGTGATCGTCTGGTGCAGACCTTGCGAAAGGAGGGCATCAAGGACGACCGGGTATTAACGGCCATGACACAGGTACCGCGTCACAAGTTTGTGGATGAGGCTTTATCCAGTCGTGCCTATGAAAACACAGCCCTGCCGATCGGACAAAGGCAAACCATTTCGCAACCATGGATTGTAGCCCGCATGACAGAAGCTTTACTCGATGGCGGGCAGCCGGAAAAAGTCCTGGAGATAGGCACTGGCTCCGGCTACCAGGCCGCCATTTTGTCCCACCTTGTGCCAAAGGTATTCACGGTGGAAAGAATTGATGAATTACTCAAACTGGCGCGCCGGCGTTTTCACAACCTGCGTTTGAACAACATATATTTACGTTACGCTGACGGACATCTGGGCTGGCCCAGCCAGGCGCCTTTTGACGGCATCATGGTGACGGCAGTCGCGCAAAGCATACCGGCTGAGTTAAAGGAGCAACTCGGTATCGGCGGTGTGTTGGTCATTCCCGTTGAAAGAAATGGTCAGCAACGTTTGATCACCGTGCGCCGGACCGAAGATGATTTTGAAGAAACTGATCTTGGTGCTGTCGTCTTTGTACCCTTGCTCAGTGGACTCGCTTAAGGCGGTTGAACGGATATGTTTCTACGATTATATGATTGGGTTATCGCTTTGTCGGCACATCGCAGGGCGCCGGCTTACCTGGCCGCCCTGAGTTTTACCGAATCCAGCTTTTTTCCGATTCCACCTGACGTGATGCTGATTCCCATGTGCCTGGCCAAGGTCAAAAAGGCATGGCGATATGCCGCCTTATGCACCCTGGCCTCAGTCGCCGGCGGGATGGCTGGCTACCTGATCGGCAAGTTGGCGTTTGGATGGATAGAGCCGTGGTTGATGGGCTCTCACTACGCTGACACATTCACAAGCGCGGTTGCTGCATTTGAAACCTGGGGTTTCTGGTATATTTTGCTGGCAGGGTTTACACCGATTCCCTACAAGGTGTTTACCATCAGCGCAGGGGTTGTTGGTATGCCATTTCCTGCCTTTATCGGCGGGTCCCTGGTTGGCAGGGGCGGGCGGTTTTTCCTCGTCGCAGCCCTGATACGCCTGGGCGGTGAGAGTTTTGCTTCGCGGATGCGAAAGTACGTTGATTTAATCGGCTGGATAACACTTGCACTTGCAGTGATTGTTTTTGTGGTTATAAAGGTAAGTAAGTAATGAGGCTTGGGATCGGCACAGTGCACCCTCAGCGGTTCGTCGCGAGGTTTTCCTTGCTGCTACTCTTGTCCGGGTTACTGGCCTTGCCATCCTGTCATCGTCATTACAGACCACCGGCCAAGTCCAAGCCATCCGGCGCGATTGTGAAACGTCAATTAAATTCGGATGGTAGTTATTACGTCCGAAAGGGTGACACACTTTATGCGATAGCATTCAGTTATGGTCTGGACCCGATGGACGTGGCGCGAAAGAATGGTATCTCCAGTCCTTACACAATCTACCCGGGTCAAAAAATTCAGCTTAAACCTGCCACGGGCTCTCAAACACGCGAGACGTCATCCGGTGTCAAGATCAGTACGGTAAAAACGCCAGGCGCTGCGCAAACGAAAACGGTCGCAAACCCGAAACCGTCAAGCAGCAACAAGGCGCCACCCGCTAAAACGGCGCCGCCAACCACTTCTGCCGGTTCCAGTAAAGCCGCACCAAGTACAACACCTAAAACCGCAGATCCAAAAAGCTGGAAATGGCCTACCGAAGGGCGTGTCATCAGAGGTTTTGTTGCAGGTGACCCGGCACGCAATGGCCTGGATATTGCGGGTAAGGTAGGCCAGGCCATCAATGCCTCATCCGCCGGCCAGGTGGTTTACAGTGGAAATGGCCTGATTGGATATGGCGAATTGATTATTGTAAAACACAGCGAAAAAATGCTCAGTGCTTACGCTCATAACAGGGTCCGTCTTGTCAAAGAAGGAGATCAGGTTTGGGCTGGTCAAAAGATAGCTGAAATGGGCCGTAACAGTCGCGATGAGCAACTCCTGCATTTTGAAATACGTTCGTCTGGAAAACCAGTTAACCCTCTGAATTACCTGCCAAAAAAATAAGCAACCAACTTTTTTCTCATTCGTTCGTACTTGAACGTATAGTTAATGACTATCATTTGAGTTTGTGACAATTGTCAGGGTTTGTGATAATTTTGTTAATTCATCCAGACGGAACAACACCGTTTCAACGAGATCGGGCAATTTTATTTCGAAATGGGCATGGTGTTTTTTTGCACCATACGAGCAAGGATGAGGGGAGTGAAAATTAAGAAATCAGGTAAAGGTAAAGGCAATTCGGTAGATTTGAACGGCAAACCAGTAAAAAAAGATCTCAAGTTCAATCAATCTGAAAACGCGAATGCCAGACGTGGACGCGTGCATCATGGGGATGTTACCCGCATTTATCTCAGCGAGATTGGTCGCGCCAAGCTGCTGACAGCCGATGAGGAGAAATCGCTTTCACGTGCAGCTTTGGGCGGTTGCATGGCGAGCCGGCAGCGTATGATTGAAAGCAATTTGCGCCTGGTGGTGAAGGTCGCACGTGCCTATATCAACAGGGGACTGCCATTGCTGGACCTGATTGAGGAAGGAAACCTGGGCCTGATCCGGGCAGTTGAAAAGTTTGATCCCGAGAAAGGTTTCCGGTTTTCCACCTACGCCACCTGGTGGATCAGGCAGTCGGTCGAACGTTCGATCATGAACCAATGTCGTACCGTACGCTTGCCCATTCATATCATTCGTGAGTTGACCAACTATTTGCGGACGACCCGTGAAATGGAACAGCAGATGGGTCGCCGTCCCGAGTTTGACGAAGTGGCTGCCACACTGGATAAGTCCACATCTGCTGTATATGCACTGTTTAGCTATAACGAACCTACATCTTCAGCCGATAGCACATCTCCTGGCGGAAAGTCCGTTCTTGATTCGATCGCGGACGACCAGAGCCTTACACCGGAAAGTGAATATGCCGAAAAGGCCGCCGGTGAGTTATTGGGGCATTGGCTGGATTTATTACCCATGCAGCAGCGCATCGTGGTTGAGCACCGTTTTGGTCTGCATGGACAGGGCAGGAGAACACTTGAAGAAGTGGGCGAATTGCTTGGTGTCACCAGGGAACGGGTGCGCCAGGTACAACTTGCCGCCCTGGCCAGGTTAAGAGAAATCTCCAAACGTGAAGGTATTATGGAAGCGCCGTTTATGGAGTAAGGGGTAACAGGGCGGCAACAACCTCGCGTCCTTCAGCAACCAGCACATTAAAGGTTCGGCAGGCAGCATCCGTTGTCATGACCTCAAATCCAATGCCGCGACGAAAGAAATGAACCTGGGTGGCCGGTGGTAAGAAGACCTGGGTGTTTCCGGTCCCTATCAACACCACCTCGGGTTGCAATTCGAACAAGGCTTGCAGGCTTTCCTCGTTAATATCCTCCACAGACGTTACACCCCATTCAGGAATGATTCGCTGGCCGGATAAAATAAACGGTTGGTTGAAGTAGTCCTGATGAACACGGATACCCTTTTCACTGACAGAACGAATAAAAAATTGGTCCTGCGGTACTTCCAGATTGAACTCCACGTGTCTTGTATTCCTTTTTTTGGAGAGTGCTGATTCAGTGAGTGGAACACTGAGCGTCTCAGAAACCGAAATTAACCCGGGTTGATAACCGGTTTTTCAGGGTGTTTACGATAAAAGCAAGCGACCTGGCCAATACTATGTACGAGCTCGGCCTGGCATTGTTCGGCGATACTGAGCGCCCATGCTTTGCGTTGTTCACGCTCACCGCGCAATTTGACCTTGATAAGCTCATGATCGTTTAATGCGCGCTCAATCTCGGCGACGACAGACTTGCTCAAGCCTTTGTCAGCAACGGTGACAAACGGCTTCAGGTGGTGGGCCTGACCCCGTAGATTCTTTTTTTGTGCTGCTTTTAATGGCATCTGCAAGTTCCTGTTGTGGCAAACTAGCATTTTAACATCCTGCGTGGCTTATGGTATCGCAGTGACAATGAATTGACGGGAAATTGTCTGATGGCAAAAAGCAAAAGCAGCCGCCGTTGGCTGGCAGAACATTTTGATGATCAATACGTCAAGCAGGCCCAGCAGCAGGGCTTGCGCTCAAGGGCGGCCTTCAAGTTGATGGAGCTCGACGATAAGTACCGTCTGATACGAAAAGGCATGCGCGTGGTGGACCTTGGTTCAGCCCCCGGCAGCTGGACCCAGGTGATTCAGAGGGCCCTGGCGGGTAGTGGACAGATCATCGCCCTGGATATCCTGGACATGGATCCGTTGGAAGATGTTCACTTTATCCAGGGTGATTTTACCGAAGATGAACCTTTGGCACTGTTGGAGGAAGCATTAAACGGTCAGCATGTTGATCTTGTGTTGTCCGACATGGCACCCAATATGAGTGGGATGGGTGCGGTCGACCAGCCGCGCGCAATGTACCTGGCAGAACTCGCGTTGGCCTTCGCGGAGAATTGGTTGGAACCAGGTGGAAGTTTTGTAGTCAAGGTCTTTCATGGTGAAGGTTTTGACGAGTTTGTGAAGAATTGCCGGTCTTTATTTGAGAAGGTGCAAATAAGGAAACCGGCCGCTTCCAGACCCCGAAGCAGGGAAGTTTATGTACTGGGGCACCGACGCAAGCTACAATGAGTCTCAGTGATCATTGGCGTCAGGCGCCGTTGGTTGTATTTTTTTGAGGATAAAAGATTGAATGATATGTTAAAAAACGTGATTACCTGGGGCATCATTTTATTGGTGCTGATGTCCATTTTTAATCACTATGGCAATGTCGGGACCACTCCCGATGAATTCACCTATTCTGATTTCCTCAACAATGTACGCAACGGAACCGTTGCCGAGGTAAGGATCAGCAGTACGCCGGAAGGCAATACGATCCAGGGTCGTGATGTCAATGGTCAGGAATTCCAAACCTTTGGTATGCCTGACCCCCGTCTTGTTGACGACCTCGTCGAGAACAACGTGGAAATTTCCGCCGAACCACCCAAGCAACGGTCGGTTATCCTCGACCTGTTGATCAATATCATTCCGGTCCTGTTACTGGTCGGCTTGTGGGTTTATTTCATGCGCCAGATGCAGGGCGGTGGCGGCGGCCGTGGCGCCATGTCTTTCGGCAAGAGCAAGGCAAAACTTCAGGGCGAGGACCAGATCAAAGTCACTTTTGCTGATGTCGCCGGGGTTGAAGAGGCCAAGGAAGAAGTCGAGGAACTGGTTGAGTTTCTGCGTAACCCGGGCAAATTCCAGAAGTTGGGCGGTCATATACCGCGTGGTGTTTTGATGCTGGGCTCACCCGGAACGGGTAAAACCCTGCTCGCACGAGCCATTGCCGGTGAGGCCAAGGTGCCGTTCTTTTCGATTTCCGGTTCAGATTTTGTCGAGATGTTCGTCGGTGTGGGTGCTTCCCGCGTACGTGACATGTTCGATCAGGCCAAAAAACACGCCCCGTGCATCATATTTATTGATGAAATTGATGCGGTAGGACGTCACCGTGGCGCCGGTCTTGGCGGTGGTCACGATGAGCGTGAACAAACATTGAACCAGTTGCTGGTTGAAATGGATGGTTTCGAAGGCGGTGAAGGCGTAATTGTCATCGCTGCAACCAACCGCCCGGATGTATTGGATCCGGCTTTATTGCGGCCGGGCCGATTTGACCGCCAGGTGGTTGTGCCATTGCCCGATATCCGTGGCCGTGAAGGCATTTTGAAAGTACATATGCGTAAAGTACCACTGGGCGACGATGTCGAACCACGGCAGATCGCACGTGGCACACCGGGTTTTTCCGGTGCGGATCTTGCCAACCTGGTCAATGAGGCTGCACTGTTTGCCGCCCGTGAGGCCGCCAAGACCGTATCCATGGACCATTTTGAGCGGGCCAAGGACAAGATCATGATGGGTGCCGAACGGCGCTCGATGGTCATGTCAGAGAAAGAGAAGAAGCTGACGGCATATCACGAAGCGGGTCATGCCATCGTCGGTCGCCTGGTGCCGGAACATGACCCGGTTTACAAGGTAACCATTATTCCCCGTGGCCGCGCCCTGGGTGTGACCATGTTTTTGCCCGAGCAGGACAAGTACAGTGTTTCACGCTTGCAACTGGATAGTCAGATGGCCAGTTTATATGGCGGACGTGTGGCCGAAGAGCTCGTGTTTGGTATTGAAAACGTGACAACCGGTGCTTCAAATGATATTGAGCGTGCCACGCAAATCGCGCGTAACATCGTAACCCGCTGGGGCTTATCAGACGCATTGGGTCCATTGACCTACGCCGAAGCCGATGAGGAAGTTTTTCTTGGCCGTTCAGTCACGCAACACAAACACGTTTCGGATGAAACTGCCCGCAAGATCGACATCGAAATTCGTAAGATTGTTGAAACTTCTCACCAGGTAGCCAAGGATTTGATTCTGGCCAACCGGGACAAGCTGGAGATCATGACCGATGCGCTGATGAAATATGAAACCATCGACATGGCGCAGATCGATCAGATCATGGAAGGCAAAATTCCGGACCCGCCAAAGGGTTGGGATGATTCCGGGTCTAACAACGATAAAGAGGATGAAAGTGATTCAGTCGATGGCTCAACGGACGACACTTCTATTGGTGATACGGCTGAGCAACTCTAAAGAAGGCAGAATCTATCAGTTTTGGTCAAACGAAAACAGCGCTGGAACAGCGCTGTTTTTTTGTCTGTAAAGACTGCCATGTAAGGGTTTTGGGAATATGAATTCAGGCATTCGCAAACTTGACTGCGCAGGCAGGACACTTACCCTCGACCGGCCCAGAATCATGGGAATTGTCAACGTGACACCGGATTCATTCTCAGATGGTGGAAAGTGGCTGGGAAAAACCGATGCCATTCAACATGCCCTGGCCATGCAGGAAGCAGGTGCAGATATCATTGATGTCGGTGGTGAGTCTACACGTCCTGGTGCGCAGGCCGTGTCACTGCAACAAGAGCTCGATCGGGTCATCCCGGTGATTGAGGCCATTGTTCCACAGCTGTCAGTGCCGGTTTCGATTGATACCAGCAAACCCGAAGTCATGCGTGCGGCGGTTGGTGCAGGGGCAGGTTTAATCAATGATGTTTTTGCATTGACCCAGGCGGGTGCCGTGCAGGCTGCCGCTGAACTGGCTGTGCCGGTATGTTTGATGCACATGCAGGGAGAGCCGCGTGTGATGCAGCACAACCCCGTTTACGAAGATGTCGCTGGTGAAGTTACGGCTTACCTTTTGGAGCGCGCACGCGTGTGTGAGAGCGGCGGGGTATTGAAACAGAACATCATTCTTGACCCCGGTTTCGGCTTTGGGAAAACACTGCAACAAAATATAGCGCTCTTTCATGCGCTACCTGATCTGGTTGCCAGCGGGTTTCCGGTGCTGGTTGGTATCTCCCGCAAAGCCATGATCGGTCAGTTGACCGGCAGGGAGATGCCTGAGCGGGTGCCGGGTTCTATTATTGCGGCGGTACTTGCTGTACAAAATGGCGCATCGATTGTCAGGGTGCATGACGTTGCTGAAACTTGCGATGCACTTAAAGTAGCGACTGCACTTTGGCAGACGTGAGAGTAAAATGACCTCCATGAAAAATAAATATTTTGGAACAGATGGCATTCGTGGTCGAGTCGGTGAATCTCCGGTAACAGCGGACTTCATGCTACGCCTGGGCCGCGCGGCGGGCAAGGTACTGGCAGCTGGTGATTCACGCTCAGTGGTTATTGGTAAAGACACCCGAATTTCAGGTTATATGTTTGAATCCGCACTGGAGGCCGGACTGGCCGCAGCAGGTGCCAATGTCGCACTGCTTGGGCCAATGCCAACACCGGCCATAGCTTATCTGACACGAACCTTGCATGCCTGTGCGGGTATCGTTATCAGCGCCTCGCATAATCCATTTTACGACAATGGGATCAAGTTCTTTTCAGCCGAGGGTGAAAAGCTTCCGGATGATGTTGAGCGGGCCATTGAAGAAGAACTTGGACCAGCCATTCTCAACCGTTGCTTCCGAAAAAATGGGTAAGGCGACACGTATTGATGATGCTGCCGGTCGCTATATTGAATTTTGCAAAGGCACGATACCCTTTGAGATCAGCTTACGCGGACTGAAAATCGTTGTTGATTGTGCCAATGGGGCGACCTATAAGGTTGCGCCAGCTGTTTTCAAGGAACTCGGTGCCGAGGTGATCACCATTGGTACCAACCCCGATGGCATGAATATTAACGAGAAGTGTGGGTCGACCTACCCTGAGTTTGTTAGCAAGGCTGTGATTGAGCATGGTGCCGACCTTGGCATCGCGCTGGATGGCGATGGCGATCGTGTGGTCATGGTGGACGGGAACGGTGAGGTCGTCAATGGAGATGAGTTACTCTATGTTCTCGCCACGGCCCGTCAGGATATGGGCTTGCTTCACGGTGGCGTTATCGGAACTGTGATGAGTAATTTTGGTCTTGAACTGGCACTTAAAAAACGCAATATTCCGTTCGATACGTTCTCCTGTAGGCGACCGCCATGTACACAAGGCTCTGATTAATAAAGGCTGGACCCTTGGCGGTGAAGCCTCCGGTCATCTTTTGTGCCTGGACAGAACCAGCACCGGTGATGGCATTGTCAGTGCATTGCAGGTGCTTGAAGTGATCGTCAGCTCAGGTAAGAGCCTTGCAGAATTGACCGCAGACGTGCAGAAGCTGCCACAGGTGATGATTAACGTGCCGGTTAGCAGCAGGGTATCGAACCTCGAGAGTTCTGTTGCCATCAATGAAAGCATGAAGTCTGTCATCGAACAGTTGGGTAGTTCCGGCAGGGTAATACTGCGCGCGTCGGGTACCGAGCCATTGATTCGTGTGACGCTGGAAGGCGTGGATGAAAAGCAGGTCCATCAGCTAGCCGAAGAACTGGCGGAGGTCGTTCGTAGCGAGTTGGCCAACTGATTACGAACCGGACAACGCTGTCTGAAGATATAGCTGCAACAAGTTAAACACCCAGCAGGGACGACATTGACCGCCGCGGTTGTTATATTCAGTTGCCTATGGTCAAAGCAATCCACTTAAAAACGTTTTCATTCCTGACATTGCTGTGTTGTGTTGTCTCAAGCACCACCATGCTTGCAGACCAGACGCCAGCCTGGGAACAAAAGTACATACAGTTGCAGCAGCAGCGGAACGACGTATTTATACAACTTGAGAATTTGCATTCGGCCCTGATCCCCCGTGTCAAAGATGAAGCCCCAGCGCTTTTAACCCGGCTATCCCTTGACCCGCCCGAAGCCAGGAAAACCGGTTACGGATTGTTGCCCACTACTCAAGGAAAATGAGGCGCCCATGGTGGTGGAGCCGACACAGACTTTCTACTCACTCAAATGGCTGGAAGAGCGTCTATTTGCTGAGTTACAGAATGCAAACGAACTGTACGACACAGTTGGAAAACTCCACCGATCTTGAAGATCTGGTTATCCGCTTCGAGGAAGCTCTAAAACGCCTGCGTAACCTGGAGGACAATCTTAGCTACCATGCAAAATGGCAAAAAGCGGTTGTCAGATATCCCGCCTATTATCGGAATAAGAATGAACTGGTTGCCATGGCTCGCGAACTGGATTCATTGATGGCTAGCGGTGCTCCGTCATCTCAGGTGACTGAGCTCAGACGTCAATTACTTGAGAGAGCAGCACCATTCAAGCCGACCCGAGACCTTCAAATCCATACCGGTGTAAATGGCGAGATGGTTTTGCCTGTGACGGTTTGTACTGATATCGAAAATTCACATTTTTTGCAGGCTTTCCAGGACGGTGTCAACGAGGCTTTTGGTCTTTCACCTGCGGCATTGACCAATCAGTTTTCAGTCGAGTTGAACTGGCAAAGAATAAGTGTTGAAAGCCTGTACCCGGATGGTGCGCCAGACCGTGGCTCGCATATCGATATGAACGCGCATTACGCCCTGTTTACTGGATGTCCTCTTGTTCTGACCACCGGTGCAACCAGTTTAAATGCAGGAGTCGGGAAGTCGGATTTTCCTCGGAACAAGCCCGGTAAGCCCTCGTACACTGGCACATGAGTTTGGTCATTTGCTGGGTTTTGAAGATGCCTATTACGTGGCTACGATGGTGATCCCTTCTGACCCATATGGTGTGGTTATTGTCGAGTGGACTGGATTATCATCCGGATTTGATGGGGAGTTCGGGACGCGGCGAGGTAAGTGAGGGTATGATAAATACGCTAATCAGGTCATACCGTCGACCAGTGTCGGAGCATTGACCAGCCCAAATTTTTCTTGGCAGATTTGTTAAAGATTCCACCTAAATACACGTTTAGAGTAGATTTCTCTGAAAAAAGTATTATAGTAAATGTATAACGCTAAGAAATTCACCGGAATATTGATCGTTTAGGTGAGTTCCTTCGCAGGGTATTTGGGGATTGTGCTAGTACTTTCGTTGGGGTAAGCACTTACACGTTAGAATTCTCGATACATCCATTGAGCACAGGCCGGTCGGGGCAGAATTGCCTGACTTCCGGTTTTGAGTCGGGATGACTTTGGGGGTCAATAAATGCAGGGACGTTCTTTTCAATGGAGAGGGATGTCCTTGTTCTCGTTTTGGTACAAGGAATCCACACAGTTTTGGGCGCATCGAGCTTAAAACGTTTGTGAGGTTCGGATTTCGTAACCTTTGCATTCTTGCCAGGTAGGCACATTTTTATAACAGTTGGACGTTTTGACTCGGTGAGCTGAAAGCCAGCACACAATGTTGTGTGTTGGTGTATAGCCAGGGAGGCTTACGTTGGGAGTTACCTGTTATGAAGAAAAGAAGCAATTATGCGGTTTTACCCAAAATCGCAACACTTGTCGGGGGCACTGTTCTAGGCTCCCTGATGTATACAAGCTCGGCTTTTGCCGCAGCCGCTCCACTAATTATGGAGGTTCAGCCGATTCCGGCAGAGAACCCCAGTCAACTGGTAGTCTATGGCCGAAACTTTGGGGTTGACCCCCAGTTTACGTTCGGTACAGGTCGTGTTGGCGTATACAATGGCTATCTGACTGCCGCAGCTGATCAATTAGCATGTCTTGGCACAGAGCCACCACTGGATAACACTATTCCTGGTTATTCATGTGTCGTATTGGACTTGTATGATCCAAATGGTGATCCGTTAGGTTATATGGATATAACACCGGGTGACTACTTGTTGGAAATTTGGTCAACCAGTGTCAACCTGGGATGTGTTTCAAAGCCCAGTTACCTGACCTTTGAATATAATCCTGACGTCTGTAACTGGCAGAGTGAGCAGGAGCTCGATTGTTTTGCTCCGGCTTCAGTACCGGGGAATCCTGCTACTTTGATAGCGACTGGGCATAATAATGCCGAGTGGGTAATGTCAGTAAATCCGGTTGCGGCTGGACAGGAAGTGACTTTCACTGGTGATGGCAAATGGCCCAATAATCTTGAGCTATTGATGACAGGCGGTGGTGGTGATGATCAAACCATTAGCCTTCATACATCCTGTTCAGAACCACTCAATATTGGTGACATTTTCGGCAGTATGACACTGGTTGATATGGATCAAGCTGCCCTAGGCTCAACAAGTCAACATGATGAGTATGACCTGACTATAGGTACCGTTGGTCCAGAAGGTCCAACCGGCCCAACGGGTCCGCAGGGTGAAACCGGCGCAACCGGCCCAACGGGTCCGCAGGGTGAAACCGGCGCAACCGGCCCAACGGGTCCGCAGGGTGAAACCGGCGCAACCGGCCCAACGGGTCCGCAGGGTGAAACCGGCGCAACCGGTCCAACGGGTCCGCAGGGTGAAACCGGCGCAACCGGCCCAACGGGTCCGCAGGGTGAAACCGGCGCAACCGGCCCAACGGGTCCGCAGGGTGAAACCGGCGCAACCGGCCCAACGGGTCCGCAGGGTGAAACCGGCGCAACCGGTCCAACGGGTCCGCAGGGTGAAACCGGTGCAACCGGCGCAACTGGTCCACAGGGTCCAACCGGCGCGGCAGGAGCTGATGGTTCCGATGGTGCAGATGGTGCTGATGGTGCAACTGGTCCACAGGGTCCAACCGGCGCGGCAGGAGCTGATGGTTCCGATGGTGCAGATGGTGCTGATGGTGCAACTGGTCCACAGGGTCCAACCGGCGCGGCAGGAGCTGATGGTTCCGATGGTGCAGATGGTGCTGATGGTGCAACTGGTCCACAGGGTCCAACCGGCGCGGCAGGAGCTGATGGTTCCGATGGTGCAGATGGTGCTGATGGTGCAACTGGTCCACAGGGTCCAACCGGCGCGGCAGGAGCTGATGGTTCCGATGGTGCAGATGGTGCTGATGGTGCAACTGGTCCACAGGGTCCAACCGGCGCGGCAGGAGCTGATGGTTCCGATGGTGCAGATGGTGCTGATGGTGCAACTGGTCCACAGGGTCCAACCGGCGCGGCAGGAGCTGATGGTTCCGATGGTGCAGATGGTGCTGATGGTGCAACTGGTCCACAGGGTCCAACCGGCGCGGCAGGAGCTGATGGTTCCGATGGTGCAGATGGTGCTGATGGCGCAACTGGTCCACAGGGTCCAACCGGCGCGGCAGGTGCAACTGGTCCGATGGGTCCAGCAGGCCCAACAGGTGCTACAGGTGCACCAGGTGAAGACGGCGCCGAAGGTGTTGGCACCAACTTCTTGTGCTTCTCGACTGATCAGACGATTGGTACCACGGGCAAGTACATGGGCTTAGGCCAGCAGGGTGGCACTCATGATGAAGTTGGTGTTATCACTCCGTTCGAGGCCGGTTCCGCGATACTTACATTCATCGTCAAAGTTTCGCAAGGTAATACGGCCAGGCCTGGTTCCGCACAAGTATTCCATGATGATCCGGATGATCCTGATGGAGCACCTTTAAGCGAGGTATGCAATATTATTCCTAACGAAGGTGAGTCAAGGTCAGTGTGCGTATTACAGTCCTCTTTGGGTGACATCTTTGATCCACTCGTGTTATTTGATAGCCTGAGTGTATTTGTCAAAACTGACGGTGGTAGCTTTGAAGGCTCTACAGCCTGTGTTCTGATTGATCCGGGTGCAGGTGTTATAAGTGGCAACTCTGGTCTGATGCAACAAGTTCTGACACAGCTGAGTCAAGCAAGAAAGTTAAAGAACCGAAGGGACGATACTAGCAATAAGCGACCTTAACTGCGTCGCGCACGGTTGTTGCGCCATTGGGAGTTCATTCCCGGTGGCGTGACACACCGCCAATAAAAGTAACAAAGCCCGGCGCAATGCCGGGCTTTTTCTTTCTATCAGATCACATAAAGGAAGCGCTCAGAATTCCAGCTTGTGCCACTTTAAGTTGTCTTTGGCCATAGACCTGGAGATCAACCGCAATCTTGCTTCTTCGGGTTGCATGGCTTGCCGCCACCGCCACCGCCACTATCACCACCTTTTGTAACTGAAACCGAAACCTCGGTGTTGTCCGAAGCGCCATTATTGTCGGTTACTGTAAGGCTGTACCCGTAATTGCCTGTACCAAGTTTTACCGTGACCGTGGCGTTACTGCCAATGAGTTTGCCACTGGCATCTTTCCAGGAAAACGAAACAATCGAGCCATCCTGGTCTGAAGATGCTGAGCCATCAAGCGTCACACTTACCGTTTTTCCCTTTGTGATCACGGCTGGATCAGGGGAGTATTGAGCGATGGCGACAGGAGCGAAGTTTGCTGCTGGCGCATCGGTTGTATCGCCCCGTGAGTTTGAGGTGTTGTTCTGGTTCCCTGTAACGTCCCGAGCACTGACCGTGTAGGCATAAAAGGTATCGGCACTTAAGCCTGTGGCCGTGTGGGAGCGACTGGTCTGCCAACCACTATCGGTGCAGCCTTCGCCACCTGCAGTGCAGCTAAAGAAGTATTCAACGGTTCCGGAGTCATCTGTTGCTGCAACGGCAGTCATTGTGATCGAGGATACACCCGTTGCACTTGGGGCTGTTTGCCAGGACATGCTGGCGGGTAATGGTGGCGTGGTGTCAACAGGGTCAACAGAACCGACCGGAATATTGCCCTCGATGAAATACATACCCATGCTGGCATAGTCACTATAACTGGAGTTGGTATCATTACCCACACCCTGGACTTGAACATAATATCGACCGCTTATTGCATTTATACTCACCGCAGCATTGGTGTTGTTATTGGGTTCATGCGAGGCTAATAGCACCAGGTTGGCATCATACAGAGCCAGTTCGATGTCCAGGTTGGCTCCTATGTTTTCGACTCGAGTGAAGGAATGCCATGCAGGAGTAGCAGTAAGGTTGATTGTTCCGGCGTCTGTAATATCAATGTAAAACCAGTCTGAATCAGCGCGATCGTTGATGATGCCCTTGTTTTCATGAAGTACGTTATTGGGGTCAAGTTCCGGACTGGAAACCAGTATGTCACCATTTGGCTGTGCCACTAAAGGGGTCGCCTGGTTCGCCGAGTCACTGTGATCGTCACCTATCCAGTCAATTTTTGCGGAGATGAGCGCGAGGTCATCCTGCGAATTGTTTGCTCCTGGGTATTCTCCCTGGCTCCACTGTGTGACATTGGCGGTGAAAGGTCTTCCCATGATGGGTGCCCAACTTACGAGGCCGTCACCATGACCTTCATAGTAAGTCGATCCTGAAGTTCCATCATGTGTTAACCCAAGGTTATGACCGAACTCGTGACTACCCGCTTCGGCATTCAACGTTGCCATGCCGTGGTCATTTTCGGAAAGGTTGGTGTAATAGACCAAGGTTGGAGAGTATGTAGAAACGAAGTTGTCTCGGCCAAACATATTGATAAACGCCACTCCCCCGACGCCTTGCGAGGGCATGGCCTTGCCATTTGCATCTGTATCATGTGTGAAAAGTAAGTGGCCTGTTGTTGGTGTGAATACTGCCGGTTCCTCGGTTGTTACATCGATATTGAAGGAAGCAAAGTCCTCAGAAATTCTGTACCAAATCTCAGTAATACGATTCAATTCATCCTGGCTGAAGTTTGCAACTGTTACCGGGTTATCATTATGTGAAGGATCAAAAGGCAATGCCTGCAAAGTCGTAATCGTCCAACCGGAGCTTGGCTCAATGGTGTGTCCATCAAAATCCAGAAAAACCACGTTGCTTGCACCTGGTCGGCTGTGCAATTGGAATACTTGTGATTCTTCCATTGCTGTATTTACCGCTGTGGGTTCGTTTGCTGCTGGAATGAATGTGCCCGATACGACTGGTTCAGCGTAGTAGATAGCACCATCAGAGTTCACGCTTAAAGATTCCAGGTCTTCAGCCGGGAAGGAAATCTGTTGTAGCCATCCAAGTGCTTTTCCTCTCGCCTTCGCAGGTAATCCTTCCAATTTCTTACGAAGTTGCCCCGGTGGCAGATCTCTCGTTGATTTTGGTTGACCAATACCATAAGCGTAACCGCGATCATAAGAACGAACAGGGTCACCAACGCTTTTGCTTTTTGCAAACAAGCCATCAAAGCTGAGTAACAAGAGGAGAGTTGCGCACATCAGTTGCGCGAATGTTTTGCGATTTTTCATCCTTGATTTCCTTTTCTACTTCCCTGTAGAGCGTCCGATTCTACGACTAAACTAAAGAAATAACAACTTTAGTATTAAAATTATGGACTTACTTGGAGGTTGTAGAACTTTTCTTATTGTTATGGGTTGAGTGAACTATGCAGTTCTGAAGGGCATGCATTATACCTGTATGGCCCATTGATTGAATCCATTAAAAAGTTATTAAAATTCAATTAACTATCTGATTTTTTATTGTTCGAATCATCGTTTTACATCAAGGAGTACTAACCGAAAACAGTTCCTCTTAAGTGGTATTCGACTTGTTTTTACTCTTGTTGCTGGGGTTATTGTCAAAGTGCGACCTTCAGGGCTATAGTTGACCCGCGTTGTTATCACACTGTTTAGGTGTCGTGAATCAAAATAGAAAAATATTAATGTTCAGCACAGTTGCTTTGCTATTTTCTGCGGTTGTGTGCCTGACATTTATGAATGCGGATTTACGACCCGTATGGCAACTATTTGTATGGCAAGACGTTTTGGTCAATGTTCTTCTTGGGCTTGCATTTTTCATATCTTTCGGAATCATCATGTGGGTTGGATTCCGGTTACATTATAACCTGCATATTCATCTGATTGACCTGCTTACCTTGCCTCTAATGATGCACCTTTTTACCTACCTCATGCCATTAAAGGGTGGTTTGCTTTTCCAGATGCTTTACAGCAAGTCAAAATACCAATTAGACCTAAGCAAAGGGTTCTCCCTCGGAATAACAGTTTTTTTGATCAGCGTGTTTTTAACCGTAGTATTGGGTTTGGGAATTGCATTGAACATGCAGCCTGTTCCGGAAGTTCTCACATCCGCCTTATTCATACTGGGATTAGGCATTGTTATATTTTTGGTGGTGCTTCCTTTTGTCCCGGATGAGCCGAAGAAAGCACAAGGATTCGCAGGTAGATTTCTTGATTTTCTAATCAATGTTCGATGTCAGTTAGCAGGGCAAATCAAAAATATTCCACTGGTGTTTGGGTTGTTGTCTTCCACACTGTTTTCGATATTCATGCAATCGCTTTGGTACTGGAAATCAGCACATATGATTGGGGTTTTTGCACCGTTTGCGTCCATTGTTCTCATGGTGCTTTTTCTGCGCATTTTTCTTTTGGTGAGATTATTACCTGGTAATCTTGGTATCCAAGAGTTAGCAATAGGGTTAGTGTTCTCAGTAACGGGATTTGATCTTGATCAAGGCCTGATAGTAGCACTACTGATTCGGGTTGTTTCCGTTTTCTTGACCGCAGTCATCGGTCTGATTGGGCTATATTCCAATCTTAAGTACTTCAATGCAGATTCTATTTCCGGGTTAATTCGAAATGTGGTTGGGGGTAAAGGTTGATGAGTAAACAAAAGATAAACTTATCATTGTTTGCAGGATTTCTGGTTTTAGTGCTTACAGTTACTTATTGGAATCATTTTGATAATGGTTTTCATTTTGATGACATGCATACTATTGTAAACAATAGCTACATCAGAGATATTTCAAATATCCCACTAATTTTCCAGGACGCAAGAACTACTAGCAGCCTGCCATTCAATCAAGCGTATCGACCCGTCATCACCAGCCTGAATACCATTGACTTTTGGATTGCTGACTCACTCGACCCAAGAATTTTCCATTGGCATATTTACCTTGAATTCCTGTTAACTTTAGGGCTTTTCAATTTAATGATGTTGAAAGTTTTTGAACTGGCAAGTGGTAAGAAATACTATTTGGTCGCTATGCTTGGGACAGCGTTTTTTGCCTTTCATACGGCCACGGCAGAAACTATCAATTACATCATTGCTCGATCTGATGGATTCTCTACGCTGATGGTATTGGCGGGTATGCTCTTGTACGTGAGTAACAATGGTTGGAAGAAGCAACTCGGATTGATTCCTCTCATTGTCGGTTGTATGGCCAAGCCGACCACATTAATGCTGGCACCACTGCTTTTCCTGTGGGAGTTATTGTTGGAGCCACCATCAATATCTGTCAGGAATGAAATGGCGGCGTTCGTTCCAAAAATAGCGGTCGCACTGAAAAATACGGCGGGTTATTTTCTGGTCGGGTTAGGCATGTATCTTTTTACACGCTCAATGTATTCTGATACTTGGGGCAGTGGTAGTGATTCAAACTTTACATACTTGAATACACAGCTTTACGTTGTCTGGATTTATGTTAAGACATTTGTTTTACCGATGGGGCTCACCGCTGACACTGACCTGACTCTAATAAGAGAATATCTATCACCCAAAACTTTGTGGGGGCTGGCGGTTATCCTTGCTCTCTTAGCGCTTGCGTGGAGGACAGCGTTGTCTCGAAAAACTGTGCCCATCGCATTTGGGATTCTGTGGTTTTTTGTCAGTCTGGCACCCAGTTCCAGCTTTGTGCCGTTGGCCGAAGTAATGAATCATCACCGTACATTTTTCCCATACCTGGGCTTTGTAATGGCAGTTACCTGGGGTTTTTTTCTGGGTTATGAGAAACTACAAATGAAGTGGCCCTCGAGGTTCTCATGGGCTACCGGTGCAGTTATTTTCATTATCATTACCGCACATGCATTCGGCACTTACCAAAGAAACGAAGTTTGGGATAGTGATGAATCATTATGGTATGACGTAAGTATTAAAAGCCCGCGCAATGGTCGAGGATTGATGAATTACGGCCTTGTAAAGATGGGAAAGGGTCAATTGAATGAGGCGAAATCTTACTTTGAGCGAGCACTGGATACTGACTATGGCCAACACCCATATCTGCACATCAACCTGGGTATCGCAAACAATGCTGTTGCAGACCGTACAAATGACCTGGCACTTAAAAAGTTGGCTGAGAACCAACTAAAGAAGGCCATCCGGTTGGGGCCTGGCTACCCGGACAGTCATTATTATTATGGCAGGTGGTTGTTCCAGAATGATAGGTCAACTGAGGCAATTCAGTCTCTAAAAAATGCCCTGGAACTCAGCCCATCTCATATACAATCACGGCAACTACTCGACACAATTATTGACCGTGATACAGAGACAATTAGGGAGGCCGAGGCCAATGCACGGAAGAGGGATACTCCGGAGGCTTATCTTGACCTCAGCTTGAAGTATTACAACAGAGGTGAATTTGAGGAGTGTGTCAGAGTAAGTCGGATTGCATTGAGTTTGAGACCACTCTATGCCGAAGCCCATAACAATATATGTAGCGCATTTAACAAATTGGAAAAATATGATCAAGCAATCGATGCGTGCAATAAGGCACTGGAGATTAAGAAGGACTATGCTCTGGCAAAGGGAAACTTGGACTGGGCAGAAACCCAGTTAAAGAAAACTCAATAACCATAAGCACTCATTTCAGTACCACAGATTCTTTCAAAAGACCGCTTTTCCCCGGCTTTCCAGTCGGAGTATCTCGGAAAGGTGTAGCGTGGAGTTGCGTTATTAACTGTTCCAACTGTCTGCTTCCAGTGATCTGGATTCATTTCTAAATGAAGGAACTGCAAGATTTGTTGGTTAAAATATTCAAAATCTTTACGCACCAATTCGAATTTGACGCAATGCTCAGTTTGGCTTCTTATTAAACGATTGTCGGCTGACCACATCCAACAGAGTTTTTCTAACCGGGACATTCTGTCCCACTCTTTTGCGTACGGGTCATCAACAGGTGGAGATATGAGCTTCGCCATTGGGTCTTTTTTGCTGAAAAGTTCTCTCGACATCAGGGAGCGAATTACATCTTCTGGGTTTCTCACCATTTGAAATTGCTTCGCTGCTGGGAACACCTCAGACATTGCTGCGACGTGTCGCCTGAGAAAGGGATTGATTTCCCCATAACTTGAAAATTTGTTGTCATTGAGCCTGAAATATATTTCAGCCAAACGGTAGTTCTTTAAATAGTCTATTGCGGCCTGGTGTGATTGAATGGCACTCGGGTAGTGCCAGTAATCGACTACGTTAGCCTCGTGCATCACGATGGCATCATTCGCATAACGGTTGAGCAAATTTGCCAGAAAGGTCGTGCCACTTCTAAATACCCCATAGCCAAAAAAGAAACGATGACTATCTAGCCAGTTATCAACTTTCTGGTGACTCTCTTTTTCTCTCTCTTGAACCCGGGCAAGTGCACTATTTGATTTCAATTTTAACAAGCTGCGAATAATTGGATTAAGGCCAGGCAGGTAAATGTCATTGTGTCGGTACACGTCCATTAACCGGGTATAAAGATGCTTTTTAACTCGCGGTGGTTGATTACTCATTTATGTCTTTTTTCCGCAATTGTGAAAGCTGTTCGGCAATTAAGCCGAGAAAGAAAAAAAGTAATCCTGTAGTCATGCTAAGCATTGCGCCAGTACTCACACCTCGACCACGGAGCACAATGGGAATACCCCACACCAAAGATGCCAAGAAAAAAGCAGACGCAATTGGTAAGAAAACACGCATTGGATTAAATAGCATGACGATATTCAAAATATCTCTGACTGTCTCAATAGCAGTAAGTGTACTAATCGTGCTTGTCCCTGCAGTTCTCGGTTTGATATTTATTGGTTGTTCCAACACAAGATGATGTTGACTTATAAAAACCATAGCTATTATGTCGCTATAAGCCATATGATCAGGGCAGAGCTGAATATAACGTTTGGCAAGTTCAGTATCATAGATTTTCATCCCCGAATTAATGTCATGAATATGAATGGGGAGCAAAATCTTGGCAAACAAGCGGATCATCCATTTGCCAATACCTCGATAAATCGAGCTCACATGCTCTCCAACGCGTCTTCCTACGATCATATCTGCTTCTGAATTGTGTATTGAGTTACTCAACGACAGAACATCATTCAGATCATGCTGCCCATCAGCATCTATCGTTATGACATACTTGGTTTCTGCTTTTCTAATGCCAGTTTTTATAGCACCACCATATCCACGATTTAATTTATGGTTGTAATAACTGAATCCCGGAATGTCAGTAAATTTTTTCAAGACATCCGCAGTACCATCTGCAGAGCCATCGTTGACAACTATAAGCTTCAAATTATTTTCTTCGCAAAAATCTAACAACTCCGGCATCAATAGGGCTAACGACTCTTCTTCATTGTAGGCTGGAATAATAATTGTAAGATCGGTGGTTGACTGATTCACTTTTTGGTCCCCTGGAGTTGTTCGTCAAAGTGTTCCTCTCAAAAGTCTCCTTCAATACCCATGTCTCATTTAGGGCATCACTATCAGTGTCTCACAAAGTTTAGTATAAAAATGAATCAATTACATAGATTCTATAGTCAGGGTTTTGATTCAAAATAGTTTGATTGGGATATGCTGCGAAGAATGGTGAGCGTTGTTCCTGTTCCGCGTAATTGCCTTGCGTAAATGATTGTAGTTTCAACCAGGCGTTTCCATTCAGCAGTCTTGAAGGAACTGGCGTATTATTTTTAAGAAAAAAAAGCCCACTTCCGACAAGCGGAAGTGGGCCAGTTTGACGACAGCTTGGGGTCCGGAAGGGGTGCCGGGCTATCGTCGTTTTGCGTCAATTGACGCAAATTGTGACCGGCCTCGTTGGACACGGAACCGATCAATTAGTCCCCTTTCGTGTTCTGTCATTAATACCCTGTACCTTGGTTGCAAAAAGACTCTTTTTTCAATCGTATGAATTGTCCAAAAACAAAAAAAGGACGCTCCTCAAACGAGAAGAACATCCTTGATTGTCAATTGCCGCCCTGGCAGCCCCGAAGGGGACACTGTTCAAGCCGAGTGCGTTAGATCTCCGGGGATTTGACTGTCAGATCGATGGAGAATCCGCTTTGGAAAACAAAACTCTTACTGTTAAGTATAGTTCCTAAATTTCAAATATCTATACGGCTTTGAAGAAAGTTGATGTTGTCGGTGGAGCAGACTTGCTATGAAGTGGTCTCGACGTTGAAATCGAAAACCCTCAAACTGGTCAGACTACTCTAGCGAAAACGGCAGATTTCCTGCTTGATCTGCATCAAGTAAGTGTCAGATTAGTGCCGATAACTGGTCAACCAAAGACACCCCGGACTTATAATATCGGCAAATTCAACTGGCGTTTCAAGGAGACTAAAATGAACCAGTATCTCAACTCAGTAATGGCCACAGTCAGAGCAAAAAACCGCGGTGAAGACGAGTTTCTTCAGGCAGTCGAAGAGGTCCTCGAATCACTCTCTCCGGTGTTGGAAAGACACCCCGAATATGTTGAAGCAAAAATTGTTGATCGTGTTGTTGAACCGGAAAGGATGATCGTGTTTCGTGTTCCGTGGATTGACGATAATGGCGAGGTCCAGGTTAACCGGGCTTTTCGGGTTGAGTTCAATAGTGCTATCGGCCCTTACAAGGGCGGCCTGCGTTTTCACCCCAGCGTCAACCAGGGCATTCTGAAGTTCCTGGGATTTGAGCAGGTATTTAAGAACGCCCTGACCACGTTGCCAATGGGTGGCGGTAAGGGTGGTTCTGATTTTGATCCCAAGGGCAAGTCTGATAATGAAGTCATGCGTTTTTGCCAGAGCTTCATGACCGAACTATCCCGTCATATTGGTGCGAATACTGATGTGCCAGCAGGTGATATTGGTGTTGGTGGCCGTGAAATTGGTTATTTGTTCGGTCAATACAAACGTGTTCGAAATGAATTTGTGGGCGTGTTGACAGGCAAATCCCTTAATTGGGGCGGCAGCCTGATTCGGCCGGAAGCGACCGGTTACGGCACCGTTTATTTTGCCGAGGAAATGCTGAAAACTCAGGGAAAATCAATGGAAGGCCTGACCGTTTCAGTCTCTGGTTCCGGTAATGTGGCGCAGTACGCGACAGAAAAAGCCACCGAGTTTGGCGCCAAGGTTGTAACCTTGTCTGACTCAAGTGGTTATATTGTCGATCCTGAAGGTATAACAAAAGAGAAACTCGCTTATGTCTTTGCTCTGAAGAATGAAAGACGTGGCCGTATTTCGGAATACGCCGACGAGTATTCATCCGCGACCTACCATAAAGGCACCGGTGTCTGGAACGTTCCGGTTGACGTTGCACTGCCATGTGCCACTCAGAATGAACTGCACGGACCTGACGCTGAAGTCCTGTTGAAGAACGGTTGTTTCTGTATTGCCGAAGGCGCCAATATGCCAAGTACCCGTGAAGCCGTCGATAAGATTCTTGAAGCAGGAATACTTTATGGTCCTGGTAAAGCCGCCAATGCAGGTGGTGTGGCTGTTTCCGGTCTGGAAATGTCCCAAAACAGCATGCGTTTAAACTGGACCCGCGAGGAAGTGGACAAACGCCTGCACGACATCATGATCAATATTCATAATGCGTGTACAGAAACTGCTATTGAGTTTGGTCATCCGGGTAATTACGTCATGGGCGCCAATATCAGTGGTTTCCGCAAGATTGCCGACTCCATGATGGATCAGGGCGTCGTCTGATCAATACCTGAAAAGCCGGGTGTCCTTTGATTGGATATCCGGCTTTTTCACAGTCAGAACAGGTGGTGTTCCCTCGTATCACACCAGTTTTTTGAATGCCGCTGTCATGTACGGCTTAGCTTTGCTAATGTGAATCCATGAAGCCTGTAATCGATTTAAAGGATTTTGAACAGGGGTCAGCAAAGTTTGACTCGCTGATGCCTTTTAAGGTCAGGAATATCCTTCTCGTTTCAAGTCTGTACGATATATACAGTCTTCGCGAGGATGGGCAACTGGCTAACCTCGTGATGTCAGAATACGCGGAATTGAGTCTTTCCAGTGCGCCTTTGATCAAACGGGTTGACTCCGGTTTAAATGCCCTTAAGGCCCTGGAAGAGTCCAGTATCGACCTCATCATCGTTTTTCGTTCACTCAGCGACATCGATTCGCTCGAGTTCAATCAAACAGTCAAAAAGCTGCACCCTGAAATCCCCATTGTCCTGCTTGCGTTTCATCACCGTGAACTTAAACAATTGAGAGTCAAGGACGACAAGGCATATGACGAAGTGTTTTTCTGGACTGGTGAGTCCCGAATTTTCCTGACCATCATTAAAATCATCGAAGACAAGAAAAATGTTGAAGCCGATACGCGGTTGATCGGTGTGCGGGTGATTATCCTTGTAGAAAATTCAGTGCGGTACTATTCGTCCTTTTTACCCCTGATATATACCGAAATATTGGAACAGACGTCAGCATTGCTGCGGGAAAGCATCAACTCGGCCAATCGGCTTTTGCGTATGCGTGCACGACCCAAAATCTTGCTGGCCAAAGATTTTGAAGAAGCGCTAACTCTATTTAGGAAATATCAGAAATACCTGTTGGGTGTCATTTCGGACATACAGTTTTCGAAAGATGGCCGGATTAATAAGACAGCCGGTATTCAACTGGCGAAACGAATCCGAAAACAGAACAGCGATTTGCCGATATTGCTGCAATCATCGAACGATAATAATGCAGGCAAGGCTGATGAATGTGAGGTGGGGTTTATAAACAAAAAGTCACCGACGCTATTGAGTGAGCTGGGCGTATTTATAAACCGTAATTTTGGCTTTGGTGACTTCGTGTTCAAGCTTCCAGATGGAACAAAGCTTGCTCGTGCACACAATTTCACCACCATGAGAGAAATTGTGGTCGACATTGATATCAGGTCGTTGGTTTATCACGCTGAGAGAAATCACTTTTCTAACTGGATGATGGCCCGAACCGAATTTGATCTGGCCGCACGTTTGCGTCCAAGAAAGGTGAGTGAGTTTAAAAAAACTGATGATATCCGAACCTATCTGACAAAGATTCTCGATGATTTCCTGCATGAAAGGCAAGTTGGTGTAATTACTGATTTCGTTCGGGATCGATGTGACGGGAGAGCAGATTTTTTACGAATTGGCGAAGGTTCCCTGGGTGGTAAGGGGCGTGGCCTGGCATTTGTAAATAATCTAATTCATTGTTTTCCTGTGTATAAAGCGTTTCCTGATACGCGGATCTCGGTACCGCGCTCAGCGGTCATCTGCACCGGTGTATTTGATGAGTTTATGGAAAGCAATAAGCTGACTGAATTTGCACTTGGGGATCATACAGACGAAGAGATCATCGAAGCTTTTACCAAGGCCAAGATACCCCCGAGATTGGTAAAAGACTTAAAGGCCTATCTGACGGTGACTGATTTCCCACTCGCAGTGCGGTCTTCATCCTTGCTTGAAGATTCTCATTATCAGCCGTTTGCCGGCATCTACGACACCTATTTTCTTCCAAATAATTATCATTCATTGCGGGGGCGTATCGCTCGGCTGCTGACCGCTATCAAGCTGATCTATGCGTCGGTTTATTGCAAGAATTCAAAAAACTATATCGCAGCAACCGGGAACCGTGCCGAAGAAGAAAAAATGGCCGTCATCCTGCAGGAGATTGTCGGTCAGAATCGGGATGGCTACTTTTATCCGGTATTTTCAGGTCTGGCCAGATCCTACAATTTTTATTCAATTGGACACATCAAGCCTGAAGAGGGTATTGCCTATGTAGCAGTTGGACTCGGTAAGACTGTCATGGAAGGTGAAAACTGTTTGTTCTTTTCTCCGGCTAACCCCAAGGTCTTACCACAATTTTCAGGGACGGCAGACTACCTGAAAAATACGCAACGCGAATTTTTCGCGGTGAACATGAACAAACCCGCGGTTTTTCCGAAGAAAGGCGGGGCAGATGGCATGGTCAAGCTGAAAATGACCGAATCAGAAGCGCATGGTGTCCTAAAGTTTGTGGGCTCCACCTACTCGGCTGACAATGACAGGATCTACCCCGGAATCGCGCGCAAGGGTGCCCGGATCGTCACCTTCGACCCGATTCTCAAATCTAAAATATTCCCATTGGATAGTATTCTCCAATACTTGCTGCAACTTGGAACTCACGCGATGAATGTGCCTGTTGAAGTGGAGTTTGCGGTGGAAATGCACCCTGAAGAAGACAGGCCGAATGAGTTCCGGTTTTTACAGATTCGACCGATGCTGGTTGACTCCTCATTTGAAGACATATCTGTATTTGAAGGTGAAAGTGAGGAGGTTTTTTGTCGATCAGACCAGGCGCTCAGCCATGGCCGGATTGATGATATCAGGGATATCATATTTGTGAAGAACGAGGGATTTGATCGCGCCAATATGATTCACATGGCGGATCAGGTAGCACAGTACAATCAAGAGTTCAGGGACAAAAACCGGCCTTACCTATTACTCGGTCCGGGGCGCTGGGGTACTTCGGACCAGTGGCTTGGTATACGCACAAAATGGGATCAGATTTCCTCGGCGCGGGTGATCATCGAAGCGGATTATGGGGATTTTGTGGTTGAGCCGTCATTTGGGACGCATTTTTTCCAGAACCTGATTACTTTCCAGATTGGTTATCTGACGATTAACAGTCAGAGCAAAAATAACTTTCTTGACTGGGACTGGCTCAACTCCATCAAAACGGTCTCGGAGACAGAGCATGTCAGGCATGTACGTCTGAAACGACCGCTGAATATCCTCATTGATGGTCGTAACGGCAAGGCCGTTATATTCAAACCCAAAAAGTCATCACCGGGTAAAAAGAAAGCGCGAAGCTGACCAGTGGCATTACCTGCCAGTCATGCGGCCGATACCGGCGGGCGCTCTTGTTCGTCAACAATGAGTTTAAATACGTCGGGGCGCGAGTAATGCCCCACCGGGTCCATGTCATAGCGGGCCTTAATGATGTCATCGAGGTCGATGCTGGCCGAAATCAGCCCCTCATCGTTGTATAAGGGGCCAGCCAGCACCTCACCCATGGGTGACATAATGACGCTGCCACCCCTGATCAACGGCTTGTCTTCGGGCCATGTTTCATCGTGGAAGCCTGTCAGCAGCGGGTGGTGCCTGGTATTGACAGGCACTTACCAGGAAATTTCTGCCTTCATAGGCAATATGGGACATGCTGGTTTGCCAGATATCCCGGTCATCAACCGTCGGGGCACACCAGATTTCCATGCCTTTTGCGTACATCGCTGTACGCAAAAGCGGCATATAGTTCTCCCAGCAAATGGCAGCGCCGATTCGTCCTGCCCGGGTCTCGAGGACAGGCATGGTTGAGCCATCACCCTGTCCCCAGATAAGCCGTTCACTCGCTGTGGGCATTAACTTACGATGCTTGCCAAGCAGTTCACCGCTATCTGAAATAAAAAGTACTGTGCAATAAAGCGTTGAACCACTTTTCTCAATGACACCGATGACAATAGCGGTATGACATGCTTTTGCCAGTTTGGAAAGCCTGGCCACTTCAGGACCGTCAGGCTCAATGGCCTGTTGCCAATACTGCAGGAAGTCTTCACGTCCCTCAGGTGTTCTGTAGCCGACCCGTGTGCCGAAGTCAGCACCTTTCGGGTATCCACCCAAAAGCGCTTCCGGCAACACCAGCAGATCACAATTTGCCTGTTTGATATCCCCTTCAAATGCCAGGATGTTTTCCAGTGTCGCTGCTGTTCCCTGTGGGTCGCTGCCAATCTGCAGCGCAGCAATGGTTCTATGCCTCATGACCTTTAAGCACTCCCAGTTCTTTGCCAACCTTTATGAATGCCTCCACTGCGCGATCCAGGTGATGGGTCTCGTGGGCAGCTGACAGCTGTACACGGATACGGGCCTCTCCCCTTGGTACAACGGGGAAAAAGAAGCCGATGACATAGATGCCTTCGTTCAACAGGCGGGCAGCGAATTCCTGGGCGAGTGGTGCGTCATACAACATAACCGGGACGATGGGATGGATACCCTGTTTGATATCAAAGCCGGCCACGCTCATGCGGTCACGAAAATAACGGGTATTGCTTTCCAGTTTGTCACGCAGCTCTGTTGAACCGGATAGCATTTCGAAGACTTTAATCGAGGCGGCAACCAGTGGTGGTGGCAGGGTGTTAGAAAACAGGTAGGGGCGTGACCGCTGACGAAGCAGGTCGATTATTTCCTGACGTCCGCTTGTGAAACCACCGGAACCACCACCCAGCGCTTTGCCAAGCGTCGAAGTGAAGATATCTATCTTATCCATCACGCCGTGATGTTCGGCTGAACCACGCCCGGTTGGGCCCATAAAGCCAGTGGCATGGCTGTCATCAACCATCACCAGGGCATCATAACGTTCAGCCAGCTTGGTGATTTCGTCCAGCTTTGCAACATAGCCGTCCATGCTGAAAGCACCATCGGTAGCAATCAGACGGGTGCGGCATCCCTGCGTGTCCTGAAGTGCCTTTTCCAGGGCCTGCATGTCGCTATTGGGGTAACGGTGTCTTTGTGCTTTACACAGACGGATTCCATCAATAATGGATGCATGGTTCAATGAATCTGATATGACCGCATCCTGATCGGTTAGCAGGGTTTCAAAAAGCCCGCCATTGGCATCGAAGCAGGAGGTGTAAAGTATCGTGTCCTGGGTGCCGAAGAATGCTGAAATGGTTTTTTCCAGTTGTTTGTGCAAATCCTGTGTGCCGCAGATAAAACGAACGGAGGCGAGGCCAAAACCATGATCATCCAGTGCCTTGTGAGCGGCAGCGATCACCTGTGGGTCATCGGCAAGACCGAGGTAGTTATTCGCGCAGAAGTTGAGGACCTCGTCACCGTTCTGAACCTTGATCTCAACACTCTGTGGTGTGGTGATGACCCGCTCGGTTTTATACAGGCCGGCTGCGCGGATTTCCTCCAGCGTCGTTGCAAGGTGTTCGAGTGAAACCATTTCAATACCTCCTTGAGGAATCCTGATGTTATAAATTGTCACAGACCCGGAAACATTGTGTCCGGTTTTCAGACGTACCGCTTAAATCGTGCCGGTCCAGTCACAAACCACCTTACCCGATTCTCCGGCGATCATGAGTTGAAAGCCGGTCTCGTAGTCTTCGATTGGAATATGGTGGGTCAGCGCCTTGTGCAACGGGAAACCGGTAAGGACCATCTGGGTCATCTTGTACCAGGTTTCATACATGCGGCGGCCGTAAATGCCGTGAATTTCCAGTCCTTTGAAAATAATCTGATCCCAGTCAACACCGGTGCCGGCCGGTAGCAGACCCAAAAGTGCGACCTGGCCGCCATTGAACATATGATGTAGCAGGTCGTTGAAAGCAACAGGCTGCCCCGACATTTCCATTCCGATATCAAAACCTTCGATATCCAGTTCCTTTGTCACATCGGCGATAGATTCGTTTTTGACATTGATGGTGCGTGTGGCGCCCATGTTTGCGGCCAGGTTCAAACGGTAGTCGTTCACATCCGTAATCACTACATGGCGTGCACCGACGTGTTTGCAGATACCGGCAGCGATGATACCAATCGGTCCGGCGCCGGTGATCAATACATCTTCACCCACCAGGTCGAACTGCAGGGCACAGTGGGCAGCATTGCCAAATGGATCAAAGAACGCCGCGAGTTCCGGTGCGATTGCATCCGGGATCGGCCAAAGATTGGTGGCCGGGACGACGATGTATTCTGCAAAGGCACCGTCCCGGTTAACACCAATGCCAATGGTGTTTGGGCATAAATGTCGCTTTCCGGCACGGCAATTCCGGCAATGACCACAAATGATATGTCCCTCTGCCGATACCCGGTCTCCGACAGCGTAGCCGGTGACACCGTCTCCCAGTTCAACGATCTTGCCGACAAATTCGTGACCGATGATCAAACCCGGTTTGATCGTTCTTTGCGACCAGTCATCCCAATTGTAAATATGCACGTCCGTGCCGCAGATCGCTGTTTTCTCGACCTTGACGAGTACCTCATTGGTGCCTGCCTTCGGGATGGGTACGTCTTCCATCCAGATGCCCCGGGCGGACTCGCTTTTTACCAACGCGCGCATGGTTTGAGACATGACTGCTCCAGAAATGATGTTGTGGTCCTAGACAGGTAAATTATACCGGACAGTGCCCGGGACTGCTCAATTACGGTGCGATAATCCTGTCGCGATCGCTGTTAATGCATCACTTGCGGTCGCTTGCAAGGTGAAGCTGGCCTCCCTGCTCAGTGGTGTTGGTGTCGGGTTGATCTCAATGACAACCGCACCTGCATTTAGCGCGACATAGGGCAGGGAAGCCGCAGGCTGTACCAGTGTCGAGGTGCCGATGGAAAAGCAAACATCGCATTCGAGTGCAGCTGTCATGGCGCTCTCCATGGCCCCACCGGGAAGAGATTCTCCAAACCAGACGACGGCGGGTCTTGCCAGGCCCTGTGGATGATGGGGTGAAGCGGGTGGCCGGCCCGGGTTGGACCTGATCCAGCTGTCATCAATCAGCTTGCCGGTTTTGCTACAGATCGAACGCATGATGTTGCCGTGTAGTTCGATCACTTTACTCGAGCCCGCCTGCTGATGCAGGCCGTCAACATTTTGTGTCACCAGCAACAGGGTCTCAAAGAACGGCTCCATATCAACCAGCGCGCTGTGCCCGGCGTGGGGGGCGACTTTACAAATATTTTCGCGTCGTTGTGTGTACCAATCCCAGACGGTCTGCGGGTGGTCCAAAAACGCCTCCGGTGTTGCCAGTTCTTCCGGTCGGAATTTTGACCACATGCCATCCTGGGCATCCCGAAAGGTGGGTACACCGCTCTCGGCTGACATGCCGGCACCTGTGAGTACCAGTATTTTATCTGCATTCTGAAGTAAGCTAAGTAATCCGGCGGGTAGTTCCATGAGATCCTTGCTCCTTAAATAAAGGGTCGGGCTTATGGCTAAGTATTGGTTCTGAGTGTATTCTATCCGGTTCTGCGCACGGCGTTGGTCTTAAATGACCCGCATGGGTGCTCAAAATAAACGAGCGGTGCAGAAAAAGTAATCTACACACAAGCAGGTGAGAGGCAGGTAATACATGAAAGGCAAGCTCTTTATCAAGACACATGGTTGTCAGATGAACGAGTATGATTCCGACAAGATGGCGGACGTACTGGCAGCATCACATGGTCTTGAGTTGACAGATTCTGAAAATGAAGCTGATGTGATCCTGGTGAATACCTGCTCCATCCGGGAAAAAGCACAGGAGAAGGTTTTTTCCCAACTGGGGCGTTGGAAAAAACTGAAGGCCGATGGCCGCAAGGTCGTCATTGGCGTCGGTGGTTGTGTCGCCAGCCAGGAAGGTGAAGCCATCATTAAACGGGCACCCTATGTTGACCTGGTGTTCGGGCCGCAGACACTGCACCGTTTACCGGACATGATCGATTCGGTTCGCAATAATGGTAAACCTGCGGTCGACATCACGTTTCCGGAGATTGAGAAATTTGACAGCCTGCCGGCTGCAGGCGCCAAGGGCCCAAGTGCTTTTGTTTCCATCATGGAAGGTTGCTCAAAATATTGCACGTTTTGTGTCGTACCTTATACACGCGGGGAAGAGGTCAGCCGTCCACTCGATGATGTGGTGGCGGAGTGTGCCGGTCTTGCAGTGCAGGGGGTGAAAGAGATCAACCTGCTGGGTCAGAATGTGAACTCATATGATGGCGAACTTCATGAAGGTGGAAGGGCGGATCTGGCCTTACTGATTCACTATGTTGCCGCCATTGATGGCATTGAAAGAATTCGTTTCACCACATCGCACCCGGTGGAGTTTTCCGCCAGCCTGATCGAGGCGTTCGGGGAAGTGCAAAAGCTGGCGAACTATGTTCACCTGCCTGTGCAGAGCGGCTCCGATCGTGTCTTGGCGATGATGAAGCGTGGTCATACGGTACTTGAGTACAAGCAGAAAATTCGTCGTTTACGTGAACAACGACCGGATATCAGTCTTTCTTCTGATTTTATCGTTGGCTTTCCCGGTGAAACTGAGCGTGACTTTGAGAATACGATGAAATTGATTGAAGAGATGAATTTCGACCAAAGTTTCAGTTTTATCTACAGCGCCCGCCCCGGAACGCCGGCTGCATCATTGGCAGACGACACACCGATGGAGGTCAAGAAGGAGCGCCTGGCACGCTTGCAGGCACTCATCAACAGGCAGGCCCTCGACATCAGCAAGGGCATGATCGGTAGTGTGCAGCGCATTCTGGTGGAAGGATTCAGCAAGAAGGATTCAAAACAGCTGGCCGGAAGAACCGAGAATAACCGGGTGGTGAACTTTGATGGCCATCCGCGCCTGATTGGACAGTTTGCCGAGGTGACAATCACCGAGGCACTCAACAACTCTTTGCGTGCACGTATTGTTTCGGTCGATGATGCATCGGCTGAAGTGGCCTGATATAACATGAGCCAAAGAATCAGTCTTGAACTGGAACCTGCCGATACGGAACGCCTGGCCAACTTATGTGGCCAGTTTGATCAGCACCTGAAGCAGATAGAAAACCGGCTGCAAGTCGATATATTTTGCCGTGGTAACCTGTTTACCATCCAGGGCGAAGCTCGCCAGGTACGTGTGACCGGCCGTTTGCTCAAGCAGCTATATACACTGTCAGAGTCGGAGTTCCTTAATCCCGAAATCATCAATCTGCATCTGCAGGATTCCGGCGTGGCTGAAATTGCCGGTGTGGAAGAGCATACGCCGCATAAAGATGAGATCACCATCATTACCAAACGTGGTGCGATCCGTGGTCGCGGCCCCAATCAAAAGCGATATTTGCGTCATATTGATAAACACGCGGTCAATTTTGGCATTGGGCCGGCTGGCACCGGCAAAACCTACCTGGCGGTCGCCAGCGCGGTGGCGGCATTGCAGTCAGACCGGGTGCAACGAATTGTACTGGTGAGGCCGGCTGTGGAAGCGGGCGAGCGGCTTGGGTTTTTACCCGGTGACCTGGCCCAGAAAGTTGATCCTTATTTACGCCCACTGTATGACGCACTTTACGAGATGCTGGGTTTTGACCACGTGGCACGCCTGATAGACCGCAACGTCATCGAGGTTGCTCCACTGGCGTTTATGCGCGGACGGACGCTGAATGACGCTTTTATTATTCTTGACGAGGCCCAGAACACAACAACGGAGCAGATGAAAATGTTCCTGACACGCACGGGTTTCGGTTCAACGGCTGTTATTACCGGAGATGTCACGCAAATCGATTTACCAAAGCACCAGTTGTCAGGTCTGAAGCAGGCCGTCAAAATCCTGAAGGGTGTTGAAGGAATCAGCTTCAGCTATTTCAATGCCAAGGATGTGGTCAGGCACCCGATGGTGCAACGCATTGTGATGGCATACGACAAGGCGGGTGCGGACGGCAGTTCGGATGCAGACTGAGTTTGAAATCCAGCGCGCTACCCTCGCGCCATCCATACCGGGTGATGCACAATTCCGGCGCTGGATCAATGCGGTTCTTTCCACACAAGACCACGACTGTTCATTGACTATCAGGCTTGTCGATGAAGCCGAAGCACGGCGGTTTAATAAGGCGTATCGCGAGCGGGACTATGCGACCAATGTTTTATCGTTTCCGGCGGATCTTCCCGAAGGTTTGCCCGTTGAGCTAAGGCAGGCCCAACTCGGAGACATTTTGATCTGTGCACCCGTGGTCGCGCGTGAAGCACGCGAGCAAAACCGGTCGGAGGTCGATCACTGGGCACACCTTACCATTCACGGTGTTTTGCATTTGCTAGGCTACGATCATGAGCAGCCGGATGAGGCCGCTATCATGGAAGCCCTTGAGACCAAAATACTGAATGGACTCGGTGTGTCTGACCCCTACATTGATATTTCGTAACAGTATTTCCGATACTTATGCTGAAATATTTGTACGCTTCTGGTAAAACAGCTATTACAGGACTAGATTTCCTGGTATTCATCGGGCGCAATGGGCGTCGTCAAACAAACTGACATGAGCGAAGATCAATCGAGTAACGGTTCCGGGCCTAAAACCTGGGTGGGACGTATCAGTAAGGCGTTTTCATCCGAACCCCGGGATCGTGACGAGCTGAAAGAACTGATTAACGAGTCCTTTGAGAAAGGTATTCTTGACGCGGAAGTGGTTGCCATGATCGATGGCGCACTTGCCGTATCGGAAATGCAGGTTCGCGACGCCATGATACCGCGCTCGCACATGGTGGTCATTTCGGTTGAAACCCCTCTGGACGAGTTCCTTCCAATTATTCTCGAATCCGGCCACTCACGTTTTCCGGTCATTGGTGAAGACCGCGATGAGGTGGAAGGTATTTTGCTGGCCAAGGATTTGCTGCGGCACTATGCAGAAGATAGCAGGCCTTTCGATTTGAAGGCGTTGCTCAGACCGGTGGTCGTCATTCCCGAAAGCAAACGATTGAATATGTTGCTCAGGGATTTCCGCGCCAGTCGTAATCACATGGCCATCGTGGTAGATGAGTACGGCGGTGTTTCGGGTTTGATAACAATTGAAGACGTACTGGAAGAGATCGTCGGTGAAATTGATGACGAGCACGACGAGGAGGAAGAGGCACCTATCAAGGCGTTGGGTGGCAACAATTACCGAATTAATGCCTTGGCTGAGATTGAGGATTTCAACGAGGTATTTGAGTGCGATTTAAGCGATGTGGAATACGACACCGTCGGTGGTTTGTTGTTGGCGGAGTTTGGCCGTGTTCCGGAAACGGGAGAGCAAGTCATCCTGGCAGAGCGCTTTGAATTTAGTGTTACTGCCGCCGATAGTCGCCGCATCATCATGCTGGAAATGAATGACCTCAAGCCCGAGTAGCTCGCAGGCCTCAAAAGCGCGGGCTGCTTCATTACAGATCAGTTGGTTTTTCCTCGTGCTCGTGTTTTTAAGCTGGTCCCGGGTGGGATCTGCAACGGAACCTTTCAACATACCAACGCTTGCAGATGATGCTGCACAGGCATGGTTGGTGACTTTCAGCCCCGGCGAAATATATTTTGAGCGATTCGGCCATAATGCGATCTGGTTGCGGGAGCCTGCACAGGGCCTGGACCATACGTTTAACTTCGGCTATTTTGATTTTGAACAGGAAGACTTTTTTTTGCGTTTCATGCGCGGTCGAATGCTCTACTTTTCCATTGCACAGCCGGCCATCAGGGAGTTTGAATACTATCGGCAGGTGAACCGGAGTATCAGGGCGCAGAAACTCAAGCTGAGCCCCGCACAATACCAGCGTTTGCGTGATTACCTGTTGAACGAGGTTCAGCCGGAAAACCGTAACTACCGCTATGACTATTATCTCAATAACTGTTCCACACGCATTCGTGATGCACTGGACATTGCTTTGAATGGCGCACTGTCAGCCCGCACCGGTCAAGTCCCCGCCGAATTGAATTTCCGTGATCAGACCCGTCGTCTGACGCAAACGCAGTTCTGGTATTACCTGGGTTTGGAAACCGGGCTTGGCCTGCCGGTGGACCGCGCGGTTTCACGTTGGGATGAAATGTTTATACCCATGGTTGTTGCCGATGAGATTTCTACCATGTCGGCCACAAATACCGCTGTCCGTGAGCCACTGGTTGAAGTTGATACGATGTTTTATACCTCAACGCTGGCTCCACCCGCTGCCGCACCCGCAAGCAATTGGTATCGCTATCTCTTTCTGGGTTTGATGGTCACGGCATTAGCCTGGCTGAGTGGCAGGTACATGCCGCCGGTCTGGTTGGCCGGGCTGAGTCGCGCCTGGCTGCTGATCAGTGCAACACTGGGGATGGTGCTTGCCGGATTGTGGTTTTTAACCGACCATGAGGCCAGCAGTTACAACGTCAATCTCTTGCTGCTTAATCCGCTGCTGCTACTTGCGCTTGTGCCCAGGCTGCAACGTTTTGGGGCGGCTCTGCTAGTGGGCGGAAATGTGCTTGCCTTTTTCCTGCTGTTTTTACCGACACGTCAATACAACCTTGATGTGATCGCCTTACTTGGTCCGATAAACCTGGCTGTCGGTCTTTATCTTTTAAGAGCGCAGCCTAAAGAGAGTTACAGCGTCGGCTAGTTCGATGTTGCCTGGCCTGGGGCTAAAAAATATTTTTCTGACTTAATACGTCCAGCTTTGCTCCACCATCAGTGACAGAAACAACAAATAGCAGGTCATATTCCAGTTCGTCCATATCCGCCACTACGCAGTTGCACAGTAAGCCGGCCAGCTGGGGGGTGGTATTACTATGGCCAACGACGACGGCGTTATTCTGCCTGTCCCGAAGTTTTGCCGCCAATGCAGGCAGGTCACGTGGGTCATATAGTTTTAATTCCAGTCCTGAATTCGCGAGGGATGGTTTCGCGGTATGGCGACTGCGTTGATAATCGCTTGACCAGACATCAACGATGTTTTTGTCCGCTAACCAGGTGGCCAGTTTTTCTGCGCGCTGTTCACCGGTAGCCGTCAAGCCCGGGTCTTTGCTCCCGTCGGCTTGCTTTTCTGCATGACGCACCAGATAAAGTGAGTAATGACTATCCGGCTGTGTTGCGTGACTGCAACCGATACAGAAAACGAGTACCAGCATCAGCAGAACCGGATGACGCATCAGTTTGCCAGCTCATTGAGTAGTTCGGTTTGATGCTCAAGTGTCAGTGGTCCGATGACCATATCGAGGTTGCCGCCCATCAACTCTTCCAGTTTATACAGGGTCAGGCCGATCCGGTGGTCAGTCACCCGGCCCTGCGGGAAGTTATAGGTGCGGATGCGCTGCGAACGGTCGCCGGAGCCAACCTGAAGCTTTCTGTTCTCAGCCTGTTCACGGGCCTGTTCTGCCTTTTCCTGTTCAAGTAAGCGGGCACTCAACAGCGACAAAGCCCTTGCCTTGTTCTTATGCTGTGAACGCTCATCCTGGCATTCGACTACAAGACCCGAAGGCAAATGGGTGATTCGAATGGCAGAATCAGTGGTATTGACATGCTGCCCGCCAGCACCGGAGGCGCGAAAGGTATCAATTTTGAGATCCGAGGTCTGGATATCGACGCCCTGAATGTCTTCACGCTCCGGTAAAATTGCAACCGTACAGGCCGAGGTGTGAATACGACCCTGTGATTCGGTTTCCGGTACGCGTTGAACACGATGTGTGCCCGATTCAAATTTGAACCTGGAATAGGCGCCACGGCCTATGACACGGGCCACGATCTCCTTGTAACCACCATGGTCACCATTGCTGGTATTGATGGTTTCGATTTGCCAGCCGTTGTTTTCAACGTAGCGGTGATACATGCGGAAGAGATCACCTGCAAACAGGGCTGCCTCGTCACCGCCGGTTCCCGCGCGAATTTCTAAAAATATATTGTTATCGTCGTCGGCATCCTTTGGCAATAACAGGATGTTCAGTTCTTCTTCGAGTGCCTGCAGTTGCTCCGTTGAGGTCGCGAGTTCTTCGCTGGCCAGTTCCTGCATGTCGGCATCCGGGCTTTTAAGCAAACTTTTTGCTTCTTCCACGGACTGACTGGCCTGTTGCCACTTCTCCCAGGTGTCCACGACGGGACCTAACTGGGAAAATTCCATCGACAACTCGCGAAAACGATTCTGATCATCCAGAATTTCCGGTGTGCCCAACAAAATGCCGATTTCCTCATGCCGTTCACACGCCTGGTCGAGCCGGGTTTGTATTGATGGTAAAAGGCTCACTTATTGTCCTCGGGTTCAAACAGGCGGTTGGCAACCCTGAGCAGATCGTCATCCTGTTCCTCTGCTGCCTGGCGCAAGCGGGTACTCGGTAAATGCAGAATTCTCTTGGTCAGGGTATTTGCCAGTTGTGTAACAACCTGTTCCGGATCATTGCCAGCCTTGATTTTTCGCAACGCGCGGGCGACCAGTTCATCGCTATTCTGCCGGGCGTGTTTATGCAGGTTCCGCAAATATACAGCGGCCCTTGCGCTGTTCAACCAACGCATGAACTCATCGACCGACTCATCAATGTCACCACTGGCCGCCTCGGCAGCCTCTGATCGTTTGGATAAGTTTTTGTCGACGACTTTTTGCAGATCATCAATGGTATAAAGATACACATTGTCAAGTTTGGCTACGTCCGGGTGAATATCCCTGGGCACAGCGATATCGACCAGAAACATGGGTTGGTAGCGGCGCTGCTTGAGGGCCATTTTTACCGACTGGGCCTGTATGACAGGTTCCAGGCTGGCAGTTGAACTGATCAGGATGTCAGCTTTATGCAGAACCTCTGGCAGGTCTTTCAACGAAACAGCCAGCCCACCAAACTCCTCGGCCAGTTCAGCGGCGCGCTCAATGCTGCGGTTGGCGATGATCAGGCTGGAAAGACCCTTGTCATGCAAGTGGCGACCGCACAGTTCCACCATTTCACCGGCACCGACCAGGATGACGGTCTTGCTGTTCAGGTCACCGAAAATTTGCTTGGCAAGCATGACGGTTGTGTAGGCGACGGAAACCGGATGGTCACCGATATGGGTTTTGCTGCGTATGCGCTTGCCGGTGGCGAATGCGTGTTGAAACAGCCGGTCAAGCACTTTTCCAACCCCGCCGGCATCGTTGGCCATTTGCCAGGAATCTTTTAACTGACCGACGATTTGAGACTCGCCCAGTACGAGTGAATCAAGCCCACCCGCAACCCGGAAAAGGTGACGCACTGCATGCTCGCGTTCACGGACATAGCAGTGTTTATCCATTTCGGTATCGGTGAGATTTCCCTTGGCCTTAAGCCATTGGCGGACCTGTTCCCGGCTTTGACTGGGGCCGATACTGTATATTTCAGTGCGGTTACAGGTGCTCACGACCACCACCTCTTCAATACCGTCGAGTTCGTGCAGTTCTTTTACGCGCGCGGCATAGTCCAAACGCGTGATCGCGATTTTTTCGCGAATTTCCAGCGTGGCAGAGTGGTGACTGATTCCGGTAATGAGCAGTGGCATGGGTAGTTATTATAATTAGAAACCTAGCGAATATGCTCGTAGGTTACAGTAATTTCAAGTCTGGCATGATTCTGATAAGGGTTTAAAGACCGATTATCGTCATAGTATGCTCGCGGGGATTGGTTAGCCGGCTTCAAGCAGTTATCCTGTGTCTCATGATTTGCGACTATTGTTTCATGAAAAAGGTACCGAGCGTGTTCATTTTCGTCATGTTTTTGATGACGGCTTGTTCGACCGCGCAGGAAATGCCCTCCGAGCCCTTGGTTGAAGCCGGGTCAGCGTCGCTGGAGGCGGCAACAATGAAGTGCCTGATGCTGATTTGCCACCGACCGATCCGGATGTGATGTATCACGTCTTGTCAGCGGAAGTACTGGGGGTGGACGGTGATGTTTCCGGTGCCGCATCTGCCTACCTGGAGGCCGCACTGATCTCAGAAGATCCCGAGATCGCCGCAAGAGCTACCCGTGTGGCAGTATCTGCAGGTGAGTGGCAAATGGTTGTATTGGCATCGGACCGCTGGGCGATGTTGGATCCAACAAGTCTTGATGCGCAGGAATTGGCAGCCGGATCAAGACTGAGGGAGGGAGACTACGCTGGTGCAGAATATCGCCTGGCACGCATACTCGAGCTGACTTCAGATGACCGGGAACTTGGCTGGCGGGTTGTTATTGCGCTACTCGCACCGGTGGAAGACCAGTCCAGGTCAAGTAAGATTCTGAACAGCTTGCTGGAGAAATTTGACGGCGGCTCGAATGTGAGCGCCCTGTTTGCCCGAAGCCGTCTTGCCGCCAGTTTCGGTGAAGTCGAAGAGGCTTTTGATCTTGCAGACCAGGCCATCAAGATTGATCCAGATCGGGCAGATATTCTGGCCTGGTCAGGCAGGCTTGCCATTAACCTTGGCAACGAGACATTGGCATTGGCGCGTTATCAGCAGGCCTGGGAGGCAGACCCTGAAAATGAGCAGGTTGCCATGTCCTATGCGGAACTTCTAAAGCGAAGTGGAAACCTGACAAGTGCACAGCGCGTTTTGGCACAGTTGCCTGATGCACCCGATATGAGGTTCGCCCGCATCATATTTGCCCTGGACGGCGGTGACAGGGACAACGCCGAGCAGTTGTACGCCGGCTTTTCCACCGTGCAATACGACGATGAATCAGAGGCCGCTTTCCAGGCAGCGCAAAGTGCAGAACTGCTCGACCATCAGCGTCAGGCGATTGACTGGTATAAAAAGGTTACCGGTGAAAAATCTATTCGGGCCATCATGCGCCAGGCTTTTCTGCTGGCGGGTCTGGGTGATCTTGAAGATGCTCGAAATTTGCTCGTACAACTCAGAACCAGGAGTGATAGTCAGATCAAGTCACAAAGTTACCAGGCTGAAGCGCAGATTCTGCAGGAATCAGGTAACAACGATGAGGCTTTCAGAGTATTGAATAATGCACTGGCGTCCTTCCCCGAAGACATTTCCTTAAGGTATACGCGCGCATTGGTCGCGGTCGCACTGGGTAAGCTGACCCTCGCTGAAAGTGACCTGCGTGAAATTATTTCGATTCAGCCCGAGAATGCTGCAGCGATTAATGCGCTGGGTTACACACTTGCTGATTTGACGGATCGTTACGAGGAAGCGGAAGAGTTGATCCAACGAGCCTATGAGTTACAACCTGAAGATGCATCGATTATCGATAGCATGGGTTGGATATCTTATCGCCTGGGTCGTTTGGAAGAAGCCGAAACCTATATGCGGGAAGCGTGGAAAATAATGCGTAACGCCGAGGTGGCCGCTCATCTTGGTGAAGTCCTGTGGGTTCGCGGGCAAAAGGATGAAGCGCGCTCAACCTGGCGTTTGGGGTTAGAGTTGGACGCTGACAACGAGATACTGATCAATACGATGCTGCGTTTTGGTGAATCACCTTGACGGAGTCTGACATGCGGAGGTTTTACTGGCTGTGTCTTTTATTGCCTGTTCTGAATGCCTGCACGGGTGTTGGTGTTAAGCAGCCGGGTGTTGAAAACAGGCCGGCATATCAAGAACGTGCCGGTTTGCTCAGCGTGGTGGAAGAATGGGGCCTGGTCGGCAAGATATCTCTGGATGACGGCGACCAGGGTGGCAGCGGAAAATTAAGATGGGACGTTAAACCTGACCATAGTGAACTGGATTTCCATGGTGCGATGGGTCGCGGAGCCTGGCATTTACAGACTGGACCGCAGGGTGCATTACTGAAAATGGCCGATGGCACCGAGCAGCGTGCTGAGAGTGTCAACGAGTTGATACAGGATAATATAGGATGGCCTGTTCCCCTGGATGCGCTGCACTGGTGGGTGCGCGGACTTGCGGCGCCCGGGTTTGCCGACAATGAAGAGATTGGAGCCGACGGCTTATTGGTCAGTTTGCTGCAGTTTGGCTGGAATGTAAGCTTCACCCGTTACGATTCTTTCGAAGGTATGGAATTGCCCGTGCGGTTGAATGCCACGCGGGATGATTACCGCGTGAAACTGGCGATTCAGCGCTGGCGAATGGATCAGGGCGATGACCCTGTCAATTGATCCTGCTGACAGAACCTGGCCCGCTCCGGCCAAGTTGAATCTGTTTCTGCATATCACGGGTCGCCGTGCCGATGGCTATCATGATCTGCAAACCCTTTTTCAAATATTGGACTGGGGGGATGAGTTACGTTTTTTTATAAATGAAACCGGCATGGTCAGCCGAAGTAACAGGGTGGAAGGGGTTCCGGAAGCGAAAGATATTTGCATCAGGGCTGCACAGCTTTTGAAAAGGCATGCCGGGATTCAAAAAGGCGTGCAGATCGAGTTGCTGAAACGAACCCCGATAGGGGCCGGTCTCGGCGGAGGCAGTTCAGATGCGGCTACCGTGCTTTGCGCACTGAACCACTTGTGGTCCTGTGGTATGAATCCGCAGCAACTCGCCCGACTCGGTCTGGAACTGGGTGCTGATGTGCCGGTATTCGTCAACGGGCATAGTGCGTGGGCAGAGGGCAGGGGTGAGAAGCTACAAGCGGTGTCGATGCAAAAAAGATATTATGTTCTCGTATTCCCGGCCATCAGCATTTCTACCGCAGATGTATTTTCTCATCCTGCACTCAAGCGTGATTCGGCACCGGTGGACATGACGAAAACTAACTTGCAACCGGGTCGGAATGATTGCGAAAATACCGTTTTGCAAATGTATCCGGAGCTTAGAAAGGTCACCGGGGACATGTCTGCATGGGGTCATCCACGCATGAGTGGCACCGGCAGTACATTTTTTTTGGCATTTGATAAGAAAAAAAATGCAAAGAGAGCGGCAAGCGAATTAGAATGCCGATATAATGTCCGGCTTGTAAGTGGGGTGGACAGGTCAGATTTATTAAGCAGGTTGACCGAAGCGTGTTAGAAATTAAAGATTGAAAACGAATGGGTCGTCGCCAAGTTGGTTAAGGCACGGGGTTTTGATCCCCGCATTCGCAGGTTCGAGTCCTGCCGACCCAGCCATTTCTTAAAACGATAGTCAATGCAGCCCAGGTGGTGAGAAAGTGGCCAGTCCTTCCCTGATGGTATTTGCAGGCAATGCCAACCCCAAGTTGGCAAACGATATTGCTCGTGAGCTCGATGTCCCAATGGGTAAAGCCATTGTTGACCGGTTCAGCGATGGCGAGGTTCTCGTCGAGATCATGGAAAATGTTCGTGGTCGTGATATCTATCTTATTCAACCAACCTGCGCACCAACGGCTGATAACTTCATCGAGTTACTGGTAATGGTGGATGCTCTGAAGCGCGCCTCTGTTGCCCGTGTGACTGCGGTTATTCCCTATTTCGGATATGCACGCCAGGATCGTCGACCACGCTCTGCGCGTGTGCCGATTACGGCCAAAGTGGCAGCAAAAATGATCAGTACCGTGGGTACCGATCGCGTCATGACGATTGATTTACATGCTGATCAGATCCAGGGTTTCTTCGATATTCCGGTTGATAATGTTTACGCATCCCCTTTGACCCTGGCGGATATCTGGCAGCACCAGGGTGGTGAAGACCTGGTTGTCGTATCCCCTGATGTGGGTGGTGTGGTAAGGGCCAGGGCCATTGCCAAGCGACTGGATTCCGAGTTGGCCATTATCGATAAACGTCGCCCACGTGCGAATGTCGCCAAGGTCATGAATATCATCGGTGACATTGAGGGCAAGAGCTGCGTCATGGTGGATGACATGGTCGACACGGCCGGCACACTTTGTACCGCTGCCGGTGCGCTGAAAGAGCATGGCGCCAAGCGCGTGGTGGCCTATTGTGTACATCCCGTTCTGTCCGGGCCGGCGATTGATAATATCGTCAATTCAAAGCTGGATGAGCTGGTTGTAACCGACACCATCCCCTTGAGTGAAGCCGCTCAACAGTGTGGCAAGATTCGCCAGTTGAGTGTTGCCCAGATGCTGGCGGAAACCATACGCCGCATGGCGCATGGGGAATCGGTCAGCTCTCTTTATGTAGATTAGCCTGTCACCGGGCAGCACATGCCTGGTATGTGCATGATCAATCTCTGAAAATTGTATTAATATGTGTTGCGCCTACCCACGGTGTATACGTTATAATGCCCGGCTAGATTTTTATGCCACCCCTGGTCGCGGGGATGGATGAATTGCCGTGTAAACGGTTTTTTGCTTCGATTCAGATCCTTCTGTGCCGGTGCAGATACACTATATTTTGAGGAATACCATGACTGATTTAAACGTTATCAACGCGGAAATCCGTGAGGGTGCAGGGAAGGGTGCGAGCCGCCGCCTGCGTCACCAGGGAAAAATCCCCGCCGTTATTTACGGTGGCAACAAAGCCCCGGCTACCCTTGCAATCGAGCACGGCCCATTAAAGCATGCAACTGAGCGGGAATCATTTTTCTCCAGTATTCTGGAAATCAGGATTGATGACGGGCGTACCCAGAAAGTTGTCGTCCGTGATGTTCAGCATCACCCTTACAAAGCACAGATTCTGCACCTTGATTTTATGCGTGTTTCCGACAAGGAAGTTCTGCGTATGTCTCTTCCGATTCACTTTACCGGTGAAGAACAATCTGAAGCAGGTAAAGCATCCGGTGTGGTTATCCAGCACCTGGTGACAGAAATTGAAATTGCCGCATTGCCGGGTAATCTGCCCAGCTTCCTTGAAGTTGATCTTTCCGGTCTGGAATTGGGCGGTATTATTATGCTGTCCGAAATTCAGCTGCCTGAAGGTGTTGCGATTCCTGCATTGAGCGAGGAAGGCACCGGTGACGTCATGATTGCCAATACGGTTCACATCAAAGAGTCTCAGGGTACTGGCGCAGCTGCTGAAGCTGAAGCCGAAGCTGAAGCGCTTGCTGATCTTGAACCAACTGCAGTTGATGATGCTGAAGATGATGAATCAGGAGATTCTGAAGAAGATCGCTCCTAAGACAGGCGGGAGGATCTGATGTCAACAATCCCCGCCCGGGTAAGGGAAAGTCAGCGGAGAAGGTAGTGTCCGAAACATTCCTGATTGTTGGCCTCGGTAACCCAGGCTCCAAATATAGCCAAACCCGGCACAATGCCGGGTTTTGGTTTTTGGACGCTTTACACAGAGAGGTTGATCCTGCTGCGGGTGATTCCCGCTTCAGATTGCAGGCAAAGGTTTCCGCTGAAGTTTGTCGTGGCCGCGTTTTTGGCAAAGACTGCATTTTCGCGAAACCTGACGTTTTCATGAACCATAGCGGCCAGGCGGTTCGAGCGCTGAAAGATTATTATAAAGTCGGTGTCGAAAAGCTACTGGTCGCCTACGATGATCTCGACCTTCCGCCGGGTACCGCACGTTTGAAGACAGGCGGTGGTCATGGCGGGCATAACGGTATGCGTGACATCTTCCGGCATCTCGACAACACAGATTTCATGCGCTTACGAATCGGCATTGGACACCCGGGCTTCAAGGATGCCGTCACTGCCTATGTCTTAAGCCGGCCGCCGGCGGAACAGGAGCAACAGATCATGCATTCGATTGGCGATGCCATAGGTGTGATGCCCGACTTGTTGGCAGGCAGGGTTGCGAAGGCAACCAAAGACTTACATACCGTTGCTGAGCCATCGGTTAATTGAACTGGATATAGATCATGGGTTTTAAATGTGGAATTGTCGGCTTGCCGAATGTTGGAAAATCAACCTTGTTCAATGCGCTCACAGAGGCAGGCATTGCCGCGGAAAATTACCCGTTTTGTACGATTGATCCCAATGTTGGCATTGTGCCGGTACCTGACCCCCGTCTCGATCAACTGGCTGCGATCGTAAAGCCCCAACGCGTCTTGCCCACCACGATGGAGTTTGTGGATATTGCCGGTTTGGTTGCCGGTGCTTCAAAAGGTGAGGGGCTGGGCAATAAGTTTTTGTCGCACGTCAGGGAGACAGACGCAATTGCACATGTGGTTCGTTGTTTTGAGGACGATGACGTGATTCATGTGTCCGGAAAGGTCGACCCGATTTCTGATATTGAGATCATCAATACAGAACTGGCACTGGCGGATCTGGATACGCTTGAGCGCGCTTTACAGAAAACGGAAAAACAGACCCGCAGCGGGGACAAGGATGCACTGGCCCGGGCGGCGCTGTTGACAAAGGTGATCACAAGCCTTGGCGAAACAGGAAACCTGCGCGGTCTCGATCTGGATAAAGATCAGAAAAAACAGCTTAAAGAATTCAACCTGCTGACCATGAAGCCGGTTGAGTATATCGCTAACGTGACCGAAGACGGTTTCGAAAATAACCCCTTACTTGACCAGGTCAGGGAGTATGCGAGTGGCGATAATGCACGTGTGGTGCCGGTTTGTGCGGCCATTGAGGCCGAGGTGGCGCAATTGGACCGCGAGGACCGTGCGGAGTTTCTCGCTGAGCTTGGTCTCAAGGAGTCGGGCCTGGCTGGCGTGATACGTGCGGGTTACGCATTGCTGGATCTGTTAACGTTTTTTACTGCTGGTGAAAAAGAGGTCCGGGCATGGACGGTTACCAAGGGCGCCACAGCGCCCAACGCAGCGGGAAGGATTCACACCGACTTTGAACGTGGCTTTATCCGTGCTGAAGTGACTGCTTTTGATGATTTCATCAAGTTTGGTGGTGAGAGTGGTGCGAAGGAAGCCGGGAAATTGCGTCTCGAAGGGAAGGAATACATCACGCAAGAGGGCGATGTTATGCATTTTCGGTTTAATGTGTAGACCAAATCCGGACTTGCGCGCGTTAATTTAAGTAATTCGCCTGTCACGTATTGACAGCCACACGTTGGCTAAGTGAAAATAGGCGGCTTGCTTGACGGAGGGGTACTCAAGCGGTCAACGAGGGCAGACTGTAAATCTGCTGGCTATGCCTTCGGAGGTTCGAATCCTCCCCCCTCCACCATTTTGATGGTGAAGAAACCCTGGGTTTTTATTCAGGTTTTGGAAGTTTAGGCGGGTGTAGTTCAATGGTAGAACATCAGCCTTCCAAGCTGATTATGTGGGTTCGATCCCCATCACCCGCTCCAAACTTACCGGCTTGGAGCATTGGGTAAAAAGCGTGACACAGTTAGAGTCAGATTGCGTTATATGACTGGCCCATATAGCTCAGGCGGTAGAGCACTCCCTTGGTAAGGGAGAGGTCACTGGTTCAAGTCCAGTTATGGGCACCATATTTTTGGGTCGTAGTGATTTTTTTACAATTTAACATCGGTTGTTTTTGGAGACTGGAATGTCCAAGGAAAAATTTGAAAGAACAAAACCCCATGTAAACGTGGGAACGATTGGTCACGTTGATCATGGTAAGACGACGCTGACGGCGGCAATGACCAAGATTTGTGCTGAAGCCCGTGGCGGTGCCTTCATTGCATATGATCAGATCGATAACGCACCTGAAGAGCGCGAGCGTGGTATTACGATCGCAACGGCTCACGTTGAATATGAATCTGATTTGCGTCACTACGCACACGTGGATTGTCCAGGCCATGCTGACTATGTGAAGAACATGATCACTGGTGCGGCGCAGATGGATGGAGCGATCCTTGTGGTATCAGCGGCCGATGGTCCGATGCCTCAGACCCGTGAGCACATTCTGCTGGCGCGTCAGGTAGGTGTACCTTACATCATGGTATACATGAACAAAGCCGACCAGGTTGATGACGAAGAGTTGATCGAGCTGGTTGATATGGAGATCCGTGAGCTGTTGAGCTCTTATGATTTCCCGGGTGATGATATTCCTATCATTGTAGGTTCAGCGTTAAAGGCGCTGGAAGGTGATACATCTGATATCGGCATCCCGTCCATTTTGAAGCTGATTGCTGAAATGGATGAGTATTTCCCTGAGCCGGTCCGTGATACGGACAAGCCTTTCCTGTTGCCGATCGAAGATGTGTTTTCAATCTCTGGTCGCGGCACGGTAGTCACAGGTCGTGTTGAGCGCGGCGTTGTGAAAGTGGGTGAAGAGCTTGAGATAGTAGGCATCAAGGAAACCGGTAAGACGGTATGTACCGGTGTTGAGATGTTCCGCAAATTGCTTGACGAAGGTCGTGCTGGTGACAACGTAGGTGTATTGCTGCGTGGTACGAAGCGTGATGACGTTGAGCGTGGACAGGTATTGGCGCATCCGAAGACGATCACCCCGCACACCAAGTTTGAAGCTGAGGTGTACATTTTGTCGAAAGACGAAGGTGGCCGTCACACACCATTCTTCAAGGGCTACCGTCCGCAGTTTTACTTCCGTACGACGGACGTAACGGGTGCGGTGACCTTGCCTGATGGTGTTGAGATGGTAATGCCTGGTGACAACGTACAAATGAAAGTAGAGCTGATCAATCCGATTGCGATGGAAGAAGGTCTGCGTTTCGCGATCCGTGAAGGCGGACGTACGGTTGGTGCTGGCGTTGTTGCCAAGATCTTTGAATAAGACGTACTAAATAGGTAGTTGTTCTACGGGAAGCTGGCGCACCTTGGGGTCTGTCAGCTTTCTGGTCTGAAGCAGTAATGAAAGGCCAGTAGCTCAACTGGCAGAGCATCGGTCTCCAAAACCGAGGGTTGGGGGTTCGAGTCCCTCCTGGCCTGCCAGTACTGCACTCAGACCAAACGGCTGTTAAATCAGCCGGAACAGGTAACAAAAGCACGGGAACGGATAGAGCGACTGAATATGAACAGCAAAGCAGAAAACAGCAGGTCAGCATTTGCAGATACATCATTGCTGCTGATCTCAGTCATCATGTTGCTGGGTGGAATTGCGGCGTATTACTACTACCAGGATCTGGCGATAACACCAGTTCGGGTGGCGGCGCTGATTGTTGTGACCTTACTGGCATGCTGGGTGGCTGCCCAGACACAGAAGGGCGGTACCTTCTTTCGCTTCTTGAAAGAGTCGGATATTGAACGCCGCAAGGTGGTTTGGCCGACTCACCAGGAGGCGGTACAGACATCGTTGATGGTCATCGTCGTTACGATCATCATTTCTTTGTTTCTTGCCGCAGTCGACTGGATGATCGGCGCGCTGGTTCGCAGCCTGCTGACAGGAGGCTGATCATGAGTAAACGTTGGTACGTCATACACGCGTTTTCCGGTTTCGAAAAGCAGGTACAACGCTCGCTGACAGAGCGCATAGCCAGGGCCGGCATGGAAGACATGTTTGGTGAGGTTTTGGTACCGACAGAAGAAGTTGTTGAAATGAAAGGTGGTCAGAAACGTCGCTCCGACCGCAAGTTTTTCCCGGGCTATGTCCTGGTTGAAATGGAAATGAATGACGAAACATGGCACTTGGTCAAAGAAGTACCAAAGGTCATGGGCTTCATTGGCGGTACCTCTGACAAGCCAGCAGCCATTTCGCAAAAGGAAGCGGATACGATACTGAGTCGTGTCCAGGAAGGTGTCGACAAACCACGGCCGAAGATCCTGTTCGAGCCGGGCGAGATGGTTCGTGTTGTTGACGGGCCATTCAATGACTTCAACGGTACGGTTGAAGAGGTGAATTACGAAAAGAATCGCCTGCGTGTAGCGGTTTTAATTTTTGGGCGTTCAACGCCGGTGGAACTGAATTTTCACCAGGTTGAAAAAGCCTGAACCAAAGAATTTTTGTCGCCGGCACAAAAGTGCCGTGCGGTTTTAACCCTGGCATCTACGCGGATTAATAAATCTTCGATGGTGTCTTAACCAATACGGGGAGCTTTGCTACTGGTTAGCAGGCGTTTGCACCCGGGGAGTAAAAAATGGCTAAGAAAGTCACTGCATATATTAAGTTGCAGGTTAAAGCAGGGCAGGCTAACCCCAGTCCTCCTGTTGGTCCGGCACTTGGACAGCACGGTGTTAATATCATGGAGTTCTGCAAGGCGTTCAATGCGTCAACGCAGAAAACCGAACCGGGTTTGCCCTTGCCTGTTGTGATTACGGTTTACGCTGATCGCAGCTTTACATTTATTACCAAGACACCTCCGGCAGCTGTGCTGTTGCGGAAGGCTGTTGGTATTGCAAAGGGTAGCGGCGAGCCAAACACCAACAAGGTTGGAACGGTAACCCGCGCGCAGTTGGAAGAAATCGCCAAGGCAAAAGAGCCCGATTTGACGGCTGCCGATATGGATGCAGCCGTTCGCACGATCGCGGGATCAGCCCGCAGCATGGGTCTGGATGTGGAGGGTGTTGTCTGATGACCATTTCAAGCAAACGTAATAAGGCAATCCGCGAACAGCTTGAACCGGGTAAGGTTTACCTGGTTGATGAGGCGCTGGAGCTTTTGAAAAAGCTCAGCGGTGTAAAGTTTAAAGAATCTGTGGATGTAGCCATCCGTCTGGGTGTTGATCCAAGAAAATCAGATCAGAATGTACGTGGAGCGACCGTGCTGCCCAACGGTACCGGAAAGTCGGTACGGGTGGCGGTATTCACACAGGGTGATAATGTTGATAAAGCATTGGAAGCCGGTGCGGATGTTGTTGGTATGGATGATTTACATGACCAGATCAAAGGTGGAGATCTTTCATTTGATGTGGTTATTGCAACCCCGGACGCCATGCGTGTTGTCGGTAAGCTTGGCCAGGTTTTGGGGCCAAGGGGCCTGATGCCCAACCCCAAGGTTGGAACGGTTACAACGGATGTGGCAGCAGCGGTACAGAATGCCAAGGCTGGACAGGTTCGTTTCAGAACTGACAAAGGCGGCATTATCCACAGCACTATTGGTAAGGTTGATTTCGAAGTGGAAGCACTGCAGGCGAACCTCGCAGCATTGCTGACAGATTTGAATAAACTGAAGCCAGCAACTGCCAAAGGTCAGTACCTGAGGAAGGTTTCTGTATCAACCACCATGGGTCCAGGTCTCGTTGTAGATCATCAGGCTATAAAGCTTTAGAAATCAGTTTTAAGAATTTCATCAGTGAAAGCTGATGGATGGGCGGGCTGACTCCGGCTTTTTTGTCTTTGGGAAATCCGATGACACTTAAACCGGAAGTAGGCCGTCAGAGACCGTAGGTATCGGGTTACTGGATTTATCAGTGATCCGGTTTAAGGGTGTTCCGGGGAACCGGTCACTGCCTGCGCAGATGGTGGAGCCCCCGCTTCTCAATTGGGTTCGAGATAGCACAATTGAGAAGCGGGGTAGCCACTGAAGGACCGTTTTTGGTCCTGTGACATCTATGTAAATGGATGTCATGAGTCGTTAAACCATACCGGGAAACCGGTGATTTGACTCTTGGAGGTATCAAATGGCTCTGAGTATTGAGCAGAAGAAAGCAGTTGTTGCGGAAGTGGCTGAAGTCGCCAAGACCGCATTGGCTGCAGTGGCAGCGGAGTATCGCGGCTTAACTGTAGAGGAAATGACAGATTTGCGTGTGAAGGCACGTGAAAGTGGCGTTTACCTCAAGGTGGTCAAGAACACGTTGGTGCGTCGTGCTGTGGAAGGTACCGAGTTTGAATGCATGCAGGAATCCCTAACGGGACCACTGCTCCTGGCTTTCAGTATGGAAGATCCGGGTGCTGCTGCGCGTCTTGTCAAAGACTATGTGAAGTCGAATGACAAATTGATTACAAAGCTTGTCGCTGTTGGTGGAGAGGTTTATGAAGCCTCCGAATTGGACCGTTTGTCCAGTCTGCCGACTTACGACCAGGCGATTGCAATCCTGATGGGCGTGATGAAAGCACCAGTGGAGAAATTTGTCCGTACCCTGGCCGAACCGCATACCAAACTGGTTCGTACTTTTGCTGCAGTTAGCGAAGCAAAACAAGCTGCCTGAACGATTTAAAACTTAACCCCGGTAACCGTCAGGTTGCCATAATTGACATTAGGAGAGACGACAATGGCCGTTTCAAAAGAAGATATTTTAGACACAATCTCAAACATGAGCGTTATGGATGTAGTTGATCTGATCAGCGCAATGGAAGAGAAATTTGGTGTATCTGCTGCGGCACCCGTAGCTGTTGCTGCTGGTCCTGCAGGTGGTGGTGAAGCCGCTGCTGCTGCGGAACAGACCGAGTTCACTGTTATGCTGGCCTCTTTCGGCAGCAGCAAGGTTCCGGTAATTAAGGCAGTACGTGAAATCACAGGTTTGGGCCTTAAAGAAGCTAAAGACCTCGTTGAAGGTGCACCGACTGCAGTGAAAGAAGGTATTGAGGCAGCAGAAGCTGAAGAGTTGAAGAAGAAACTCGAAGAGGCAGGCGCTACCGTAGAAGTCAAGTAAGTCAAGATTTTTGATTTACGAGAAGTAAGAAGGATTCGGCTGGGGATTTATGTCCCCGGCCTGATCCTGTTTGTCATTTTATGACGCGACCATTGGCCAGGCCGCAAAGAGGTGGTAGGTAACATGAATTACTCATTTACTGAGAAAAAGCGTATCCGTAAAGATTTTGGTAAAAGCCAGGCGATCCTGGAAGTTCCCAATCTCCTGCAGACCCAAATCCGTTCTTATGCGGAATTCTTACAACTTGAGACGAAGCCCGGTGATCGGCGCGAACGTGGTCTTCACGGCGCCTTGAAGTCGGTATTCCCGATAGTTTCCTATTCCCGAAATGCTGCACTTGAATACGTCAGCTATAAATTGGGGAATCCACCGTTTAATGTGCGCGAATGCAAGCTTCGCGGCATGACCTATGCGGCCCCGTTGCGTGTAAAGGTTCGCCTTGTCATCTACGACAAGGAAAGTTCGGCCAAACAGAAGCCTGTCAAATACGTCAAGGAGCAGGAGGTCTATATGGGCGACCTGCCACTGATGACCGAAACGGGCACATTTGTCATTAACGGTACCGAGCGAGTCATCGTTTCTCAGTTGCACCGCTCTCCGGGTGTGTTTTTTGACCATGACAAAGGTAAAACCCATTCAAGCGGAAAGCTGCTTTTCTCTGCCCGGGTCATTCCTTACAGAGGTTCCTGGCTTGATTTCGAGTTTGATGCCAAAGACGGTATTTTCACTCGAATAGACAGACGCAGAAAACTGCCTGTTACCGTGTTGCTTCGTGCTCTGGGCATGAACAACGAAGAAATTCTTGATACGTTCTTTGAAACCAGCCATGTAACCCTTCTCAAGGAAGGTGCAAAACTCGAACTGGTTCCGGAGCGTCTGCGTGGCGAGTCTGCGCTTTTTGATATCGCTGATAAAAAAGGCGAGGTGATTGTCGCGCATGGCAAGCGTATTACCGCGCGGCATGTCAAATTAATTCACGAAGCCGGTATCAAAGCACTGCAAGTGCCTGATGATTACCTGTTTGGAAAAATCATTGCTCACAACCTGATTGATAAGGAATCGGGCGAAGTTTTGGCGGATGCCAATGCCGAGTTGACCGAAGAGTTGCTGCAACAGTTGCGTGAGGCCGGTGTCAAGAAGTTCGAAGTTTTGTATGTCAACGATCTTGACCAGGGCCCTTATATTTCAAATACATTGAATATTGATGCATCAACCAATGAGCTGGAAGCCTTGGTTGAGATCTACCGTATGATGCGTCCGGGTGAACCACCTACCAAGGAAGCGGCACAAAACCTGTTCAAGAACCTGTTCTTCACCGAAGAGCGCTACGATTTGTCCGGTGTAGGCCGGATGAAATTCAACCGGCGTGTCGGTCGCGAAGAGATTACCGGTCCGGGTGTCCTTGATCGTGAGGATGTTCTTGCGGTTTTGAAGGTTTTGATCGATATCCGTAATGGTAACGGCACGGTCGATGACATCGATCACCTTGGTAACCGGCGTGTACGAAGCGTTGGTGAGATGGCTGAGAATGTCTTCCGTGTCGGTGTTGTGCGTGTTGAGCGTGCTGTTCGTGAGCGTTTGTCAGTAGCTGAAAGTGAAGATCTCTCACCGCAGGAACTGATCAATGCAAAACCGGTAGCTGCCGCGATTAAAGAGTTTTTTGGCTCAAGCCAGCTTAGCCAGTTCATGGATCAGAACAACCCGCTTTCCGAAGTGACACACAAACGACGTGTATCTGCATTGGGCCCCGGTGGTCTGACGCGTGAACGCGCTGGTTTTGAGGTGCGTGACGTTCATCCGACTCACTATGGCCGGGTTTGTCCAATTGAGACTCCTGAAGGTCCGAATATTGGTTTGATCAACTCGCTGGCAGTGTACGCCAGGACCAATGACTATGGTTTTCTGGAAACGCCTTACAGGAAGGTGAATAACGGTAAGGTCACCAATGATGTGGAATACCTTTCCGCGATCGTCGAGGGTGACTACGTTATTGCACAGGCCAATGCTGAACTCGACTCCAATGGCAAGTTTGTAGATGAATTTATTCCTTGCCGGCACATGGGTGAGTTCACGCTTAAAGAGCCGATCGAAGTCAATTACATGGACGTGTCACCGAAGCAGATTGTTTCCGTGGCTGCATCACTGGTGCCATTCCTTGAGCATGATGATGCCAACCGCGCCTTGATGGGGTCGAACATGCAACGCCAGGCTGTACCAACGCTGGTGGCTGAAAAGCCATTGGTCGGTACGGGTATGGAACGTGTGGTCGCTACCGACTCGGGTGTTACTGCAGTCGCCAAGCGCGGCGGTACTGTTGACCAGGTGGATGCCGGGCGCATTGTTGTCCATGTCAATGAAGATGAAGTTCCGGCCGGTGACCCCGGTGTGGATATCTATAACCTGGTCAAGTATCAGCGCTCCAATCAGAACACCTGTATGAATCAGCGTCCGCTGGTGAATGTTGGCGAAACTGTTACCAAGGGTGACGTGCTTGCTGACGGACCCTCAACAGACCTCGGTGAGCTCGCACTTGGCCAGAATATGCTGATTGCCTTCATGCCGTGGAATGGTTACAACTTTGAGGATTCAATCCTGATTTCTGAGCGGGTCGTTCAGGAGGATCGTTTCACGACCATTCACATTGTAGAGCTGACCTGTGTTGCGCGTGATACCAAGCTGGGTTCCGAGGAAATTACGGCGGATATCCCAAATGTTGGTGAGCATAACCTGAATAAACTGGATCAGTCCGGCATCGTATATATCGGTGCAGAGGTTAAAGCCGGTGACATCCTGGTTGGTAAGGTAACGCCAAAAGGCGAAACACAACTGACACCGGAAGAGAAACTGCTGAGAGCCATTTTTGGTGAAAAGGCCTCCGATGTAAAAGACACCTCTCTGCGTGTTTCATCGGGTAGTGATGGCACCGTCATCGATGTGCAGGTGTTTACCCGTGATGGTGTTGAGAAAGACCAGCGTGCGATCTCCATTGAGAAAGATCAATTACGTCAGGTCAGAAAAGATCTTGATGACCAGATGAGAATCGTTGAAGCCGCTATTTACCAGCGTCTGGAAAATGGTTTGGTGGGTAAGGTTGCCAATAAGGGGCCGCAAGGTCTCAAGAAAGGCACGGTGATTACCGCCGAGTACCTCGCCGGTCTGGATGCGGATGACAGATACAAATTGCGTATGAAAGACAATGACGCGAATGATCTGATTGAGCAATTGGCAGATCAGATCAAGGACCAGCGTCGGGTCTTTGACGAAAAATTTGAAGAGAAGAAAGGCAAGATCACCCGTGGTGATGACCTGGCGCCGGGCGTGCTCAAGATGGTCAAGGTATACATGGCCGTTAGACGTCGTATCCAGCCTGGCGACAAGATGGCCGGCCGTCATGGTAACAAGGGTGTTATTTCCATGATCGTCCCGCAGGAAGACATGCCTTATATGGAAGACGGTACACCGGTTGATGTGGTACTCAACCCACTGGGTGTTCCATCACGTATGAACATTGGTCAGGTGCTGGAAACACATCTTGGCTGGGCTGCGAAGGGTCTTGGACACCGAATCACCGAGATGGTGGAGCGGAACGCAAAGACAGAAGAGATTCGCAAGTTCCTGGGTGAGATTTACAACAGCGATCAGAAAGGCCGTGTCAATATGAACAGCTTCTCTGCGGAAGAAATCAAGGAGATGGCAAAGAACCTGAAGGGTGGCGTGCCGATGGCTACACCGGTATTTGATGGTGCGCCGGAATCTGAGATTAAACGCTTGCTTGAATTGGCAAATCTGCCTGTCTCGGGTCAGACCACTTTGTACAACGGCCGAACCGGTGATCCTTTCGATCGCCCCGTGACGGTTGGTTATATGTATATGCTGAAACTGAATCACCTGGTTGATGACAAGATGCATGCGCGTTCCACCGGTCCTTACAGCCTGGTTACGCAGCAGCCACTTGGCGGTAAAGCACAGTTTGGTGGTCAGCGATTTGGTGAAATGGAAGTTTGGGCACTGGAAGCGTATGGCGCAGCCTACACGCTGCAGGAAATGTTAACGGTTAAATCCGATGACGTATCCGGCCGTAACCAGATGTATAAAAACATAGTCGATGGTAACCATGAGATGGTGGCAAGCATGCCCGAATCCTTCAACGTATTGGTGAAGGAAATTCGCTCATTGGGTATTAACATCGAACTCGAAGAAACGTGATCAGAGGAGATATACGATGAGAGACTTATTAAATCTCTATAATCGTCAGCGCCAGCCGCTGAATTTTGACACAATCCGGATAGGATTGGCTCCGCCGAATCTGATTCGTTCTTGGTCGTTTGGCGAGGTTAAGAAACCTGAAACCATCAATTACCGGACATTCAAGCCGGAGCGTGATGGTTTATTCTGTGCTTCCATTTTTGGTCCTATCAAGGATTACGAGTGCCTGTGCGGTAAGTACAAGCGTATGAAGCACCGCGGTGTTGTTTGTGAAAAATGTGGTACCGAGGTAACACTGACCAAGGTTCGTCGCGAGCGTATGGCTCACATCGACCTGGCTAGCCCGGTCGCACACATCTGGTTCCTGAAGTCGTTGCCTTCGCGTATTGGCCTCATGCTGGACATGACCCTGCGTGATATTGAGCGGATTCTGTATTTTGAATCTTATGTTGTACTCGATGAGGGTATGACGACGCTGGAACGCGGCACCCTTCTGACAGATGAACAGTATCTTGATGCTGTTGAAGAGTTTGGTGATGAGTTTGTCGCCAAAATGGGCGCGGAGGCAATTTTTGAATTGTTGCGCACCATCAATCTGAATGAAGAACTGAAACAACTGCGTGAAGACATTGGTGGCACACGTTCAGAGACAAAGCTCAAACGCTTCTCAAAACGCGTCAAGCTGGTGGAAGCATTTATCGATTCAGGCAACCGCCCGGAGTATATGGTCCTGACCGTATTGCCGGTATTGCCACCGGACCTGCGTCCGTTGGTGCCGCTGGATGGCGGGCGTTTCGCGACCTCTGATCTGAACGATCTTTACCGTCGCGTCATTAACCGCAATAACCGCCTGAAGCGCCTGCTTGAATTGAATGCGCCGGATATTATCGTGCGTAATGAAAAGCGTATGCTGCAGGAATCCGTAGACGCCTTGCTTGACAATGGTCGTCGTGGTCGTGCGATTACCGGCACCAACCGCCGCCCCTTGAAGTCACTGGCTGACATGATCAAGGGTAAGCAGGGTCGTTTCCGTCAGAACCTGCTTGGTAAGCGTGTGGATTACTCCGGTCGTTCAGTGATCGTGGTAGGTCCAACCTTGAAGCTGCATCAATGCGGTTTGCCCAAGAAAATGGCATTGGAATTATTCAAGCCGTTTATCTTCAGCAAGTTGCAGTTGCGTGGTATGGCGGCAACTATCAAGGCTGCCAAGAAGTTGGTTGAAACAGAAAGAGCCGAGGTTTGGGATATTCTTTCTGAAGTTATCCGCGAGCACCCGGTATTGTTGAACCGTGCGCCGACGCTTCACCGTCTGGGTATCCAGGCTTTCGAACCGGTGTTGATTGAAGGCAAGGCCATTCAGTTACATCCCCTGGTTTGTACGGCGTTCAACGCGGATTTCGATGGCGATCAAATGGCCGTCCATGTTCCGTTGTCCATTGAAGCGCAGCTTGAAGCGCGTACATTGATGATGTCATCAAACAACATTTTGTCGCCCGCTAATGGTGAGCCCATTATCGTACCGACCCAGGATGTTGTACTTGGCCTGTACTATATGACACGTGAACTGGCCGGTGTTCCAGGTGAAGAGATGTATTTCTCCGATATTGCTGAAGTTCACCGTGCTTATGAGAACCGTGCCGTCGATGTACATGCGAAAATTCATGTTCGTATCGATGAGACGATTATTTCCGAACTGGGTGATGAGCGTCATGAGACCAATCTCGTTACCACCACGGTGGGTCGCGCCTTGCTGGCTGAAATTCGCCCGGTAGGTATGCCTTTCCACCTGTTGAATGAAGCTTTGAAGAAAAAGCAGATTTCCGGTTTGATCAACTCATGCTATCGGCGACTGGGTCTTAAAAAGACCGTTGTTTTCGCTGACCGCCTGATGTACACAGGTTTCCGCTACGCGACCATCGCCGGGATTTCAATCGGTATTGAAGATCTCGTAATTCCGGAAGAAAAGAAATCCATTCTTGCAACGGCAGATGACGAAGTCATTGAAATTCAGAACCAGTATATTTCCGGTCTTGTAACCGCAGGTGAGCGTTATAACAAGGTGGTAGATATCTGGTCCCGGACCAATGAGCAGGTCGCCAAGGCCATGATGAGCGGTATGGGTAAAACGGCTGCGAAGAACCTGAAGGGTGAGGACGTTGAAGAGGATTCAATGAACTCTATCTTCATTATGGCCGACTCAGGCGCTCGTGGTTCTGCAGCACAGATCAGACAGTTGGCCGGTATGCGTGGCTTGATGGCTAAACCGGATGGTTCCATTATTGAAACACCGATCACGGCGAACTTCCGTGAAGGTCTTGATGTATTGCAGTACTTTATCTCGACTCACGGTGCTCGTAAGGGTCTTGCGGATACCGCTTTGAAAACTGCTAACTCGGGTTACCTGACACGCCGTCTGGTTGACGTGGCTCAGGATCTTGTGACCACCGAATATGACTGTGGCACGGTTAATGGTTTGACCATGATGCCGATTGTTGAAGGTGGTGACGTGGTTGAGGCGCTCTCCGAACGCGTGCTTGGTCGTATGACCGCGGCAGACGTTATGAAGCCGGGTACGGATGAACTTCTGTGCCCACGTAACACGCTTTTGGATGAGAAATGGGTAGACACGCTTGAAAAGGAAAGTGTCGACCGGATTCTGGTTCGTTCAACTATTACCTGTGAAACCCGTTATGGTGTTTGTGCCCATTGTTATGGTCGTGATCTCGCCCGTGGTCAGCTGGTTAACCTCGGTGAGGCGGTTGGCGTTATCGCTGCACAGTCAATTGGTGAGCCGGGTACGCAGTTAACTATGCGTACGTTCCACATTGGTGGTGCGGCCTCTCGTGCGGCAGCGGTTGATCACATCCAGACCAAATCCAGTGGTACGGTTCGTCTCTACAACCTTAAGTCGGTTGTGAATGCTGACAAAAAACTGGTCGCGGTATCGCGCTCGGGTGAATTGTCAGTCATTGATGCACACGGTCGTGAAAAGGAACGCTACAAGATTCCTTATGGTGCGATCGTCTCGATTCGTGATGAGGACAAGGTTGAGTCCGGCCAGGTCGTGGCAAACTGGGATCCGCATACACACCCGATTGTGACTGAAGTTGCGGGTATCGTCGGTTTCCATGATTTTGTCGAAGGTATCACCGTTAACGAAACGGTGGATGAGATTACAGGTTTGAGTAGTCTTATCGTTACGGATCCCAAACAGCGCGGTAGTGTTGGTAAAGATCTGAAGCCGATGGTCAGCCTGAGTGACAAGAACGGTAAACCCTTGTATCTGGCGGGCACTGAGATCCCGGCACAATATTTCCTGCAGGCGCTATCCATTGTGGGTATCAGGGATGGACAGGAAGTCGCTGTTGGTGACGTCATTGCACGTATTCCACAGGAGTCTTCCAAGACACGTGATATCACCGGTGGTTTGCCACGGGTAGCCGATTTATTTGAAGCGCGTAAGCCGAAAGAATCTGCGATTCTTGCCGAGGTTTCCGGTATTTTCAGTTTCGGTAAAGAAACAAAGGGCAAACAGCGCATCGTTATCACCCAGGATAATGGTGAGACATATGAAGACCTGATTCCGAAGTGGCGTCACCTGATCGTGTTTGAAGGTGAGCGGGTTGAAAAAGGCGAAACCATTGCAGATGGCGAGCCAAATCCGCATGACATTCTTCGCCTGATGGGTGTTGAGGCGCTGTCCGATTATCTCACCAAGGAAATTCAGGACGTCTATCGTCTCCAGGGTGTGAAGATCAACGACAAGCACATCGAAGTTATCGTCAGGCAGATGTTGCGCAAAGCTGAGATTCGCGAGTCGGGTGATTCCAACTTGTTGATGCGTGAACAGCTTGATGTTGTTCGTGTGAAGGAAGCGAATGCAGTGGTTGAAAAGGATGGTGGCGAACCGGCCACTTATCAGCGTTTGTTGCTTGGTATCACCAAGGCTTCACTGGCAACAGAGTCGTTCATTTCAGCGGCTTCTTTCCAGGAGACAACCAGGGTGTTGACAGAGGCGGCGGTACGCGGCACCAGTGATCATCTGCGTGGACTGAAAGAAAATGTCATTGTTGGACGTTTGATTCCGGCGGGTACTGGTATGGCCTTTCACAATTCACGTAAACGCCCACCAGAGGAAGATCCGGAAATTGATCTTGCCGCACTGGCTGCTGCTGTTGCAGCAGAGGAGTTTGGTGAACTGGATGATGCGACCGAAGCAAACAGCAAAGACTGACTCAATTCTCCAGAGCTATAGCAAGGCCGGGATGTATTCCCGGCCTTTTTATTGGTCCAGGCAGGTTCAATAAAAGTTTTTAGAGCAATCTCGTGTGAATTTCGATTTTACTGTTGCGTGTTTATGGCTTCCCTGTCATAATTGTCCGGCTAAGTAATTCAATCCCTTCAAAAGAAGGGCCGAATGAAAAAGACTGTTCTAGCAAGACTGTTTTATTTTCATTACGGATAGCCGATGTCGCCGGCGCGTGGGCCGGATTCATGGGTGCTCAACTCGGGCTGAAATAGCTGGGGTTGGGCATTTGACATTGTTGGAGGGTCTGCGTAGAATTCGCGGCCTTCGACAGACTGGGGTTACCGATCCCGTCTGTCGTTTTATTTTTTGCCATTTTAAAAAATGACCGGGTAAAAAGTTTATGACGACTATTAATCAGTTGGTACGCGGACCTCGCAAACCAAAAGCATATAAAAGCGGCGTACCCGCACTTGAGGGATGTCCACAAAAACGTGGCGTGTGTACACGTGTGTATACAACGACACCTAAAAAGCCAAATTCAGCATTGCGCAAAGTTGCGCGTGTGAGGTTAACGAACGGATTTGAAGTTACCAGCTATATAGGTGGTGAAGGTCACAATCTGCAGGAGCATAGTGTGGTTCTTATTCGCGGTGGTCGTGTAAAAGATCTTCCGGGTGTTCGCTATCACACGGTCCGTGGCAGTCTTGATACCTCAGGTGTCAGTGATCGTCGCCAGGGACGTTCCAAGTACGGCGCCAAGCGGCCAAAGAAATAATACAGGCCTTTAAGGATCAGGTAACACAATGTCTAGAAAACATTCAAATTTTGCACGTGAAATACTGCCGGACCCGAAGTTCGGAAGTGAAATGATCACACGGTTTGTCAACATGGTTATGGAGAGTGGCAAAAAATCAGTGGCTGAACGTATCGTTTACGGTGCGATTACTACCATTGAAGACAAGAACAAGAGTGCTCCTGCGGTTGAGTTGGTGGAAGTGGCCTTAGAGAACGTAAGCCCGATGGTCGAGGTTAAGTCTCGCCGTGTCGGTGGCGCTACTTACCAGGTGCCTGTTGAAGTACGTCCCAAGCGCCGTCAGACCCTGGCAATGCGCTGGATTATCGATGCTGCGCGTAAGCGTGGTGAAAAGAGTATGCCCCAGCGGCTGGCAGGTGAATTGCTGGATGCAGTGGAGCAGCGCGGTTCCGCAGTTAAGAAGCGTGAAGACGTGCATCGTATGGCAGAGGCTAACAAAGCCTTCTCGCACTACCGTTGGTAGCAGGATTTAAAGGAAATTATAGTGGCCCGTAACACGCCAATTGACAGGTATCGCAACATCGGCATCATGGCTCATATTGATGCCGGCAAGACGACGACGACTGAACGTATATTGTTCTACACCGGTGTATCACACAAAATCGGTGAAGTGCATGATGGAAACGCCACCATGGACTGGATGGAGCAGGAGCAGGAGCGTGGTATTACGATCACCTCTGCCGCAACCACTTGCTTCTGGAGTGGTATGGATCAGCAGTTTAAAAAGCACCGGATCAATATCATTGATACACCGGGACACGTTGATTTCACAATTGAAGTCGAGCGTTCACTGCGTGTGCTCGATGGAACGGTGGCTGTTTTTTGTGCAGTCGGTGGTGTTCAGCCCCAGTCAGAAACAGTTTGGCGTCAGGCTACCCGGTATGCTGTACCACGTATGGCGTTCGTCAATAAGATGGACCGTACCGGCGCAGACTTTTACCGCGTAGTTAAGCAGATCAAGGAACGTCTTGGCGCTCGTGCTGTGCCCATTCAGTTGCCGATTGGTGCTGAAGAGGGTTTCGAGGGCATTGTCGACCTGGTCAAAATGAAGGCCATTTACTGGGATCAGTCAAACCAGGGTGTGTCTTACGACTCTCGCGAAATTCCGGATGACCTTAAGGAAAAAGCTGAAGCTGCGCATGAGTACATGGTGGAAATGGCTGCCGAGGCTTCCGAAGAGTTGATGGAAGCGTATCTTGAAGAAGGTGTTCTGACCGAAGAACAGTTAGTAAAGGGTCTGCGCCTGGGTACGCTGAATAATGACATCGTTCCTTGTTTGTGTGGTACGGCTTTTAAGAACAAGGGTGTTCAGGCTCTGCTCGACGCGATTGTTGAATTGATGCCCTCTCCACTCGATGTGCCTGCGATTACCGGTATTCTTGAGAACGAGGAAGTGGGTGTACGTAAAAGTGACGACAGTGCGCCGTTTTCTGCGCTTGCCTTCAAGATTGCGACCGACCCATTCGTCGGTACGCTGACATTTTTCCGCGTGTATTCAGGTGTTCTGAATTCCGGCGATTTTCTTTACAACCCGGTCAAGGGTAAAAAAGAGCGTATCGGCCGTATTCTTCAGATGCATGCGAATACCCGTGAAGAACTCAAGGAAGTTCGTGCTGGCGATATCGCCGCGGCGGTTGGGCTTAAAGACGTTACAACAGGTGACACATTGTGTGATCTGAAAGACATTATCACCCTGGAGCGTATGGAGTTTCCGGAGCCTGTGATTTCGGTAGCCGTTGAGCCCAAGACAAAGAGCGACCAGGAAAAAATGGGTATCGCGTTGGGTAAACTGGCGCAGGAAGATCCGTCATTCCGTGTCGCCACGGATGAAGAGTCCGGTCAGACCATTATCTCCGGTATGGGTGAGCTTCACCTGGATATCCTGGTTGACCGTATGCGTCGTGAGTTTAACGTGGAAGCCAATGTTGGTCGTCCGCAGGTTGCTCACCGTGAAACGATACGTAAAGCGGTTGAGGCTGAAGGCAAATTTGTCAAACAGTCCGGTGGTCGCGGTCAGTACGGTCACGTCAAGATTCGCCTGATGCCATTGAAGCCAGGCGGCGGTTATGAGTTTGATAACCAGATCGTCGGTGGTGCTGTTCCAAAGGAATACATCAACTCAGTTGATAAGGGTATTAATGAAGCCTTGCAGAATGGTGTGATTGCCGGTTACCCGGTGGTTGACGTTCGGGTCGAGCTTTATGATGGTTCTTACCACGAGGTTGACTCCAACGAAATGGCATTTAAGGTTGCGGGCTCGATGGCCTTTAAAAACGGGGCGAAAAACGCTGCACCCGTTTTGCTGGAGCCAATGATGAAAGTTGAAGTGGTTACACCCGAAGACTATATGGGTGATGTTATGGGTGACGTAAGTCGCCGGCGTGGCATATTGCAGGGTATGGAAGACTGTCCATCCGGCAAAATTGTCAATGCGCATATTCCGCTTTCAGAAATGTTTGGGTATTCCACTGACCTGAGGTCTCAGACCCAGGGACGTGCGACATACACCATGGAATTTGATCACTACGCCGAAGCGCCGGCGAGTGTTGTTGAAGAAATCGTCAAAAAGACCGCCTAGGTCTCTGACCGGCTAAGAAGAGGAAAACCGGCATGTCCAAGGAAAAATTTGAAAGAACAAAACCCCATGTAAACGTGGGAACGATTGGTCACGTTGATCATGGTAAGACGACGCTGACGGCGGCAATGACCAAGATTTGTGCTGAAGCCCGTGGCGGTGCCTTCATTGCATATGATCAGATCGATAACGCACCTGAAGAGCGCGAGCGTGGTATTACGATCGCAACGGCTCACGTTGAATATGAATCTGATTTGCGTCACTACGCACACGTGGATTGTCCAGGCCATGCTGACTATGTGAAGAACATGATCACTGGTGCGGCGCAGATGGATGGAGCGATCCTTGTGGTATCAGCGGCCGATGGTCCGATGCCTCAGACCCGTGAGCACATTCTGCTGGCGCGTCAGGTAGGTGTACCTTACATCATGGTATACATGAACAAAGCCGACCAGGTTGATGACGAAGAGTTGATCGAGCTGGTTGATATGGAGATCCGTGAGCTGTTGAGCTCTTATGATTTCCCGGGTGATGATATTCCTATCATTGTAGGTTCAGCGTTAAAGGCGCTGGAAGGTGATACATCTGATATCGGCATCCCGTCCATTTTGAAGCTGATTGCTGAAATGGATGAGTATTTCCCTGAGCCGGTCCGTGATACGGACAAGCCTTTCCTGTTGCCGATCGAAGATGTGTTTTCAATCTCTGGTCGCGGCACGGTAGTCACAGGTCGTGTTGAGCGCGGCGTTGTGAAAGTGGGTGAAGAGCTTGAGATAGTAGGCATCAAGGAAACCGGTAAGACGGTATGTACCGGTGTTGAGATGTTCCGCAAATTGCTTGACGAAGGTCGTGCTGGTGACAACGTAGGTGTATTGCTGCGTGGTACGAAGCGTGATGACGTTGAGCGTGGACAGGTATTGGCGCATCCGAAGACGATCACCCCGCACACCAAGTTTGAAGCTGAGGTGTACATTTTGTCGAAAGACGAAGGTGGCCGTCACACACCATTCTTCAAGGGCTACCGTCCGCAGTTTTACTTCCGTACGACGGACGTAACGGGTGCGGTGACCTTGCCTGATGGTGTTGAGATGGTAATGCCTGGTGACAACGTACAAATGAAAGTAGAGCTGATCAATCCGATTGCGATGGAAGAAGGTCTGCGTTTCGCGATCCGTGAAGGCGGACGTACGGTTGGTGCTGGCGTTGTTGCCAAGATCTTTGAATAACACGAGTAGAGTGAGCTAAAGACATGGCTGAACAAAGAATTCGTATCCGGTTGAAAGCGTTTGATCATCGATTGATTGATCGTTCGGCCAGTGAAATTGTGGAAACCGCGAAGCGGACTGGCGCACAAGTGCGTGGTCCGATTCCGCTTCCCACACGCATTGAGCGCTTTACCGTATTGACCTCGCCGCATGTAAACAAGGATGCGCGTGATCAGTATGAGACAAGAACACACAAGCGCCTGATGGACATCATGGATCCCAATGACAAGACTGTGGATGCGCTGATGAAGCTGGATCTTGCAGCCGGTGTTGACGTACAGATCAAGTTGTACTGATCAGTTAGAACAGAACAGGACGATAGGCAGAACAATGACGATTGGATTAATTGGCCGCAAACGCGGCATGACCCGGGTGTTTACCGAGCAGGGAGATAGTGTTCCTGTGACGGTCATCGAGGTCAGCCCAAACCGTATAACACAGGTAAAAACTGTTGAAACGGACGGATACAGCGCATTGCAAGTGACCATAGGCAGCAAACGCAACAGCCTGGTCAACAAGCCGCAAGCTGGACATTACAGCAAAGCTGGTATTGAGGCAGGCGAAGGCCTGTGGGAGCTGCGCTTGAACGACGAAGAAGGAAGCGACCTGGAAACAGGTGCTGAGCTGAACGTTGAGCAGTTTGAGGCCGGACAGAAAGTTGACGTCACCGGTACCAGTATTGGTAAAGGTTTCGCGGGTGGCGTAAAGCGGCATAACTTTTCTATGCAGGACGCTACCCATGGCAACTCTGTTTCGCACAGGGCGCCTGGGTCAATTGGTCAGTGCCAAACTCCTGGACGCGTTTTCAAGGGCAAGAAGATGGCCGGTCATATGGGTGATGCGCGTGTTACGACGCAGAATCTTGAAGTGATTAAAGTTGACGTTGAAAGAAATCTGTTATTAATCAAGGGCGCGGTACCGGGTGCAAAAAATGGCCAGGTTACTGTTCGGCCTTCCGTGAAGATGCACTGAGGAGAATGATGATGGAACTCGCAGTTGCAGGCGGAAACGCAATCGAAGTATCAAGCGCGACATTTGGCCGCGATTTTTCCGAAGCCCTGGTTCACCAGGTCGTCACTGCTTATTTGGCAGGTGGGCGTGCCGGAACCAAGGCGCAAAAGAATCGTTCCGATGTTCGTGGTGGTGGTAAAAGGCCCTGGCGTCAAAAAGGTACTGGTAGAGCACGTGCAGGTACGATCCGTAGCCCCCTGTGGCGCGGTGGTGGCCAAACGTTTGCTGCCCGTCCTCAGGATCACACGCAAAAGGTTAACCGCAAAATGTACCGTGGTGCATTGCAGGCCATACTTTCCGAGTTGGTTCGTCAGGAACGTTTGGTGGTACTGGACTCCTTTGAGCTCAGCGCACCGAAAACCAGCGAATTGCTTGAAAAGCTGGGCAAACTGGATTTTAAGAAAGGTTTGATCGTTACTCCTGAAGTTGAGGGTAATCTCTTTCTGGCGACACGTAACATTCCCGGTGTCTACGCATTGGATGTTGCCGGTCTGGATCCTGTCAGCCTGGTAGCTGCGGACAAAGTGATCATGACTGTCGATGCAGTCAAGAAAATTGAGGAGTGGCTGGGATGAGCACTGAACGCTTATACAAAGTTTTGCTTTCTCCTCGGATGACTGAAAAGTCAACCAGGGTCGGTGAAAGCAGTAATCAGTACGTTTTTAAAGTAACTACCGATTCAAATAAAGAAGAGATCAAGAACGCCGTTGAAAAGTTGTTCGAGGTTAATGTTGAGTCGGTTCGCATTGTTAATGTTAAAGGCAAGAGCAAGACATTCAAGCTCCGTGCCGGTAAGCGTAACGACTGGAAAAAAGCATACGTACGCGTACAGGAAGGACAAGTTATTGACTTCCTGGGCGGGGAAACAGTTTAAGGATATTTGGTTATGGCAATTGTTAAGGCAAAACCAACTTCAGCAGGACGCCGTGGTGTTGTGCAAGTTAAGCACGATCACCTTCACAAGGGTGCTCCACATGCCGCGCTGTTGGAGAAAAAATCACGTACCGGTGGTCGGAATAATACCGGCCGTATAACGACACGTCATATTGGTGGTGGGCATAAGAAGCATTACCGCGTAATTGACTTCAAACGTGATAAAGATGGTATTGATGGTCGCGTAGAGCGAATTGAGCATGATCCCAACCGCACCGCGCATATTGCGTTGGTTCTGTACGCGGACGGTGAACGGCGTTACATCATTGCACCCAAGAGCCTGCGGGCGGGTGATCCGGTGAAAAGCGGTCGTGATGCGGCTATCAAGCCAGGTAACTGTTTGCCTCTGCGCAATATTCCGGTAGGTACGGTTGTTCATTGTATTGAAATGAAGCCAGGTAAAGGTGCACAGATCGCACGTAGTGCCGGTGCAGCAGTTCAGTTGGTAGCGCGTGAAGGCGAGTATGCGACCCTGAGGTTGCGTTCCGGCGAGATGCGTAAGATTCCAACACGCTGTCGTGCAACCATTGGCGAGGTTTCGAACTCCGAGCACAACCTGGAAAAACTGGGTAAAGCCGGTGCGAAACGTTGGCGCGGTGTCCGTCCGACCGTTCGTGGTGTAGCCATGAACCCGGTCGATCACCCGCACGGTGGTGGTGAAGGCCGTACTTCAGGTGGCCGTCATCCGGTTTCACCATGGGGTGTTCCGACTAAGGGATACAAGACTCGCAGTAACAAGCGTACGGACAAGTACATCGTCCGTCGGTCTGGAAAATAACGGATAGCTAACATGGCAAGATCGATTAAAAAAGGACCTTTCCTTGACCATCATTTGGCAAAGAAAGTAGCAGACTCAATTGAGACCAATAACAAGCGTCCGATCAAGACGTGGTCACGGCGTTCAATGATTTTGCCGGAAATGGTTGGGTTAACCATTGCCGTACATAACGGAAGACAACACGTACCGATCCTGATCAATGATCAGATGATCGGTCATAAACTCGGTGAATTTGCGCAGACCCGGACCTTTAGAGGTCATTCCGGCGACCGCAAAACCAAGTAGGTAAGAGCCATGAATGCAACAGCAAAATTAAGAGGCGCAAGAATTTCTGCGCAAAAGGTACGCCTGGTGGCGGATCAGGTACGTGGTATGCCGGTTGAAAAGGCCGAGCAACTACTGGCTTTCAGCACCAAGAAGGCAGCTCATATCGTTAAGAAAGTACTGCTATCTGCAATTGCTAACGCTGAGCATAATGATGGTGCGGATATTGATGAATTGAGCATCTCGACCATCATGGTTGATGAGGGCCCAACAATGAAGCGAGGCAGAGCGCGTGCAAAAGGACGCGGCACTCGAATTTTGAAACGGACCAGTCATATTACTTTGACTGTGGCCGATAGCGAATAGACCGGGACAAATATTATGGGTCAAAAGGTACATCCAATCGGTATCCGCCTTGGTATATCCAAGGACTGGAATTCTACCTGGTATGCTGAGCGTGGCGAATATGCAGAAATGCTGAACTCTGATCTTGCGGTCAGGGCGTATTTACAAAAGCATCTGCAACAGGCAGCGGTCAGTCGTATACAGATAGAGCGGCCGGCAAAAACAGCACGTATCACTATTCATACGGCAAGGCCGGGTATTGTGATCGGTAAGAAAGGTGAGGACATTGAACGTCTTCGTCGTGATGTGACGGCACGCATGGGCGTCCCTACACACATTTCGGTTGCCGAAATTCGCAAGCCTGAGCTGGACGCGCAGTTAGTTGCAGAGGGCATTGCCCAGCAGCTTGAGCGTCGTATTATGTTCCGTCGTGCCATGAAGCGTGCCGTTGGTAACTCCATGCGTTTGGGCGCACTGGGTATCAAGGTCAAATTATCCGGTCGTTTGAACGGTGCAGACATTGCGCGTAGCGAATGGTATCGCGAAGGCCAGGTGCCCTTGCATACTCTGCGTGCAGACGTTGATTACGGTGTGGTTGAAGCCGAGACGACATACGGCATCCTGGGTGTCAAGGTATGGATTTATAAGGGTGAGGTATTTGATTTGTACGCGCCCCAGACTGAACAAACTGGCAGCAAGCAAGGCGCCAAGTAGGAGACTGAGTGATGTTGCAGCCAAAAAGAACAAAATTCAGAAAGACAATGAAAGGCCGGAACCGTGGTATGGCCCAGGTGGCTAACCGCGTCAGCTTTGGCGAATTTGGTCTTAAGGCAACGACTCGTGGCTTTATTACCGCGCGTCAAATTGAAGCCGCACGTCGTGCCATTACCCGTTACGTAAAACGTGGCGGAAAGTTATGGATTCGTGTGTTTCCAGACAAGCCAATGACCAAAAAGCCTGTAGAAGTTCGTATGGGTAAGGGTAAGGGTAACGTAGAGTATTGGGTTGCTGCTATTCAGCCCGGCCGTATGCTTTATGAAATCCAGGGTGTTTCTGAAGAACAAGCCCGTGAGGCCTTCCGCCTGGCTGCGGCCAAACTGGCGGTTAAAACAACCTTTGTATCCAGGTCGGTGATGTAATGGACGTGAATTTAATGAAAACCAAGACGGAGGTTGAATTGCGTGACGAACTTAATCGTTTGTTGCAGGAACAGTTCAACTTAAGAATGCAGAAAGGAATGGGTCAAATGACCAATGTCAATGAGTTGCGCCGTGTCCGTCGGGATATTGCGCGGGTCAAGACTGTCATGACTCAAAAATCAGTAGAAGGTAATGCGGCATGACTACTACACAAGAAATCAAACGCACGCAGACCGGTCGTGTTGTCAGCAATAAAATGGACAAGAGTGTGTCCGTGCTGATCGAACGTCAGATTAAGCATGCACTGTATGGAAAATACATTAAGCGCTCCACCAAGGTTCTTGCGCATGACGAAGACAACAGTTGTGGAGAAGGCGATAAAGTAATGATCGCCGAGTGCCGTCCTCTCTCGAAATCGAAGAGTTGGCGGGTAATTGAGATTCTGGAACGGGCACAGTAGCCCGACCATCGGTTAGAACCGGAGAATACTAAAATGATTCAGATGCAGTCCATGCTGACAGCCGCAGACAACAGCGGTGCACGCCGTGTGATGTGTATAAAAGTGCTTGGTGGTTCTAAGCGTCGTTATGCGCATATTGGTGACATCATCAAGGTGACCGTCAAGGATGCGATTCCTCGCGGTAAAGTAAAGAAAGGCGAGGTATATAACGCTGTGGTTGTGCGCACAAGAAAAGGTGTGCGTCGCAATGATGGTTCCCTTATCCGGTTTGATGGTAATGCAGCTGTGTTGCTGAACGCCAAACTGGAACCCATCGGTACCCGTATCTTTGGACCGGTTACGCGTGAGCTGCGTTCAGAGCAGTTTATGAAGATTGTCTCGCTTGCACCTGAAGTGCTTTAAGCGGGAGGAGTAAGAAATGAAACGTATACATAAAGGCGATGAAGTGATCGTCATAACCGGTCGCAGCAAAGGCACCCGGGGTCATGTACTCCAGGTCCTTGATTCCGATCGTTTGCTTGTTGAAAACGTGAATATGATCAAGCGTCATACAAAACCTGATCCAGGCCGTAACAAGCCGGGTGGTATTGTCGAAAGAGAGGCGCCGATTCATATTTCCAACGTGGCTATGTTTAACCCGGTAACCGGTAAGGCTGACCGCGTCGGTTTTAAATCACTGGAAGACGGCAACAAGGTTCGCGTTTACAAATCTACCGGCGAAGCCGTTGATATCTAGAGATCAGTAAAATGTCCAGATTACAAACACAATACAAAGATACGCTTGTCGCGCAATTGATGGAAAAGCTTGAGCTTAAAAACGTCATGGAAGTGCCAAAAATCACCAAGATTACGTTGAATATGGGCGTAGGTGAGGCAGTGACCGACAAGAAAGTTATGGGTCATGCAACCGATGATATGACCGCCATATCGGGTCAGAAGCCGATCGTCATTAAATCACGCAAGTCAGTTGCGTCATTCAAGATTCGTGATGGCTGGCCGGTCGGTTGTAAGGTTACTTTGCGTCGTGAACGCATGTACGAGTTTCTGGACCGCCTGGTAAATATCTCCATTCCACGTATTCGGGATTTCCGCGGACTGAACCGTAAATCCTTTGACGGTAATGGAAACTACAGTTTTGGTATCACGGAGCAAATCATGTTCCCTGAAATCGACTTCGACAAAATTGACACCATTCGCGGTATGGATATCACCATAACCACGAGTGCACGAACCGATGCGGAAGGTCTTGCGCTGTTACAGGCATTCAATTTTCCGTTCAAAGATAAATAGGTAAGGACCTTAACATGGCAAAAGTATCCATGATTAATCGCGAGAAGCGGCGCACCAAGCTGGTAGCAAAATACGCTAACAAGCGCACCGAACTCAAGGCAATCGTCGCAAACCCGGAAGTTGGGTTTGAAGAGAAGCAGGAGGCAATGTTTGCGCTGCAAAAATTGCCCAGGGATTCAAGCCCTGCACGGCAACGTAACCGTTGTCAGATCACGGGGCGCCCTCGCGGGTTCTATCGTAAATTCGGCCTGTCCCGGAACAAGCTGCGCGAAGCAACAATGCGCGGTGATGTGCCTGGGCTGAGAAAGGCCAGTTGGTAACAGGTATCAAGCAGGTCTTTTGACCCGCTGTAAATTTGAAACAAGGTATTAAATCATGAGTATGAGTGATCCGATTGCCGACATGCTGACCCGTATCAGGAATGCACAGTCAGCCAATAAAGTTTCGGTAAGCATGCCGAATTCGAAAGCTAAAGTAGGTATAGCCGCTGTTCTGAAAGAAGAGGGTTACATCACGGACTTTCGTGTGGATGAGAACAATGGCAAGCCAAACCTTGAAGTAACACTTAAATACTTCGAAGGGCGCGGCGTGATCGACAACATCAAGCGTGCGAGCCGGCCTGGTCTGCGTATTTACCGTGGCAAGGATGAATTGCCCCGTGTACTCGATGGCCTGGGTATTGCAATTGTCAGTACTTCTCGTGGTTATATGACCGATGTGGCAGCGCGTGACGCCGGCCATGGCGGCGAAATCATTTGTTACGTGGCCTAGAGCCTGTTCAGAATTAGGAGATACCTATGTCACGCGTAGCCAAAAATCCAATTACATTGCCTTCCGGTGTAGCTATTAACATCAGCGGTTCGCAACTAAATGTGAAAGGTCCAAAGGGCACTCTAGAGTTGGCTTTATATCCAGGCATCAGCTTTGATGAAGTCAATGGCGAGTACCTGGTGAAAAACGAAGACGAAAAAAATCTGTCCATGGCCGGTACATTCCGGGCCCTGGTCGGAAATATGGTGACCGGTGTCAGCACTGGTTTCCAGAAGAAATTGCAGTTGGTTGGTGTGGGCTACCGTGCGCAAGTTCAGGGCAAGACGCTGAACCTGGCACTGGGTTTTTCTCACCCGATTGACTACACCGCACCTGAAGGCATCACGATTGAAACACCGTCACAGACAGAGATAATCGTCAGTGGTTGTGACAAGCAAAAAGTCGGTCAGGTTGCTGCAGAAATACGTGCGTACCGCCCACCTGAGCCTTATAAGGGCAAGGGTGTACGTTATGCAGATGAAAGAGTAGCCAGGAAGGAAGCCAAGAAGGCTTAAATCAGGTCTTTAATGGGTCGTTCTGATAAGACCCGGCTTACTTAAGAGGAATGAGTAATGGATAAGAAAACAGCACGTTTGCGCAGGGCGAAGAAAACCCGCTCACACATTCGTCGGTTGGGCGTAGCCCGTTTGACCGTTCACCGTAGTGGACGTCACATATACGCACAGATTATTGCGCCAGAAGGCGGCAGCGTTATTGCTGCAGCCTCTACGGTGCAAAAAGATGTGCGCTCCGGCTTGAAAGGCACCAGTAATAAGGATGCCGCCAAGGCCGTTGGCAAGGCAGTAGCTGAAAAGGCAGTGGCTGCAGGCATTACAGATGTGGCTTTTGACCGTTCCGGTTACCGTTACCACGGTAGAATCGCAGAATTGGCCGATGCTGCACGCGAAGGCGGGCTTAAATTTTAATTCGCCCCACTGACTGAATCAGAATAGCAGGTATAAAAATGTCGAGAATGGACAAAGATAACGGCGACGGGATGCTGGAAAAGCTGGTAGCCGTCAACAGGGTTGCCAAAGTTGTGAAAGGTGGACGTGTGTTCAGCTTTACAGCGCTGACTGTCGTTGGTGATGGTAACGGTAAGGTTGGTTTTGGTTATGGTAAAGCGAAGGAAGTTCCTATCGCTATCCAGAAAGCCATGGAGAAGGCTCGCCGTGATATGGTGACAATTTCTCTTAAAGATGGAACCTTGTGGCATCCGGTTAAATCCACGCATAGTGGCTCAAAGGTCTACATGCAGCCTGCGTCTGAAGGTACAGGCGTTATTGCCGGTGGCGCGATGCGTGCTGTACTGGAAACGGTGGGTGTTCATAACGTACTGGCGAAAAGTGTTGGTTCCAATACACCGATTAACCTGGTTAGAGCGACCATCAAAGGTCTGAAGAACATGCACAATCCGGAGTCAATTGCTGCCAAACGCGGCAAGACAGTTGACGAGATCATGGCGAACCACAGCTGAGTAGAAAAATGGCTAAGAAAGAACAGATTAATGTAACGTTGGTGCGTTCACCGATTGGTGCTCAGCCCAAACACAGAGAGTGCGTTCGTGGACTCGGTCTCAAGCGCATGCACCAGACCGTGACACTGGAAGATACACCTTCAGTACGCGGAATGGTTAACAAGGTTTATTACATGGTACGAGTGGAAGAGGTTTAACCCTTCTGCGAGCCTGTTTGAAAGGAAAGTACAGACATGAAATTGAATACGATAAGTCCTGCTGAAGGCAGCAAAAAGAACCGTAAACGTGTTGGCCGTGGTATCGGCTCCACTGACGGAAAGACAGCTGGTCGCGGACATAAGGGTCAGAAGTCCCGCTCCGGTGGTTTTCACAAGGTCGGTTTTGAAGGCGGTCAGATGCCATTGCAACGTCGCTTGCCAAAGCGGGGCTTTGCATCATTTACTTCGCGCTACAATGCGGAAGTTCGTCTTTATCACATCGCAGCGATGGATGTTGACGTGATCGATATGGAAGCACTGAAGAAGGCAGGTATCGTCAAACACGATGCACGTAAGGTGAAAGTTATTAATACCGGTGAAGTTGGCCGGGCAGTGACAATTAAGGGCCTGGCTGTTACCAAGGGTGCGCAAGCGGCTATCGAAGCGGCAGGTGGAAAGGTCGAATAATGGCGAAGACGCCTTCACAAGTTGCAGACACGCTTGGTGGCATCGGTCGCTTGACCGAATTGCGCCAGCGTTTACTGTTCGTTTTTGCGGCACTGATCGTGTATCGCATCGGTACCTTTATTCCGGTTCCCGGTGTTAACCCGCAAGCATTGTTGCAATTCATGGATTCACAGCAGGGAACCATCATTGATGTGTTTAACCTGTTTACCGGTGGAGCCCTGGAGCGTTTCTCATTGTTTGCTTTGGGTGTGATGCCGTATATTTCGGCTTCAATTATCATGCAGTTGATGAGTAGTGCTTTACCGCAATTGCAACAGTTGAAGAAAGAAGGTTCAAGCGGCCGTCAAAAAATCACCCAGTACACACGTATATTTACGGTGATACTTGCGGGTGTTCAGGCGGGTAGTGTGGCGCTGGCATTACAAGGCCAGGCTTCAATGGTGTTCGCTCCCGGCTTCGGCTTTGTGTTCACGGCGGTGGTTACATTGACCGCTGGTACGCTGTTTTTGATGTGGCTTGGTGAACAAATCACTGAGCGCGGCGTGGGTAATGGTATTTCGTTAATCATTTTCGCAGGTATTGTTGCGGGATTGCCGAGCGCCATTGCAGGAACATTGGAGTTGGTTAATACCGGTCAGCTAAGCATACCAGCGACCCTGTTCATTCTCGCTCTTGTTATAGGTGTTGTATATTTCATCGTAAGGGTAGAGCGTGGTCAGCGTCGTATCACGGTTAACTACGCGCAACGTCAAGGTCGGGTTGCTTATCAGAATCAAGCAACACATTTACCGCTTAAGCTGAATATGTCTGGTGTAATTCCGGCAATTTTTGCCTCAAGCCTGGTGATCTTCCCTTCGACACTGGCAACGTGGTTTTCAACGACGGAGAATCTTGGCTGGCTAACCGATGTTTCGGCAGCATTAACACCGGGCAATTTGCCCTATACGCTGTTGTATTCATCACTGATTATATTTTTCTGTTTCTTTTATACGGCGTTGGTTTTTAACTCCAAAGAAACAGCAGACAACCTGAAGAAGTCCGGTGCGTTTATTCCCGGTATTCGTCCCGGGCGTCATACGGCGGATTACATTGATAATGTATTGACCCGGTTGACGATGGTTGGCTCTTTATACCTGGTGGCAGTGTGTCTGTTGCCGGATATTCTGAGAGTGATTTGGTCTGTTCCATTTTATTTTGGTGGTACTTCAGTGCTTATTGTTGTGGTTGTCATCATGGACTTTATTGCCCAGGTACAGGCTCATCTGATATCGCACAAGTACGATAACCTGATGAAGAAGGCAAACCTGAAGTCTTATGGGCGTTCAGGAGTGGTTCGCCGATAGTATCGGTGTTTGAGAGCATGGTTACAGCCATGCAATTGTCGGCGGGATGCGCCAGACCGGTAAAACGGATCAGCGCAACCGCCTTTGTTATCTAAGGAGAGCTGCAATGAAGGTGCAAGCTTCAGTTAAAAAAATTTGCCGGAATTGCAAAATTGTTCGTCGCAGGGGCGTTGTGTTCGTCATTTGTGAAGACAAGAAACATAAGCAAAGACAAGGTTGATTCAATTCACATTAAAGTGATTTGCAGCTTTTGCCGGTAAGGAACATTCGATATAATGTACTGTTTACATTGAACAGTACCAACAGTAGCAGGAGTACGTAGTATGGCTCGCATAGCGGGAGTCAACATACCAGATCAGAAGCACGCATGGGTTGCGTTGACCACTATTTATGGTGTCGGTCGCACACGTGCATTGCAGATTTGCGAGGCGGCCAATGTGGCACCTGGCACAAAAATACGGGACCTTTCAGAGCCTGAAGTTGAAAATATTCGTGCGGAAGTTGCGAAAATTGCCGTTGAAGGTGATTTACGTCGCGAAGTAGCAATGAATATCAAACGCTTGATGGATCTGGGTTGTTATAGAGGTCTTCGCCATCGCCGCGGTTTGCCGGTGCGTGGTCAGCGTACAAAAACGAATGCCCGTACCCGTAAGGGTCCCCGGCGTCCGATTAAGCGGTAGCAGGTAGAGAATAATGGCAAAGCCCAATACAAAAGCGAAAAAGAAGGTCAAAAAGGTCGTGGTCGATGGTATCGCTCACGTACATGCTTCTTTTAATAACACGATTATTACACTCAGTGACAGGCAGGGTAACGTTCTTTCCTGGGCCACATCCGGCGGTGCCGGCTTCCGTGGTTCAAGGAAAAGCACACCGTTTGCCGCACAGGTTGCAGCAGAAGCGGCCGGTAGAACAGCACTGGATTTCGGATTGAAGAATCTGGAGGTTCGCATCAAGGGACCTGGTCCCGGTCGCGAGTCGTCTGTCCGTGCGCTTAATGCACTGGGCTATAAAATCACGAATATTGTTGACGTTACGCCGATTCCACACAATGGCTGTCGTCCACCTAAGAAACGTCGCGTTTAGGAGTTATAGACATGGCTAGATATACTGGACCAACATGTAAACTCGCTCGCCGCGAAGGTGTAGATTTGGGTTTAAAAAGTCCTGCACGTGGATTAGAGTCCAAGTGCAAACTGAATCAAATGCCCGGACAGCACGGTGCGTCAAGACGTCAACGTTTGTCTGACTACGCGACGCAGTTACGTGAGAAGCAGAAAGTACGCCGTACCTATGGTGTTTTAGAGAAGCAGTTTGCTTCCTACTATAAGAAAGCAGCCGGGCAGAAAGGCGCCACAGGTGAAAACCTGTTACGACTCCTTGAGAGTCGTCTGGATAACGTCGTATACCGCATGGGTTTTGCGGTTACTCGTGCACAGGCACGGCAAATGGTTTCGCATAAGGCAATTCACGTGAATGGCCAGCAGGTTAACATTCCGTCTTACCAGGTTCAGCCGGGTGATATCGTGAAAATTGCTGAGAAAGCCAAAAATCAACTGCGTGTGAAAGAAGCGATCACACTGAGCCAGGAGATGGATCTGGTTGCAGTATGGATGGAAGTCAGCAATGAAAAAATGGAAGGTGTTTATAAGACCTATCCTGATCGAATGGACTTGCCGGCTGACATTAACGAAAGTTTGATTGTTGAGCTTTATTCCAAGTAATACCCTGTTTTTTCTGCCAGTTTTCTGGCAGAGGAACGTCATCAGATTAACTATTGAGTGAGGTAACATCCCATGATGGATGTGATTGAAAGCATGTTAAGGCCGAGAGCGGTTGGTGTTGAAGAAATCAACCCTAATCGTGCACGTATTGCACTGGAGCCCTTAGAGCGGGGGTTCGGACATACACTGGGTAATGCGTTACGCCGTGTATTGTTATCGTCGATCCCGGGATATGCCATTGTCGAAGTTGAAATCGACGGCGTATTGCACGAGTACACCGCAGTAGAAGGTTTGCAAGAAGACATTATTGAAGTTCTTTTGAACCTCAAAGGTGTTGCGTTGCAAATGTTTGAAACCGAAGAAACGGTTTTGACTTTGAGTAAGAAAGGTCAGGGCCCGGTAACTGCAGGTGATATTCAGGTTGATCACAATGTTGAAGTTGTAAACCCTGATCACCTGATCTGTACATTGTCAAAGAACGGTAGCATCAACATGCAGTTGAAAATACGCCGTGGTGTGGGTTACCAGGCTGCAAATCAGTACCTGGTCAGCGACGATGAAAGTCGCCCGATAGGCCGCCTGATGCTGGATGCTTCATTCTGTCCGGTCCGTCGTGTTTCTTATAGCGTCGAAACCGCACGTGTGGAGCAGCGTACTGATCTTGACAAACTGATCCTTGACGTTGAAACCAACGGCACCATGGATTGCGAAGCTGCGGTGAAGATGGCTGCAAACATACTGGCGGATCAATTGGCCGTATTTGTAGACTTCAAGGCCCGTACAGAAATTGTTCAGGAAGAGAAGTTCCAGGAAATTGACCCTGTACTTCTGCGACCAATCGACGATCTGGAACTGACCGTTCGCTCTGCGAATTGCCTGAAGGCCGAGAGTATCTTATACATTGGTGACCTGGTACAGAGAACCGAAGTTGAGCTTTTGAAAACTCCAAACCTTGGTAAGAAGTCATTGACTGAAATCAAGGATGTGTTGGCTCAGCACGAATTGTCGCTGGGTACGAAACTTGAAAACTGGCCACCGGCCGCGCTGTCAGACGCTTAATTAAACCTTAAGCAAAACACTGCATCAGCATACAGAAATAGGAACGAGAAATGCGTCATTTAAAGTCAGGACGTCAATTAAACCGCAATAGCAGTCACAGGAAAGCGATGTTTCGTAACATGGCCAACTCACTGTTTGAGCATGAGATTATTAAGACCACTGTACACAAGGCAAAAGAATTGCGCCGCGTTGCAGAGCCACTTATTACCCTTGCCAAGGAAGATAGCGTTGCACATCGTCGCCTGGCTTTTGATCGCCTACGCGATAAAGGCTCAGTGGGCAAACTTTTTGATGAGTTGGGTCCACGCTATGTAGAGCGTCCAGGTGGTTACCTGCGTATTATGAAGTGCGGCTACCGTGCCGGCGATAAAGCGCCTATGGCTTATGTTGAACTGGTTGGTCGCCCGAGGGAAGATGATCAGCTTGAGACTGAATGAGTCAAACCTTGAAAGTCATATGAAAAAGCCCGGTTTAGCCGGGCTTTTTTTTAATCGGTTGTCCCGTCCTGAATACCGTAAATTAAAGCAAACTACCCACCTGGTATATGACCAGCGCACCGCCATAACCAATACTGGTCATATAAACCCATGCGAAAATAGGCCAGCGCCAGCTATTTGTTTCTCTTCGAATGGTCGCGAGTGTAGCGGCACACTGTAAACACCATGCGTAGAAAACCAATAGTCCCAGCACCATGGGTAAGGTGAATATGAGTCTTCCATCAGGCCACTTGGCCGACCTGAGTTTTTCAGAAAGGCTATGATCATCTGCGTCTGAGCCAACTGCGTAAATGGTACCCATAACGGCTACGACTACTTCACGGGCGGGGAAGCCCGCTACCACCGCCGATGAAACCCGCCAGTCCCAACCCAATGGTTTAAAAACCGGTTCTATTGTTCGGCCAATCCGGCCAAGCCAGCTCTGCTCCATCTGTGCTGCAGCCAGAGAGTGCTCTGCAGCTACCTGGTCACCCGCTGCAGTGATACCGGTGGCAGATTGATAATTGTCTATATCCATGCGTGGGAAATAGGCCAATGTCCACACCATAATTGCAACGAAAAAGATAACCGTTCCGGCACGTTTTAGAAAAATTCGCCCGCGGTCAAATAATTTGATGGCAACGGTCTGCAAATTCGGCACACGAAATTCCGGCAGGGCGAGCATGAAATGGGGCTTGGGACCCTTTAAAGCTGATGATTTGAGAAGCATGGCTGTTCCCAAACCGCCGAGGATTCCAAGCAGGTAAAGACCAAAAAGCACAAGCCCCTGTAGATTAAGCCAGCCGACGGACTGATTGGGAACAAATGCCGCTATCAACAGTGCGTAAATGGGCAGCCTGGCCGAGCAGGTCATGAAGGGTGCGGCCAGTATGGTTGCGATACGGTCCCGTCTATCCGGGATAACGCGGGTGGCCATAATCGACGGCACAGCGCAGGCAAAACTGGACAGCATGGGAATGACGGATTGCCCGGAAAGACCGACGGTACGCATGACACGGTCCATCAGAAAAGAAGTCCGCGCAAGATAGCCCGTATCCTCAAGAATGATGATAAACAGGAACAGGATCAGAATTTGCGGCAAAAATATGATGACACTACCAACACCGGCAATAACCCCGTCTGCAAGGAAACTGCTGACGGCATTTTCACCCAATGCAGCCACGATCACGCGCCCCAGCGCGGAACTGGCACTATCAATGATGTCCATCATGGGTGTGGCCCAGGTAAATACTGCCTGAAACACCAGAAGAAGTACGGCAAAAAAGAGCAGGGTGGCCGGCCAGGGTCGATTGGTCCAACGAATCAGACGGGCCCCTAACTTGCTATACAGGGGTGCGGTTTCCTGGATTTCGTCAATAACACCCTTTACCCATGAATAACGCCGTCGGGCTTCGACAGCCGCCGGCGGTTCAGTTCCAAATAGCTTTGTTCGTAAAACACCTACCTGTTCAGCCCCCAGCTGTTCACTTAACTTGCCAGCGTAGTCCGGGTGAGTTTGCAACAGCGCCTGGATAACATCGATTCGCTGCCAGTTCTGGCCCAGTTGTTGTGACAGCTGCTGCGCTGTTTCACTAAATTCCGGCCACGAAGCAGGAATAGCTGGCGAAGAGATTTCAGTGACGTGTTCCAGGCCGTTTTTTAGCTCATCCAGACCATGGCCACTGATGCTGCTGACAGGGTAGACAGGAATACCGCCGAGTAGTTTTTGCAGTTTTTCCGTATCGATGGTTATACCGTTTGCCGCGGCCGCATCAATCATTGTTAAGGCAATGATTGTTGGTAGCTGAAGTTCCAGTAACTGTTCGAGCAGGTAGAGGCCCTGGTAGATATGAGTGGCGTCAATAACCACCAGCAGCCCTGACGGTCGTTCGGTACCGGTCACGCGTCCCAGGGTTACATCAACAGCAATTCTTTCATCCGTCGAGGTGCCGTCGAGGCTGTAAATTCCCGGCAGGTCGATCAGGTTGAAGGCACTATGGGTCAATTCCACCGTGCCCTGGTGTTTTTCAACGGTCACCCCCGGGAAATTGCCGGTGGTCTGACGCAGACCCGTCAAGCGGTTAAACAGGGTGCTCTTGCCTGCATTCGGGTTACCGATCAGTGCAATGGATGCTTTTGCTTTATGTCTGATGCCGATACCGCTGACGGGTACCTTGACCTCAGTTTGTTTTGTCACGGATGATCCTTAATTATCAAGCTGAAGGAGCACGAGGTATCCGTGAAACCCTGAAATGACGCGCCTGTTCTTTACGTAAGGAGACAGAGCTTCCAAAGAAGCCCACTTCAAGAGGATCTCCGCCAATGGCAATATTTTCCATCCGGACGGTGATGTCCTCAACCATACCCAGTATCATTAGCTTAATGACGCCGGGATCACGGGTATCAATTTTTTCGAGTATCGCTGTGTCGCCCGGGGCGAGATCTGCAAGAGTCATATCTGTCCTTAGAACGTAAATGAGAGTGATTCGCATTAACGGGTATATTGTAATGCATCTTAATATGCAAGATACATAATCCAGATCAATTAAATGTGAATCATTTCGGATTAAATGGACATAGTGACAGAGTGAAGAGCGGATTCAGACAGTGTGGAACGTGGATCAGGTGAGTTGTCGAACCCACTGACCCGATTTGATGACGCCACAACAGGCATTAGGCCGGAAATGATAGAGCCAGTGATTAACACTCGGCGCATCAATAATTGCAATATCCGCATCATAGCCGGGAAGTAAGGAACCAATGCGTTTCTCTGCCGAAATCGCCCTGGCCGCGACCGTGGTGGCGCCCATGATGACTTCCTGCGGTGTCATCCCCTGGTTTAAACAGGCCAGGGTCATGGCCAGTGGCAGGTGATAGCTGGGGGCCGAACCCGGGTTGAAATCAGTTGCTACTGCCACCCTGACACCGGTGTCGAGCATTTTTCTTGCGGGCAGGTAGGGCTCGCGCAGGTAGAGCGATGCGATGGGAAGACTGACGGCGACAGTGCCGGCTTTTGCCAATGCCTCGATACCTTGGGTATCCGCATACTCCAGGTGCTCGGCAGATACAGCACCGAGAGTGGCCGCGAGTTGAGCACCGCCGCCGGCACTTAGCTGATCAGCGTGCACTTTTAAGCCCAAACCGGCTTGCCTGGCTGTTTCCAGTATGGTTTTGGCCTCCGTGACGCTGAAAGCACCTTCCTCCACAAACACATCGCAAAAAACAGCGAGTTTCCTGTCAACAACCTCTGGAATCAATTGTTCACAGAGTAAGCTGATATAACTTTCCCGGTCATGTTGATACTCATCCGGTATCATATGGGCACCCAGAAAGGTCGCGGCCAACTCCACTGGCTGTTGCGCGTTCAACTGCCGATACACTTCCAGTTGCTTCAGTTCAGCAGTCTTTTCCAGTCCATAACCGGATTTGCACTCAAGTGTTGTGATACCCAGGTCAAGGATATCCTTGAGCGCCTTGAGCGCCTTGTTGAACAGTTGTTCGCTGGAATCCGCACGTGTGGCTGCGACAGTGCTCCTGATGCCCCCGCCGGCGGCGGCTATCTCCTGATAACTCCTGCCTTGTAAACGCATCTCAAACTCATCACCACGCCAACCGCCAAAACAAAGATGGGTGTGGCAATCGATCAGACCGGGTATCACCAGTTTTCGGCCGCAGTCTATAGACTCACTATCAGTGAATATTTTGGGTAACAAGGCCTCGCTGCCTACCCATTTGATTCCGTTCTCATCAAATACCAGGGCGGCATTGTTTAGCAAGCCGGCATCCTGTTGTTCTGAATCGGCGGGGCAGGTTGCCAATTGGCCAATATTTCGTAATACAGTCACTAGTTCAGCGGGCCCAGTTTGTCCTCTACAACCCTCAACAGGGTACCGTTTCGCAGAACTTCAGCACATTGGTCCAGGTCACTTTTCACTTCATAATCCTGAACAGCGTGCTGGATTTCTGTTCGTAATGCCTTGTGGGCAAGTGAAACACCGTAACCAGGTGAGAATTCGTGACGAAAATCGAGCGCCTGGGCCGAGGTCAGTAACTCTACTGCTAAAATACGTTCAACATTTCTCAACACTGTCAGCAGCTTAAAGGCCGCAATTGAGCCCATGCTGACATGGTCCTCCTGTCCGAGGCTGGTGGGGATCGAATCCACGCTGGCCGGGTGACAAAGGATCTTGTTTTCCGACACCAGTGCGGCTGCGGTGTATTGCGGAATCATGAAACCGGAGTTAACACCGGTATCGTGCATCAATAGCTTGGGAAGGCCATCGTGACCTTCCAGCAGCAAGTAGGTTCGTCTTTCGGAAATACTACCTATTTCAGCCAGGGCAATAGCGGCGAAATCCATTGCCAACGCCAGTGGCTGGCCGTGAAAATTGCCACCTGAGAGAATATCCCCCTGCTCAAAGACCAACGGATTATCCGTGACCGAGTTAAGTTCAATTTCAATACTATTGCGGGCAAAGGCCAGGGCATCCCTGCTGGCTCCGTGTACCTGGGGTACGCAACGCAGACTATAGGGATCCTGAACCTTGCCACAGTCGCGGTGCGAGGCGAGAATCTCACTGCCTTCCAGTAGTTTTCTGATATTGGATGCAACGATCTGCTGGCCATGGTGTGGCCGGATGGCGTGAATACGCTCATCAAAGGGTGCGGCGCTACCTTGCAGAGCCTCCAGGCTCATTGCCGCCAACAAGTCGGCCTCGCGCTGCAGTCCCAGTGTGCGCTCGAGGACGTAAGCACCGTAGGCCGTCATCATCTGGGTTCCATTGATCAGCGCCAACCCGTCCTTTGCCTGCAGGTTGATCGGTTCTATACCTTTTGTTTTAAGTACTGCATCTGCATGAACCCTGGCCGAGAACTTTTCGTCCCAGACCTCACCACGACCGATCAATGGCAGACACATGTGCGCCAGTGGTGCGAGATCCCCCGAGGCGCCCACACTGCCACGACTCGGTATCCAAGGAAGCACGCTATGCTCTTCCAGTCGAAGGAGTTGCGTGAATGTTTCTTCAGACACACCTGAGTAGCCCAGGCTGAGTGAGTGAATTTTAAGTTGCAGCATCAAGCGGGTAATGTCTGGTGGTATCGGGTCGCCCATACCGCAGGCATGACTTAACAGTATGTTTTTCTGAAGCGTTGCCAGGTCATCACTGGAAATACGTTTATTGGCCAATACACCGAAACCGGTATTAATACCATAGTGTGCACGTCCATCGAGCAGGGCGTGTTCGACGATTTTTCGTGATTTTTTAACCGGTTCAAACTGCTGTCGCAGTTGGGACATGCTTTTGCCAAGGTCATCATAGAGATGATCCAGGCGGAGGGTGACACTGCTCATAGGTTTCACTCGCCGTTAATCATGGGCAGGTCAACACCTCTTTCATTGGCGATGTCGATGGCATCCGTGTAGCCAGCATCCGCATGACGCATCACACCGGTACCGGGGTCTGCGGTCAAAACCCGCTGCAAACGCCTGTCGGCCATTTCGGTTCCATCGGCCACACAGACCATTCCTGCGTGTTGTGAATAGCCAATACCCACGCCACCACCGTGGTGAATCGACACCCAACTGGCACCACAGGCGGTGTTCAGCATGGCATTCAGTAGTGGCCAGTCAGCGATGGCATCGGAGCCGTCAAGCATGGCTTCAGTTTCACGGTTGGGCGAGGCAACTGAACCGGTGTCAAGGTGGTCACGGCCAATCACGATGGGTGCCTTGATCTTGCCCTCACGTACCAGTTCATTAAATTTCAGAGCAGCTTTTGCGCGTTCGCCATACTCCAGCCAGCATATTCTTGCCGGTAAACCCTGGAAACTGATCTGCTGCTGAGCTTTTTCAATCCAGCGTCGCAGTTCTGCTTTTTCAGGAAACAATTCCAGGATAGCCTCGTCGGTGACACGGATATCTTCGGGGTCACCGGACAAAGCTGCCCAACGGAATGGTCCTGCACCGCGGCAGAACAGGGGACGAATATAAGCTGGAACAAACCCGGGAAAATCAAAGGCCTCGGGCATATCGCGAAAATCGGCAACCTGTCCGCGCAGGTTATTGCCATAGTCAAAGCAGATGGCGCCACGTGATTTCATTTCAAGAATGGCACGTACGTGAACGACCATGGAGTCCAGCACTTTGTTGTCGTAGGTGGTGGGGTCGGACTCACGTAGCTGGGCAGCTTCTTCCAGCGTATAGCCCGTCGGTATATAGCCTTCACGCAAATCATGGGCGGATGTCTGGTCGGTGATGATGTCCGGTACGAAGTTGCGTCGTACCAGTTCAGGCAGGACATCAGCAATATTGCCCAGCAAGCCCACGGAAACCGGCTGATCAGTGGACTCAAAAATCTCCAGTGCTTCATCCAGACTCTTTGCCATACGGTCACAGTAGCCCGTTTCGACGCGGCGCTGGATACGCCATGGGTCTATTTCAACCGCCAGGCAGTTTCCCTCGTTCATGGTGCAGGCCAGTGGCTGGGCGCCACCCATTCCGCCGAGACCGGCGGTGACGGTCAGGCGACCACGCAAGCTACCATTGAAGTGCTGGCGTGCACATTCGGCGAAAGTTTCATAGGTGCCCTGTACGATGCCCTGAGAGCCAATATAGATCCATGACCCGGCCGTCATCTGGCCATACATGGTCAGGCCTTTTGCCTCCAGGTCCCTGAACACATCCCAGTTTCCCCAGCGCGGGACCAGGTTGGAGTTTGCAATCAGGACACGCGGCGCCTCTTCATGGGTGCGGAAAACGCCAACCGGTTTGCCACTCTGGATCAATAATGTTTCATCGTTTTCAAGACGTTGCAGCGTTGAGATGATCCGCTCAAGGCAGGCATGGTTCCGCGCGGCTTTACCGGTACCGCCATAAACAACCAGTTCTTCCGGTTTTTCGGCGACATCCGGATCCAGGTTATTCATCAACATACGCATGGCCGCTTCCTGATGCCAGCCTTTACATGTCAGCTTTGTGCCCCTCGGGGCCGTAATTTTTGTCTTTTTGGGTGCATTTTTTGTGTTCATTACTGTACAGTCACAACTTGAAAAGAATTACTCAAATTATAGCAGTGAAATAGATGGCGCCGCTGTGTTAACGGTAAATGGATGGAATGGGTATTGTGATTAAAATTACGCAGAGAAAATGGTATTTGTTTGTTTTGGTTTGTTGTGCATCCTTGCTTGGTTTTGCTTTATACAACCAGTATGTTGACTACCTCGATCCCTGTCCCTTGTGTATTTTTCAGCGGGTTGTCTTTTTCGCCATGGGTGTCATTGCATTATTGGCAGCCATTCACAATCCCGGACGGACCGGCCAACAAGTGTATTCATGGCTGCTCGTCATCAGTGCGACGGTTGGCGCTTTAATTGCCGGTCGGCATGTCTGGTTGCAGAGCTTACCTGCTGACGAGGTGCCGGAGTGTGGACCGGGTCTGAATTACATGCTGGAGAACTTCCCCATAACAGAAGTTTTTTCAACGGTGCTCAGGGGATCGGGAAGTTGTGCCGAGGTCATCTGGTCCTTTATGGGCATGAGCATGCCAATGTGGACCCTGGCCTGGTACGTCGGGCTCGGGTTGCTGACATTATGGGTACTGTATCGTCCCGGCAACCGCTGAAACCTGTAACAAAACACCAACAATCAAGAATAGAACAATTGGAAATTGAATGATGAATCAGAAAGCAGAGAGCCCGGAAGACCCGAATATCAGCAGCAACTGGCAGCCTGGCTCCTGGCAATCACGGGAGGCCAAACAGCAGGCGACTTATCCCGACCAGGATGAATTACAGGCTACCCTGACCGAGTTATCACAGTTACCACCATTGGTAACATCATGGGAAATTTTATCCCTGAAAGAACAGATAGCCCAGGCGCAGGCGGGAAACCGGTTCTTTTTGCAGGGCGGTGATTGTGCTGAGAGTTTCGAAGAGTGTAACTCTGACGTTATTACCAACCGCCTGAAGGTCCTCCTGCAAATGAGCCTGGCCTTGACGCATGGCCTGCAAAAGCCGGTGGTCAGGGTTGGACGTTTTGCCGGTCAGTATGCCAAGCCGCGTTCATCGGATGTTGAGACACGAGACGGTCAAACGCTCCCCAGTTATCGTGGTGACCTGGTCAATTCAGTGGAATTTACCAGCGAGGCAAGACGCCCTGATCCACGGCGCCTGATACAGGGTCATGCAATGTCATCGATGACGATGAATTTTGTACGTGCGCTGGTCGATGGCGGCTTTGCAGATTTACACCACCCGGAATACTGGAACCTGAGTTGGGTAGAGCATTCGCCGCTGGCCGAGGAGTTTCAACGCCTGGCGGATAGCCTGGGCCGCGCAGTTAATTTTATGGAAACCATTTCAGGGCGCCGAGCCGGTGTTCTCAAGCGGGTAGACTTCTACACCTCACACGAGGCCTTGCATTTGCACTATGAGCAGGCCCTGACCCGCAAGGTCCCGCGCCAGCAGGGCTGGTTTGACCTGACCACGCATTTTCCATGGATCGGGATGCGAACGGCCGATTTGGATGGCGCACATGTCGAGTATTTCAGAGGTATCCGTAACCCGGTTGGTATCAAGATAGGCCCGGGTGCAGATGCGGCACAATTACAGGGTCTGCTGAAAATACTGAACCCTGATGCGGAGCCCGGACGTATGGTTCTGATCCACCGGATGGGTGCATCTCAGATAGAGAGCAAGTTACCGCCATTGATCAGGGCGGCACAGGACTCGGGTTCACCCGTGTTGTGGGTTTGTGACCCGATGCATGGTAATACTGAAACGACTTCATCCGGTATCAAGACCCGGCGCTTTCGGAATATCATGAGTGAGACCGAAACCGCCATTGAACTGCATCATCAGCATGACTCTCATCTCGGCGGTGTGCACCTGGAGCTGACTGGCGAAGATGTCACCGAATGCACCGGTGGAGCCAGGAACCTGAATGAGGTTGATCTGGAACGGGCTTACAAATCCATTGTGGACCCGCGACTCAACTATGAACAGGCCCTTGAGCTCTCAATGCTGATCGTAAGAAAGTTTGAAAATTTGAAATAGGTCGTCGTGTTGTTCACTACACCATCAAAATGGTCGCTTCCACCACAGCGGTTGAGGCTCTTCGGCTTTTTTATGCTTTTGAGCCTGCTTTCACCGACGGTTCTGGCCATCGATGAAGTTCGTCATACGGTCAGTTTCCCGGAAAACAAGGAGCAGGTATTCCTGGTGCGTTCTGAGTTTCCGGTGAGTTCGACAGTGACGGAATTGATCATGCCCGACTGGACACCCGGGTCTTATCTGATCAGGGATCATGCTGCCAATGTCAATCGCATTTCAGCCACGACCGAGGATGGTACTGGTTTGACGCTGCAGAAAACCAGCAAGGATCGTTGGCAGGTCGATACCTCCACAGCGGGTACGCTGATTGTTGACTATGAGGTATTTACACCGGTCCTGAATGTCAGCACAAGTTGGGCGAGCAAGGCGTTTTCACTGATCAATGGCGCATCGGTTTTTTTGTATACGACACAGACCCGTGATTTTCGACAATCTGTGAAGTTTGCGTACGACCAGTCGCGGGGTGAGCCTTTCACTGCCATGTTGCCCGCACCGGGCGGGGGCTTCCAGGCGGCTGACTTTGATCAGTTGGTAGATGACCCGGTTGCCATAGCCCGGGCACCTGTCTATCGTTTCACCAATAATGCTCAGGATTACAATCTTGTTAATGTAGGTGAGAACCGGTTCTGGGACGGCAATCAAGCGGCACAGGATGTAGAAAAGGTTGTTGCTGAAACCCAGTCATTCTGGGGCACCAATCCACTTCAAAAACCCTATTGGTTTTTGAACTTCATTGTCGAAGCCAAAGGCGGTCTCGAGCACGATCACAGCACCGTGATGATGACCGGTCGACGGCATATGCGTGATCGGAAAGCCTATATCAAATGGCTGGGCCTGGTGGCGCACGAGTTCTTCCATGTCTGGAATGTGCGCAACATGCGCCCGCTTGAATTGGAACATTACGATTATCAGAACGAGCAATACACAAGCCAGTTGTGGATCGCTGAAGGACTGACCAGCTACTACGACAATTTGATTATGTCGCGGGCCGGCTTAATTACACCGAAGGAGTACCTGGAGTTACTCGCACAGGATATTTACCGGCTTGAGACAACACCGGGGCGGTTATTGCGCCCTGTCACAGAAGCTTCTGTGGATGCGTGGATTCGACACTACAAGCCCAATGCCAATACATACAACAGCACCATCAGCTACTACACCAAGGGCGCGGTGATCGGTTTCGTACTTGACAGCTACCTCAGGAAATCGAGTAAAGGCCGTCAAACGCTTGATGACGTTATGCGGAAAATGTATGCGCGGTATTCAAATAAGGCCTATAGCGCGGATGCATTCGAGAAAGTAGTCATTGATGTCGGTGGTGCCGGGGCCGGTGAATTCCTTCAATCACTGTTAACGACAACGGTTGAACCCGATGTTGATGCTGCTCTTGAGTTTTATGGCCTTGAGTTGAATCGTGGCGCCATTATGATCACAGGAGAACCGGATGAGGAACCCTTGCTGAGCGATATTGGCGTGCATTGGAATAATAATAAACCGGGGCTGGTGGTTAAAACGGTGGTCGGTGGCAGTGCCGGCGAAACGGCTGGCCTGATAAGCGGTGATGAAATACTGGCCATTGGCGATGAAAGGCTTACCAGGAAAAATATCGACAAAGTGATGACCAGTTTTAGTCCGGGTGATCAGGTATCGCTACTGGTTTCCCGTCGCGGAAAAATTACAAGCCTTGATATCACGCTGGATGTTGCCATTCCGGATCGCTATGAAATCCTTCTTAAGTCCGGTTTCACTAAGCGTGATTTAGCGCGCTTAAAGCGTCTGCTGGGTCAGGACCTTAATCAATAAATTCAGGACTTAAGGTCTGGCCCGTTAAACTCAGCTTTCCTGCTTTTTGCTGGCCCGGCCGGCTGCTTTACGCTCGTGCTCCTTCAGGTGAAGTTTACGAATACGTATGGATTCGGGGGTTACCTCAACAAGCTCATCGTCCTGGATGAACTCAAGTGACTGCTCCAGCGTCATAATGTTGGGTGCAGCCAGCAAGATATTGTCGTCTTTGATGACGGTACGGATGTTGGTTAACTGTTTCGCTTTCAGCGGGTTAACGGTGAGGTCGTTGCCCCGGTTGTGAATGCCGATGAGTTGCCCCTCATACACATCAACGCCGTCTTTGATGATCATGCGGCCACGGTCCTGCAGGTTAAACAGTGCGTAGGCCACGGCTTTACCCGTGCTGTTGGAAATGAGAACACCGTTATTACGGGTGGAAATAGGGGCAGGGTTATAAGGCCCATACTCTTCAAAGGTATGAAACAACAACCCCGTGCCGGCAGTGACGGTACGAAATTCGGATTGGAAGCCGATCAGACCGCGGGCCGGAATAATGTAATCCATGCGGATGCGGCCTTTGCCGTCGGGTTGCATATCCTGTAATACACCACGCCGGTTTCCAAGCCGTTCCATGACTGCGCCCTGGTAATCAGCTTCGAGATCGACGACCAGTGATTCATAGGGTTCCTGGGTCTGACCATCGACCTCACGAAGGATAACCTCCGGTCTCGATATGGCCATTTCGTAGCCTTCACGGCGCATGGTTTCAATCAGGATGGACAGGTGCAACTCACCACGGCCTGATACACGGAACCTTTCAGCATCGGAGGTTTCTTCAATCCTTAAAGCCACGTTATGACTGGCTTCCCGTAATAGCCGCTCACGCAGTTGCCTGCTGGTCAGGTACTTGCCTTCGCGACCTGAGAACGGTGAATTATTGACCCGGAAAGTCATGCTGATGGTAGGCTCATCTACGGTCAGGGCCGGCAATGCCTCCACGGCTTCACGGTCACACAATGTGTCCGAGATGTTCAGATTTTCGACGCCGGTCACCGCGATGATATCGCCCGCATTGGCCTGGGCCACTTCTACACGTTCAAGCCCGCGAAAACCCAGGACTTGCAGGATTTTGGCATTGCGTTGCTCACCTTTACTGTCAATGGCAGTTATCCGTTGATTGGGTTTTACGCTGCCACGTTGAACGCGGCCAATGCCGATCACCCCGACATAGGTGTTGTAATCCAGCGTGGTGACACGCATCTGGAAGGGGCCTTCGAGGTCAACCTTCGGGGGATTTACCTCGTTTAATATCGTCTCAAACAGCGGCGTCATATCGCCTTCGCGTACGTCATCTTCGAGCCCGGCATAGCCTTGCAGTGCAGAGGCGTAAACCACCGGAAAGTCCAGTTGTTCGTCACTGGCACCCAGCTTGTCAAACAACTCAAAAGTCTGGTCGAGAACCCAGTGCGGGCGTGCGCCGTCGCGGTCTACTTTGTTGATAACAACGATAGGCCGGAAACCCATCTCAAAAGCCTTCTGGGTGACAAAACGGGTCTGTGGCATCGGACCATCCACGGCATCCACCAACAGTAATACCGAATCCACCATGCTCAGGATACGTTCCACTTCGCCACCGAAATCCGCGTGACCCGGTGTGTCGACGATATTGATGCGAAACTGTTCCTCACCCCTGGTCCAGGCAATTGCGGTGTTCTTTGACAGGATGGTAATTCCGCGTTCTTTTTCCAATTCATTGGAATCCATGGCGCGATCAAGCGTGGCGGCGTGTTCGCCCATCGTGCCGGATTGCTGTAGCAACTGGTCGACGAGAGTGGTTTTGCCATGATCAACGTGAGCGATGATGGCGATATTTCTGAGGTTGTTTATCACGATTGGTTCCAGTTAGCTAAGCGCGCGCAAGTTACACGCTTTGGTCATTTTAAGCAATGTTTTTAATGAAAAAACAGCAAGATAAATGATATTGAGAGTCGACTCACCATTATAGCCTGTTCCGGTGGTCTGGCAAGCTGGCAATGATACGTCTGAGGCTTGCTTTCGCAGGTTCTGCTGGCTATTCTTCCCAGTCCAGAAACATTCCAGGTGCAAAAACTGTGCTAACAAATGAACAAAACATCCTATTTGTATTTCCCGGACAGGGTTCACAATATAAGGGCATGGGCGGTGATCTTTTTAAAGAGTACGAGGTCGCCAGGAAGGTCTACACACAGGCGAGTGAAGCGCTGGGTTATGACGTAGCGGAATTATCATTTGAAGACCCGCAGGAACAACTCAATCTCACCCGTTTTACACAACCGGCCTTGCTGACCCACTCCATCGCATGCCTGGAGGTGTTCAGGGAGCTGACCGACAACCGCGTGCAGCCTTCAATGGCAGCCGGGCACAGCCTCGGTGAATATTCTGCACTGGTTGCCGCCAAGGCGCTCAGTTTTCAGAATGCACTCAAACTGGTGCAAAAACGCGGTGAATTAATGGGGACTTACGGTGAGGGTGAAATGAGTGCATTCCCTCTGAACATCGATACGGTCAGGCCCATCGCCGAGCGCTACCATTGCGCCGTTGCCGGTTGTAACCTGCCGGATCAAACCGTGATTGGAGGCCGGAGTGAAGATCTGGCCCTCGTTGAGCAACAGGTTCAGGAGCAGTTTGAAAGGAAAACACCGGTTCGTTTGAAAACAGAAGGCGCTTTTCATACCTACTACATGGTTGAGGCAGCCCGGCATTACCGCGGCGTGCTGGAAAAATCAGGATTTGACCTGTCTGATGTCCAGGTATTATCCAATTTCACCGGCACCTACCATGAACCGGACCCCGTGGGTATACGGGCACGTCTGTTCTTTCAGTTGTTTAACCCGGTCATGTGGTTCGCAAACCTTCAGACAGCTTTTGCCGATGGTGGTGATGTTATTTTTGAGTTTGGTGGCGGCATTGGTTTTGGCACAGAACCGGAAGGGAAGCGCCCCAACCTCGCCGGTATCATCAAAAAGACACAACGCGCGACGGGTCATAAGGCGGAGTACATGTCGGCCATAAATTGTAAAACCCTGGTTGATGCGGCTGCTTTTGTGAATAATGAGTGAATCCTGGCGTCTTGCATGAGGCAGTGATGATCACAGGTGAGATCAAATGATCATAAGAATTGTGAAGATGGAATTTGAAGAGCGTCGAATTCCCGAGTTTTTAAAGTTGTTTGCCGGCAGCAGAGAAAAGATCCGGGCGTTTCCAGGTTGCACGCATCTTCAGCTATTACAGGGTGAAGCAGACCCTTGTGTGTTCTTCACCTATTCCCATTGGTTGGGCGAAGATCATTTGGAAGTCTACCGTAATTCGGACCTGTTTCGTGGCGTCTGGCGAAATACCAGGAAACTGTTTCGGGCCGCACCAACAGCATGGAGTCTGACCGACCAAACGGAAGTGAGTACTCAAACACCGTAATACAGTGTTTTTATCACCCCCTACTTTAGCTTAATTGCGTTCTGGTCTTGTCAAGGTGACAATACGCGCTGATGAGCGGTCTTAAGTAGAACTCAGGCTGAACTGAATCAGACACAGTTCATTCGACGACAGTTGTGGGTGGCTAAAACAATGAACAAATTTCCGAAGAAAACACTCGAAGATTGGCGCGCACTTGCAGTCAAGGAGTGCAAGGGCAAACCGGTTGAGACGTTGACCTGGGAAACACCCGAAGGTATCGCCGTCAAACCCCTTTACACCGAAGCGGATTTGGAGGGCCTGGAATACCTGGATTCCATGCCTGGAATGGCGCCTTTTGTTCGTGGACCGAAGGCAACCATGTACGCGGGTCGTCCCTGGACCGTTCGTCAGTACGCGGGTTTCTCAACCGCCGAAAAATCCAATGCTTTCTATCGCAAGAACCTGGAGGCCGGTCAGACCGGGTTGTCGGTTGCCTTCGACCTGGCCACACATCGTGGTTACGACTCCGATCATCCACGCGTGGTGGGTGACGTGGGTAAAGCGGGTGTCGCGATCGACAGTGTTGAGGATATGAAAATCCTCTTCGACGGTATTCCGCTGCAAAAGATGTCGGTCTCAATGACCATGAATGGTGCCGTTCTGCCGGTGATGGCCATGTACATCGTGGCCGCACAAGAGCAGGGTGTCTCGATAGAAAACCTGTCCGGGACCTTGCAGAACGACATACTCAAGGAGTTCATGGTTCGCAATACGTATATTTACCCACCCGCACCATCCATGCGGATCGTCTCCGATATCATCGCCTATACATCCGGCCATATGCCGAGGTTCAATTCCATATCCATTTCCGGCTATCACATGCAGGAAGCCGGAGCCACCTGTGCCCAGGAACTGGCCTATACCATCGCGGACGGCATTGAGTATGTACGTGCCGCGATTGCCAGCGGTCTTGACGTGGATGCCTTCGCGCCACGCCTGTCTTTCTTTTTTGCCATCGGGATGAATTTCTTCATGGAAGTGGCCAAACTGCGGGCTGCACGTCTGCTTTGGTCGACATTGATGATGGAGAATTTCTCACCGAAAGATAAGCGCTCATTGATGTTAAGAACCCACTGCCAGACATCGGGTGTGAGTCTTACTGCCAATGATCCTTATAACAACATCATACGTACCACGCTCGAGGCGATGGCGGCTACGCTGGGAGGCACGCAGTCACTGCATACCAACTCTTTTGATGAGGCCCTGGCTTTACCAACGGAGTTCTCCGCCCGTATCGCCCGCAATACGCAATTGGTTCTAAAGGAAGAAACCGGCATCACGAAGGTGGTGGACCCACTGGCAGGCTCATACTACGTAGAGAGCCTGACCCATGAACTGGTTGAGGCTGCAAGAAAGCTGATCGACGAGGTGGAAGAAATGGGTGGTATGACCCGGGCTGTTGAGTCCGGCATGCCCAAAATGCGCATCGAGGAAGCCTCGGCATTGCGGCAGGCACGTGTCGACCGGGGTGAAGATATTATCGTCGGGGTCAATAAATATCAGCTTGAAGAAGAACCTCCTGTCGATATCCTCGATATTGATAACACGGCAGTACGTGAATCCCAGGTTCAACGGCTCAATGAGATTCGTGACAATCGCGATGAGGCAGCCTGTGATGAAGCACTGGATGCGCTGACACTGGCCGCTGAAGAAGAATCCGGTAACCTGCTGGAGTTGGCAGTCGAAGCGGCACGAGCGAGAGCAACGGTTGGTGAGATTTCTGATGCACTCGAGGAAGTCTATGGCCGTCACCGCGCCACGACCCGTTCCATCACCGGTGTATTTGGCTCTGCCTATGAAGCTGATGCGGGTTATGCCTCCATTCAGCAGGACGTCGAGGCCTTTGCCCAAACCGAGGGTCGTCGGCCACGTATGCTGGTCTGCAAACTCGGTCAGGATGGCCACGACCGTGGTGCCAAGGTGATCGCGACTGCTTTCGCTGATATCGGTTTCGATGTCGATATCGGACCTTTATTTCAAACACCGGAAGAGGCCGTTCGTGAGGCCATTGAAAATGATGTCCATGTGATCGGAATATCGTCACAGGCGGCGGGACATAAAACACTGGTGCCCCAGGTGATTGAGGGTCTGAAGCAGGAAGGGGCGGAAGATATCATTGTTATTTGTGGTGGTGTTATCCCACCACAGGATTATGACGAAATGCAGGCGCTGGGTGTGGCGGCCATATTCGGACCGGGCACGAATATCCTGGTCGCTGCCCGCCAGGTACTCGGGATAATTCAGGAGCGCCGACAGGTTTAGTCTCCCGTTTTGATCAACACGTAAGCGTCGTGAGAATCTGCGTCGCAACAGGGGTTTTTATATGAAACAGATTATTAAACAGCTGCAAGAGAAACGTGATGCATCCCTGCTTGGGGGCGGTCAACAGCGGATTGATGTGCAGCATAGTCGAGGTAAGCTCACGGCTCGCGAGCGTATCGATTTGCTCCTGGACGAAGACAGTTTCGAGGAATGGGATGCTTTTGTGGAACATCGCTGCACCGATTTTGGTATGGCGGACAAAAAAATTCCCGGTGATGGTGTTGTGACCGGTTACGGTACGGTCAATGGTCGGGTGGTCTTTGTATTCAGCCAGGACTTTACGGTTTTTGGTGGTTCGCTTTCAGAGGCGCATGCTGAAAAGATCTGCAAGGTTATGAAGCAGGCCATGAAGGTAGGTGCGCCGATTATTGGTCTTAACGATTCAGGTGGCGCCCGAATCCAGGAAGGTGTGGCATCACTGGGTGGTTACGCCGATGTTTTCCAGCTCAATGTGCTGGCTTCCGGTGTCGTGCCGCAGATATCTGTCATCATGGGGCCGTGTGCGGGTGGCGCGGTCTACTCTCCGGCGATGACTGATTTTATCTTCATGGTGAAAGACAGTTCCTATATGTTTGTCACCGGCCCCGATGTGGTGAAGACCGTGACCCACGAGACGGTCACCGCTGAGCAACTGGGTGGCGCCATGACCCACTCCACCGTTTCAGGTGTCTGTGACCGTGCCTGGGAAGATGATGTGGAAACACTGATGATGGTGCGCCGGTTCATCAATTATCTGCCGGCAAATAACCGCGAGAAAGCGCCATTCAGGCCGACACCCGACCGTGCCGACCGCCTGGAGATGTCACTCGATACACTGGTGCCTGATAACCCTAACATGCCTTACGACATGAAGGAGTTGGTTTACAAGGTCGCTGACGACAACGAATTCTGGGAGTTGCAGCCAAACCATGCACAAAACATCATCATCGGTTTTGTGCGCATGGACGGTCACCCGGTGGGTGTTGTGGCCAATCAACCATTGGTTTTGGCGGGTTGCCTGGATATCAAATCCTCCATCAAGGCAGGGCGTTTTGTACGATTCTGCGATGCATTCAATATACCTATCCTTACTTTCGTTGATGTGCCGGGGTTTATGCCCGGCACGTCACAGGAATACGGTGGCATTATCAAACATGGGGCAAAATTGCTCTTTGCATACGCGGAAGCAACGGTTCCAAAGGTCACTGTTATCACACGTAAAGCCTATGGTGGCGCCTACGATGTGATGAGTTCGAAGCACCTGCGCGGTGATGTCAACCTGGCCTGGCCCAGTGCGGAAATCGCCGTTATGGGTCCCAAGGGGGCTGTGGAAATTATCTTCCGGAGTGATTTAGGTGATGAAGAGAAGATCGCCGAACGTACCGAGGAGTACCGCTCGAAGTTTGCCAACCCTTTTATTGCGGGCAGTCGTGGTTACATTGATGATGTCATTGCGCCTCACTCCACCCGTAAACGTGTTTGCCGTTCGCTTGCCATGTTGAGTGAGAAGCAGCTTGAAAATCCGTGGCGTAAACATGACAACATCCCACTCTGATCCAATGAGAGAGAATAAAGGAGGGCTTGCACGTGTTTGAGAAAATCCTGATCGCAAATCGAGGTGAGATCGCATGCCGGGTCATCAGGTCTGCGCAGAAAATGGGCATAAAGACCGTGGCGGTCTATTCTGAAGCTGACAGAAATGCCCTGCATGTTGAAATGGCTGATGAAGCAGTGTGTATCGGGCCGCCTCCCTCGACACAAAGTTACCTGTTAAAGGAAAAAATTCTGCAGGCCTGCCTGGATACAGGTGCCCAGGCCGTTCATCCGGGTTATGGCTTCCTGTCGGAAAATTCCGAGTTTTGCGAGTCACTGGCGGAGGCAGGCATCGCATTTATCGGCCCGAAGACCCGCGCTATTGAAGCGATGGGTGACAAGATAACCTCCAAGCAACTGGCCAAAGAAGCGGGTGTTAATACCATTCCCGGATTCGCCGACGTGTTGCGTGACGGCGATCATGCGGTGGAAATAGCCAACAAACTGGGCTACCCGGTGATGCTCAAAGCGACCGCCGGCGGTGGTGGTAAAGGAATGCGTGTGGCACATAACGATGCGGAGTGCCGGGATGGTTTTGAGCGAGCCTCTAATGAAGCACGTTCGAGCTTTGGTGATGACCGGATGTTCGCGGAAAAGTTTATCGAGGAACCCCGTCATATAGAAATTCAGATCATCGCAGACAGCTTCGATAACATTGTTTATCTGAATGAGCGCGAATGTTCTCTGCAGCGTCGTCATCAAAAAGTGATCGAAGAAGCGCCGTCACCATTTCTGGATGCAACGACCCGTCAACAGATGGGTGAGCAGGCCGTGGCCCTGGCGAGAGCTGTGAATTACCAATCTGCCGGCACGGTGGAGTTTATCGTTGACAGCCAACGCAATTTTTATTTTTTGGAAATGAATACCCGCTTACAGGTAGAGCACCCGGTCACCGAGATGATTACGGGATACGATCTGGTGGAGTTAATGATCCGGGTTGCCAATGGTGAGAAGTTACCCATGGCCCAGTCGGATGTGCCAATCAATGGCTGGGCAATTGAAGCCCGTGTTTATGCCGAAGACCCTTCACGGAACTTCCTGCCTTCAACAGGCCGCCTGATTCACTACCGGCCACCGGCGAATGATGAAAACGTGCGGGTTGACACAGGTGTTTTCGAAGGCGGCGAGGTCTCCATGTTTTACGACCCGATGATCGCCAAGCTCATCACCCATGGTGTTGATCGTGAAGCGGCGACCACGCATATGCGTTCCGCATTGGATCGTTTTCTAATCAAGGGTGTTTCACATAACATCAGTTTCCTGTCGGCATTGATGGTCAACCCGCGATTCGTATCGGGCGCCATGAGCACCAATATGATTGGTGAAGAGTATCCGGATGGTTTCCAGCCTACTGACCTGTCACACCGGGATCCGTCGGTTTTTATCTCCGTGGCGGCTTCCATGATGCGTGGTTACCGTGACCGTGCGGCGAAAATTGGTGGTCAGTTGAGTGGCCATGAACGTCGTGTGCCGGATGACTGGGTCGTGGTCATGAACAAGGAGCATCACCCCGTGTCGGTCATCGGCACCCAGGGTGGACACGATGTGAAATACAAGGGGCACACATACGCTGTTCGCAGCAGGTGGGAGTTCGGGCAACCCATATTCAGCGGTACCATCAATGGTGAAGAGGTTTTTGTCCAGGTATCGCGGCAGGATCAGACCTATCGATTGATTCATGGTGGTTCACAGGTCGATGTCCGAATTGTTTCCCCGAAGGTAGCAGAGTTGCTGCAGTACATGCCTGAAAAAGCCCCGCCTGATATGTCGAAGTTCCTGATTTCACCGATGCCGGGTCTATTGGTTTCGGTGGCAGTGAAAGAAGGTGATGCCATCAACGCCGGTCAGGAGTTGGCCGTATTGGAAGCGATGAAGATGGAAAACACGCTGCTCGCTGAACGCGATGGTGTGGTATCGCGTATTCACTATGCAGCCGGTGCCAGCCTTGCGGTTGACGATGTCATTATGGAATTAGAGTAGGGGCGCAGTGGTGCCTGTGGCCGGTTCTGACTTACCATTCGACAGCGAGGTGCTTGCCAACGCGGTGGTTAGCGGTAACCGGCGCGCATTGGCGCAGGCGATTACCCTGATCGAATCAACCCGCGCGGATCACCGTGCGATTGCCTGTGACCTGCTTGAACGACTGTTACCCCATTCCGGCGGTTCAATTCGACTGGGTGTCTCGGGTGTGCCCGGCGTGGGTAAGTCGACTTTTGTTGAAGCTCTGGGAAACCATGTTATCGACCAGGGTCACCAGGTGGCTGTGCTGACGGTCGATCCGTCATCGGCGATTTCCGGTGGCTCAATCCTCGGCGACAAAACCCGTATGGAACGACTGTCACGTCGCCCGGAGGCCTATATCCGGCCTTCACCGGCCGGCAAGACGCTTGGCGGTGTCACCCGTCGTAGTCGTGAGGCCCTGATTCTTTGTGAGGCCGCCGGGTTTGACGTCGTTATTGTCGAAACCGTGGGCGTCGGGCAATCCGAGACCCGTGTTGCGGATATGACCGATATGTTTATGTTGTTGCAATTGCCGGGTGGCGGAGATGAATTACAGGGTATAAAACGCGGCATCATGGAGTTGGCCGATCTGATTCTGATCAATAAGGCCGATGACGGTCTGAAAGACCTGGCCAGCCGGTCAGTTGCAGATTATCGTAATGCCCTACGTTTGCTTCATCCGCGGTCGGCGAACTGGAAGGTCCAGGTCCACACTTGCTCGGCACGCGATGGTGTTGGTATTGCCGAGGCCTGGGATCTCGTGCTGCAACATCGCAGGGTCCATGAGGCCAGTGGTGAGTTGCTTGAACGCCGCTCCGCCCAGGCGCGTGACTGGATGTGGTCGGAGCTAAGCGACAGTTTACTTGCCGCCCTGCAATCTGATCCGCGCGTGCGCGAGCAAATCCCGATACTGGAAGCTGAGGCCAGTGCCGGTCGAATTCCGCCCACCATTGCCGCACGCCAGTTGCTCGATCTTTTTCTCAAACGGCAGTAAATATGTCAGTGCAAACCCATCCAGGAGTAACTAATGAGTGACCGGCCTTTCAGAGTATTGGGAATACAGCAAATCGCCGTAGGTGGTCTGGATAAAGACCGCTTACGTACATTATGGGTGGATACACTTGGTCTCGACCTGGTCGGCAACTACCGGAGTGAATCAGAAAATGTTGATGAAGATATTGCGGTAACCGGTTCCGGTCCGTTCAAGGTCGAGGTCGACCTGATGCAACCGCTTGATCCCGACAAGCGGCCGCAGGTGCAGAACCCGCCTTTGAATCATATTGGCTTGTGGGTTGATGATCTGCCTGTGGCAGTAGAGTGGTTAACGGCTCAGGGTATGCGTTTTGCGCCTGGTGGCATACGCAAGGGCGCCTCCGGCTACGATATCTGTTTTATCCATCCGAAAGCCAGTGACGACTTCCCAATTGGCGGAGAAGGTGTATTGATCGAGCTTGTACAGGCTCCGCCGGAAGTGACCGAGGCCTTCGCACGTCTGGCATGAAGCAGAATAAAACGCGCCCCCGTAAAGAGGGCGCGTAAATCGCAGGCGTGTTGCAAGCTGCCTGTTCTGTCAGACTTACTGCAACAGGTGTATGTTTTTTTCAGCAGAGATTTTTTTCAGCTGTTCCGGCCAGATCGTGACACTCACCTCACCAATATGGGCTTTTTTCAGCAGTAGCATGTAAACACGCGATTGCCCAATACCGCCACCGATACTCAGTGGAATCTCGTCATTCAGGATGGCCTGGTGATAGGGTGTCTCCAGCAGATCCAGTTGATCACTCATCTCGAGTTGGGTGCGTAAGGTGTCCTTGGTTACCCTGACGCCCATTGAAGTCAGCTCGTGACGTCGCTGTGTAACCGGATTCCAGACAAGGATGTCACCGTTCAGACCATGCATGGGCCGTCCGTCTTTGGAGCGTGTTTCAGTCACCCAGTCATCATAGTCGGCAGCACGCATTTCGTGTGGATAACCATCTGCCAGTGGCCAGCCAATGCCGTAGATAAATACTGCCGGGTATTCCTTGATCAGCTGGGTTTCCCTTTGTTTGCGGGGCAGGTCCGGATACATTTCCAGGATCTCTTCGGCATGGATAAAGGTCAGCTCGTCAGGCAGGCCTGGATACCGGGGATCGATGAGCTGTGGGAACATAGTCTGGGCATAATCCTCTGCTCCCTTGATGACTTTCCAGATATTCCGGACAGTGGCGGTGAGATAATCAAGGGTCCGTTGGTCTTCAGAGATGGCTTTTTCCCAGTCCCACTGATCCACGTATGCACTGTGGTCATGGTCGAGAAAATAGTCTTTGCGCACCGCTCTCATATCAGTATTGATACCTTCGCCAATCTCGCAGCCGAAAGCCTTGAGCGCCATGCGTTTCCACTTGGTAGCGGCCTGTACTACTTGCGCATTCAGGCGCTTCTCCAGCCCCAGCCCACAGGGAAACTCAACCGGTGTACGGGAACCGTCTCGATCCAGCATATCATTGACACCGCTTTCACGATCGACAATGAGTGGCACCTGCACCATTGAAAGTCCAAGTTCCTTGCAAAGGTTCTCCTCGATGTATTGCTTCACCCCGTAAAGTGCGTGCATGGTCTCCATGGGTGTAAGCAAAGATTTATAGTTTTGCGGCAGTGCTGCTGCGACCTCTTCATAGGTCCCGATTCCGGGGCCGGCCAAATCAGCTTGTTTATTTAACATGGCAGGTACTCCTGTGGTCGAAAAAGTCAGACTCCGGTTAGTATGCCAGCGCAGTCACAGGACTGACTTGATTAAGGTCATTCACGTGTGTTTTTCAGACATCCTGTGCAAAAAAATAGAAGGTTTTCGACCGATACTCAGCCTGACGAGACGAACATTATGGTTTGTCGGATTGACCTACATCAGCTTACTTACAAGCCCTTGCGGATCTCTTGGGGATTGAGCTATTCAGGGGTGAATTTCAGGGTACAATAAATCAAATTAATCGTGGTGTTGATAACAAGTTCGATCGACCGTATTAGCAGCACCCAACAACCATCATTAAGGAGCCTCAAATGAAACAACCTGTGCGAGTGGCAATAACCGGTGCGGCCGGTCAGATCGGTTATCAACTTTGCTTCAGAATTGCAGCCGGTGACATGCTTGGAAAAGACCAGCCCGTGATACTTCAGTTGTTGGAAATAACTCCGGCACTGTCAGCCCTTGAAGGTGTGGTGATGGAGCTCAAAGATTCCGCATTCCCGTTATTACATGGTGTGGAATTTACCGATGATGTAAATGTTGCATTCAAGGATACCGATTATGCGTTGCTGGTTGGTGCGAGACCGCGTGGTCCAGGTATGGAGCGTGGTGATTTGTTAACCGCAAATGGCAAGATATTCGGACCCCAGGGTGCTGCAATGAATGCTCATTCAAGTCGCGACATCAAGGTTTTGGTCGTCGGCAACCCTGCTAACACAAATGCACTGATTGCACAGGCAAGCGCGCCTGATTTGAACCCGCGTAACTTTACCGCCATGACACGCCTGGATCACAACCGCGCAATGGCACAGCTGGCTGAGAAAACCGGTATCCATCACAGCCTGGTCAAGAAGATGTTGATCTGGGGTAATCACTCATCGACGCAATATCCGGATATCAGTTTTGCTGAGGCCGATGGTAAAAAGGCCGCGGATCTCGTTGATCAGGACTGGTATCGTGAAACCTTTATCCCGACCGTTCAACAGCGTGGTGCTGCGATTATCAAGGCACGGGGTGCATCAAGTGCTGCCTCGGCCGCATCGTCGGCGATCGATCACATGCGTAGCTGGGCACTGGGCACGGCAGATGGTGACTGGGTCTCCATGGCAGTTCCATCTGATGGCAGCTATGGAATCGAGGCGGGTATTATTTACTCATACCCCTGTGTTTGTCGGGACGGTGATTACCAGATCGTTCAAGGGCTTGAAATTGATGATTTCAGTCGCGCGCGTATGGACGCTTCTGATGCAGAACTGCGCGAGGAAAGAGCGGCTGTTGAAGATTTGCTGCCCTGATTCGTTCTGGTCAGCCGGTAGCTTCGTGCTGAGTGTTGACCGCAGCTTGCACTAAGGCTGCATTTGCAGTCAAAAAAAAGCCGGCCCGTGTATGCGGGCCGGCTTTTTTGTACTCAACATGTATGTGATACATGCGTCTGAATTTTCATTTAGCGCTTCATGAAGTTGAAAAACTCTTCATTGGACTTTGTGGCTTTCAGTTTATCCAACATGAACTCAATGGCCTGTATCTCATCCATCGGATGCAGAAGCTTGCGCAGAATCCAGACTTTTTGCAGCAAGCCCTGATCGATCATCAGTTCTTCGCGACGGGTGCCTGACTTGTTAATATCAATAGCCGGATATACCCGTTTTTCTGCAATTCTGCGTGCCAGGTGAACTTCCATATTGCCGGTGCCTTTGAACTCCTCGTAAATGACTTCATCCATCTTGGAGCCGGTTTCTACCAGGGCGGTGGCGATAATGGTCAATGAGCCGCCTTCTGTGACGTTTCTGGCCGCACCAAAGAACCTTTTCGGCCGTTGCAATGCATTGGCATCAACACCACCGGTGAGAACCTTGCCGGAAGAGGGCGCCACTGTATTGTAAGCACGGGCCAGTCGCGTGATGGAGTCAAGAAGAATAACAACATCGTGTTTGTGTTCTACCAGGCGCTTTGCCCTTTCGATAACCATTTCTGCAACCTGGACGTGCCGGGATGCCGGTTCATCAAAGGTGCTGGACACCACTTCCGCGTCAACGGAGCGTTTCATCTCGGTTACTTCTTCCGGGCGTTCATCGACCAGCAGGATAATCATCTTACAGTCCCGGTGGTTAGCCCGGATGCTGCTTGCGATATTCTGCAGCATGATGGTTTTACCGGCTTTCGGTGGTGATACCACCAGCCCCCTTTGACCAAAACCTATGGGTGATATGAGGTCAATGATGCGTGAGGTAATGTCCTCGGTGCTACCGGTGCCTCTTTCCAGTACGGCCTGTCGTGTCGGAAACTCCGCCGTGAGGTTTTCAAACAGAATTTTGCTTTTTGCTGCATCGGGTGATTCGTAGTTGATTTCTTCTACTTTCAATAATGCAAAATAGCGTTCGCTTTCTTTGGGTGGTCGAATTTTTCCGGAAAGCATATCGCCGGTACGCAGGGAGAAGCGCCTGATCTGGCTGGGTGATACATAAATGTCATCCGGGCCGGCCAGGTAGGAACAATCCGCAGATCGCAGGAACCCGAAACCATCCTGCAGAATTTCCAGGACCCCCTCGCCGTAAATGCTTTCGCCGTTTTTTGCGTGGGCCTTGAGGATGGAAAATATGACATCCTGTTTACGTGACCTGGCGACGCCATCGAGTCCCATTTCAATGGCTAATGCCTGTAAGTCGACAATAGATTTTTGCTTCAGTTCTGTTAGATTCATTTTGTGTGCTTTATGTTTAGCGGACGCATGTCCTGGGATGGTTTAAATATTTGATTCGATCAATAAGGTTTGTTTATTGTTTGGATTGCACGGATTTCCACAGGATTGAACGCGAATTAGTGTTCACATGACTTTTTAATGTGTGCCGTCACCGGGGTCAATGTGAGATCGGAATTCAGCTCGGGTGGGATACCCGCTACAGATGTCGCAAAATTAGCATGTTCGCTGTTCCGCGTCCAGCGAATTAATTAAAAACTCTGAAAACCGGTCACCGTGGGTGATGACCGGTTTATGAAATTATCAGATGTTTTCATCCACGAATGAGGCCAGCATACCTTTGGAAACGGCGCCCACCTTGGTTGCCTGCACCTGGCCATCCTTGAAAATCATCATCGTAGGGATGCCCCTGATGTTATAGGCCATTGGTGTCTGGCGGTTTGAGTCGATGTCCATTTTGGCCACTGTCAGTTTGCCGTCGTATTCGTCAGCCAGTTCGTTGATCAAGGGTGCAATCATCTTGCAGGGTCCGCACCATTCTGCCCAGTAATCGATCAGGACAGGTCCGTCCGCATTTAGAACTTTTTGTTCAAAGTCACTGTCCGTGACGTGAATAATTTTATCGCTCAATGTATTTCTCCAGTGATTTACGTTATATCCGGACTGGCTTCAAAATGTCAGCACGGTTAATATGCCATATTCGGATTGCTGCTATTAAAACGCTCGAAATAAAAGGGCGGGGCAGAAACCGGACTCAAGGACTACCAATATAATTACCTGTGTGACTATTTCAAGGTGATTGTTGTTAATTTCAAGTCCATCTGCAACAAAATAGTTGAACCCGCCTGGAAAGATGATCCAATAATGACCGAAAATAAATCAACCAACCCGCTATCCGAAGTTCTGTTTACAAGTCTTGACCTGGATTCAAGAATTTTTACCGGCCTCAGTCGTATTAAGTTTACCCATTGTACGCCTATCCAGGCGCTGACCTTACCGTTGGCGCTTGAAGGAAACGATGTTGCGGGGCAAGCCCAGACCGGCACCGGGAAAACAGCCGCATTCCTATTGGTCGTGTTCAACCAGCTATTGAAGCAGGAATCCGACAAGTATGGGAAAAACCCCCGCTCACTGATTGTCGCACCGACACGCGAACTGGCCATACAGATACATCGTGATGCCCAGTCATTGGCTGCTGATACCGGACTCAAACTGGCCTTGGCCTATGGTGGCGTGGATTATGAAAAACAACGTACTGCCATCCTTGAGGGGGTGGACATTCTGATTGGTACGCCGGGAAGACTGATCGACTACTTCAAACAGAAGGTCTATAACCTTAAGCATACTGAAGTGGTGGTTCTTGATGAAGCTGATCGTATGTTCGACCTTGGCTTCATCGATGACATCCGTTTCCTCTTGCGTAGAATGCCGCCACCGGCAGAGCGTCAGTCATTATTGTTTTCCGCCACCTTGTCACACCGGGTGATGGAACTCGCCTATGAGCATATGAACAACCCCGAGACCCTGACCGTCGAGACGGAGAACGTCACCGCGGACCTGGTTGAGCAAAAGGTTTTTTATCCGGCCAATGATGAAAAACTATCACTTCTGATCGGCTTGATGAGAACCCTGGGCGCCCATCACAGCATGGTATTTACAAATACACGCGCGGCCGCTGACCGGGTCGGCCGGACATTGAATGCCAATGGGATTTCCTCAGCCGTCATCTCCGGTCGAGTCCGGCAGGAAAAAAGGCAAAAATTACTGAAGCAATTCCATGACGGCGATATTCCGGTTCTGGTGGCCACCGATGTCGCGGCCAGGGGTTTACATATCCCTGATGTGACGCATGTGTTCAATTATGATCTGCCACAAGACCCGCCTGATTATGTTCACCGGATCGGACGCACGGCGCGTCTTGGAGCAAAGGGCGATGCCATCAGTTTTGCCTGTGAGGATTATGCTTTCCACCTGCCGGAAATCGAAGAATATATAGGCTATTCAATTGCCACAGAATCGGCTGGTGCCGATTTAATGCCCGACATCACCATTCCACCTCCTCCCAAACGCAACAAGCCACACAGGCATTCCGGTGGCCGCGGTAATCAGGGTCGGCATAACAAAGGCCGCAGCAGCAGGCGATAGACCATTTGCCCATGATTAAATTTGACCGGGTAAGCAAAACCTATTCCAGCGGTAGTCGTGCATTAGCTGATGTCAGCTTTGAAATTGAGCGTGGCACCATGGTCTTTTTGACCGGTCACTCAGGTGCTGGCAAGAGTACATTATTGCGTTTGGTGATGATGCTGGAACGTGCAAGCCGCGGCCAGGTTATCGTCAATCAGCGGAATCTGAGTAACTGCCCTGACAGGCTGGCACCACTTGTCAGGCGCAGCACCGGCATGATCTTCCAGGACCACAAATTGTTAAAAGGCAAGACCGTCGCGGATAATGTGGCCCTGCCATTGATGATCGCGGGTCTGAGATACACGGATATTCGCAAACGGGTGCGCGCGGCCCTGGACAAGGTGGGTCTGCTCGATAAGGAAAGTGCCTGGCCGCAAACCCTGTCCGGTGGTGAGCAGCAGCGTGTGGGCATCGCCCGGGCCATTGTGTCTATGCCACCCCTGTTACTGGCAGATGAGCCGACCGGTAACCTTGATCCGAATCTTTCACGTGAATTATTCAGCCTGTTTGAAAAGATCAGCCAACAGGGTGCAACCGTTTTGATCGCAAGTCATGATCTGGATCTGATCAGACAGACACGTAAAAGGGTGCTGGTATTGTCCAACGGCCGTCTGGCCGATGATATTCCGGCGAGTGATGGCCGATGAATCACGACAGCTGGTTAACACGATTACGACGCAGGAACAGGGCCTGGTTGCGCAGACATAGCTATAGCTTTTTTTCCAGCCTGGGTGTTTTGCTTAAACACAAGATTGGCACCCTGATGACGGTGTTGGTGTTGGGTATCGCGATGTTTCTGCCACTGGGTTTGTACATGACGCTAGCCAATCTTGATGGTATGAACTTGCGTCAGGATGAGTGGAGTGCCGTCACGGTATTTTTTAAATCCGGCACGACACAGGAAGAGGTCAGGCGTATCGCGGATGAACTCGATGAGCGATTGAGTCCGGAAGCTGTTGTGGTTATCAGTCCGGCTGACGGTATGGCAGATTTTCGAGAAGCTTCGGGGTTTGGTGAGTCGCTGGATATTCTGGAGGAAAACCCACTGCCCTGGGTCATGCAGGTAAGTCCCCGGCGCGGTACAACTGAGCAAGTTGAAGCGCGCGTCGCCGAGTTGAGTGACTTTCTTCAGCCAATTGACAGTATTGAAGTAACACAATTTGATTATAAATGGTTGCAAAGACTTGGTCGCATGATGGAGTTGGGTCAGGCAGCTGTTAGCGTTCTTATTCTGCTTTTTGGTCTTGCCGTGGTGGTCGTTGTGGCCAATACCATTCGTCTTGACGTAGCGTCACGTGCCGAGGAGATCGAGATATTGGCCCTGGTGGGCGCTGGCAATGCCTTTGTACGGCAACCCTTTTTATACACGGGACTGTGGTATGGATTGATGGGGGGCATACTCGCAGTGCTTTTATTGGGTTTGACCATGTTATATCTCTCGCGCCCTTTGGGCTTGTTACTGGAGACCTATGGGACCGCGTTCAGCTTACACGGCCTTGGTGGTTTCAATACGCTCTGGGTGTTGTTGGGTGGCGCATTCCTGGGCTGGCTGGGCGCCTGGATTTCTGTCCAGCGTTACCTGCGACGGCTTAAAGTAGGCGGCAGGCTTGGTCGGTGAAAAAAACAGCCTGCGACCGGAACAATTCACAGCGTCCGTTGTCTCATCTCACGTCTTATTAATATACCGAGCAGGCCAGCGTTGGCAAGACCATGAGGAAATGCCACGCATTAGCTTTGTCTGAATCTAAGCCTTAAGTGCTGAAAGACGAAATTGATGGTGATATACTGGTACGCTTGCCTATAGGAGGTTACATGAGCACAACACTTGTTCCCAGCCATTTAATGGTGCCTGCCGGTACCGGCAGCCTGGATGCGTATATCCAGGAAGTGAATAAAGTCCCGATGCTGACGCTGGAGGAAGAAAAAAACCTCGCGCACCGATATCTGGAAGAAGGTGATTTGGATGCTGCCAGGCGTCTCGTTCTTGCGCACCTGCGTTTTGTCGTACACGTGGCCAAAGGTTACGGTGGTTATGGCCTGCAACTCGGCGATCTGATCCAGGAAGGAAATATCGGGCTTATGAAGGCCGTCAAGCGATTTGATCCTTCACGCGAAGTTCGCCTGGTGTCTTTTGCAGTGCACTGGATACGCGCAGAAATGCATGAGTTTATTTTACGTAACTGGCGTATTGTGAAAGTGGCGACCACCAAAGCTCAACGCAAGTTGTTTTTCAATCTGCGCAAGTCTAAAAAGCGCCTCGGTTGGCTGAATATGGAAGAGGTCAACACCGTTGCAGAGGATCTGGGTGTTAATCCCGAAGTCGTTCTGGAGATGGAATCCCGGCTTTCAGGTCAGGATATTGGCTTTGATCTGTCAGCAGATTCGGATGACGATGACCGGCCCTATGTCAGTCCATCGGCCTATTTGGTCAGCAAGTCTGAAGGGCCTGAGGCCGAGCTTGAAATTTCGGATATGCAGGACCATCAACACAATCTGCTGTACCAGGGTCTGGGTGAACTGGACGAACGTAGCCAGGATATTATCCGTAGTCGCTGGTTGTCAGATGACAAAGCGACCTTGCAGACACTTGCTGATCGCTATGGTGTCTCTGCCGAGCGTATTCGGCAGCTGGAAGTCAACGCGATGAACAAGATCAGGGCAAGTTTCAGCGCCTGATTGCCAGTTATATTAATTGAGTCACATGAATTGAGAAGGCCTCCAGGATATGGAGGCCTTTTTTTTGCATGCTATTCCTGGTCTTGCTGCCACTCATCCGGTAATGGGCAACTACAGAACAGGTTTCGGTCACCGTAAACATTATCGATCCGGTTAACTGCCGGCCAGAATTTACCTTGCCACTGTTCAGGTGCCGGAAAAGCAGCGGTTTCCCTGCTGTAGGGATGATGCCAGTCCCTGACCAGATCCAGTTGGGTGTGTGGCGCGTTAACCAGGGGGTTGTCATCCCTGTCCAGTTGGCCATTTTCGAGTGCCACAATCTCACTATGTATACTCAGCATCGCATCACAGAAACGGTCAATTTCGTACAGTGACTCGCTTTCTGTCGGCTCGATCATCAGTGTGCCGGGTACGGGGAAAGACATGGTCGGTGCATGGAAACCATAATCAATCAGACGCTTGGCCACATCCTCTTCACTGATGCCGCTGGACTGTTTAAATGGCCGCAAATCGATAATACACTCATGCGCGACGCGGCCATTGGGCCCGGTATACAGCACAGGGAACGTCCCGGATAACCTGTGAGCGATGTAATTGGCATTAAGAATAGCCACCTGTGTGGCCTTTTTAAGACCCTCACGGCCCATCATGGCTATGTAGGTCCAGGTGATGGGCAAAATACCGGCACTACCCCAGGGAGCTGCTGCCACCGCGCCATTGGAAGCGCTGGGTCCTGGCATTTTCACCACCGAATGACCGGAAAGGAAAGGCGCCAGGTGTGCCCCGGTACAGATGGGGCCGATTCCCGGCCCGCCACCGCCATGAGGAATGCAAAAGGTCTTATGCAGGTTTAAATGTGAAACATCTGCGCCAAACTTGCCAGGTGCCGCACAGCCAACCAGTGCATTCAGATTGGCGCCATCGAGATAAACCTGGCCACCATGCTGATGGGTGATGTCACATATTTCTGTGATTTGTTGTTCAAAAACACCATGCGTCGAAGGGTAGGTGATCATTAACGCGGAAAGCACCTGTGCGTGTTTTTCAGCTTTATCACGCAGATCAGCAATATCAACATTGCCATTGTCATCACATTTCACGATAACAATTTTCATGCCGGCCATGGCGGCGCTGGCCGGATTGGTACCATGGGCCGAGGACGGGATCAGGCAGATATTTCGGTGTCCCTCGTTTCTTGATTCATGCCAGGCCTTGATGGCCAGCAGGCCGGCATATTCACCCTGCGAACCGGCATTGGGTTGCAAAGATACTGCATCATATCCAGTGCAAGCCCTCAGCATCTCCTCAAGCTCGCGAAATAACTGGTGATAGCCCTCAGCCTGTTGGGCCGGTGCGAACGGATGCAGGTCAGAGAACTCGGGCCAGGTAACGGGAATCATCTCGGATGTTGCATTTAGCTTCATCGTGCACGAACCCAAGGAGATCATCGCATGTGTCAATGAAAGGTCCTTGTTCTCGAGCCGCTTGATATAGCGAAGCATCTCTGTTTCTGAGTGGTAACGGTTGAAAACCGGGTGTTCCAGAAAAGCACTTTGACGCTGTAAATGAACCGGGATACTGGTAAATTCAGGGTTGCATGACAGGTCAACGCTGGTGAAATCATCCGTTTCCTTGGTGCCGGAAAACACGCTCCAAAGCGTGGCGATATGATCACGGGTGGTTTTCTCGTTGATACTGATACTCAAGCCACCATGACCTTTGTAAAGGTTGATACCTGCGTCCTGCGCCCGGTTATAAACAGACTCAGCCTGCTCATCGGACAGATGAAAAGTGACGGTATCAAACCATGCCTGGTTGACTGTCTCAAAACCCAGTGAGCGTAGACCTGTAACCAACAGGCTTGTCAGCCTGTGGATGCGTTTGGCGATGCGTTTCAGGCCCTCCGGGCCGTGGTACACGGCGTACATGCTCGCCATGACGGCCAGTAGTGCCTGTGCGGTACAGATATTGCTGGTCGCCTGATCACGACGGATATGCTGTTCCCTGGTTTGTAATGCCATTCTCAGGGCTGGTTGGTCCTGACGGTCCTTGGAGACACCGATGATTCGGCCAGGCACGGAACGTTTGAACTGATCCCTGGTGGCAAAAAAAGCGGCATGAGGTCCACCAAAGCCCATCGGAACACCGAAACGCTGGGATGAGCCAACGACAACATCCGCATCCATTTCACCGGGCGGCTTTAACAGCGTGAGGCTCATCAGGTCGGCAGCGACGACAACCATGGCACCTTCAGCATGGGCAGCATCGACCCACGGGGCGATATCATTCACTTCACCATCCGAGCCCGTGTATTGAAGAAGGACACCAAAAAAATCGCCTTTAGCGATGTCTTCTGCCGGATTACCAATGACAAGTTCATAACCAAAATGGCCGGCACGTGTGCGAATGACATCCCGGGTTTGTGGCAGAACGCCCTGGTCAACAAAAAACCGCTGGCTTTTGTTCTTGCGATTGACGCGCTTGAGCATCGCCATGGCCTCTGCCGCTGCCGTGGCTTCGTCCAGCAAGGAGGCATTGGACAATTCCATACCCGTCAGGTCATTGACCATTTGCTGAAAATTCAGAATGGCTTCCAGGCGACCCTGTGAAATTTCCGCCTGGTAAGGCGTGTAAGCGGTATACCACCCCGGGTTTTCAAGGATGTTGCGCAGGATGACCGCCGGTGTAATGGTGTCGTGATAACCCATACCGATCATGCTGTGTTTCAGGGTATTACGCCCTGCGATATCACGTAACCTACTGAGCGTGCTGCTCTCACTTTGTGCTTTGGCCAGGGCCAAAGGCTCATTCATATAAATCGATTGCGGAACCGTGCTTTCAATCAAGGCATCCAGCGAATCAAAACCCAGCAAACCCAGCATTTGACTGATTTGCTCATCATCCGGTCCGATATGTCTGCGGATAAATGCCCCGTGATCTTCCAAATCTGTGATGGGGGATTCTACAGAACTGTCAGCTTGTTTGGATTGCATCGGTATCTCACTCAGGGCTCGTTACAGCTTGTTAAGGAAAAAGGCATTCTACGCTGAAAAAAAATTAATGAAAACCGGCTTATAGTATTAGTTTCACGTAATGATCGACCAGCAGAAACACAAACAAAACCATCAGGTAGGTAATGGAAAACGCAAACGTGTACATGGGTAACATGATGTCTTTACTGACCATCATTCGCAGTGCGTACCACATAAAGCCAAGATTGAGGACGCTGACACCTGCCAGGTAGACGACACCACTCATATGGGTGAGATAGGGCAACGTGGTGACGATGACCAGCAAGACCGTGTAAAGCAGTATCTGCAACCGGGTGAAAGTGGTACCGTGGGTAACCGGCAGCATGGGTATATCTACCAGTGCATATTCAGCTTTGCGATAAATTGCCAGTGCCCAAAAGTGTGGTGGCGTCCATATAAATATGATCAGAAATAACAATAATGCCTGCGGGTCCAGGCTGCCGGTGACGGCAGTCCAACCCAGCACGGGTGGCGCCGCACCAGCAGCGCCACCGATGACGATGTTTTGTGGTGTGGCGCGTTTCAACCAGACGGTATAAACAACTGCATAGCCGATTAATGATAAAAACGTCAGGGCAGCGGTTAGTATATTAACCAACAAAACCAATACCACCATCGCAAGTGTGCCGAGCGTCAACGCAAATATCAGGACATTGTGTTCTGTCAGTTTACCGCTGGCGAGCGGGCGGCGTTTTGTGCGGGCCATCTTTGCGTCAATGCGATGATCCAGCAAATGGTTGATGGCCGCTGCTGAAGAAGCCGCCAGCCCGATACCCAGGGTGCCTGCCAGTGAGGCAATCAGAGGTGGCCAGCCAGGAACTGCCAGAAACATACCAACCACCGCGGTGAAAACAATCAGGATCACGACACGAGGTTTACACAACTCCAGGTACTGGTAAAAGGTTTTGGACACGGCTTTTAATGCGTCCTGGTCGATGTCTTGTTGAGTAAACTCAATAACGTCGCCAACAACAGTGCCGCGCCTGCATTATGGGCGACCGCGTTTGGGAGTGGCAGATAAAGTACGACATTCAGCACTCCGATTGTGAACTGGGCCAGGACCAGGCTCAGCAAAAGCCTTCCCCCTGTTCGCATGCGCGGTATCTTGAGTAATCGGAATGCCAGTATGCTTAAAACGAGCAGGGTAATGATGGCCCCAATCCGGTGGGTGATGTGTATCGCTGCGCGGGACGGCTGATCGAGCAAGCCACCTTCGTAGTCCACGCCAATTTCGCGCCAAAGTACAAAGCCCTCTTTGAAATTCGTCTCGGGCCACCACTCGCCACCACAGGTAGGGATGTCAGTGCAGGCGAGGGCTGCATAGTTGGCACTGGTCCAGCCACCAAGCGCAATCTGAATAGCCAGTACCACGATAGCAACAATGATGGGCTCACGCATTCTGCGCACCCCCATACTGGGTTTATCTGCGGGTTGTTTACGGCTTGAAAACATTAACCATAAAACCAGAGAAAAGCTTGTCAAGCCGCCAAGCAGGTGTGCCATCACGATGATGGGTTTCAGTTTCAGGGTAACCGTCCACATTCCCAGCAGTGCCTGAAAGATAATTAACAAGACAAGTGTCGTCGCGAGCGTGCGGAACTTGCGGTATTTTTCCGGGCCACGCCAGGCTAACCAACCCATCGCAAAAACCAGCAGCATCAGACTGCCCGCCAGGTAGCGGTGAACCATTTCCCGCCAGGCCTTGTTGGCTTCATAGGGACGTTCAGGAAAAGACTGGTTGGCTGACTCGATTTCTGCAACGGCATTCGGCCAGGTCAACTGGCCATAACAGCCGGGCCAGTCCGGGCAGCCAAGCCCCGCATGAGACAGGCGAACCCAGGCCCCCAGCACAATGACACAGAAAGTAATAATGGCGGCAATCATGGCCAGCCTGTGCATGGCATGGGTCATTTTTTACCCTCCTGATCGGACCATTTCAGCAGTCGCTTAAGGTCTTTGTGTATATCGGTCGGGTCCGCACTGTTCGGGTAAGCAAGCACCACGTTGTGCATTGGATCGAGTACGTAGGTGTGAATGTCACTGACATCCGCTGAGATGCCAGTGTCGATTAATGCCAATGCACTTAATGCAGTTTGCCCATTGTCGGCTACTAGATTGAAGCCTGGATAGATAGTTTCCAGTTTGGATCGAAGCTCTGGTGCTATGTCGCCACTGTCGAGCAATACGATGGCCAGGTGCTCGGCATGCCGTCCCACTGCCCGGTGAATCTGGCGTAAGGCGGTCACGTTTTCAATACAGTCCTGATCGCAGGGCTGGTCAAGTTCGTACAGAATAAGCCATTTGTCTTCCATGTCCCGGGTTTGCTCAAGTGACAGGTGAACCGGTGGTTGCACCAGGTGTCCCTTGTTTTTCAAACCGCTGGGTTGATACTGCCACCACGACGAGCGCATTAACATCACCAGCAACAGGGGGCCGAAGAAAAGAGCAAATATACCTATAAGTGTTAGTTGTTGACGGGACAGGCTCATTTGTTAATTCCTGATGGTTTTCTAAAGCCGAGAAATATCCACATGGCCACACAGGCTGCTACCAGTGCGAACCACTGAAATGCATAGCCTTTGTGACGGCTGGAACTCATAAACACGGGCTTCCATTCACGTCCGTCAAATCCATTTGCTTCGGACTTTGACAATTGTATCACCCAGTCTTCGAGAGTTACCCCCAAAGACGCGGAAATATCTGGTAAGTTCAAATAGGTTACAAGTTGCGGCCATTGTTCCCGCTGAAGCTGGTCGGCCGAACCCAGAATGCGGCCAGGTACCGGTAACGTATTCAACATGCCTTTTAATACAAGCTCGTGTTGTGGGGTAGGTATTTCAGGCATCACCTTTCGATCAGGAGCAAGCGGTAGCCAGCCCCTGTTGACGAGGATAGTTTTACCCCCCGTTGTGTAAAATGGCGTAAATACATAAACACCTGCACGCCCTTTCCAGATTTGATTGTCCAGCAGGATATGACGGCTCGTATCATAATGGCCGCGGACATCAATTGAGGCAAACCGGCTACGTTGTTGCATCGCCGTTTCAAGCGGGAGGGCACCGGCAGTCTGGTGTTGCTGCTCCAGCACTGCTTTTTCAGAAGCACGCTTTTCCTGCCAGGTTCCCAGCATCGCAAAAACGCAGGCCAACAACGCCAAAACCACGGTGGTCAGCATTGTTGGACGGAATGACTTGAATAGTTTTGGCAGCATATCTACTCTAGGCTTTTCCAAACTGGAAGTGCGCAATGTTAGTCAAAGCAGTCATTATTTTATTCCTGATTATCATCCTTTACTCACTGGGATCAGCATTTATTTTCATGGTCAAGGACAAGGGAGAGGGTGATCGTACACTGCACCGGTTGATGTGGCGTATTGGTCTTTCCCTGTTTCTGCTCCTGTTCCTCTTCGTCATGTTTCAATTGGGTTGGATCGAACCCTCAGGCGGCCCGATCAACTACGGTGCTGGCGGATAACAATCGTTTGGTTTCCAGAATTTAAATGTTTCTAAATTGACAAAGCCCGCGTGTTTGCGGGCTTTGCCAGAAACTGTTCCAGGGCTGATCTAAAACGCGTAAACGAAAATAAACAGACCCAGCCAGACGACGTCAACAAAATGCCAGTACCACGCGACTGCTTCAAAAGCGAAGTGGTGGTTTGGCTTGAAATGTCCTTTCATACTGCGAAACAGGATAACCGTCAGCATGATGGCGCCGAGGGTGACATGCATACCATGGAAGCCTGTCAGCATGAAGAATGTTGCGCCATAAATGCCCGAACCAAGGGTCAGACCAAGCTCGGTGTATGCCTCATGATATTCGTAGGCTTGAAAATACACGAAGATAAAACCCAGGATCACCGTGGCTGCAAGCCAGAGCACCAGGAACTTGCGGTTTTCATTTTTTAGTGCATGGTGAGCCAGTGTCACTGTCAGACCGGACGTCAGCAGGATCAGCGTATTTAAAAAAGGTATGCCAAAAGCCGGAATGGTCTGGAATTCACCACCAATATTTCCGGGGCCATTGGTAGGCCAGGTTGACATATACCCCTGGTAAAGCAATTCATTGGTTGAAGCGCCGGAACCTTCACCACCCAGCCATGGCACCGCCAAAGCCCGCACATAAAACAAGGTGCCGAAAAATACAGCGAAGAACATGACTTCAGAGAAGATAAACCAGGTCATACCAAGACGGAAAGAACCATCGACCTGGCTGTTGTACATGCCGGCTTCGCTTTCGCGAATAACGGCGCCAAACCAGCCAAACATCATGAAAATGATAATTGCCATGCCCAGCCAGAACGTCCACTGTGCAGTTGCAGAACCATTCATCCAGTATGCTGCACTGGCCAGCATGGTAATCATTCCCAATGAGCCAACGATGGGCCATTTGCTGCCGTGGGGTACGTAATAGGAATCTTCAGCGTGTTGTGCCATTTTCTAAATTCTCGTTATTCTGAATGTTTATTGATGTGCCACTTTTTCCGACGGGCTATAGCCATGCCGGTAGAAGGTATAGGACAGGGTAATGTCCTTAATGTGTTCAGGCAAATCAGGTTTTATATAAAAATAAACAGGCATCTCCCTGCTTTCATTGGCTGCCAGGATTTGCTCGGTAAAACAAAAGCACTCTGTTTTTACAAAATACAGGCTGGCTTCCGATGGTGCGACGTTATAGGTGGCCTGGCCGGTAACAGTCTTATCCCCCGGGTTTGTCGCTATGTAATACGCAGTACTCGGCACACCGAGGTTATATTCGCTGACTTTTTCCTTTGCCTTGAATTCCCAGGGCAAGGAAGAATTGACGCTTGCATCGAAACGAATGTTAACGACCCTGTCTGATGCCACTGCTGCGGAATTGTTTTCTGATACCTGTACTGCACGTCCACCCAAACCGGTGACCTCACACAAAACGGTATAAAGCGGCCATAGCGCAAAGCCAAACCCAAACATACCAACCGCGACCAATACCAGGCGTCTGGTCGTTCGGCGGTTTTTCTGTTTTAAATCCAAATCAGCGCCCCAAAACCGCAGAACCAACAAAGGTGGCAAAAATTGCCAGCGCAATGATTCCAAGTATCCAGGCGGTCTTCACCGCCTGTGCACGTTTGTTTTGTAATTCGTCCGAATTTTTGTCAATCATCATTCTGGTCCGGATTAATCCGCACGGCTGAGTGCATTACAGGTCACTTCAGGTGGCGTATTGAAGCTGTGATAGGCCGGTGGCGAGTCGAGTGTCCACTCCAGACCTCTTGAGCCTTCCCATACTCCCGGTGTGGCCTTGACCTTGCTCCTGAACGCACAGTGCCAGACGATGCCCACAAAAAGAACCTGTGTCAAACCAAAGGCGAAACCACCGATTGAAGAGATCATGTTGAAATCAGCAAACTGTGGTGAGTAGTCAGGAATTCTTCGTGGCATACCGGCCAGACCGAGGTAGTGTTGCGGGAAGAACAGTACGTTGACAAAAATTGCCGACAGCCAGAAATGAATTTTGCCCCACTTCTCGGAATACATATTGCCGGTGAATTTTGGCAGCCAGTAATAGGTCGCTGCCATCAGCGCAAAGACCGCGCCTGGCACCAGCACATAGTGGAAATGGGCGACCACAAAGTAGGTGTCGTGGTACTGGAAATCCGCGGCGGTAATAGCCAGCATCAAGCCGGACAGACCGCCAATGGTGAACAATACGACAAAACCTATCGCAAACAACATCGGTGTTTCAAAGGTCATTGAACCCTGCCACATGGTGCTGACCCAATTGAATACCTTTACACCGGTTGGCACAGAGATCAACATGGTTGCGTACATGAAGAACAGTGCACCTTGTAGCGGCATGCCCACGGTAAACATATGGTGTGCCCAAACGATAAATGACAAGAAGGCGATGGTGGCTGTTGCATACACCATGGATCCATAACCAAATAAGGGCTTACGCGAGAAGGTCGGCAGGATTTCGGAGATAACACCGAAGGCCGGCAGGATCATGATATAAACCTCGGGGTGTCCGAAGAACCAGAAAATATGCTGGAACATGACCGGGTCACCACCACCCGCTGCATTGAAGAAGTTGGTACCGAAAAAGTGGTCGGTCAACAGCATCGTCACTGCACCGGCCAGTACGGGCATTACCGCAATCAACAGGAAGGCAGTGATCAGCCAGGTCCAGACAAACATCGGCATACGTAACAAGCGCATTCCCGGTGCCCGCATATTAAGAATGGTTGCGATGATATTGATCGAACCCATGATGGAGGAAATGCCCATCATGTGAACTGCAAAAACAACAAAAGCAAAGCTGTTGCCGGTTTGCAGAACCAGAGGTGGGTAAAGGGTCCAGCCGGCAGCCGGTCCGCCGGAATCCATAAACAGGGTGGACAACAGCATGGTGAATGCAAACGGCAGAATCCAGAAGCTCCAGTTATTCATGCGTGGCAAGGCCATGTCCGGCGCACCGATCATCATCGGCACAAGCCAGTTGGCAAAGCCTACCCATGCGGGCATCACCGCACCAAATACCATGATCAGGGCATGCATGGTGGTCATCTGATTGAAGAAATCAGGTTCAACCAGTTGCAGACCGGGCATAAATAATTCTGCCCTGATAACCATGGCCATCGCGCCACCGATCATGAACATCGTCAAAGAGAAAATCAGGTATAGGGTACCGATATCTTTGTGGTTGGTTGTGAACAGCCAGCGGTCAAGAAAACCGGTGGGTTTGTGATCGCCATGATCATGATCGTCATGGGTTTCACTAACATCGTGGTGGCTTACTTCCGTTGTCATCGTACTGTTACCTGCTGATCATTTTGGGGTGTTCCAGCCAGTTGCTCACTCACCCAGGCTTCAAACTCATCCTCGGGAAGGGCAATGACTACAATAGGCATAAAACCGTGGTCTTTACCGCATAATTCGGCGCATTGGCCACGGTAAGTGCCTGGTTTCTCGATATTTGTCCAGGCTTCGTTAACAAAGCCGGGAATGGCGTCGCGTTTCCAGCCCAACGCTGGTACCCACCATGAATGGATAACATCGTCAGCCGTGATAAGGAATTTGATCTTCTTGCCGATGGGTAATACCAATGGGTTATCAACATCAAGCAGGTAGTTATCAACGCTTTCCGGCGCGACACCCGAATTTAACTGGCGGGCGGCATTGGAGGAAGAATCGAGGCTGGAAATGAAACTGATATCCTGATCCAGGTATTCGTATTTCCAACGCCATTGAAAGCCTGTGATTTTGACCGTCATCTCAGCGCCTGAAGAGTCTTCCATGCGAACCAGCGCCGTTGTAGCGGGAACCGCTATCACGACCAGGATCAATACAGGAATAATGGTCCAGATGATTTCTGCCTTGGTGGAATGGCTGAATTTCGCCGCCTTGTAGCCCTTTGATTTACGATGCAGCACGATGGATGTAAACATCACCGTGAATACACCGATGCCAATCACCACGCAAATCCACAGAACAATCATGTGCAGGTCAAAGTGGTCTGCGCTCTGCTGAGTCACGCCCTTTGTCATATTGATTTCGTTGCCGGTTAATGACGGGCCAACCAGCACTAACCAGGTGGCCGCAATAATGGCCGCCAGCACGGCAAGGGCGACGATGATTGTATTTTCTTTCTTCATGAAAACTCGGGCCTCAAAATAATTGTCATTGTGTTCCGGGAGTGCGTTATTTTAAAAAGCACTTCCCAACAAACGGCGAATTCCAAAAAATATTTACTCGTTTACAAGTACTTACTGGTACATATGAAAATGCAATGTGCCGCTTGTACTCAGGGGTATTCGGAACTTTATATTATAATTAATTAACGTTAACCGATCATTGTAGCTTTGCTGCTATTATTTCGGCAAGACTTACAAATCAATTTTTGTAATTGAATGCAAATATGTCATCTTTTCTATCTGTATTGACACATATCTGTTTCAGTGCTTGGACTTGGCGTCCGGGGTGACTAAACTTATGCTTACTTTTCGAGTCTGTCATGTGTGCGATAACACTTAATTCGCTATTGGTGCTGAGGTTCTGATCAATGTATTTACGTTATTTTGGGCTCAATGAAGCACCTTTCTCGATCACACCCGATCCGGCTTTTGTTTTTCTGAGTCCACGTCACCGTGATGCATTGGCTCACCTGATGTACGGAATAGGCAAGGGTGGCAGTGGAGGATTTGTTCAGCTGACAGGTGAGGTGGGGACAGGCAAGACCACCTTGTGCCGTTGTTTGCTGGACCAGGTTCCTGAAGGCACGCATATCGCTTTATTGCTAAACCCACTGGTCACACCGCGTGAGCTATTGGCCGCCATCTCTGAAGAGCTTGGTATTGATGTCAGTCACTCAATCGAAAGTACACGTTTGTTGGTGGATGGACTTAACCGGTACTTGCTTGATGCCCACCAGCGCGACGAGCGTGTCGTTGTGGTCATCGATGAGGCGCAGAACCTGAGCCCCGAAGCGCTGGAACAGGTGCGCCTTTTAACCAATCTTGAGACCAGCAAAGAGAAATTGCTGCAAATCGTCCTGCTGGGTCAACCGGAACTGAGGGAATTATTGCAGCGCCGTACCTTGCGTCAGTTGGCCCAACGGATCACTGCACGCTATCACCTGAGTCCATTGGGTCCGAAAGATACGCATTTGTATATCCGCCATCGAATGCAGGTTGCCGGTGCACAGCGTAATCCTTTCAGACGTAATGCAATGAATGCGCTCTACCAGCGTTCGCAGGGTATTCCAAGGTTGATCAATATCATTGCTGACAGGTCATTGATTGCGGCCTTCGCCAAAGAACGCGTGGACGTGACCGCAGCCATGGTGCATGAGGCGGCCAATGAGGTACAACTGGGCGAGCGGCAAGTAAAACGTGTTCATTGGCCCTGGGTACTTGGCGCGACCGCCATAGCGGCTGTCACCATAATAGCGGTTGCCTGGTTCAGTGATTTTCGTTTACCGGTTGACGCCAGCGGTACACAGACGGTAAATGTTGCTTCCCCACCGGCGCAAGAACCATTACCACAGACCATCGTAGCAGCGCCGGTTGTCGAAGAGCCCCAGCCTGCGCTGGATGAACCGGAAGTCCTGGCGTCGCTCGACAGTGTCTGGCTGGAAGAGCACCAGTTTCGGGTTTGGCAGGGTCTTGCTGAACTGTGGAGTCAGCCCGGAGCCGCTTTTTCAATTCAGGCGGCTTGTAATGGTGATAACAGTCTTGGTTATGCCTGTCTCAGGGACCAGGGGAACTGGTCAAAAATTAATCGGCTGGGCTTGCCAGTGGTACTCGTGTTGCAGGAAGAAAACCAATCCTATCTTTTGTTGCAGGGCGTTGATGCCGACCGCCTTTTGGTCGGCTCGGCCGGACAGTTGATCACGGTCTCCAGGGAATCGGTCGAATCTCGCTGGCTGGGAGCCTATCTCGTCGCCTGGCCGCAGGCAGAAGGTTGGCCTCCGTACATCGGTAAGGGTGATAGCGGACCGGCTGTGACAACCATAATGGACATGGCGACCCTGGTTGATGTGCCGTACCATGGTGACAAGGTGTTTGATGCTGCTTTTGAACTTTGGCTGAAAGGTTTTCAGGCCCGAAACGGGCTCGAAGCAGACGGTATCGTCGGCCGGAATACCCTGTTGCACCTGATGACAGCATCGATACAGGAACCAAAACTTTTACGGACCTGGGAATAGGATCAGAGCCTGCTAATTATGTCGATACTCCTTGAAGCACTTAGAAAGTCTGAAAAGAACCAGCACTTGCGTGAGACACCCACTATTCATACAGACAATCAACCTGTCCCGGTGTCTGAACCACTGCCAATCCGGTGGTTGGTCATGCTTTTGGTTGTCGCATTGCTCGTGATCGGGTGGTTCATCTGGCGTCAATATCAACAACCCGCCGGAACTGACCAGTCACCGGTCACACAGGAGCCGACTCAGGCCCCCGCTGTTTCGGTGCCGGCTGGTACAGATAAGTCGCCTGATCAGACCGTGCCTTCACCTCTTCCGGATCAGCCAGTACCCAAATCTCTACCTGTCAGTGCTTCAACGGGACAAAACAGGACACCCGTGGAGTCCTATCAGGCGCCCCAAAGTCTCGATAAGCCGTCGGACCCGGTCACCAGGGCGCCAGCCACACATGACAGAAACGCTGAAACTGCCAGTGCGACACCAACCAAAGAGACCAGACCCCGACAGCCAGCAGGGACCGCCGTGAAAGAACCCGCCGCCAGCGCAGCAACCGGGAAACCGGTTAACACTTCAGCGGAAGAGTTTGACCCCGGTAAGCCGGCGCCCATCAGCTATTGGGAGCTACCGGACGCTGTGCGTGCAGATTTACCGGACATTAAGTTCAGTGTATTGGTTTATGCGCTCAAGCCCGCCGACCGTTTTGTGTTGCTCAACGGTCAGCGCCTCGGAGAGGGGGATACCGCCCAACCCGGGCTCGTCGTGAAAGAAATTCGGCGTGATGGTGTGGTCTTCAGTTATCGTCTCTACAACTTTCTTGTAGAAAGATAAACACCAACAACGGCCTGGCAATGGACTCGGGTATTGTCACAAACTGGACGAAAACACCGCCACGATTCCCGTGGGTGACATTAACGCTATTCTTGTTTTGTACCGGCGTCAAGCTATTGCACTCCGGTATGTCACCACTCGCTCAAAACGCCATGCTGAGCCTGGGTGGTGTATTGCCAGATCAGTTGGCGGAAATATTACAACGCCCGGTCGCAGGCTGGGCTGACTCTCAACTCCTGACCCTGATCAGTGCCCTTTTTATCCACACAAGCTGGTTGCACCTGTTGGGCAACATGGTTTACTTGTGGGTGTTCGGTATGCCACTTGAACGACGGCTGGGCAGTCTCGGTATGGTGATGGTCTTTGTACTGGGTGGTGCGCTTTCAAATCTTTTTGTGAGCATGCGTTTACCGGAATTAACATCTCCAATCGTTGGTGCAAGCGGTGCGATTTCCGCGGTGGTAGGTGCGTATCTTGGTATGTTCCCTTCCCGCCGTATCGGAATGTTACTGCCACTGGGCCTATACCTGCAATTTGCCCGTGTTCCCGCCTTACTGGTGATTGGTTCCTGGTTCACGCTACAGTTGGTTTATACCGTTCTAGGCCCCATAACGGGAGTAGTGGCGTGGTGGACGCATATGGCGGGTTTCGCGCTGGGATTAATTTTCGCACTGCTGATTCGGGCATCAGCACAAATCAAATTGGGATAAATCATGGCCAAGCCGGAAAAGGAAGAACTGTTTCGTATCGCGTTTTTAAACCATGGCAAGGTTTATGAACTATTTTGTACCGGTGTGTGTACAAGTGGTCTATGGGGCTTTGTCGAGGTCTCGGGCCTCGAGTTCGGGGACCAAAATGCATTGGTCGTTGACCCGACCGAAGAGCGAATGCGAGATGAGTTTGACGGGGTGGAAGTATTGCACCTGCCGATGCACAGCGTACTGCGGGTGGAGCAGGTAAAGAAAAAGGGCCAGGCGGTCATCCGTGATCGTAAAAGTGGTGAGAAAGTAACGCCATTTCCGGCCCAGCCCGGCAACCGTTCCCACACTTAAGTGGGCGGGGTTGCAGAATCAGGGTTGCTTGATGTTAGAAGACAGTATGCTGGCGGCTTTCAACAGCATTAGCGCCTGGTACATCATATAGTCGTCGGCTGCGCTGACTTCAGAACCAAAAACCGCAAGGTTCCTGGGTGTTTCACTCACGAGGTGCCCGTCAAGGTCAGCTTCTCTTTTGATTTTATCGCCATTTTCCACCACCTGGATATCCGTGATTTCAACATCCGGATGAATGCCTTCAGCCTGGATAGAACGCCCCTTGGGTGTGTAGTAGCGGGATGTAGTCAATCGAATGCCAGACCCGTTGCGCAGGCTCAAAACAGATTGTACTGAACCCTTGCCAAAGGTTTTTTCACCGATGATCAGTGCGCGGTCGTGGTCCTGTAAGGCGCCGGCCAGGACTTCCGATGCCGAGGCCGACGCTGCGTCAACGAGGACGACCATCGGTACACCCTCCAGCCACTGCCCGGGTTTTGCGGTATATTCAAGTTGGTTCTCGGCACGTCCGCGGGTCGAAACAATCAAACCATCATCAAGAAACCCGTCGGCCATGGTGACGGCAGCGTTCAATACCCCGCCGGAGTTCCTGCGCAAGTCCAGTACGATACCTTTCAAGGGCCCTTCCCGGTTGTCTTGCATGTATTGAATTTGTTCGAGCAACTCATCGGCGCTCTTGCGGGTGAAGTGAGTGACCTGGAAATACCCATAGTCATCGTCCACCGGTCTGCTGAAAACACTGGATACCTCGACGAAACCACGTTCCAACTCGAGCATGGAAACTTCCCCGTTCTCATGTTTGACCGTAATTTCCACCATGGAGCCGACTTCCCCCCGAAGCCTGTCGACGGCTGAATGCAGGTTTTGACCTCTCAAATCTTCCTGATCAATGGAGGTGATAATATCGCCGGCGACCACACCGGCTTTGTCTGCTGCACCACCATCCATGACATAAACGACCCTGGCTTGCTTGTTTTGAATGCCTATCTCAACCCCGATACCGCTATAGCGGCCACGGGCGTCATCGTCGAGTTGCCGGTATTCATCTGCTTCCATATAAGACGAATGGGGGTCCAGTTCGGATAACATGCCACGAATGGCAGCATTCATCAGCTCATGGTCGTCGAGTTCTTCCACGAAATTCTTGCGAACCTGGTTGAAGACATCGGTAAAGGTGCGTAAATCATCCAATGATAGTTGCGCCCTGGAGCCTACGGCCTCCGTCTCGTTTGCCGTTATCAAGGCAGGTAGAAGTATCAGGGTTAAAATCAATTGTCTGCTGGTTCTTATCATGTCTGTTTTTCGCATTCCGTTCAGATGTCTCTAGCGTTTTAACCAGGCCGCAGGGTCCATGGCCTTCCCGTTCTTACGAATTTCAAAATATAATCCGTTGCCATTCAGCGGGCTGGTGCCGACTGTAGTGATATCGCTGCCGGCTTCCACCCATTCGCCCACCTCACGCATTAGACTTTCATTGTTGGCATAGAGGCTCATAAAGCCATCGCCATGATCAATAATCATAAGCAGACCGTAGCCTCTGAGCCAGTCTGAATAAGCAACACGCCCATGGGCAATGGTCTTGACCTCTTTTCCAACCTCAGCATCGATCAACCAGCCTTGCCAACTTAAACCCGCTGTTCTGTTCTGCCCGAAGGCATGTTTGACACGACCCTTCACCGGCATGGGCACCTTTCCTTTCAGACCCCGTAAGGCATGTTGCTGGCCGAGATCTGACGGTATATCTGCCAATGCGCTGGAAAGTTTCTCCAGCAAGGCCTCCAGGTCCTGTCTATCGCGTTGAAGCTCTGCCAGGCGGGTTTCATCTGTCGTGATCTGGCTGGATAGATTCGCAATGGCCTGCTCGCGTTGCTGACGTTGCCCGGTCATCTCATCCAGCACCGCCTGTTGGTCCTTTTGAACCACATCCAGTGCGGATAGTTTCACATTTATTTTTTCCTGCATCTCATCGAGGGTGGTCAAAACCTGCCTCAGCTCATTGATTTGCGTGGCTTGAGAGCGGCTGAAATAGTCATAGTAGGCCAGTGTTCTTGACAGGAGTGCCGGGCTATCCTGGTTGAGTACCAGTTTCAGCCTGGATTCCCGCCCCAGCCGGTATGCGGCCATGATCTGCGTTGCGAGAATGTCGCGGCGCTTTTCGAGGCTGTCCAGGTAGTTTTCACGTTCAGTATGGAGGGTGGACAGCTCGCTTTCGTGCCCCTGCCGGGTCTTTTCCAGTTCACGTAATTGAAGCGCACTTTTCTGGATTTCAAGATCGGCTGCCTTGAGTGCCTTTTGCTCGCTGGAAAGCGTCGTTCGGGTTTGCTGCAGTTCCGACTGCAAAGAGCTGATCTGTGTTTTCAGTTGTTTGAGACGGGCTTCCGCTTGTTGTCTGCTCAGTGTGTCATCGGCCTGGCATATCAAGCCGCCCAGCGAAAGCCAGGCGGTCAACCCCAACAATAGCAGGCGCCCGTTCATCACCGGTCGGTCAATCCCCCGATGAAGAGCCGTCGGTCAACTCCACCAATGGCCGACCTGTCATCTCGGCGGGCTGTGGCAGATCGAGTAAATACAACATCGTGGGTGCGATATCCCGCAAGGCGCCCCCCGCAACGGGTGTCGCTTTGCGTCCACAGTAGACCAGTGGTACAGGATTGGTCGTATGCGCGGTGTGGCTCTGGCCGGATTGTTTGTCTGTCATCTGCTCGATATTGCCATGGTCAGCTGTGACAAGTAATTCGCCATTCATCGACTGGACTGCATCGAGTACAACGCCAAGACACTGATCGACGGCTTCCACCGCCGTGATGGCAGCGCTCATGCTGCCCGTGTGGCCGACCATATCGGGGTTGGCTACATTACAGATAATGACATCAAATGCATCACTGCGGATGGCCTTATCCAGCTCGGCTGACAGTTTCCCGATACTCATCTCCGGCTGGAGGTCATAGGTTGCCACATCCGGTGATGGCACCAGTAAGCGTTGTTCACCACTAAATGGTTCCTCTTCGCCGCCATTGAAGAAGAAAGTGACATGGGCGTACTTCTCGGTCTCCGCGATCCGCAGTTGCGACAAGCCGTGCTCAGAAAGGGTCTGCCCCAATAAGCCGGTAAGCTGCTCCGGCGGGTAGGCGATGTCGGCGGGCAGGTCCTCCAGGTACTGGGTCATGCACACAAAGGATGACAGCTTTGGCGCACGTCGTTCAAAACCGGAAAAGTCGGGCTGAATGAATGCCTGGCTGATCTCGCGGGCCCGGTCGGCCCTGAAGTTAACAAATATGATCGCGTCGTTATCTTTGATTCCTTCGTAAGAGCCAATCACGGTCGGGCTGACAAACTCATCATTCTCATCCCGCTCGTAGGCGGACTGAAGCGCTTCACCGGCATCATCGGACTGGAACATGCCTTTTCCGTCGACCAGCATATCCCAGGCTTTTTCTACACGATCCCAACGCTTGTCGCGATCCATTGCGTAATAGCGGCCACATATACTGCCAAAAGCCGCATTGTCGAGGCCATCCAGGCAATTCTGCATTTTGCGGATCGAAGTTTCAGCACTTCTTGGCGGTGTGTCACGGCCATCAAGAAAAGCATGTACTCTGATCTGGTGCGCTCCCTGTCTTGCCGCCATTTGTGCCATGGCGAAGAAATGATCTTCGTGACTGTGAACGCCGCCGGGCGAGAGCAGACCAAAGATATGCAGTGTTGAACCTGACTCGCGGCTAGCTGTAATCGCTTTAACCAGTGCGGGATTACTCGCAAAACTGCCGTCTTCGATGGCGTTACCGATACGGGTCAGGTTTTGAAATACTATACGCCCGGCCCCGATGTTCATGTGCCCGACCTCTGAATTTCCCATTTGCCCGGCTGGTAAGCCGACAAACTCCCCGGAAGTATTGATGGTTGTAAAGGTGCCGGTTTGCTTGATCTTATCCCAGCAAGGTGTTGACGCCTGGCTGATGGCATTGTCTGCGGCATCTTCCCGGTGTCCCCAGCCATCCAGGATCATTAATACCAGTGGCTTGACACGTCCGGTGTTCGCCGCTGTTTGCTTATTTTTGTCGCTCATAGGATTCTCATGTTAAAAGGTCATTTTGTCTTTCAGGTCACAGCTTCAATTACACATTCGCACCGTTTCCGGGGCATCATCTATTACGTTGCAGGCAAAATATTACGGATGACTCTTGCAAATTAACACCTGTGCCACAACATGACTCAGGCGCGCGGTAGAGTTATTGACCGCTGCGAATGCGTTAATAAAAACCGATACTATTATTGGCATATTATTTCACAACACAGATTCACTCGCAGGTTAAATGCTGCGGGTTTCTCTGTATAGTGCGAAAATATCAGGACTTCACGCCCGCTATGACGGGCTGAGTTTGTTGGAACCAAGGTTCCGTTTTTTCCACATGATGATCGTCAGGAGACCAAAGCGTGGAACAATTGATTGAATTTGCAGGTAATCACGGCATGCTGGTGGCCGGTTTCGCAGGCATCGTATTGTTGCTTATCTGGACCGAGATCAGCCGCCGTACACGCGGTTACACAGAGTTGACGCCGCTTCAGGCCGTGCAAAAGATTAACCTGGGAAATACCTCCATTGTAGATATATCACCTGCAGCAGAGTTTTCAAAAGGTCATCTCGCGGGTGCCAGGCATTTTGCAATGTCCAAGATCAGCGATACGGACCCTGAAATTGCGAAAATGAAAAACGGACCGGTGCTGGTGGTATGCAAGAACGGTCAAACAGCCCATATGGCCGCAGCCAAACTGGTTAAACTGGGTGCAACTGACGTCGCCGTTTTGAAGGGCGGGACGAGCCAATGGGTGGCGGATTCATACCCGCTCTCCCGTAAATAGAGATGTTGTCTGGTTATACAGATGGTGTAATGAGATAATTTTACCTGCCGCTTCATCGAAAGGTGGGTGGCATTAACAATTCATAGCAAAGAGAAACAAGATCATGGCAGAAGAACTGAATCAAGCCGCAGCAACGGAAGAACAACCGCAGGCACAATTCCAACTACAGAAGCTATACGTGAAAGACGTATCTTTTGAAATTCCTAATGCACCACAGATTTTCCAGGACGAAGGGCAGGTTGAGATCAAACTGAACCTGGCTCAGAAAGTAGCTGACCTCGCTGAAGGCATTCACGAAGTCGTCCTGACAGTGACCGTAACGGCCACTTCCGGTGAAAAAACAGCTTACCTTGCTGAAGTTCAGCAGGCAGGTATTTTCGCTATCGTCGGTTTGCCTGAGCAGGGTAAACACGCAGCATTGAATACGCTTTGCCCACATACCTTGTTTCCTTATGCCCGCCGCATGATCACCGACCTGGTTGCCGAAGGTGGCTTTCCTCCGTTGGTATTGCAACCGATCAACTTTGACCAGATCTATGCACAACGCATGCAGGAAGCGCAGGCTCAGGCACAGTCTAGCGCAGCTGAAAACCTGGAAGTCCAGGGTAACGCCTGACAGATGGCAGTCCCTCAGATTGCAGTGCTGGGTGCCGGTTCCTGGGGAACCGCCCTTGCCCTGCAACTGGACCGTAGCGGTTCCCACTGTATGTTGTGGGACCGCGATACGGAGAACCTGGAAAAGGTTCGAAGCACGCGTTTTAATGAGCGTTATCTGCCGGGTATCGATATACCCGAATCCATCGTTATCGAAAATGACATGCTCACAGCGGTCAAGGCCGCTGACCACGTACTGGTGGTGACACCAAGTCACGCCTTTGCCTCTGTCATGAAGACCATCCGAGAGGTTCTGGTACCGGGCCAGGGCGTTGCCTGGGCATGTAAGGGTTTCGAACCTGGAAGCGGACGCCTGCTGCATCAGGTCGCGGTGGAGTTGCTGCCCAAAAACACCCCCCTGGCTATCGTCACCGGACCATCGTTTGCCAAAGAGGTGGCGATGAACCTGCCCACCGCAGTGACGGTGGCGGGTACTGACAGCGAATTTACCAGGATTATGGCCGGCGCCCTTCACGGGGGGCGTTTCCGTGCCTATACCAGTGAAGATATGGTTGGTGCGGAACTGGGTGGAGCGGTCAAGAACGTCATGGCTGTGGCCACCGGTATTTGTGACGGAATGGCCCTGGGTGACAATGCAAGGGCCGCGCTGATCACACGCGGGCTTGCTGAGATGATGCGTCTTGGTGCGGCGTTGAACGCTAAACCGGAGACATTGATGGGTCTGGCGGGCGCAGGTGACCTGATCCTGACATGTACCGGTGATTTGTCACGTAACCGGCAGCTTGGCTTGAAACTGGGGGCTGGCAAAACACTTGAACAGGCCCTGGATGAGATCGGCCAGGTGGTTGAAGGGGTTAACAGTGCAGCCGAAGTACAACGCTTGGCGATACAGCATGATATCAATATGCCAATTACCGAACAGGTGAATGGAATTATTCATCATGGTTGGGATCCTGCTGAAGGTGTTGCGAGCCTCATGGCCAGACAGCAGAAAGCAGAATACGGCGATTAGCCAGTAGCGACAGCTTGTTCCGGCACCATTTTTACGCAGTTTTAAACCCCAGTTGACGCCAGGCTTCGTACAAGCCTATTGCTACCGTGTTGGATAAATTAAGGCTGCGTGAAGCATCTGCCATGGGCAGGTGCAGGCAGTTTTCAGTGCCCGCTTCAGCCAGTATGGATTCGGGCAGTCCGCGGGTTTCCGGCCCAAACAACAAACCATCACCCGTCTCAAAGCTGGCCTCGTTGTAAGGGATTTGCCCTCGCGTACTGAATGCCCAGAGTTTCATGTCAGGGTTTTCCTCTTTGAATGTGCTCCAGCTGACGTATTGCTGCACATGTGCCATCTCAGCGTAGTCGAGCCCCGCCCTTTTCACACGTGTGTTATCCAGTTGAAACCCGAGCGGCCCGACGAGGTGCAGCCTGGCACCGGTATTGGCGCACAGTCGTATGATGTTGCCGGTGTTGGGTGGAATCTCGGGTTGGTATAGAACGATATTTAACATGGGTCGTCATCATCAAAGGGAATAGAAAAAGCTCTGTCGTTAAAACCGACGGGGCGTTGAGTATAGCGCCAATCCATAAAAGTAATGAGGGTAAAAATGACCTTGAAATGGTCTTTCATGGACAAATCTCAGGATTTTTAAAATTTTGCGACGAAACGAAAGCCTTAATTAACAGGGTTTTCATGGCTGTCTTACTTGGCGCAGCGCCAATAAAAAACACCGTAAACGCTGTAAGTTCATGAATTATCGTCAATATATTCTCGTTATGTCTGACACAAGCCGACACAAAAACATATTTGACAGTGCCACTAATCGTCGGTATTGTTCTTCACCTCAGACACAATATCTTGTGCTCTTCGAGAGGGGAAGGCACAATAGCTTGTGTCCATAATCAAATAAAACCAAGCAATTAAACGGGATAATTCATGAGCAGCGTTCGGGTTGAGGCCATAGACACTGATATTCAAGCAGTTCCTTTCCAGGTAGCTTCCCTTGACATATGGGATAAGAAATACCGCCTGAAATCAAAAATTGGCGAAAGCATCGATTCCAATATCGACGATACATACAAAAGGGTCGCACTGGCTATCTCAGAGGTTGAAAAAACCAAGGAGTTACGCGAGGAGTGGTATAAGTCATTTTTGTGGGCATTGCGGCGTGGTGCCATACCCGCGGGAAGAATCACATCCAATGCAGGCGCGCGTGACCACAAGCCTGCGACCTCCACCATTAACTGCACCGTTTCGGGAACCATCAAGGATTCCATGAATGGCATTCTGGATAAAGTACATGAAGCCGGTTTGACCCTGAAGGCAGGCTGCGGTATCGGTTACGAATTCTCCACTTTGCGGCCGAAGGGCGCCTATGTGTCCGGTGCAGGCGCATACACCTCGGGCCCGCTGAGCTTCATGGATATCTATGACAAGATGTGTTTCACCGTGTCTTCTGCAGGTGGCAGGAGAGGTGCACAGATGGCAACTTTTGACATTGGGCACCCCGATGCAATGGAGTTCATCAGGGCCAAACGTGAAGACGGCCGTCTGCGTCAGTTCAACTGCTCATTACTGATTACCGATGAGTTTATGCAGGCGGTTGAAGCCGACTCAAACTGGGCGCTTGCCTTTCCGATCACTTCCCAGGAAGCAGGCGAACTGGATATCGACAACCCGGAGCAGGTTCTGTGGCGGGAGTGGCCATTGCTTAGTGACTACGTCACACGTGAAGATGGCCTGGTTGCATGTAAAGTGTATAAAACGGTTCCGGCGCGTCGTATGTGGGACATGATCATGTCATCCACCTATGACTTTGCTGAGCCGGGTTTCATCATGATCGACCGCATCAATGAAATGAACAATAACTGGTTCTGTGAAAACATTCGCGCAACCAACCCTTGTGGTGAGCAACCATTGCCACCTTATGGCGCTTGTCTTCTTGGCTCGATCAACCTGACCCGTTTTGTTGAGCATGCCTTTACCCCCGACGCAAAATTTAATTGGGAAGAATATCGTAAGGTCGTAAGGGTATTTACCCGCATGCTGGACAATGTGGTGGAAATCAATGGTTTACCACTCGGCAAGCAGCGTGATGAAATTGAACGCAAGCGTCGTCACGGCATGGGTTTCCTGGGCCTGGGGTCAACCCTGGTTCTGTTGGGTATGAAATACGGCTCCAGGGAGTCACTCGATTTCACAGACGATATAGCCCGTGAAATGGCCATGGCCGGATGGCAGGAATCATTGGAGTTGGCCCGTGAGAAAGGTCCGGCGCCAGTCATGAACGAGATGTTCAGGGTCACCCCGGCCATGTTGCGTGTTCGCCCGGAGATGGTCGCCGATGGCTACGAGGCGGGAGATTCAGTTCGTGGTTCAGTGTTGCATGCGAAATACAGCCGTTACATGCAACAGATCGGTGAGATCGACCCTGAATTGACCAAGGCCCTGGCGGAAGAGGGTGGTCGTTTCACCCACCATACCTCGATTGCGCCAACGGGTACGATTTCCCTGTCGTTGGCCAATAATGCATCAAATGGTATCGAGCCGAGTTTTGCTCACCATTACAGTCGCAATGTTATTCGCGAAGGTAAGAAGAGCAAAGAGAAAGTAGAAGTGTTCAGCTATGAGTTACTGGCTTACCGTGAATTTGTGAACCCGGGTGCGATGCCGGGTTCGGATGACGAGAGAACAAAGTTGCCGGAACAGTTCATTACCTCAGAAGATGTCACACCGGAACAGCACGTGGATATCCAGGCAGCGGCACAGAAATGGATCGACTCATCGATTTCCAAAACTGCGAACGTACCAACCGACTATGCCTATGAAAAATTCAAGAATATTTATACCTATGCGCACAGCAAAGGCCTGAAGGGTTGTACAACTTTCCGGTTTAACCCCGAGGCTTTCCAGGGTGTGCTGGTAAAAGAGGATGACCTTGCAAATACCACTTACCGTTTCGTACTTGAAGACGGCGAGGTAGTTGAAGTGAAGGGGAATGAAGAGATCGAGTACGATGGCGAGGTGCATACTGCAGCCAATCTGTTTGATGCCCTGAAAGAGGGTTATTACGGAAAATTTTAGGCGGAATATTTAACAAATGACGATCAAAATTAACAAACACATTGCTGGCTATGAAGTAGTCAAACCTGAAGAAGAGCTTGCAGCAGCTATGCGTGCCGCTGATGAAAAGGAGGCTCGAAGCTCCGCCAAGGTCATCCGCATGACCGAGAAAATCATGCGACCCGAAGGCATGGAGTCTCTGGAAGGTTCGACTTATAAAATTAAAACACCGCTTGATGATCACGCGATGTATGTAACTATCAATGACATCATCCTCAACCAGGGCACGGTGCACGAGCAACGCAGGCCGTTTGAGATTTTTATCAACTCGAAAAACATGGATCACTTCCAGTGGATAGTGGCCCTGACCCGCTTGATGTCGGCTGTTTTTCGAAAGGGTGGTGATGTTACTTTCCTGGCTGAAGAGCTACAGGCGGTGTTTGACCCGAAGGGTGGTTACTTCAAGCCCGGTGGTAAGTTCATGCCCTCCATTATTGCCGAGATCGGTGACGTGATTGCACATCACATGCAGAAAATCGGTTTGATGCAAAAAGAAGAGTTGTCTGAGCAGCAAAAGTTGATACTGAACCAGAAGCGGGCCGATGTTGAGGCCGCCCAGGAAAAGCCAGTTGCTGATTTGCCCGGAGAGGAAACCGGTTATCCCGCATCCGCCACGTTGTGCAATAAGTGCCATACAAAAGCCGTCGTGGTAATGGATAATTGTGCGACTTGCCTGTCCTGCGGTTATTCCAAGTGCGGGTAAGGGTCGTGGCGGGCGTTTAGCCTGCCACCGCCCCTGTTTCAAACAACTCCTTTCAACCGTTCTGAAGCATTCGCTGCTATTATGAACCTATGTTGCTGCCTGAAGAACTCATAAAAGCCAAGCGAGATGGTCAGGAATTAACGGCGGACGCGATAAGAGACTTTGTCGAGGGGATTGCCGCAGGCCAGGTAAGCGATGCCCAGATCGGGGCATTCGCCATGGCCGTGTACTTCCAGAACATGAGCATGGCGGAACAGTCCTCTCTGACCGTGGCCATGCGTGACACCGGTCGCTGCCTGCAATGGCCGGGTCTGGACGGACCCGTTCTTGATAAACACTCGACCGGTGGTGTTGGTGACCTGGTAAGCCTGGTGATGGCGCCGATGCTGGCGGCCTGTGGGGCCTATATTCCGATGATAACCGGACGTGGCCTGGGTCATACAGGTGGAACGCTGGACAAGCTTGAAAGCATACCGGGTTTCAATGCCCACCCTTCTGAAGAATTATTCAATTTGACCGTGCGTGAATCGGGACTGGCCATGACCGGTCAGGGTGCTGATCTGGCACCGGCAGATGGCCGCATGTATGCGGTTCGTGATGTCACGGCCACGGTAGATTCCGTCCCTCTGATTGTCGCATCTATTCTCTCCAAAAAACTGGCAGAGGGACTTGACGGCCTGGTGCTGGATATCAAAACAGGTAACGGTGCGTTCATGTGTGAACGTAACCGTGCCAGGGACCTGGCTTCAAACCTGATAGAAGTTGCCGGTCTGGCCAGCTTGCCCTGTCGTGCAGTCATTACAGATATGAATCAGCCACTGGCCCACAGTGCAGGTAATGCACTGGAGCTGATGGAGGCGATTGAGTTTATGAGTGGCGGTTATCGTGAACCCAGGCTCGAGGATGTCATTTTGTCACTGGGCGCTGAAATGCTGGTATTGGGTGGCCTGGCTAAGAACCAGAAAAGAGCGCTACCCATGTTGCAAAATGCACTCGACACGGGAATGGCTGCGGAGCGATTTGCGCAAATGGTAAGCAGGCAGGGTGGACCGGTTGACATCATTGATCAACCGGCTAAATACCTTTCTCCGGCACCTTTGATAAGAAGCCTTGATGCCCACCTTGATGGTTGCATTGAATACATGGACACCAGGAAAATCGGACTCAGTATTGTCAACCTGGGTGGTGGTCGCCGACGTGTTGACGATGTGATTGATCACCGCGTGGGTTTATCCGGTTTCCGCCTGGTTGGTGATACTGTGAGCAAGGGTGATCCGCTGGTTACTATTCATGCGGCAGATGAGGCTGCGTGGCAGGCAGCGGCGGATACGCTGTCGAAAGCCATTTTCATTGGCCGCAAAATGGACGCCTTACCCGCCGTCTACGAAAAGTTTTAGTAAAAAAAACCTGACAGGAAAAGGGAACAACTGATGATTGGAACACCACATATCGGAGCGGCGAAAGGGCAATTTGCAGAAACCGTGTTAATGCCGGGTGACCCGTTGCGGGCACAGGCATTGGCCAACAAGCATCTCGACGATGTTGAGATGGTGACAAGCGTACGCAATATGTTTGGGTTTACCGGGACATTCAAGGGTAAACCGGTTTCGATCATGGGCTCGGGCATGGGCATGCCTTCCATCAGTATTTACGCCCATGAACTGTTTGATTACTACGATGTGAAACAGATTATTCGTGTGGGTACCTGTGGTGGCCTGTTGGCGGATATGCAGGTCGGTGACCTGGTGCTGGCGAGTGCCGCAAGCACCGACTCAGCGATGAACCGGCAGCGTTTCGGTGATTGGGATTTATCTGCCTCTGCGGATTTCGAATTACTACGCAAAGTCTATGAGCAAGCAGTTCAGAGGAATCTCGAAAATAAGAACCGGAAATGTGTTTTCCTCGGACTGGTTTTATCATCCCGATGAAAACTTTTATCGATAAAGTGCAGAAGCTGGGCATTCTTGCCCTGGATATGGAATCAGCCGCCCTGTACGCATTGGCGCATCAGCACGATCGGCGTGCGTTGACTATACTGTCGGTGAGCGACGTTATTCCAACCGGTGAGCGGGCATCACATGAAACACGACAGAATGCGTTTGGAGCAGTGATAGAAGTGGTTCTCGATGCGGTGCTTGAGACAGGGTCTGACGTGTGAGTAAAACGGAAAAAGTGGTTGAGCAACTCTATGCGCACGCACGCTCGGCCAGTGACAACGCCTATTCACCTTACAGCGGTGCCAGGGTTGGGGCATGTGTCGTTGATGATCGGGGTAATATTTATTCCGGCTGCAATGTCGAGAATTCATCTTATGGTTTGACACAATGTGCCGAGCGAAATGCGCTTGCTGCAGCGATTGCAGCAGGCATGCAGCCGGGTGGGGCACACACGATTTTAATTTATGCCACCGGCTTTGACGCACTGGCGCCGTGTGGTGCTTGTCGCCAGGTTATGAGCGAGTTACTGGCCAAAGACGCGCTGGTCGTTTCCTGCCATAGTGAAACCGAGTATCGCAGTTGGTCGATAGCAGAGTTGTTGCCTGACCCATTCGAATTGAGCTAAAGGAAAACAACAATGACAATATCCAAGAGTTCCCGCCGGAACTTTCTCAAGTCCGGGGGCTCGGTAATGGGTGCATCGTGGCTGGCAATCAATTTGCCGCTGATTGTTTCCGCCGGTGAAACTGCGGCGCGGCACAAAGAGTCTGGTGCCGGCTACAACAATATTTCCGTAGAAGAATCGGTTGAGTTCAGCGCCCTGGTCAATCAGATCATTCCGCCGGATGACACCCCGGGTGCAACTGAGATCGGCGTGGTTTATTTCATTGATGTTGCGCTCGGTGATTTCATGAGCAGTGCGGCACCCATGCTAAGAGAAGGTCTTGCAGACCTTCAGCAAAAAACAAGATCAGCCTATTCAAATATTCAGCGTTTCTCTGAATTACCCGTTGAGGATCAGACGAAAATGCTCAAGTCTGTCGAAGACACAGCAATGTTTGGCACTTTGCATTTTCTGACCTTGTGCGGAATGTTTTGTTTACCGTCCTATTCCGGTAATCGTGAAAATGCGGGTTGGGATCTCATTGGTTTTGATCACCGGCACGCCTGGCAACCACCGTTCGGGTATTACGATGCGGCTGTTCACGGTCAGCTCCCTGATGAGGGAGACGACCATGAGCATGTCTAAGGGTCAGCCAAAATACAAAACCCGTGAGGAAGTCGATTTCGTTATTATCGGCTCGGGCGCAGCAGGTGGCGTGTTGGCCAGGGAACTGTCAACAAACGGCTTTAGCGTTGTCGTGCTGGAGCAAGGTCATTACCGCACAGCCGCTGACTTCAAGCATGATGAATTGGATGTCATTTTTAAAAACCAGTTATTGAACCATCCCGGTTGGAATGACCCGCAGACTTTTCGAAGATTCGAGACCGAAACAGCCGAACAGATTCAGGGTGAGCCTCCACCGGCATACTACGCGCGTGGCGTGGGTGGCAGCAGTGTTCACTTTACCGCTAATTATTGGCGTTTCCATCAAAGTGACTTCAAGGAGCGTAGCTTGTTGGGGCCGATGGAGGGAACCGGTTTTGCAGACTGGCCGATAAGCTACGAGGAACTGGAGCCTTACTACTCAAGGGTTGAGTGGGAGTGTGGTGTTTCAGGTCAACCGGGTCCGTTTGAAGCACCTCGCTCAAAGCCTTACCCGGTTCCACCGATGCCGGTCAAATCGTCCGGTGTCTTGTTTGAAAAAGGTGCACGTGCGCTGGGTTTGCATCCACAGCCTGCACCTTTGGCTATTCTGTCAAAACCGCTCAATGGTCGTCCAGCCTGTGTACATTGCGGTTTTTGTATGGGTTTCGGCTGCGAAGTTAATGCGAAGTCATCAACACTGGCTTCAATGATACCGCAAGCGGAGGCTACCGGACGCTGTGAAATCCGCCCCCTGTCAACGGTATTCAGAATAGAAACCAATGAAGCGGGCCGCGTTACCGAAGTTGTGTATCTTGACGCAGATGGACAGGAGCAGGCACAAAAAGCCAGGGCGGTGATCGTGTCAGCCAACGGCGCAGAAACGCCGAGGTTATTATTTTTGTCCGAATCCGCTCGTTTTCCCAACGGACTCGCTAATGCTTCCGGTATCGTTGGCAAGTACCTGATGGGTAATGGTCACTCTGTTACACAGGCCGCCTTTGAGCACCCCCTGAATGAATTCAAGAGCGTGCAGGTGACAAGAATCGTGCACGATTTCTATGAAAATGATCCGGCCCGTGGCTTCTATGGTGGCGGTGGTATGGATGCCAGGCCGTTTCTGGATTCAACACCTATCCTGCATGCAATGACCGGTCTGCCGCACGGCAAACCGGGCTGGGGGCCCGAATTCAAAAAAATGCTACGTCATTATTTCACCCGCAAAATGTCTGTGCTGGGCAGCACCACATCGGTGCCCCTGGAGCGTAACAACATCACACTTGATCCGAACCTTAAAGACGATAAAGGCAGACCGGCCATACGAATGACTTACATGGACCACGCTGATGATCTTGCCATGGCCACGTTCTTGCAGGATCGCGCCGTTGAGATACTCGGTGCAGCGGGTGCTCAAGAGATCTGGCGTGAACCGGTAGCAGGTGGCACGGTGCAGGCGCACCTGTTGGGAACCTGTCGTATGGGTGATGACCCGGCCACGTCGGTGGTTGACAAATATCACCGTGTCCATGATGTACCCAACCTGTTTATTTGCGATGGCTCGAGCTTTGTCAGTTCGGGCAGGGGACAGCCCACCATGACCATCCAGGCGCTGGCGTTCAGGGCGGCAGAACACATCACCCGTTTCGCAAGGAACGGGGAAATTTAATTCTATAAAGGAGATGAAAGTTATGAATTTCGTATTAAAAACTATGGCGCTATCGACCTTATTGCTGGGCCAGGTAGCCATTGCAGCTGATCTCAAAGTTGAACACTATGCCGTGAGGGAAGACATGCAGTTACCGTTTTCCGAGGCGGTCCGTGTAGGGCATATGTTATATCTGTCCGGTCAGCTCGGTTATGATGCCAAAGCGGCCAAGCTGGTTGAAGGTGGTATCGGACCTGAAACCACGCAGACACTGGAAAATATCAAGGCAGTCCTCGAAAAGCACGGGTCATCAATGGCTGAAGTCGTTAAATGCACGGTGTTTCTGGCAGATATCAAGGAATGGGCAGCCATGAACGAGGTTTATGTAACTTATTTCCCAAGCAATCCCCCGGCCCGTAGTGCCCTGGGGAGTAGCGGACTGGCGCTCGATGCCCGTACGGAAATCGAGTGTATGGCGACCGTCAAGTAAATCGCATCTGTAAATAACTTTGGTATGGCCCATAGTTCGCTTTTCGCCTGCTATGTTCAGAGGTGAATGTTGGAAGTTTCTATTTGCACTACCAGGAGGTTGATATGAAACACAAGTTTCTCATGGGTTTCATCTTTGTTTTTATGCTGGCCAACCAGGCAGTGGCTGAAGAGCAATCCGAGCCAACTGTCGGCCGGTTTGCCGGCTTGGCCCTGGGTTGTGTGCACCAGGAATACCCCAACAAGATTGGGCATGTTTTGACCAGTGATCAGGACGTAGGCCCGCCACGAGATTTGACCCCGGTATTTTATGGTTGTTTTGACTGGCACTCTTCTGTCCACGGACACTGGTTGCTGATTCGCCTTTTGCGTCTATATCCGGATGCAGAATTTATCGGTCAGGCTGAAGCAGCTCTGAATGAGAGCTTCAAGGCTGAAAAAGTGGCAATCGAAGTTGCTTACGTTAGCCACCCCCAAAGGGCTTCTTTCGAGAGGCCATATGGTGTTGCATGGCTTTTACAATTAACCGCCGAGTTACGCGAATGGGATGATCCGAGGGCAAAACGCTGGTTGACCACGCTGGAACCGCTGGAATCCGCGTTACTCGCCAACATGGAAAAGTGGCTAGAAAAATTAGCGTATCCGATTCGGATTGGTGAGCATGCTCAGACTGCCTTTGCTTTTGGTCTGTTCCTGGATTGGGCACGCGCCAGCGGTCGTACTGATTTTTCAGGGTTGGTGACCCGCAGGTCAAATGACTTTTATTTAAAGGATCGTAATTGCCCATTAGCCTATGAACCGGGCGGGCAGGACTTCCTTTCTCCCTGCCTGGCAGAAGCCGATTTGATGCGACGCATCATGAGTCCTGAAGAATATGCCCGTTGGTTGACAGGATTTATGCCGGGTATACCCGTTGATGGGAGTAATGACTGGTTATCAATTGCCGTGGTTACCGACCCGACGGATGGAAAACTGGCTCATCTTGATGGTCTGAATATCAGTCGGGCGTGGATGCTGGAAGGAATGGCTTCCGGATTGCCTGCCGGGGATTCACGAAAAAAGGCTTTGCTCGGCAGTGCGGCCATTCATAAGACATCAGGCCTGGCCTCGGTGACGGGTGCTCATTATGAGGGTGGCCATTGGCTGGGAAGCTTCGCAACCTACTTACAAACTGAACGTGGTTTGAGTCAATAGGTCTAATAGATCAAATAGATTGATCTATTTGATTTCGATCAACGCCTGCTCTATTTCAGTTTATTATCATTGAGTTGTTGTTGCTGGAGAACGATATGGCTACCTACCAAAAAATCCTCATTGCGGTTGACCTGAGTTCTGAATCAGAACTGGTGCTGAAGAAAGCTCAGCTGATCGCCGGACCGAATGCTGAAATGCATGTTGTTTACGTACAGGAACCCATGGATAACGTATACGTCGGCATCGTTCCGCAGAGTGCGGCATTCAGCGGTCTGGGTGACCTTGAAACACAGTTGGGTGAAGAGCTGAAAGAGAAGCTGAGCGCCCTGGGTGAAAAATTTGAGCTTTCCTCTGATTGTCTGCATATTCTTCATGGCTCACCGGCGCATGAAATTCACCGTTTTGCCAAAGAGAATGGCAGTCAGTTGATTGTCATCGGCACACACGGCCAAAGAGGGCTGCAGCTATTGCTGGGTTCGACCGCTAACTCGGTACTCCATGGTGCGGAATGTGACGTGCTGTCTGTCAGGATAGGTGCTACTCTTTAGAAGAGCCTGTCGCACCTTGTTGCGAAAACCTTGAAAAAGCGGGTTCCGGATTGCTTTTGGTTTCGCACATGGTTGTGGAGGTATTTTGAACGCCAAAGTTCTGATTTGGGTTGCTGTCTTTCTATCCGTGTTTACCTGGTCCGCTATTGAGCCAGCCGACCGGCTTACCTGGTGGATGGAAGTCCTTCCAGCCTTACTTGGTTTTGTCATCCTGGTGGTTACCCGTCAGCGCTTTCCACTGACCGAACTGGTTTATTTTTTGATTTTGATCCATGCGATTATCCTGATGGTAGGTGGTCACTTTACCTACGCCGAGGTTCCCGCCGGTGACTGGCTGCGTGACCTGACAGGAGGCGAACGCAACAACTATGACAAACTGGGCCACCTGGCACAGGGTTTCATCCCTGTCATGATCGCCAGGGAAATCATGATCCGGAACCAGGTTGTGGCTATGAAGGCTTGGCTCCCATTCCTTTTGCTCTGCGTGGTGTTAGCCTTGAGCGCATTTTATGAGCTGATCGAGTGGTGGGCTGCGTTACTCAGCGAAGAGGCGGCAGAGGCCTTTCTGGGTACGCAGGGATACGTCTGGGATACACAGTCAGACATGCTGTGGGCGCTCTGCGGCGGAATCCTGGCACTGCTGACGCTATCAAAATGGCATGACCATCAGATCACGCAACTGAACAGGACCGCTTAAATATCGCTACCTGAAACAGAGCGGCTACCCGTCATAAGATCAAGCCGTTTATGCACCTGCTCATAGATGCCATCCGCGTCCAGGCCTGCCCAGGCAAGGCAGTCATGCCGTGAACCGTGTTCTATATAAGTGTCGGGTATACCGATATTAAGAATATTAAAACTGCCCCCGCTTGCGGCGAGCAACTCATTGACTCCACTGCCAGCGCCACCCATGACTGCATTTTCCTCAACGGTGACCACCAACTTGTGACTGCTCGCCATCTCCATGATGAGGTCAGCATCCAGTGGTTTGACAAATCGCATATTCACAAGGCTTGCGCCGATGCGTGAAGCAACATCGCGACAATCCTGCAGACAACTACCGAAGGAAAGAATGACGACGTCCTTACCACGTTCGACGACTTCGGCCGTGCCAATGGCCAGGGCTTGCATGTCCGTTTCAACCGGCTTCCCCGGTCCGGTGCCCCGTGGGTACCTGACGGCTGCCGGCCCCTGGTAACTGAAACCCGTATAGAGCATTTGCCGGCATTCATTCTCGTCGGATGGTGCCATGACCAGCATATTTGGGACGCAACGCAGGAAACTTAAATCAAAACTACCTGCATGGGTCGGCCCGTCTGAGCCGACCAGCCCGGCCCTGTCGATGGCAAATAACACGGGCAGGTTTTGTATGGCGACATCGTGAATCAACTGGTCATATGCTCTTTGCAGGAAGGTGCTGTAGATAGCCACCACCGGGTGGGTTCCCTCGCAGGCCATTCCTGCCGCCAGTGTCACGGCATGCTGTTCCGCAATACTCACGTCAAAGTAACGTGTTGGAAACCGTTGCTCAAACTCGACAAGCCCGGAACCCTCCCGCATCGCAGGGGTTATCGCCAAAAGGCTTTCATCCTGCTCGGCCATATCGCATAGCCACTGGCCGAAGACCTGGGTGTAAGTCGGTGTTGGTTTAACTGCAGAGATGGTCGGCACAATTCCTTTTTCAGGATCGAAAGGTGCGACGGCGTGGTATTTCACCGGGTCTTTTTCAGCCGGTTCGTAACCCTTGCCTTTTGAGGTGATAATGTGGAGCAGGTTGGGGCCATCAACGGTTTGTATGGTGCGAAGTGTGCGAATGAGTAGCGGCAGGTCATGCCCATCAATCGGACCAAGATAATTAAAACCGAACTCCTCAAACAGTGTGCTGGGTACAATCATGCCTTTGACATGTTCTTCCCAGCGGCTCATAAAACGCCAGACACGTGAGTCCTTGTGCATCAACTGCTTACTGCGTTCCCGAATATTGGTCACGGTCGGACCACTCATCATACGAGCCAGAACCTTGGTCATCGCACCGACATTGGGTGATATCGACATCTGGTTTTCATTCAGAATAACCAGCATGTTCGGGTCTAGCGAGCCACCGTGATTCAGCGCCTCAAATGCCATACCAGCTGTCATGGCGCCATCGCCAATAACAGAGACAACACGGCGTTCTATGTTTTCGTGAGCTGATGCGAGTGCCATACCCAGACCTGCACCGATGGAGGTTGATGAATGACCTACACCAAATGTATCGAATTCGCTTTCGGTCCGTTTGGGGAAAGGTGCCAGCCCGCCTGTTTTCTTAATGGAACCAATTTGTTCACGTCTGCCGGTTAAGATTTTATGAGGATATGCCTGGTGACCAACGTCCCAGATCAGTCGGTCATGGGGTGTCTCATAGCAATAGTGCAGGGCTACCGTGAGCTCTACACAACCCAGCCCGGCACTGAAGTGACCACCGGCTTTGGAAATCGCGTGCAATAAGTACGCACGCAACTCATCGGCGACCTGCGGTAACTGGTCCTGATCCAGTTGGCGTAAATCTGCCGGAATTGCAATTTTTTCCAGCAGTGGGTATTTCTCAACGTTCATAAATGTATTTTACCGGTCACGGTCAACGGCATAAGAAGCTAACCAGTCTAGAGTGTCTGTATCTCCTGGTAAATAGTTCAGTTCGGTTTGTGCCTGGTCGCGCAATTCCTGCGCCCTTTGAAGAGACCGCTCCACGCCAATAATGGCAGGAAAAGCGGGTTTTGACCTGGCAGCATCCGCCTGGCTCGGCTTGCCGGTAAGCTCAGAGTTGCCGGTTACATCGAGCAAATCATCAAATACCTGGAAAGCGAGACCTGTCAGCTGACCGAAACGGGATAAGGCGTTGATCTGGTCGGCTGTTGCCATGGCCAGTAGTGCCGGTGCAACGGTACTGATCTGGATCAATGCACCGGTTTTAAACGCGTGAATTTTTTCCAGCTCACCCTGCGATATTTGCTGGCCCAGGCTGCCGAGGTCAAGTACCTGGCCACCCGCCATACCATTGGCTCCACAGGCACGCGCAAGACCCAGGATTATCGCCAGTTGTTGTTTGGGCTCGACACTCAGAGCCGGGTCGGCGGCCAGTATCTCGAATGCGAGTGCCTGAAGGGCATCACCGGCCAATATGGCGGTTGCTTCATCAAACTTGCGGTGACAGCTGGCTTGTCCGCGCCGCAGGTCATCGTCATCCATGCTGGGAAGGTCATCGTGAATGAGGGAGTAGGTATGGATGAGTTCAATGGCAACGGCTATACCATCGAGCCGATCTTCATTCAAATTCAGTGCACGGCCCGAGGCATATACAAACAGGGGCCGGATTCGCTTACCGCCGGCCATGGCCGAGTAGCGCATGGCCTTCAATAGCAGCGGCGGCGTCTGCGATGACTCGGGCAGGTAGGCGGGAAGGATATTTTCAAACCTGGTCTGCCAGGCTTTTATGGTAGCGGCGGTTTCAGTCATCCGGTTCAAACGTCTTCAGCGAACCTTCATCCTGGGTATTGGTCAACAACTCAACCGTTTGTTGTGCATTGTCCAATGCCGCCTGGCACTGTTTTGTCAGCTCGATACCCTTTTTGAAGCCTGTTAAGGATTGATCCAGTGATAAATCACCTTGCTCAAGGTTTTCAATCAGTATTTCAAGTTCAGCCAGCGTCTTTTCAAAGTCGGGACCAGTTTCGGTTTTTTTGCTCATATTCTGCCTTCCGGGATTAGCGGGGCGACACTAACGTACCGCACCGACAGGGTCAACTATCATTGCTTCTGCCTATGTTGTTGTTTGGTGATGAACTGCAATAACGGGTGCACTGGCCGCCATTCCAGGCGCATCCCGTTCTCATGCAACCAATTCTCAAACGGCTTGGCAATACACCAGTCCCCCAGTGCAACCAATTCGCCATCCAGCCTGCAAAGAGGGATGGCATTCCTTAACCAGGGTGGGATATCAGCAGACTGGAAAAGGTTTTTAAGACTTTTATGATGACCACCCCGATGATTGACGGATTCTTTCATATTGATTCGGCACCCTACCGAAAACTCACCCTTCGGGAATGAATGGCTCAGCGGTCTACCTTGATGTTCAGATAAGGTTGAGTTTACCAATGAAAGTTGACCGACATCCTTACCCAGATCAATATCCGGTCGTTCTTTTGTCCAATTGATGGCGGGGCATTGCAAAAGCTCTTTATCTTCAGATAACCACAACTGGTTTTTATACCATCGTAAGGCGTATCCATCCCAGCTCACTGAGATTTGATTGTCACTGTCCGCATGTCGTACCTGGTCGCAGAGGGTATCCAGCTTGTAAACGGGAATACTGCTCAGTTTTGATTGCCTGATCCAGCGGCGGATCACCAGTTTGAACAACTGCTTGTTCGCCTGACACTCAGGTGTAATGGTCAGGACACGGGGGTGCGGCAGGTTTGGCCCGAGATATTCATCCGCAAGCGCTTCCAGCAAGTGTCGGGCGTCACCCATGGCCTCACAACTCAGCAACAGCCGTTGCCCCACCTCCGGCCAGCGCTGTTCAAGCAAGGGAATGACCTGGTGACGCATAAAATTCCGGTCGTGATCCATATAGTGATTGGATGGGTCATCCGTCCACCCGACATTGTTTTCGCGTAAATAGTTCTGCAAAGCACTGTTTCTGAAACACAGCAAGGGTCTTTGCAAAACACCATGCCCAAGGGGCCTGCTTTCAGGCATTGCGGACAAACCATCAACACCACTGCCTCTCATCAGGTTCAATAAAACGGTCTCGGCCTGGTCATCTGCATGATGAGCCGTCAACAGGCAGTCACCGGGTTTTAGCAGCTTTGTAATGGCGTCGTAGCGCAGGTGACGGGCCTCCGCCTCCAGGCCTTTGCCCGATTCATTTTTTAATTCAACCCTGATGCACTCCAGTGCAACATCATGCTGCTGACAAAAAACCTCACATTGTTTTTGCCAATGATCGGCGTCGCTGTGAATACCATGATTGATATGAACCGCTGAAACGGGTGTTTTCAGTTGTTCATGAATTTTACTCAGTGCATGCACCAGTGCGGTAGAGTCTGCACCACCGCTATAGCCGACGATATAGGAATTGACCGGGGGTAAAGAATTGAGTGTTTGCAGCAAACGCTCCGGGGTGAATGCCAAGGCACGATTACTCATTTGCCTGTGTGCCTGTTTGGATCAGTCCCTGAATTCGCCGTAAGACAGAAGACGTTGATAGCGTTCGTCCAACAGGGCTTCCGTTGTCAATTTATCCAGTTCTTCAAGTTGTGCAGCCAGGCAGTCGCCTACCTTCGTGGCAACTTTTTCAGGGTCCTTGTGGGCACCACCCAGTGGTTCCGGTATAACCTCGTCAACCAGGCCTAACTGGAGAAGCCTGTCAGACGTAATGCCAAGCGCCGAGGCAGCGTCTTCTGCCAATGCCGCGTCATTCCATAAGATGGATGCGCAGCCTTCCGGAGAAATGACCGAATAGGTGCTGTATTGCAACAGGTTCACACGATCACCCACACCGATTGCCAGCGCGCCGCCGGATCCGCCCTCACCGATGACGGTGCAAATAACCGGCACCGGTAACCGGGACATATACTTCAGATTGGTAGCAATTGCCTCGGATTGACCACGCTCTTCTGCACCCACGCCGGGATAGGCCCCGGGTGTATCAATGAACGTGATGACCGGTAAACGAAAACGTTCCGCCATTTTCATCAAACGCAAGGCTTTACGGTATCCTTCCGGCCGCGCCATGCCAAAATTGCGGAATACCTTGGCCTTGGTGTCACGTCCTTTTTGCTGGCCAATGACAATGACCGCGCGTCCACGGAAGCGGGCCAGTCCGCCAACAATCGCATGGTCGTCCGCAAAAGCGCGGTCGCCGTGAAGTTCGTGAAACTCATCGAACAGGTAATCGATGTAATCCAGCGTATAAGGTCTTAAAGGATGGCGGCTGAGTTGTGATATCTGCCACGGTGACAGGTCCTTGAAGATGCTGGTCAGCTTTTGCCGCATTTTTGATTGCAGACGCTGTATTTCTTCATCCAGATTGATCGCATTGTCAGAACCCACATTCCGCAGTTCGTCTATTTTTGCCTGTAGCTCAGCAATGGGCTGTTCGAAATCCAGGTATTTTGAGTTCATGGCAGTTTGATTCCAGCAAAGAGTGCGAATTATAAACGCTACGGACAGTTTAGTTTAGCCTGAATATTTCGCAAGCCCCGGCTTGGGTCGGGAGATCTTAAAACTACCCGGTCAGGGTGCCGCCGGGTGATATCTCTGTTTTACGGGGAATCAGGTCACTATTCCAGTGCGCCAGCGCCCACTGCCACAGGTCGTGAAGTGACAAGCCTGTTGGCGGGTCCTGATTCAGGAATTGCAGTGCACGCGTAATTGCGATGGCGGGATTTAGATGCTTGACGGGATCCGTTTCGAAGCGTTTGGACAATTTTTTGCCATCAACGGACATCACGACCGGCAGATGCATATAGTCCGGTGAATGATATCCAAGCGCTTCCTGCAAACAGATCTGCCTTGACGTGGAATCGAGCAGGTCGGCGCCTCGTACAACCTGTGTGATGCCCTGGAACTCATCGTCAACGACCACCGCCAGTTGATAGGCAAATAATCCGTCGGCGCGCTTGATGATGAAATCGCCGCAGGTTTTAGCCAGTGATTCAGATATTGGACCTTGAAGTTTATCGTTAAAGGTTGAGTTACCGTCGTTCACCCGGAAGCGGACAGACCGAGGAAGCTTACCGCTTGCTATGCCGTTACGACAGGTGCCGGGGTATCTACCGGATTTGGGCAGATCCTTGCGTGAACAGGCACAAGCAAAGGCCATGCCCGTGTTCAGCAAGTGTTCAACTGCATCCTGATAAGCGTCCAGCCTGCTGCTTTGGTATAAAACCGGGCCATCCGGTATGAGCCCCAGGTTGGCCAGGTCATCAATGATGCGTCCGGCACTGCCGGCAATCTCCCTTGGAGGGTCGATGTCTTCAATTCTCAGTAGCCATAAGCCACCTGCGCTCTTGGCTTCCAGGTAACTGCCCACAGCAGATACCAGTGACCCGAAGTGCAGGTCACCGGTAGGTGAAGGTGCAAATCGACCGACAGCCATTGTCTGATTTATGATGTTTTGCCTGCTTATTGACCGACGACCTGCGGTGCCTCATTGAGGAAATCGCCCGTGACCAGCTTAACACCACATTGCCAGAGGACGGCCAGGTCGGAAGCGTCCTGCACCTCATCGGCGATGATGGTTATTTCGTGGGCTTCGACCGCCCTGACGACCGCCCGGATAATTTCCTGGTTGGCCGTATTAGAAGACAAGCCCCGCGCCAGTCCTGGCCGCAGTTTTACCATCTTGATTGGCAAGTGATCAAGTAATTGAATGGTGTGGCGATCATTGTCAAATTCTGAAAGCACAAAACTGCATCCCAAAAGCTGTAACTCGTCCACGATACGACGGGTTGGTTTCAAATTGGACTCGGCCACTATCGCAGATAGCTGGATGATTAATTGGGAGCCCTCTACTTCGGTTTCTTTCAGCATGCGCTGGAACCAGTTAGGGAAGCTGAAATCCAGTATGGAATTTGTACTAAGACTGATAATGTGCCGGTCGCCTGTTCCTGCAATAGCCAACATCAGTTGGGGTATGACGTGACGGTCTATGGTGCCGCCGAGGTCATTTCGCTCGGCCGCCAACATGAATTCACTGGCCTGAATGTCTTCGCCTTCCTCACGCATAAATGTCCGGTTTTCGAACAATCCTTCATTTTCTCCTTCCAGATCGACAATGGACTGTTGAACCGTATAAAAATCGTGGTTATTCAAAGCGTAACGAATACGTTCCACCCAATCCCGGTCTGCTTCGCCGGAGCTGACTGTTGTCAGGGCCGGTTTAAACCTTGCCAGTGTATTCCCCGTGCCTGAAGCCTGCTTGAAAGCTGTTTTTGCCTGGGCCATTACCTCGGTGGCGTCACGTGTCAGCGGACCGAGGGTGGTCATGCCGATACTGCAGGAAGCCGTCCTTGTTTGCTCGCCCAGGTCAATGATGTGGTTGGAGTAATTTTCCAGTATGCAATCACCGGGCTGCTGTAGTGATGCGCTTTCATCGCGCCGGACTAAAACGGCAAAGCCGTGATCACTGAACCGTGAAGGGATGTCGTTTTCCTGAATACAGCCGCTGATAACGTTTGCTAAATCAAGAATGTAGGTATCAATCCCCTCCATCCCGAGATCCTGTTGCAACTCCGTGATGCCATCCGTCTCGATATACAAGACGGCAGTTCTGTGGTCGCCACCTGCACCCTCTGCAATTAGCTCGGTCAAGCGCGCGGTAAAAGTCTTCCGGTTGATCATGTGGGTCAGGTGATCGGTTTTACGCAGACGGTCGAGTTCCTCATGGAGAACATGATTGGCGTCCTTTTCGCGCACCATCATCTGGATGCACTGTTCACCATTGAACTGGGATGGTGAGAAGGTCAGTTCGGCTTCCAGTTGTTTTTTACCCAGGGTATTGATGGTGACAAGCAGTGAATCTTCCGGAAATACACCCTGATTCATGTCACGCAACAGTTTTTTGAGATCGATACCTTCGCCGGGAGTCATTAATTCGAGTAGTGAGATTCCCTCGATTTCGCCCAGTGTCTTGACTTGAAGTAATTCGAGATAGGCCCGGTTGGCATAGACATGCAAACCTTCATGAATATAAGCGATGGAATCCCTCGCACTATCAAGCAACAGGTTGTAACGAAGTTGTAACTCTTCCTGTTTTTGCAGGAGACCGTCGTACTCACGGACAGTCTTTCCACCGGACATGTACTGTTTGACGACCTGCATTAACTGGTCATTTTCTTCCGCGTTGATAACTAAAACAGGATGGGTTGCAAGCGCAGCATCAATGTTGTCACTGTCTTCGGGCTTCACCTGCATGGCTACCGGTGTTGAATGCTGGTCAGCAGCCTGTAGTATCTGGCTGATTTTCATGGATGCCGGTAAGCGCCTGCCAATGAGAATTAAAAATGGTGAATTTTCTTTCAGAACCATTCCCAGTTCATCGACACCAGAGGCACTAACAACCCGTACGGCCATCCCGGAATTGCGCAAAAAACTATTGACCACTTGTGCATGGTCAGGAGAATTGTCAATCACCAGCAAGTAATTACTTTCCATAGCAATTATTCCCCATGCCTCGATCCTTGAGGGTGTTGTGCGTCATCAGTGACTCCGATAGTTTTAATAATTGCAAATTCCTGACCCGGGTTTTATCGCGTTTAGATACCTTCACCCAGCGAAGGTTCATCGTTATGTTTGTTGGTTGTAATTATGACGTAAATTCACAGCTTTTTGTAGAAACAGTACGCGCATGGCGCTTTTAGTGCATTTTTCCTACGTGATTCATATCTGTTTTTTGGGGTGTGTAGGGGCAAATTCTATCGCCGCTAACGCGTACGCGTTATCATTACGCAAATTTATTAATGAATTTGAAAAGAGCCTGATCGATTTGGCGCATTCGGAAAGGATAGATCAGGTTTTTTCAATAAACCAGGCAAACCCAGCATAAGGTCAATTATGTGGGTTTGCTGAAAGCTATATCGGAGAAGAAAATGGCGACGTACAGTACCAATGAGTTTAAAAGCGGCCTGAAAATAATGATCAGCGGTGACCCGCATAACATCGTGGAAAATGAATTTGTAAAGCCGGGTAAGGGTCAGGCTTTTAGCCGGGTCAGGGTACGTAACCTCATGACAGGGCGGGTGGTCGAAAAAACATTTAAATCGGGTGAATCCGTTGAAGCGGCCGATGTTTTTGAAACCGATGCGCAGTACCTGTATAACGATGGTGAATTCTGGCACTTCATGCACGGCGAGTCTTATGAGCAGTATTCCATCGGCAAAGAAAGGGCTGGTGATGCGATATGGTGGTTAAAGGAGGAGGATGTCTGTGTTCTGACACTGTATAACGGGCAACCCATCACGGTAACACCACCGAATTTTGTTGAACTGGAGATCGTAGAAACTGACCCGGGTATGCGTGGAGATACCTCCGGTGGTGGCGGTAAACCCGCGAAAATGTCAACCGGTGCGACCGTACGTGTACCCTTATTTGTTCAGGAAGGCGAGATGATCAAGATTGATACCCGAACTGGAGAATATGTGTCCCGTGTGAAAGGCTGACATCGGGTGAGCACCTTTCTGCTTCTACCACGCCTCCTGGTTCCGGTGCGACCCCGTTTGCAGGTCTTGGAACACATGGCCGTTGTTGTTGAGGATGAGCTGATCAGTGCGGTTTTGCCGCGCACCGAGGCACTCGCAACTTATAAAGATGCGACCCGTATTGAATTGGCAGACCATGTATTGGTACCGGGGTTTATCAACATGCACACGCATTCGGCCATGTCCCTGTTGCGGGGTTACGCCGACGATCTCAACCTGCAGGTATGGCTCAATGACCACATCTGGCCGGTCGAAAAGGCTTATCTCGGCCCGGGCTTCGTTCACGATGGTGTGCGGCTGGCGATAGCTGAAATGCTGCGGGGTGGCACAACTTTTTTCAATGACCTCTATTTTTTCCCGGAAGTTGCTGCGGCAGCGGCAGTTGAAACGGGTATGCGCGCCTGTATCGGCTTGCCTGTTATTGATGTGCCCACCGTTTGGGCTAGCAATGAAAACGAGTATATCGATAAGGGTCTTGAGGTGAGCGCGACCTGGCAAAATGAGCCTTTGATCTCCACCTCAATTGCACCACACGCACCGTATTCAGTTGGCGATGAGGCACTTGGCAGAATTGCAGAACTGTCCCAGCGCCTTGATATGCGTGTTCATATGCATGTGCTCGAGTCAGGCTGGGAAATATCCGAATCTTTGCGGCGGCATGGTAAGTCTACACTCGAAAGACTTGAGGATAGAGGCTTGATGAATGAGCGTTTGCTGGCCGTGCATATGACCCAGTTAAACGGCACAGACCTTGAGTCATTATCCAAAACCGGTGTGAATGTTATCCATTGCCCGGAATCCAATTTAAAACTCGGCAATGGCATTTGCCCGGTGGCCCGGCTTCTTGACCACGGCGTGAACCTGGCGCTTGGCACGGATGGTGCAGCCAGTAACAACGATCTTGACCTGCTTGCCGAGTCCCGGACCGCAGCCTTGCTGGCCAAGGGTTATGCGGCCGACCCCTGTGTTTTGCCTGCGTTTGAGACACTCGAAATGCTGACGATTAACGCCGCAAAAGCACTTGGAAAAGAACAACAGCTTGGCAGTGTGGAAGCAGGGAAACTGGCCGACCTGTGCGCCATTCAGCTGGACTCGCTACACACAACACCGATGTATGATGTGGTCTCACAACTGATTTACGCGGCCTCCAGTCAGCAGGTTTCGCATGTCTGGGTGGGTGGTCGTATGTTGTTACAGGACAAGCAATTCCTTTACCTGGACACGGGCGATATTATGGATCGGGCAAACCACTGGGCCAAGCGTATTGCATCAGAAACCAGGGCCACGCGCTCGCGGGAGTACAAAATTCATGAATGATGTCACTGGCAATGTCGATCGGGCAGAACAAGAGAAGTTTGACCGTATTGCAGCCTCATGGTGGGACCCCGATGGAGAGTCACGCCCATTACACGATCTGAACCCCGCACGATTAGCCTATATTTCCGAACGGGTTGAATTAAGCGGCCTGAAAGTCGTTGACGTTGGGTGTGGCGGCGGTATTTTGTCAGAATCCATGGCCGGGCAAGGTGCTAATGTGACGGGTATTGATATTGCGTCAAAGGCACTGGCGGTCGCCAGGTTGCATTTGCACGAGTCGGGCCACCAGGTTGATTATCAGAATGTCACGGCCGAATCATGGGCTGAAAAAAATACGGGTGAAGCTGCGGTCGTGACCTGTATGGAAATGCTCGAACATGTTCCGGACCCGGCTTCGGTGGTCACGGCCTGTGCACAGATGCTTGAGCCTGGCGGTCATTTGTTTATGAGTACACTGAACAGGAATGCGATGTCTTTTGCTGTCGCGATTGTGGGTGGTGAGTACATCACGCGAATCATACCGAAGGGTACACATCAATATGACCGCTTCATCAAACCCTCGGAATTATGCGAATGGCTGCGCGCATCGGGTATGACAGTGAAAGACATTTCAGGAATTCACTATAACCCCCTGGAGCGGACAGCCCGCACCGGTGGTCACGTTAATGTCAACTATCTCATCCATGCGATCAAAGCTGACTAAGCGCGTGATATTGATACTGGTTGCAAAGAAAGTTCAGGGTGTTCCGGGTGATTTCGGGGCGCTCTGATGACTGCTACCTCAAACCTGGAGCTTGATTATTGTCGCGAGTTAGCACTGCTTCCCGGTAGTGTATTTGAGTTTACCAGTCACTTTGTTCCCGAGGTTCAAATGCAGTCTCTGTTGCCCTTATACGCGCTTAAGCAGGCCGTCGGCGGCATACCGCAAAGTCAAACAGATGACAGTGTCAAATGGGCCAAGCTGAAGTGGTGGAGCGAAGAGCTCAGCGCCGATCCCGGCTCTACTACCCGTCACCCTGTGCTGCGCGCCCTGTGGATGTCAGGAGCAAGATTGCGCCTGCAGGATCCGCTTTTGCTGCGACTGGTCCGTGATGCCTTATTACAAATCGACACGGTGCCTGATAGTGACGAACAAGCCATGTTCGAACGGCTTAGCGAGTTGGGCGACACAGACATTCAGCTTGAACTCGCTCTGGACAACACCGAAATCGACGTTCAGAGTCAGAGGTTTCTGGCAGCAGCAAGCCGTTGTCATGGCTTGATTTCGAGTTTTTCAGCGGGTCAGCTTTCAGAAGCGCCCCGTTTGCCGTTGAGTTTGCTGGCAAAATACAGTGTCAGTTCCAGCCAACTGGAGCAGGGGGAGGGTACGAGCGAGTTGACGCAAATTATTTCGCGGCTGACGGAAAATGCCCTGGGCTGGTTTGATAAAGGCTTGTCCGGTTCTGGCAAAAACGCTGCTCCAACTGCCGGTAAGCACCTGCGTTTGCGCTGGATGATGGAAAACAGACGGCTGGAATCCATCATGCGGGATGTTCCGGGTTTCCTGGCAAAGGGTAAGCGTTTTGGGCCCGCCGATGCGTGGTTTGCATGGCGATTTGTTCGCAAAGCAGGCTGAACGCAGTGGCACCTGAAGATAATCGAATGAGGTCAGATATGGACCTTCCGGAGGCTTGGATTTATGCATGAATGTTCGGGTGGATGTCATTGTGGACGGGTCAGGATTTCGGTTAAAGTTCCCGATAGTATTACTGTACATCGTTGTAATTGCTCGATATGTCGAAAATCCGGCTATCTGCATCTGATTGTAAGCGCAGACCGGTTTTCGTTGCTGAAAGGTGAAGATAGCCTGGTTGATTATCGCTTTCACACCGGCACTGCCCGTCACCTGTTCTGTGGTCATTGCGGAATAAAGTCGTTTTATATTCCACGTTCACATCCTGATTCGTTCAGCGTGAACCTGAATTGTATTGATTTGCCTGACGCGGTGGATGTCACGGTGGAGGATTTCGACGGTCGCAACTGGAGTCAAAATCTCAAACAAATTACCAGCTAATCAATGTTGGTTTTATTTGCCGGGAATATTCTTGTCGGTGATGAAATCGGGCCCTTTACCTGCTGTTTTTTCATAGACACCTTTTTCGACTTTTTTGAACTGGGTAAAACCGTGCTTTTCAATGTTTTCATTTGAAAGGGAAGGTGCCGGACTCGCCAGGTTTGGGGCTGAAATTTTTCTTTTTACCGGGTTGTGGCATTCAGGGCAAAGTGTAACCGGCTCGTCAGACAGCTTTTGCATTACATCAAAGCCATTGACACAATGGTCACAAGCGTCATGGCCAGCGGCCTGATATTCATAAATTGGCATTTATTTCACCACTGAGATCATTCAACTTTAGTATTCACCGGATGGTTTTCCGATTTTACCGTTACCTTAATAATGAATGTTGCCTTATCTTTTGTATCACGACAACGCACAAATCGTTAGAATATTTTTTTGCCTGGGCTGTGAGCATGGATTTATCCGGAAAAACGATATTGATTACAGGCGCTGCGGGTGGACTTGGCAGTGCAATTGCCTTGCAGTGTGCTGAATCCGGTGCTGACCTGGTTTTACTGGACAAAAATCGTCGTGGCCTGATTGAGCTGAGCGACAAAATCACTGAACAGGGTCTGACACCGCCCGGGCTCTATCCGTTGAATCTTGCTGCTGCGGGCGTTGAAGAGTTCGGTGAACTGCTTGGCACCATCGGTTCAGAATTTGCGGGACTGGATGCATTGATCCATTGCGCGCTGGATTTTGACAGCTTGCAGCCGTTTGATCAGGTTCAACCACAGGACTGGTTGCAGTCCATGCAGGTAAATGTGAACGCGCCGTGGTTGCTGTCTTGTGCGCTTTTACCCTTGTTAAAGCAATCGGATGGTGGCCGGTTGTTTTTTCTGCTGGACGATCTTGACGCAGTGACCGACGCATATTGGGGAGCATACGGCACAGCCAAGGCGGCATTGGCCGGTATGGTCAGGCAGTTTAATGCAACGCTGAGTCATACGTCTGTTGCCGTAAGAGGCATTATTCCCGGTCCAATGCGCACGGATTTCAGAGCAAAGGTCTATCACGCTGAAAACCCGCTGGAACAACCAGAGCCCGCAATTGTGGCCGGGAAGATCATCGCGATGTTAACGGGAAACCTATCGGATGATAAGCTGATAGTGGATTTCTCCAAATAGCGATCTGTTTTTTTAACCGGAGCCTTAACTGGCACCTTTGACGGCTTCATAGCCAATCATGGCCCGCTTGGTATTGGTGCCCCACCGGTAGCCGCCCACCGTGCCGAGACTGTTGATGACACGGTGGCAGGGTATGAGCCAGGAAACAGGGTTGCGTCCAATAGCTGAACCGGTTGCACGACTGGCGCCGGCATTACCGGCAAATGATGCCAGTTGCCCATAGGTACAATGTGTGCCGGACGGAAGCTTAAGCAGTGCTTCCCAGACACGGAGTTGAAAAGGGCTGCCCCTGAGCCAGATTTTTAACTGTTTGGGTTCCGACTCATCAAAAATTTCTGCCAGTTTCCTGTTGGCTTCCGAATCATTCCCGGTCAAATTCGCGTCCGGCCATTGTTGATTGAAATGGTCCCAGCTATGTTGCCGGCCTTCTTCATGACAAAAACCAAGAAAGCATACCCCTCTGTCAGTCCAGGCGAGTAATGCCTCACCAAAAGGCGTCATCCCGTAGCCATAACTGACGTCTACATCCCGTCCTTTGCGTTTCGCTTCCCCCGGGGTCATTGCCTGGGTGGTAATAAGCAGATCATGTAGCCTGCCGGGACCCGAGAGTCCGCTTGAAATAGCTGAATCAAGTACCGTTTGTCCTTGCTTCAAGCGCTCTATTGCTTGTGCTTTGGTCAGGTATTTAAGAAATTGTTTAGGTGATACCCCCGCCCATTCCTGGAATAATCGTTGAAGGTAATGAGGGCTGAGACCAACGTGTTTCGCCAAATCCTCCAGGCTGGGTTGATCCTGTTGATTTTGACAGAGCCAATGCAAGGCTTGCGCAATTAATTGATAATGTTGTTGAGAATTCATGTTGCTATTGTAAGAGTTTCATCATCACTAGCCACCCGATTCTTGTTGTATTTTTTGTGGTGGATTTCCCTGTTCTCTCTAACTGATCGGAACAGGGTGTCTAAAACGTTTAATGAATTAATTCGGACAAAAACTATGTCAGATGACCTTTTTTTAAAAATTGTTTCCCGGGAGATCCCTGCAGATATCATTTTTGAAAACGATGATGTTTTAGCGTTCAGGGACGTGAACCCGCAAGCACCATTACATGTGCTGATTATCCCCAAGAAACGTATCCCAACCATCAATGACATGCAGTCACACGATGCCGAGGTATTCGGCAAGCTATTTCTTGCCGCACAGGAAATTGCGGCGGAGCAGGGCGTTTCTGAAGATGGCTACCGGGTGGTTATGAATTGCAATGCAGCTGCGGGGCAAACGGTATTTCATGTCCATCTGCACTTACTTGGTGGCCGAAAATTTACTTGGCCGCCAGGCTGAAAGAAAGTTGCAGGGAAATGTCGGGGCTCTTTTGCTTGGCTCAGTTTAAGTGGACGGGTGAGTTACAGTCGCAAGGGATTTGGTAGCTTTTTGCAGGTTGCAGGAAAGTAACCAGCGTGAAAAGTCAGCTAATGAAATGGGCTGCTAAAACGAAAAAGGCGCCCCTGCAAAAACTGCAGGGGCTAATGTTCTCGTTGGTATAGCTTAAATCTTTAGGAAATGGCGACGACTCATAGTCGCCATTTCCGTCTTACATACTAATGTCTAGCTATCTGAATTCCTTGCAGATCTTTTCTCAAAACCATGTCTTGGTGCATTGTCAGCATACTGACATAAACCAGTGTCACCCATGACTTTGATATTGTCGAAGGAAACAACTTCAGAAAAATCTTGTTGAGTCAAGAACGGAAACTGTTGCTGTGTTACATCCCAGAGTGATCTCTATTTCTAAACCTGTGCCATTTGGCAGTGTTATTTAGATACTTTCGACCGGTTCCGCCACCAGGATTGTCAAAAGGACAATACCAGTTCCGCCACCAGTGATTTCGATTCCAGTTCCACCACCAGTGATTTCGATTCCAGTTCCACCACCAGTGATTTCAATACCAGTTCCGCCACCAGCGATTTCGATACCAGTTCCGCCACCGTTGTTAGCATAACTATGCCAGTTCCGCCACCAGCGGTCTGGATACCAGTTCCACCACCAGCGATTTGGATACCAGTTCCGCCACCAGCGATCTGGATACCAGTTCCGCCACCAGCGATCTGGATACCAGTTCCGCCACCAGCGATTTCGATACCAGTTCCGCCACCAGCGATTTCGATACCAGTTCCGCCACCAGCGATTTCGATACCAGTTCCACCACCAGCGATTTCGATACCAGTTCCGCCGCCAGCGATCTGGATACCAGTTCCGCCACCAGCGATTTCAATACCGGTTCCACCACCAGCAATTTTAATTTTTTCGCCAGTTCCGCCACCAGCGATCTGGATACCAGTTCCGCCACCAGCAATATCAATACCAGTACCACCACCAGCAATATCAATACCAGTACCACCACCAGCAATATCAATACCAGTATCCACCACCAGCGATATCGATACCAGTTCCACCACCGGCGATATCAATACCAGTTCCACCACCGGCGATATCAATACCAGTACCACCACCAGCGATATCTATGTTTGATGAATTGTTGTTTATTGAGATCTCAAATAAAGAAACTTGGGAAAATGTTCCGTTTTGAGATCCTTTTCCGACAAATGTATTGCCGTCTATATTCCACATTACAGAAACCTGACCTTGGTCAACGGCTACCTGCATGAACCCTTCGGGTCGAATTTCAGCTGCGTTTGTTTGGGTAGTAAACGCTAATGCTGCTAACGAGCACGCTAGAAATCCCTTACGGATTCCTGTGCCGGATTTTTCAATTCCCGTTCCGGACTTTTCGATTCCGGTGCCGGATTTTTCAATCCCTGTTCCTGATTTTTCAATTCCTGTGCCTGATTTTTCAATCCCTGTGCCGCTTTTTTCTATGGTCCAACGAGTCATTATTAGCTCCTTCTTCATCTGAGTTATGGCCGCCCCATTGGTACCAACCGATACCGACAGTGAGCTGACCTGGTTGCTTTTTTGGATCTTCGAAAGTTTCGAGTAACGCTTCCCCTTCTTTAATTTGCTTTTGTAGTAACAAACGTGCTTCATTTCTAAACTCTCTATATCGACTTGGGGACAGTCGATATGTCCATCTCCCCTGCTGAGGGACACGAGAATCTACATCTGCTTCCATGTTGTGAATCGCTGCGCTGAGCACTCTTGATGATTCGATAAATGCTATATCGGTCATGTTTGCTCGGTCATTCGTGATAGGTGAGTAAAACAGAGAGAGCATTTCAACCTGCTCAACTCCATCGGAAATAGTTCTAATATTTCCGGAAGCCAAAAGTTTGTCTAGTACAGTCTTTATTGTTATGTTTCTGCCAATTGAGCGTAGGACCAATCCTTGGAATGTCCGCCCGCGACCTTCAATGGGTAAAACTAGTGGTTGACCTGTCTCGGGGTCTGAAAAGAAAGGGTCATTTGCCCACATATCAAGCAGAGCATTTTCAGCACAAATGTTTTTGGGGGCTAGAGTAATGTCGTAATCATTATTTAACACGACGGAGACGACTCTTGTATCCAGTCCGGTTAAAAGTGCCAACGCACTCATGGTAGGTTTTGAGCCGCTTTGATTAATCTTTTTTTCAGCTTCTTCGACATACAAAGTTTTAAGAATCTCAACTAGTGCTGGAAAGGAAACAGTTCCAACCATCAGTCGTACGATTCGACGCAGCACTAAACCTACTGCATTTGTAATTGACGCAGAATTACCAGAGGCCGAGGCATCATTCATTTGTATATTACTCGCCATTAAGTCTTCCCATTACTCCCAGGTGCTACTTAAATGACTTCCTTATCACTAAAAGTAACGTGCTTAATCCGCCAACACGGACTTACACTTGATAGCCAAAACTTCTGTGGGGACTATCACCCACTATATAGGATAGTATTTTTTTCAATGACTTGCACGTACTAATTGATTTACTTCCTTTATGCGAAGTCACATGCGGCATGGTAAGTCTTTTTTGATCCATGCAGCAAAATTAAAAACCCGGTGCTCACACTCCATGTGAGCACCCGGTTACAGCGCGAAAAGGACGGACCTTTTCATAATTTGGACAATCCCTGTCCCTAATATTGAACCTTTCGGTTCAAACACGATTCCCTCCGTGTCCTTAAAGGTGTGCTGATCCTTGCATACCCTTTTTTACTTTCTTTTGTTACTGCTCGTGCTTCCTGCACTTGCTTAATTACTTATCTTTATGCTCGTATAACTATGATAAATAGATAGTTTACTTGCTAAAAAAGTGCCTGGCTTGAACCGTTTTTTATAAGAGATCCGTCTCTCAAACTGCTCTGTCCCAAGCGCTTAACGCTAATTTATCAAACATAGCCATCGCTGTCTATAGACATTATTGCATTTAGCCAAAAAAGAATTTAGACATTTTTGTAAATAGACACTTGCGTATATAGCCAAAGTTGGCTATAGTGTATTCATCAAGGGGCGAAACAGGCAAGGAAGACCAAAGTTTCGTTAGCAGAGGGAACTGCGAAAACACAAGGATGTGTTGGACTTTGAGAGGCAAGGAAGCGTTGGCGGGTGGCGACAGATCCGCAAAGCGGTTCGGGATATCAAGGAAGGTAACCCGAACCGCTTTTTTTATGTTCAGGACGAACGGTATGCCGCGGGCGCAGGGATGCGCACGGAGCGGCGCGTGTCAATCTCGCGCTGCACAATGGATGAACGGTATGTTCAGGATGAACGGTATATCGCAATAGAGCACAGGGATGTGCGGTGCCCAAGAAAACCTCCCAAGAAAACCTCCCAAGAACAACCTCCCATGAACAACCTCCCACTAAACGCCCCCACTTAACACGTCTCCATATATAAAGGTTTTTAACACTACATAACCGCCATACCGGTATATCGAAGCCGAATACCCGGTTAAAGCACAACAAGTTTCAAAGCCCTGGTGACGTGCTAAGGGCAGGAACATGGAGAGGAAAAGGGGGTGAGTACGGGAAACCAGCCAGGAGTCCGGCCTGAGCCGGCAGTCAGTATCTGGTTGTTATACCAACCTCAATTAAATCGCGAATATTAATACACGAAAATAAAAACGGGCTTAAGATGAAGCCCGTTTGTTACAAAACACGACGAAAACATTTAAATCAAAAGTCGGCACGCCCCGGAACACGAGGGTAGGGAATTACATCACGGATATTGGACATTCCGGTGATATAAGTGATCAAACGCTCAAAACCCAATCCAAAGCCGGCATGAGGAACTGTACCGTATCGCCGTAAATCTACATACCAATTATAGGTCTCTGCATCCATTCCCTGTTCTGACATCCGCTGCTGTAACACATCCAGCCGCTCTTCACGTTGTGAGCCGCCAATGATCTCACCAATACCCGGAGCCAAAACATCCATGGCGGCCACAGTTTTGCCATCATCGCTCAAGCGCATATAAAACGCCTTGATCTCTGTGGGGTAATTTTTGACCACGACCGGGGCCTTGAAGTGTTTTTCAGTGAGGTAACGTTCATGCTCGGTTTGTAAGTCCAAACCCCACTCCGGTTTAAATTCAAACTTCTGACCAGAGTTCTTGAGAATCTCAATGGCGTCAATGTAGTCCACACGGACAAAGGGCGCGTTAATTAATGTTTGCAAACGTTCAACGGCTGTTGGTTCTATTCGCTGTGCGAAGAATGCCATGTCTTCCGGGCACTCATCCAAAACTGCTTTAAACACATACTTCAGGAAATCCTCGGCGAGATCGGCAAGGTCATCGAGGTCAGCAAATGCTATTTCCGGTTCTATCATCCAGAATTCCGCCAGGTGACGGGACGTGTTGGAGTTCTCTGCCCGGAATGTCGGGCCAAAGGTGTAAACATTTGATAATGCCAGGCAGTAGCCCTCTACATTCAATTGTCCGGAAACCGTCAGGAAAGTCTCGCGTCCGAAAAAGTCCTTTTCAAAATCGATATTGCCCTTATCGTCACGCGGCAGGTTGGCCAGGTCCAGCGTACTTACGCGAAACATGTCTCCGGCGCCTTCTGCATCAGACGCTGTAATGATGGGTGTATTAACCCAGAAAAAACCATTTTCATGAAAATAGCGATGTATTGCCTGCGCCGCAACATGGCGTACACGGGTGATGGCCCCGAAAGTATTTGTTCGTGGTCGCAGATGGGCTACCTCGCGCAAAAACTCAAAACTGTGTTGTTTGGGTTGAATGGGGTAGGTGTCAGGGTCTTCAACCCATCCCGTCACCTCCACGTTCGAGGCCTGTATTTCAAATTTTTGTCCGCGACCCAGCGATTCAACCAGCTCGCCTGTACAGATAACCGAACAACCGCTGGAGAGCTTTTGAACATCTTCGCTATAATTGGACAGGTCGGCAGGTGCAACGACCTGGATATTGTCAAAACAGGATCCGTCATTAACTGAAATGAAGGAGAACCCTGCCTTGGAATCCCTTCGTGTGCGCACCCAGCCTTGTATTTTTACTTCTGTACCCGTCGGGATTTCACCGCGAAGTGCTTTTTTTATGCTAACCGCTGACATGATGTTATGGTTGATCTCTTGTTAAGTGGCCCAAGATAATAAATCACCTGACGCAATGCGCACAGTCTTTTAAAGCGTCAGGCTGAAATTTTCAACATTGGTACAAAATATATGAGTATTCAGCTAACCGACACTGCAGCACAACGAGTTAAACAATTTCTTGAAAAAGAGAATGGTGTGGCATTGCGCCTGGGTGTCAGAAAAACCGGTTGCTCCGGCTGGGCCTATGAAGTGAGTATTGCTTCCGGGTTTGAAAGTGATGATCAGGTCTTCGAGGATAACGGAGTCAAAATCGTTGTTGATAATGAAAGTTTGCCTTATTTGCAGGGATCCAGGATCGATTTCACACAAAGCGGGCTGAACAGTACGTTCCAGTTTGATAATCCAAACGCAACCGATGAGTGCGGTTGTGGCGAAAGTTTCACAATTTCCTGATACATCAAAAGAACAGGGTTTGTTGCGTAACAAACCTTGCCACTATTCATGCCCCGCTGATATAATCCGCCGGCTCTGTCATTGACAGGGAGATGTAACCTTGCCTCACGCGCCCAATACCTGGGTTGGCGGAGGCTTTTGAAAGTCCCAAACAAGCTGATTTTTAGTGTTTGCGGGGCTTTAAAACCCAAAAGGAGTTAACCATGCGTCATTATGAAATCTGTTTCCTGGTGCATCCGGACCAGAGCGAACAGGTTCCGGCCATGCTGGAACGCTATCGCAATATGATCGAAGACAAGAAGGGCAGTATCCACCGCCTCGAAGACTGGGGTCGTCGTCAGCTCGCTTATCCTATCGTCAAGCTGCACAAAGCTCATTATGTATTAATGAACATTGAGTGTGACAACGATACCCTTGCTGAATTGGAAGGTGCCTTTAAATTTAACGACGCGGTTTTGCGTCACCTGACCATCCGTCGGCAAGCCGCCGTGGTTGAGCAGTCTGAAATGCTGAAGGCAAAAGAAGAGAAAGATCGCTCCAGTCGCGATCATAGCGACCGCCGTCGTCCACCCGTTGAGACTGAGTCGGAAGCATCAGCCGATGCGGAAGCCGAAGAAACCGAAACCGAAGTCGTTGCCGAAGTCGTGGTAGAGGAAAAGGCAGCAGAAGAAACCGAAGTCAAAACTGAGGCAGGAGAATAATCATGGCACGTCAGCAATTTCGTCGCAGAAAGTTTTGCCGTTTTACGGCTGAGGGCGTTGTCGAGATCGACTACAAAGATATCAACACCCTGAAACAGTACGTTGGTGAGTCTGGAAAGATTGTGCCAAGTCGCATCACCGGCACTAAAGCCAAGTATCAACGCCAGCTGGCAACGGCTGTGAAACGTGCGCGTTTCCTGTCTTTGCTTCCTTACACTGATAATCAGTAACAACCCGGGAGAACTAACATGGATCTTATCCTGCTTGAAAAAGTACAGAACCTGGGTGACCTGGGTGATTTGGTCAAGGTAAAAGCCGGTTATGGCCGCAATTACCTGGTGCCACAGGGCAAAGCAGCACTTGCCAACAAAGAAAATATTGCGCTTTTCGAAACGCGTAGAGCTGAACTCGAAGCCGCAGCCAAAGACAAGCTGGGACAGGCTAGCGCCCGTCAGGCCAGTCTGGCAGACGTGGTCGTTGAGATTACTGCCAATGCGAGTGAGGAAGGTAACCTTTACGGTTCCATCGGTCCTCGGGAAATTGCATCAGCAGTTTCAGCGCTTGGTCATGAAATCAACAAGAGCGAAGTTATCATGGGCGAAGGCCCGCTCAGAACTGTTGGCGAATTCGACGTACTTTTGCAATTGCATACAGACGTTGACGCAACCATCAAGGTCATCGTCAATCCGGAATAAACTTTACCGGATCGTCATGGCAGATAGTCATGACATGGATGCTCTGATATGCTGAACTGCGAATCGTCAACAGATGGTTCGCAGTTTTTTTTGTTCCAACATACTGATAAGACCCGCACATGGCCGCACCCAATTTAGCAATAGTTGAATCTCCAAAAGTACCACCTCATTCAATGGAAGCTGAGCAGTCGGTTTTGGGTGGACTGATGTTGAGTGCGAGTGCATGGGACCAGGTGGCGGATAAAATCACCGAAGCGGATTTTTATCGGGAAGACCACCGCCTGATTTTTCGGGCAATCCACGATTTGCATGAATCCAGCCGTCCCTGCGATGCAGTGACTGTCAGTGAGTGGTTTGAATCACACGGGAAAGCCGACCAGGTCGATGGTGGTAACTACATTTCCCAGCTTGCCAACAATACGCCCAGCGCCGCGAATGTTGGTGCATATGCAGATATTGTTCGTGAGAAAAGCATACTTCGCAATCTTATCGATGTTGGCGCGGCCATTACGACCAGTGCGTTTACCTCGGATGGCAGGGAAAGCAAGACACTTCTTGAAGAGGCAGAGCGACTGGTATTTGCTATTGCAGACAAGGGCAGTCGTGGGGGTTCGGGTTTCGTTTCCGTGCAGGACAGTCTCAAGGAGGCGATGGAAAAAATTGAGGAGCTCAATGCATTTGAAGGTGATATCACCGGAATCCCCACCGGTTATATGGATTTTGATCGCCTGACCGCAGGCCTGCAGCCCTCCGATTTGATCATCGTTGCCGGTCGACCTGCCATGGGTAAAACCACCTTTGCGATGAATATTGCTGAAAACGCAGCGATAAAACATGGCAAATCGGTGGCGGTCTTCAGTATGGAAATGGCATCATTGCAACTGGTGATGCGTATGTTTTCATCCGTGGGTCAGATAGACCAGGGTCGCATCCGTACCGGTACACTGGAAGATATGGACTGGCCAAAACTGACCTCGGCCATGAACCTGCTTCACAAGAGCAAAATCTTTATTGATGATACACCGGCACTGTCACCTGCCGAGCTGCGCGCCAGGGCGCGAAGGTTGAAACGTGAGCACGATGTGGACATGATCGTGGTGGATTACCTGCAGTTGATGTCGGTGCCGGATAGCAAGGAAAACCGTGCAACCGAAATCGCGGAGATTTCACGCTCATTGAAAACCATTGCCAAGGAGCTGAATGTTCCGGTGGTCGCATTGTCACAGCTCAATCGCGCACTGGAGCAGCGTCCAAACAAGCGACCATTAATGGCCGACCTCAGGGAGTCCGGTGCGATTGAGCAGGATGCTGACCTGATTGTCTTTATCTATAGGGACGAGGTCTACAACCCGGAGACCAGTGAAAAAGGTAAGGCCGAGGTAATCATCGGCAAGCACAGGAATGGCTCAACCGGTACGGTGCACCTGGCGTTCCAGGGCCCGTGGCTGCGCTTTGTCAACCTGGCGCCAGAGAGCGCCTATCAATTTGATCAACACTGATCACCGGGGCAGGGGCTGCTTGCCTGCTTAGCTGTCGTCTTCCGTTAGCTCGTACTTGCGCAAATAACCACGAAGCTGGTGGTAGGTCATACCAAGAAACTCCGCGGTTTTTTTCTGATTGAACCGGCATAACTCCATCGCGTTCTTGATGCGCTGTTTTTCCTCTTCCTGTATTTCCAGCTTAAAGTCGTAGGGTTCCTGTGGCAGTTTTGCTGCCGATTCCGGTTCGTTCCTGGTGGATTGCGCACCCGGCCGCCACGGTGATTCAAAAGGATCAAATACAATTCCAACAATTGCTTTGCTGTCGTCCTGGCAGGAGTAGACAGCGCGCTCGACGACATTTTTCAGCTCACGGACATTGCCCGGCCAGGAATATGCGGTAAGCTCACGCCGGGCATTGTCACTGAAGCCGTTGAATACATCTTTGCCCAACTCCCCGGCCATCTTCACTGCAAAATGACTCGCCAGGGTCATGATGTCACCGGGGCGTTCCCGCAATGGTGGAAGCGTGATGACGTCAAACGCCAGCCGGTCAAGCAGGTCCGCCCGAAACTTGCCCTTCTCAGCAAGACCTGGAAGGTCTTCATTGGTGGCGCCAATAATGCGGACATTGGTTCGTATGGTTTCGCTACCGCCAACACGTTCGAATTCACCGTATTCAATCACGCGCAGAATTTTTTCCTGCACGCCGGATGAAGTGCTCGAGAGTTCATCCAGAAACAGGCTGCCCTCGTTGGCAAGTTCAAAGCGGCCCAGTCTGCGTTTGGCAGCACCGGTAAAAGAGCCGGCCTCATGCCCGAAAAGCTCGGTCTCAAGCAGTGACTCTGCAAGCGCCGCACAATTCATTTTGACAAAGGGGTAATCCCATCGTCCGGAAAGATAGTGAATTCGTGCTGCAATCAACTCCTTGCCGGTACCGCGCTCGCCGATAACCAGAACCGGCCGGTTAAGCGGAGCGACCCGGGAAACGTGCTCAAGCACTTCCAGGAATGCGGGTGATTCACCGATTAATTGTTGATCCTGCGGTTTACGCATACCCTCTGATCTCTTCCTGATGTAAGTGCTGACCGGTACTCATTGTAAATAATCTCTCTATTTTTGTCTCTGGGCTGGAGGTCATGGGTCTGATCTGCTACAAGAACAGCACAAAAAAGGAATTCAGCGTGGCGAAATCAAAAACATCTTTTTTCTGTACCGATTGCGGCAGTGAGTTATCCAAGTGGGCAGGGCAGTGCCCGGACTGCAAGGCATGGAATACCGTTAAGGAATTCCGCCCGGCCGGGGGCGCCGTTGCTTCCCGCAAGAGTGGGTATACCGGAACAACGGACCAGAAAGTAACCGAACTGGCGGAGGTGTCCGACCAGAAGATCAACCGGATAGGTATTGGTATCAACGAACTTGATCGGGTTCTGGGTGGTGGCATCGTACCCGGGTCGGTGATTCTGATCGGTGGTGATCCGGGTATCGGCAAGTCAACTTTGCTGTTACAGGTGCTGGCGGGCCTGATGGGGCAACTGAAGTGTCTCTATGTCAGTGGTGAGGAGTCGCTGCAACAGATCAACATGCGGGCCAAACGGCTTGATCTCGACGTTGGCAGTTTGCGTTGTCTTACCGAGACCAGTGTTGAGCAAATTCTGAGCGTGGCTCAAAAAGAGGAGCCGGGACTGGTGGTGGTTGACTCGATTCAGACACTGCACTCCGAGCAGGTCGAATCCGCGCCGGGGTCAGTGTCACAGGTACGCGAATCAGCGGCAGGGCTGGTGCGTTACGCCAAGCAGAAGAATTGCGCCATGGTACTGATCGGACATGTCACCAAGGATGGCGCCCTGGCAGGGCCACGTATTCTTGAGCACATGGTGGACGCTGTTCTTTATTTTCAAAGTGATGAGGGTAGCCGTTACCGGGTCATCCGTGCGTTTAAAAACCGCTTCGGTGCGGTTAATGAGCTGGGTGTGTTCGCAATGACCGGTCTCGGCCTCAAGGAGGTCAGCAACCCGTCGGCTATTTTTCTTTCAGGTCACTCGGAAACGGCCGCAGGCAGTGCCATTACAGTGATAAGGGAAGGCACACGACCCATGCTGCTGGAGTTACAGGCGCTGGTTGATGAGAGTCACCTGGCGAATCCGAGGCGTGTGACCATCGGTTTGGATCACAGTCGGCTGGCCATGTTGCTGGCGGTTTTGCACCGTCATGGTGGTATCAGTCTGGGCGATCAGGATGTGTTTGCCAATGTGGTTGGTGGTATGAGAATTACAGAGACCGGTTCAGATTTACCCTTACTGCTTGCCATTCTTTCCAGCTTCCGTGACCGTGCCTTGCCTCAAAAAACCGTGATATTCGGAGAGGTGGGTCTGTCTGGTGAAGTCAGGCCGGTCTACAACGGTGAAGAACGGTTGAAGGAGGCTGTGAGTCTCGGTTTTAAACGTGCAATTGTTCCCAGGGCCAATCAACCGAGACAGGCGATTGAAGGAATGATCATTAACGCAGTAAGCAGTCTCGACGAGGCCATCACTGCAGCATTTTGATCAGGGGCTCCCTGCTTGTTGGCGGGGGCAGAGCTCAGGCCGAACCATCGCTTGAATAGCTGATGCAATGGTTTCTCCAAAAGCGTGTAGTGCAGCACGCTGTATCCCGGCATGGCCAACACAAAGCGAAGGAACTGGATGTTATAGCGTAGTGCTAGTCGGGAGATCCGAGCCGGTCCGGTTTGATAAGCACCTTGTTGACAACATTGTCCCGGATATCAACGATGGTCATGATGTGTGGACCGATACTGATGCTGCATTTGCCTTCGGGAATGGCTTCCAGTTCCTCGATCAGCAATCCTCCCAGCGTGTGGGCATCATCAAAAGGCAGATCCCAGTCAAGACGCCGGTTGAGTGTACGCACACTGGTTGAACCGTCGACAAGATAGTTGCCATCGTCAAGACGGCGCATGATACGTGCACGTCCACGACCCTCGGGTGTGAACTCGCCAACGATCTCCTCCAGGATGTCATCCAGCGTAACCAGTCCCTGGATGTCCCCGTATTCATCGACTACCAGCGCCATGCGCCGTTCTTTTTCCTGGAACTCGAGTAACTGTTGTGTCAGGGAAGTGCGCTCGGGAACGAAATACGGGCGTCTTACGGAACGTTGCAGATCTTCAAACCTGAGACCGCCTGCCGACAGTTTGGAAATGATGGTGCGAATGTGAAGCAGACCCACGACATTATCGATGCTCTCCCGGTAAACCGGCAGACGGGTATATACCGTCTGTGTCAACTGGTTCAGAATGTCACTCCAGTCATCATCCAGGTCGATACCAACAATCTCACCACGCGGGACCATGACATCTGCAATCGAAGCCTGTTCGAGATCGAGGATGTTAACGAGCATTCGCTGATGGTCGTCTGAGATGTGCCCGCCTTCTCTTACCAGAGTGCGCAACTCCTCCCTGTTAAGTCGTTCAAGTGCCACCACATCAGTTTTTACACCAAAGGGTTTTAGCAGTAAATTGGCAAGCCCGTTAACCATCCAGACGATAGGGTTGAGTACTTTCAGTAGTACAGTCAGTACAAATGAAGCGGGGAATGCGACTCTCTCGGGGTGCAGGGCAGCCAGTGTTTTAGGGGCAACCTCGGCAAAAATCAGCACCACGACTGTCATCACCAGGGTCGATATCCAAATGCCATTATCACCAAACTGGCGTATGGCTATCACGGTAGCTATGGAAGCCGCCAGGATATTGACCATGTTATTGCCAAGCAGGATCAAGCCGATCAGGCGGTCGGGCCGGGTCAGTAGTTTCTGAGCAACACGGGCGCCACGGTGACCCTTATTGGCCAAATGTTTCAGGCGATAACGATTGATGGCCATCAAGCCGGTTTCCGAGCTCGAAAAAAAGCCTGAGAGGATGATCAAAATGAATAGCGCAGTGTAGAGACTGCCTAGAGGGATATCGTCCAAGTCCGTTTATTAGTCCTTTGTCGCGTTAACCCTGAAGGTGCCAACTGCGGTCCAGCAGGATTTCCAATACCAGTTTGCTGCCAAAATAGGATAGCAGTAAAAGTCCGATTCCCGCGAGTGTCATGCGCACGGCAACCCGCCCGCGCCAGCCTCTTTTCCAGCGGCCCCACAGAAGTGTTGCGAATACCAGCCACGCAAAAATTGACAGTATGGTCTTGTGTGCCAGGTGTTGTCCAAACAGGTCATCGACATATACCAGGCCCGTGACCAGTGAGACCGTCAATACGGCAAAACCGACTTTGATGAGCAGGAACAACAAGGCTTCCAGCTTGTCCAGGGCAGGCAGGGTCTGCATCAGTTTATTGAGCCTGTGTTGACGTAAAAGATGGTCGATCAAGGCAACAAAAATAGCGTAAACACCGGCAATGCTCAGTACGCCGAAAGCAATCACAGAGGTAAAAATATGTGCTGTTAAGTGCCCGGTGGTGTGTGTGATCTCAATGGCTGGGGCACTGAGTGTTCCCTCCGCAATCAAAATAAGCACTGAAAGCGGCAAGGCCACGAGGCTGGCATCAAACACACTGTTGCGCAGCGGAAAAGTCGCCAGTGGTATGGCTACTGTCACGAGCGCACACAGGGATAAGATATTTAAGACACTGACCTGGGGTGATGTGGGGGATGTCCAATGGTGGCTCTGAGCCCACGCGTGCAATATCACACCTGCCAATGTAATGCCGGCTGCGAGCATACGTTTTGTGCTGGATCGTTCTGCTACTGCGATGTATAGCACGGTGACAGCTAATAGATAGCAGGCTGCGGTTATCAACAAAATCTTGTCATGCATGGCGAATTCTGTGCCGTTTGGATGTAGTCAGCCGTTATAATACCCGACTGCTGAATCTCGGAGTAAATAATGTTTGATAACTTGAGCCAAAGATTAACCCAAACCATGCAAAAACTGCGTGGTAAAGGACGTCTGACTGAAGACAGTATCAAGGAGACTTTGCGGGAAGTCCGTATCGCGTTGCTGGAGGCTGATGTGGCCTTGCCGGTTGTGCAGTCTTTCATCAGTCATGTCAAAGCACGTGCACTCGGGCAAGAGGTTATCAGCAGTCTGCAGCCAGGCCAGGCGCTGGTAAAAATTGTCCATGACGAACTTGTTCAGGTTATGGGTGAGGAGAATGAGGTCCTCGACCTCAAGTCCAGCCCTCCCGTGGTTGTGTTGCTGGCCGGTTTGCAGGGCTCTGGTAAAACCACCACGACAGCCAAGCTGGCGAAACACCTTAGCGAAGACCTTAAGAAGAAGGTCATGGTAGTGAGTTGCGACGTTTACCGGCCGGCAGCTATCGACCAGTTAAAAACGCTCGCGGAGCAGGTAGGAGTTCTCTTCCATCCTTCATCCGTCACCGATAACCCCGTCGCAATTGCCAAACAGGCCTTTGACGCCGCGAAAAAGCAGTTTGCTGATGTCTTGCTGGTAGATACGGCGGGTCGTCTGCACATCGATGCGGATATGATGGATGAGATTCGACAGTTGCATGCAGCGGTCAAGCCACACGAAACCCTGTTTGTCGTCGATAGCATGACCGGTCAGGATGCGGCCAATACGGCCCAGGCCTTCAATGAAGCATTGCCGTTAACCGGTGTGATACTGACCAAGACAGATGGTGATGCCCGTGGCGGCGCCGCTTTATCGGTCAGGCAAATTACCGGCAAGCCAATCAAGTTTGTCGGTACCGGTGAAAAAACGGATGCGCTCCAGCCATTTCACCCCGAACGTATCGCCTCCCGTATCCTCGGTATGGGTGATGTGCTGTCGCTGGTTGAAGATGTCCAGCGGCACGTGGACCAGGACAAAGCGGAAAAGCTCGCGAAGAAAATCAAGAAGGGCAGGGGTTTTGACCTGGAGGATTTCCGTAGCCAGTTAGAGCAAATGCAAAACATGGGTGGCCTGGGTAGCCTGGTGGACAAGATGCCGGGTATGAGTGACTTGCCGGACCAGGTCAAAAACCGTGTTAATGACAGGCAGACCGTCAGCATGATTGCCATCATTAACTCCATGACACCACAGGAAAGAAGTTTTCCGGATGTCATCCGTGGGTCGCGCAAGAAGAGGATTGCCATGGGTTCCGGTACTCAGGTTCAGGATATCAACCGCATGCTGAAGCAGTTTTCCCAGATGCAGCGCATGATGAAGAAGTTTGGTAAGGGCGGCATGAAAGGCATGATGCGCAAGCTGGCCAGCATGAAGGGTCAGATGCCCCCGGGCCGGTTTTAAAAAAAACGCAAGCTATTGTTTTCTTTTGTTCCAAACATGGTTAAAATACTCTGTTTCGTGGAGCCGGGTGAACGGAGTGTATCCGTGCGGCCGGTATCAGTCGCTGGTTTATATGGTTTGACATGGTGTCAACAGTAAACCCTGACCAAAATATTTGGTTTTAGCAAAAGGTTATTAGGAATGGTAAAGATTCGATTGGCGCGCGGTGGCGCTAAAAAGCGGCCTTTCTATCACATCGTGGTAGCAGATGCCCGCAACAAGCGTGATGGACGTCGTATTGAAAAGATAGGGTTTTTTAACCCACTGGCCCGTGGTCAGGAAGAACGTCTGCGGCTTAACCTGGAACGTGTAGATTACTGGACCGGTGTCGGTGCACAGCTCAGCGAGCGTGTTGACAACCTGGTTAAACAGGCCCGGAGCAGTGCTGCTGCCTGAACGGCTTGTGGCTGATGTCGTAGGGTTTGCGTGAACAGCGCGCATAAACATATCGCGCTGGGTTACATATCAGCAGTTCACGGCATCAAGGGTTGGGTCAAGATTCATTCCTGGACCCGCCCAATGGAAGCGATACTTCAATACCAGCCCTGGTTGCTGGGCGAAGACAAAAAGCCGGTCAAAATAGTCGACGGGCGAAAACAGGGTAAAGGCATTGCCGCGTTATTACCGGGTTTTGCTGACCGTGAACAGGCAGCCACCCTGATAGGAACACAGATATTTGTCGGTCGTGATCAATTGCCGGCAACAGGTAAGGATGAATACTACTGGTCAGATCTTGAAGGTCTGGAAGTAAAAACCATCAATGGCGAGGTGTTAGGCCGGGTAGAAAAACTGATGGAAACCGGTGCCAATGATGTACTGGTGATCCGCGGGAACCGGGAGCACCTCGTACCGTTTATACAAGGGCAATACGTAACCCGTGTTGACCTTGAAGAAGGAACGATAGAAGTCGACTGGGACCCTGAGTTCTAGAAGGAAACAGGTAAATGTCATGCGTATAGACGTGATTACGCTGTTTCCCGAGTCGCTGGAAAGGTTGGCTGATTTGGGTGTAACCGGTCGGGCAATCCGTGAGGGACAGGTGGTTTTGAACACCTGGAACCCCCGCGACCTGGCGACCGACAGGCACCGGACGGTAGATGACCGTCCTTATGGTGGCGGTCCGGGTATGGTAATGGCTATGGAACCACTGGGTTCGACCATTGCAGCGGCACGACAGAAGCATGCCGAAGGGACCCGGGTCAGCCTGATGAGCCCGCAGGGCCGCAAGCTTGACCATGCAGGTGTCGAGGAGTTGGCAGGCAGAGAAGGTTTAATCCTTGTTTGCGGGCGTTATGAAGGTATCGATGAAAGGCTGATCGAGTCCGACATTGATGAACAATGGTCGATTGGTGATTATGTCATCAGCGGCGGCGAACTGGCCGCTGCCGTCATAATCGACTCAGTGACCCGGCTTTTACCGGGTGTGCTGGGACATGAACAATCGGCGGAGCAGGATTCGTTTGTGGATGGTCTGCTGGACCACCCGCATTACACCCGACCTGAATTGGCGGGTGAAAAAGCAGTGCCCCAGGTGCTGTTGTCAGGCGACCACGAGGCGATTCGTCGCTGGCGCAGGAAACAGTCGTTGGGTCGAACCTGGCAACTGCGACCAGACCTGCTGGAAGGCAGGCAGTTGGATGAAGAGGCGGAATTGCTGTTAAAGGAATTTCGTCATGAATTGGAAATTGACAGTTAAAGGCCCACAGCGGCTTACATTGAAAGGACAGAACGATGAACATCATTGAGCAGATCAACGCAGAGCAGGCGACCCGTGAGTTACCGGAATTCAACCCCGGCGACACCGTCATCGTTAGCGTTAAAGTTAAAGAAGGTGACCGTGAACGTTTGCAGGCATTCGAAGGTGTTGTTATTGCCAAAAAGAATCGCGGCCTGAACTCAGCTTTCACCGTCCGGAAAATTTCCCATGGAACAGGCGTTGAGCGTGTATTCCAGACACACAGCAAGCTGATCGATTCGGTCAAGGTGAAACGTCGCGGTTCCGTGCGTCGCGCCAAGCTGTATTACTTGCGTGATCTTGAAGGCAAGGCAGCCCGTATCAAGGAAAAGCTTGGCTAAGCTGGCCCAACGATTGAAGAAAAGCCCGCATTGCGGGCTTTTTTTTGCCTGTCGAATGAGCAGGCATCCTTGAAAGATGCGCACTAGACCCAACTTTGGGCAGTAGCATTCAATTTACCGGGAAGAATTATGACTGAAAAAACCAAAACCAAGAGCCCTGAGGCTGAGGTCGCCAAGACCGAAAAACATGAATTTCAGGCTGAGGTGCGCGAAGTACTGAACCTGATGATTCACTCCTTGTATTCAAACCGTGAAATATTTTTACGCGAATTGATATCAAATGCATCCGATGCCTGTGACAAGTTGCGTTTTAAAGTGCTGCAAAACGCTGACCTGTTGGGTGGTGACAGCGAGCTGAAAGTAGAAATCGACGTAGATGAAGATGCCAGCCTGGTGACCATTCGTGACAATGGCATCGGTATGTCACGGCAGGACGTGATTGAAAACATCGGCACCATCGCCCGCTCCGGTACCAAAAAGTTTCTTGAGAGTGTTTCGGATAAAGAGGAATTTGATGCCAACCTGATTGGTCAGTTTGGTGTGGGTTTCTATTCATCATTCATCGTTGCAGATAAAGTCACCTTGTTGACGCGAGCTGCCGGTAGTGACGCCTCGGAAGGTGTGCGCTGGGAATCAGATGGGACAGGTGAGTACTCGATATCACAGGTCGATCTGCCCAAACAGGGTACTGAAGTCACTTTGCATTTGCGTGAAGATGCAAAAGAATTCGCGTCTTCATGGAAACTTCGGTCATTGATCCAGCAGTACTCCGACCACATCGGGTTTCCCATCTATATGAAATCCCAGCCACTGCCGAAAGACGATGAGGCAGAAGAAGAAACTCCACAGCCAGAGTGGGAGGCGGTTAACCAGTCATCCGCGCTGTGGACATTGCAGAAGTCGGACATCAGCAGTGATGACTACCAGGCCTTCTACAAGCATGTCAGTCACGACTTTGATGATGCCCTGAGCTGGACGCACAACCAGGTTGAAGGTAGTCAGAACTATACATCGCTACTCTATATTCCATCAAAGGCGCCGATGGACATGATGATGCAACGCGATGAGCGTCGCGGGTTGCGTCTTTACGTCAAACGAGTCTTTATCATGGATGCGGCGGAGCAGCTTTTACCGCATTATTTGCGGTTTATGCGTGGTGTTATCGACTCTGATGACCTGCCATTGAACGTATCCCGCGAACTGCTGCAGGAAAACCAGCTGGTCGGAAAGATCCGTTCTGCGGTTGTTCGTCGCAGCCTGGATTTGATTAAGCGACTGGCTGAAAAGGAAGTCGAAAAATTCAATACCTTCTGGGATGAGTTCGGAAATGTTCTGAAGGAAGGCCTGGCTGAAGATATGGGCAATAAGGACAAGATTGCCAAGTTACTGCGATTTTCTTCAACTGAAAACAATGCTGTCGAACAACGCGTTAGCCTTGATGACTATGTTTCCCGCATGCAGGAAGATCAGGATGTGATCTGGTACGTGACAGCGGAAAACCGTAAGGCCGCTGAAAACTCTCCACACCTTGAAATCTTCCGCAAGAAGGGTATCGAAGTCCTGTTGATGTCTGACCGTATCGACGAATGGGTGATGGGTTACTTCAACGAGTTTGAAGGCAAGAAATTGCGTTCAATTGCCAAGGGCGATGTCAACCTCGGCTCGGAAGAGGAGAAGAAAGAGGAAAAAGAGCAGGAGGATGCTGAGAAAGATCCGTTGCTCAAGCGCTTGTCCGAGGCACTGTCAGAGGAAGTAACCGAGGTACGTGCCAGTAAGCGTCTGACCGAATCTGCTTCCTGCCTGGTATTAAGTGAGCAGGAGCTCGCGATGCATATGCGCCGCATGCTCGAGCAGGCCGGTCAGGCCATGCCTGACAGCAAACCGTTACTCGAGGTCAATCTTGATCACCAGTTGCTCAAGCAGATATCAGGCGTTGAGTCTGAAGAAGAGTTCAAGGACTGGGCTGAGCTGTTGTTCGAACAGGCCGTGCTGGCTGAAGGTGGGCACCTCGAAGACCCCGCTGGTTTTGTACAACGTGTGAACCGCCTGATGCTCAAGGCCGGTTAATTGTTGATTGAATGGCACGTCCCGCCACGGGACGTGCCATTCACTTCCCTAAATCAATTAAACTCAAGGCATGAGTTCATCAGTAAGACTGGATAAATGGCTTTGGGCTGCACGGTTTTTTAAAACCCGATCCGTTGCACGTGAAGCAGTGTCAGGTGGCAAGGTGCACTTGAATGGCAACCGCGCCAAACCCGGGCGTTCAATCAATGTCGGGGATGAGCTGCGTATTCAGCGTGGTGAAGAAGAATATATCATTACCATTTTAGAAGCTTCGATGCGTCGAGGCCCGGCGACTGTTGCCCGGACCCTTTATGAGGAATCGGATGAAAGCCGCGAACAACGCGAAAGACTTGCAGAACAACGTAAGCTTGAACACCAATCCAGTCTGACGCGGGAAAGACGACCTGACAAACGCCAGCGGCGTCGGATAGTGCGTTTTAAGAGTGGTCTGGACGGGTAGGTGGCGCCGCTTGATTTGACAAGGGGGTTCTCCCCATCGGTGCAGACATCGGCCGCGATAAAGGTCGTCCGTCCGTTGCTGATCATCCTGATGAGTTTTGCCCACATTGGCATTCTCGACCAGATGAGCCGGATCAACACAGCCGCTACGCTTGACTTCAGCAACTGGATGATAGTTTTTATCAAGGCCTGCCTTGCTAAGAGTGGTGTGCCGTTATTGAGTCTGATCTCCGGATACCTGGCAGTGATGACCCTCGAGAAGTATGGTTATTTCAAGGTGCTGCTGCGAAAAGCCAGGCGCCTGGTGTGGCCATTGTTCTGGTCCAACTTGCTGTTTATTCTTTTAATTACTTACCCGACACAAGCACAGGACCCGTCGTTCCGCTCAGACCTGGCGATCTACCCGTTTAACGCGATGGGCTGGTTCCAGGCGACCTTTGCCTATTACAAGTTACCGGCCAATCAGCCATTGTATTTTCTGAAAGACCTATACACCTGTTTCCTGCTGTTGCCGCTGTTGGTACTGGTGGCCAGGGTGAGGTTTTTGAATGTCGCGGTTATTGCCTGGATGGCTTATAAATGCATCTATCTGCAGTCCGCATTCTTATTCGAGGTTTTCCCCTTGTGGTTTATGCGCTTTGATATCGTGTTTGCTTTCTACATTGGGATTCTGCTTTTTAGCTGGAAGAAAAACCTGTTTATTGACAACCGGAACCTTGGCATCGGGTTGGCGGTGTTGTTTCCATTGGTCTCGGGACTGGCCAGTGTAATGTATGTGGTTCTGGCAAAGCCCGAACACCTCACGCTCTTCCTGTGGACTGATTTCTTTGTGAAGTTGAGCAGTGTTTTAGGCTGTATCGCCATCATGAGTTTGCTGGTGCGTCATTCCGGCAGGTTGACTCGCCTGCTTGATTGGCTATCGCCGTTTTCCTACACGCTATTCCTCACGCACCTTTTCTCCTTCACGTTTTTCAACCGTACTTACATGGAACTGTTTTCAGCACCGGAATTTTTCAATTTAAGTGGGATTGTGTATCTTGTTTCCATGCTGGCGACCGCCATCGTGGTTTCGATTATATTGAAAACAGCCTGGTCCAGCGTACTGCGGACCACTCTTCCCCGGGTATGACCATGCTCAGCAACAACACCATACCAGGACACTGCAATTACTGTGCAAGTTATGCTCTGAATCCTGAGTTTGGTTTAACGGTCACGTAATGCCTTGAGCTTGTAAACCAGGTCCAGGGCTGCCCTTGGTGTCAGCTCATCAGGATCAATCTCTTCCAGTGCATCCTGCAACGGGCTTTCAGGTTCAAGCTCGGGTTCCGGCTCTTCATAGGTCGTAAACAAGCCCATTTGCGGGCTGTCCTTATCGTCCTTTTCAAGTTTTGATAACTGAAAACGGGCACGGCGTAAGACATTCTGTGGAATGCCGGCCAGTGCGGCCACCTGTAAGCCGTAACTCTGGCTGGCGGGACCATCATTGACGGAATGCAGGAAAACGATGTTGTCACCGTGTTCTATCGCCCTTAAATGCACGTTGTGAACGCCTTCGAGTTGTTCCGGTAAATGCGTCAACTCAAAGTAATGTGTCGCAAATAGCGTATATGCCTTGACCTGGCGGGCAAGGTATTCGGCCACTGCCCAGGCCAGTGCCAGGCCATCGTAGGTGCTTGTTCCGCGACCGATCTCATCCATCAATACCAACGAGTGCTGGCTGGCGCTATGCAGAATATTGGCGGTTTCGGTCATTTCCACCATGAAGGTTGAACGCCCCCGGCTCAAATCATCACCGGCGCCAATGCGTGTGAATATCCTGTCCAGCGGGCCGATAACTGCGCTGGAGGCGGGTACCCAGCTTCCGGTATACGCCAGCAGGCAAATCAGCGCTGTCTGGCGCATATAGGTCGATTTACCACCCATGTTGGGGCCGGTAATGATCAACATCCGGCGCAGTGGGTTCATATGGGTGTGGTTGGGTGTAAATGTTTCCGATTGAACATGCTCGATCACTGGGTGACGGCCGTCCTGTATGTCAATTCCGGTCTGCTGACTGAGTTCGGGACAACAAAAGTCCAGGGTGATGGCCCGTTCGGTAAATGCACATAAAACATCCAACCGCGCGATCGCAGCAGCCATCGTCTGCAGTGGGACGAGTTCCAACTGCAAAGTACTGACCAACTCCTCATAACAATACAATTCACGTGCCTGAGCCCGTTCGCGACTGGACAGGACCTGGTCCTCAAAGGCTTTCAGCTCTTCGGTTATATAACGCTCGGCACTTTTCAGTGTCTGGCGTCGTTTGTAATGCAGGGGAACCTTGTCGGTGTGGGCGTGCGTGACTTCAATAAAGTAACCCTGCACACGGTTATAGCCGACTTTAAGTCCAGGAATACCTGACTCCTCACGTTGCCGGTTCTCGTATTCCAGCAAAAAGCCATCGGCGTTTTCCGACAGGCCACGTAATTCATCCAATTCGGCATCGTAGCCCCTGGCAATAACACCGCCGTTACGAACCAGTACCGGTGGCTCATCAACCAGGGCTGCGCTTAACAACTCATGTAGCTGTGGCAGGCATTTAATTTCTTCACCGCACTGCAGCAGTGGTTCACGACCGGCATCCATCAGGCTGGACTTGATCTGGGGTAACACACCGAGGGTCTGGCGCAATGTCGTCAGGTCGCGCGGACGGGCTGAACCCAAGGCAACCCTGGCCAGTATTCGTTCTATGTCGCCCACCGAGCGAAAAAGACCACGCAGGGTTTCATACAGACGCGTTTCCAGTAAAACGCCAATACTGTTATGCCGTAACTGCAAGCGCTCGCGGTCGCGGATGGGTTCGGTGATCCAGCGTCTTAACAACCGCCCACCCATCGGTGTGATGGTCGAATCCATGATGCCGGCCAGCGTGTGTTCAGTGCGGCCTTCCGGGTGGTGAAGCAATTCCAGGTTTCGACGGGTGGCCGCATCAAGGTGCAAATGCTTGTGTGGGTTTTCCATCTGGATGGCGCGCAGATGGGGCAGGGCGGTGCGTTGGGTCTCCTGTGCGTACTGAAGTAATGCGCCTGAAGCGGCAATGGCAGCCGGTTCCTCTTCAATGCCGAAACCCGCCAGGTCACGGGTACCAAATTGACCGGTTAACAGGTGGTAGGCGCTTTCGTGGTCAAAATGCCAGGGGGCGCGTTTTCTGAGACCGCGCTGGCCGGACAGCGATTCTGCCCAATCGGCATCTTCGGGGATCAGCAGTTCGGTAGGCAGCAAACGCTCCAACTGGGTTTCAAGTTCGTCCAGCGAGGGCAATAAACGGGTGAGGAACCGTCCGGAAGACAAATCCATCCAGGATAAGGCCCACGACTTCCCCACCTTGGTGGCTGACGCCAGCAGGTTGTCCTGCCGCCCGGATAACAGGGCCTCATCTGTTACGGTTCCGGGTGTCACAATACGAACAACCTTTCGGTCGACAATACCCTTGCCAGGGGTCGGTTCACTTACCTGCTCACAAATGGCAGCTGATTCACCTTTACGTATGAGTTTAACCAGGTACCCATCCAGCGCATGATAGGGGATACCGGCCATGGGGATGGATTCACCGGCTGATTTTCCACGTGCTGTGAGCGTTATATCCAGCAGTTCGGCTGCACGCCGGGCGTCATCGTAAAAGACCTCGTAAAAGTCCCCCATCCTGAACAACAGCAGTACATCCGGGTGCTCCGCCTTGATACGCAGATACTGCTGCATCAGCGGTGTGTGCGAGCTTTGTTTTGAAGCGGCTGGAGATGGCATCGCGGAAAGTGTAACTTAGGAAGTTGCGGGTGACTATATCGGACCCAATAAAGTTTGCGGTTGTGCTGGTTTAGACCCATATCAACCGAAGGTTATGGTCACGGTCGAATTGTAAAATTATTTAATTTTTTTAATCTCATGCATAAAAAATCACACCTCCCGGTAAAGACCTGTGCTGCTTGTAAACGGCCTTTTAGTTGGCGCAGGAAGTGGTCTTCGTGCTGGGATGAAGTCAAATATTGTTCCCGGCGTTGCCGGGGTAGGCGGCAGACCTGTGCCTGAAGGGCCTGAAATCCGTCGTGCGGCAGACCGTATCGCAAAGGTTCTCGTAGGACGGTCAATCGAACAGGCGTGCTTTGCTTTTCCCGAGCTTCAGCCCTTTGAAGAACGGCTCAAGGGATCGGTGGTCGATGCGGTCGACACACGTGGAAAGGCCATGCTCACGCGTTTTGATAACGAACTCACTTTGTACAGCCATAATCAGCTCTATGGCCGGTGGTTTACTGTCAAGCGGGGTGAACTCCCCGAAACCCGGCGCAGCCTGCGCGTCGCACTTCACACAAGCTCTCACAGTGCCCTGTTGTACAGCGCATCGGATATATCTGTGTTGACCCCGGCACAAGTACAGTCACACCCATTCCTGTCCCGGCTTGGACCGGACGTGCTGGATGAGAGTCTCGATACGGAAACCATCGCCGGGCGGCTGGATCAGCAGCGCTTCAGGAGGCGCAGCCTGGCGGCGCTCTACCTGGACCAATCTTTTCTCGCCGGTTTGGGCAATTATCTTCGCTCGGAGATACTATATGCCGCCGGTCTGCACCCATCGCGTCGCCCGGTTGAGATCGACGCAGAGGGTAAGAGCCGACTGGCCCGTGAAACCACCCGGATGTGTCACCGTTCCTATCGCACCGGGGGCAGGACGCTCACACCGGGACCGGGCCGCAAGCGAACTGGGAGGTTCTGGGTTTTCGCGCGTGCATCGAAACCCTGCTTTACCTGTGGTGCAGGTATCCAACGCGAAAACTTTTCCGGCCGCCGGCTATATTTCTGCCCAGTTTGCCAGGTGTAGGAGCGCTCATGACACTTTCAGTAACAACAAACAACCGGCGGGACCCGTGGACTCACTGACCCAGATTGCGCTTGGCGCCGCCGTCGGCGAAGCGGTACTGGGGCGCCGCGTCGGTCGCAAGGCGGCTCTGTGGGGCGCTGTTTGTGGAACCTTGCCTGATCTGGACGTACTCATCCCTTTTGGGGATCCCGTCGCGGATTTCACATTTCATCGCTCATTCAGCCACTCGGTGATCATGCTGGCCCTGTTGACACCATTGATGGTCTGGTTGATCCAAAAAATCCATCCGGTAGACGCAGGGCATCGCAAAGGCTGGCTTATATTGGTTTACCTGGCCTTCCTTACCCATGTATTGATCGATTCCTGCACGATCTACGGAACGCAAATTTTCTGGCCGCTGACCGAGTACCCGATGACCTGGGGTTCGATATTCATCATCGACCCGCTCTACACCCTGCCGCTGATCGCGGGGGTCATTGCTGTAGCCGTTTCTCGCCGCAATCCGCAAAGAGCCCATCGCTTCAACCTTACCATGCTCGCCCTGAGTACCCTCTACCTGGGCTGGAGTTTCGCGGCAAAGTTCTACACCCAGGGTATTGCGCGGGAAGAGCTCGCACGGCAAGGCATCGAATACCGGCAGATCGTGAGCCTGCCAGGCCCTTTCAACACCATACTCTGGCGCTTCGTGGTGATGACACCGGATGGGTACGCCGAGGGTTGGTATTCGCTTTTGAGTAGCGACCGGGCCGTCGAATTTACACACCGTGAAAGTGATGTGGAGTTGTTGAACGGCCTGGAAGCCCACTGGCCGGTGACCCGTCTGCAGTGGTTCACCAAGGGCTTTTACCGGGTTGTGCAACAGGACGAGAACGTGGTCATCCAGGACCTGCGTATGGGTGGGGGAGATTATTTCGCTTTCCAATTCAAGGTGGGTGAGATTGGCAACCCCCATTCGATACCGACAACCAGTGTGCAGCTTCAAACGACCCTCGAAGAGGGTGTGTTCACAGAGCTATGGAGCCGGCTGAAGGGTCACTGAGCAAATCAAGGCGTTACCCAGGATGCCTCCAGTTTATCTACGCGCCAGTGAAACTGCGCGCGACGGTGACCTTTGGCCGACAGCAGCAGCCAGTCCAGGAACTCGATTCTGCAGGCGATAACGGCAAATTGGCTGCGTGCCGAACGCGCTTCTTTTTCATTGCTGATGATGCCAGGTGCCTTGGCAGGCCGGGGCAAATGCTTACCAGGCCCGCATGCAGTGTTGTAGCACGCGCGTCCCATGGCCGTGGTATCGTCCCAGCGACGGTCAGCGAAATCGTCATCGACGTGAATACTGAGTTGCCCTGCCAGGCGCAGCTGCAGTTTGCGCCCAGGGTCATAAAACAACCAGCTTGCACGGGGGTCAGCTTTGGCTTCATGTATCTTGGCTGACCGGATATCTGTATGGCAGGCGAGCGTGCGCTGTTCCTCATTGCAATAGCGAAGCACCACCGTGCGCGCAGACGGGCCATGTTCGCCAACGGTGGCCAGGCAGGGTGCATGCAATGCTGACCGGGCCGAAGTCGCGCCTTCTCTCAACAGATTCCAGCATACCTGTGGGATCTGTTGCAGGCTGAGAAGATTGAGTGAGTTTGGCTGCTCTTCCATCATTTAATTCTAAACATGAAACGGCTGGAGATGACATCGCGGAAAGTGTAACGTAGCAAATCATGGGTGACCATATCGTGATCACTAAAGTTTGAAAATCAATCAACCCACCATGGCGGAATCTAAACAGTTATATGTCCGGTTTTGAAGTACAGGCCAATCGTTTGTTAGCAGAGGTTTCAGCCCTGTTAACCGCGCGCAACTGGCGAATGGCGACTGCCGAATCCTGCACGGGTGGCTGGATAGCCAAGTGCTGTACCGACATGGAAGGTAGCTCTGAGTGGTTTGATCGTGCTTATGTCACTTACAGCTATCGTGCCAAAGAGCAGATGCTGGGTGTGTCACACGATGACCTGGTGAAGTATGGCGCCGTCAGTGATGAAATTGCGTGGCAGATGGCAATGGGTGCAAAAAAGCACTCGAAAGCAGCTGTTATTGTATCTGCCACGGGTATTGCCGGCCCCGGTGGCGGCATGCCGGGCAAGCCGGTCGGCCTGGTGCATTTCGGCTGGTGTATTGGTGACTTGCCGGCGGTATGTGACTCTGCCGTGTTTGAAGGTGATCGAAACGCGGTGCGTCAGCAGACGGTTTTGCACGCTTTGCAGGGAATCATTTCAAGACTTGGCGAATCAGCCTGATTTTTTTCTGATTGGTTTCCCGGATTATCGTAATTTGAGAATAAGCTGTTGCAAACTACACCCAATGTTAAACCCCCAAGTAAGTAATGGAATATCAGAACGAGCAATAAATGACCGGTTTGCAGCAAATTTCCGATGATGATTGTAGGAATCTGCAGTCTTGATCGAAACGGGGCTTAAGACGTTGCCGGGCCTGTGTCATAATGCCGCCTAGCGGTGAAAACCACAAAATTTCAGAGGAGAGTACTACGTGGATAACAACAAAAAGCAGGCGCTGACAGCAGCGCTGTCGCAGATTGAAAAACAGTTTGGTAAAGGCGCCATCATGCGGATGGGCGATGGCACTGCGGCGCGGAATATTGACGTTGTCTCTTCAGGGTCACTGGCGATCGACGTTGCACTCGGTATCGGCGGTTTGCCACGTGGGCGTGTCATCGAGATTTATGGCCCGGAATCCAGCGGTAAAACCACCCTGACATTGCAGGTGATCGCAGAAGCGCAAAAACTGGGCGGCACAGCCGCTTTTGTGGATGCGGAACATGCACTGGATCCCCAGTACGCTGAAAACCTCGGCGTTAACGTGGAAGATCTGCTGGTTTCACAGCCTGACACCGGGGAGCAGGCACTGGAGATCACCGATATGCTGGTGCGTTCCGGTGCGGTAGATATCGTGGTAGTGGATTCCGTTGCAGCATTAACACCCAAGGCTGAAATTGAAGGAGAGATGGGTGACCGTCACGTCGGCCTGCAGGCCCGCCTGATGTCGCAGGCCTTGCGCAAACTCACCGCCAATATTCAACGCTCCGGTTGCATGGTGGTTTTTATTAACCAGATTCGTATGAAAATCGGCGTCATGTTTGGTAGCCCTGAAACCACCACTGGTGGTAATGCACTCAAATTCTATTCCTCGGTGCGCCTGGATATTCGCCGCATCGGCGCCATCAAGAAGGGCGATGAGGTCATTGGTAACCAGACCCGGGTTAAAGTGGTCAAGAACAAGATGGCGCCTCCTTTCAAACAGGCGGAATTCGAGATTTTGTATGGCAAAGGTATCTCCAAGCTTGGCGAGTTAATCGATCTGGGCGTTGCCAACGGTCTCGTAGAAAAGGCAGGTGCCTGGTACAGCTATCAGAAAGACAGAATTGGTCAGGGTAAAGAGAATGCACGTGCCTTCCTGGAGGAGCACCCTGATATGGCAGCAGAAATAGAAAGCCGTCTGCGCGACCTGTTGCTGCCGAAGAAGGAACCCAAGGCAGAAGCCCCACAAGCTGCAGATGCCTAGGGAGTAAGCACATTGCATGGCAAATCTGCGCGTGACCTGACAGAGGCGGAAATCCATGACATCGCGGTGCGTTACCTGACGCGCCGCGAGTACGGTATAGAAGAGCTCAGGCGAAAACTCATACAGCGAGGCTGCGACCCGGTGCTTGCGGAAAAGGTCGTATCTGATCTTGCCGATCAAAACCTGGTGTCAGATCAACGTTTTACCGAGATGTACATGCGTACACGCATGCGTGCCCTTTTCGGACCTTTGAAAATCCGTGGTGAATTGCGCAGTCGTGGTATTTCTGACTACCTGATTGCCCAGGCGATGCCGGAAGACCAGGATGTCTGGTTTGATAACGCGTCTCACTGGGCGGAGAAACGATGCCATGGCGAGTTGGATTATGCGGGCCGGGCAAAAATATACAGGGGGTTGTCGAACAGGGGGTTTACTCACGAACAGGCGAATGTTGCCCTGGATCGTTTAAATTCAACCGATTGATTCCTTCCTTAGCGTTGTTTCGGTAAACTTGCACCCCCGTTACGCGCAGGTCGCGTTTTATTGCTTTAAGGCAGGAAGATTTTGAAAACAACAGCTGAAATTCGCCAGGCGTTCCTGGACTTTTTTGCCGACAGGCGGCACGAAGTACTCCCATCCAGTTCACTGGTTCCGGCAGACGACCCGACACTGCTTTTCACCAATGCAGGTATGGTCCAGTTCAAGGACGTGTTTCTGGGTGCCGAGAAGCGTGCAAACCCGCGTGCCGCGACCTCTCAAAAATGTGTTCGTGCAGGTGGCAAGCATAACGACCTTGATCAGGTCGGCTACACCGCGCGTCACCACACGTTTTTCGAAATGCTGGGAAATTTCAGTTTTGGTGATTATTTCAAAAAGGATGCAATCCTCTTCGCCTGGGACCTGTTAACCAAAGATTACGGTCTCGACAAGGACCGTTTATGGGTGACGGTTTATCACACCGATGACGAGGCCGCTGATATCTGGACCAGTGAAATCGGTCTGGCTGAAGAGCGTGTGATCCGTATCGGGGACAAACCGGGTGGCGCGCAATACGAGAGTGATAATTTCTGGGCCATGGGTGACACAGGTCCCTGTGGTCCATGCAGTGAGATTTTCTATGACCATGGTGCGGATTATGAAGGCGGATTGCCCGGTTCCGAAGATGAGGACGGTGGCCGTTATGTCGAAATCTGGAACCTGGTCTTTATGCAGTTTGACCGGTCTGCCGATGGCAGCCTGAAGCCTCTTCCGAAACCCTGTGTCGATACGGGCATGGGGCTTGAGCGTCTGGCTGCTGTTTTGCAGGGTGTTCACAGCAATTATGACACTGACCTTTTTCAAGCCCTGATCAAGGCGGCGGCACGTCTGACCCATACCACCGACTTATCCAATAAGTCACTGAATGTTATTGCGGACCATATCCGCGCATGTGCTTTTCTAATCGCAGATGGCATATTGCCGTCCAACGAAGGTCGCGGGTATGTTTTAAGGCGAATCATCCGCCGCGCCGTGCGTCATGGTTTCAAGCTGGGTCAGAAAGCCCCGTTTTTTGCCGGCATGACTGCTCCACTGGTAGAGCAGATGGGTACGGCCTATCCGGCACTGGCAAAACAGCAGGCACATATCATGGCCACGCTGGAAGATGAAGAAAAGCGCTTTGCGACAACCTTGGATAAAGGTCTGGGGCTGTTGAAGACCGTGATGGAGAAATCATCCGCCTCAAGCGGCAAGATTGATGGTGAAATTGCGTTTACGCTTTACGACACCTACGGTTTTCCACTGGATTTGACCCAGGATATCGCACGTGAGAATGACCTTGAGGTCGACCTCGAAGGTTTTGAAGTTGAAATGGAGAAACAACGGACACGTGGGCGCACAGCCGGTCAGTTTCAACACAAGGACCAGATCTCAGCCGAGGCCGTCAAGACATTCCCGGCTACGCGTTTTCTGGGTTATGAAGAACTCTCAACAGATAAGGCTGTTGTTGCCGGCATTCTTGTCGATGGCCAGTTGGCAGATCAACTTCAGGAGGGCGATACTGCGGTTGTGGTTTTGGACCAGACACCGTTTTATGCAGAGTCCGGTGGTCAGGTCGGTGATACGGGTGTGATCAGTGCCGGGGAAGCAAAGTTTATCGTGCAAGACACGATCAAGCTGGGTGGTACCTACTTTGGCCATATCGGGCGTATGAGTGCCGGTCAATTGCAGCCCGGGCAGCAGGTATCTGCACAAGTAGATGCTGAAAGACGGCAGTCGATTGTCATTCACCATTCCGCCACCCATTTGCTGCATCGTGCATTACGCGACATCCTCGGTACTCACGTTGAACAAAAAGGTTCACTGGTGGCGCCCGACTACACACGTTTTGATTTTTCACATCCAAAACAACTCAGTGTGGATGAACTCCAGCAAATTGAGCGTCATGTTAACGATGCTATTCGGGTTAATCCCCTGTCAGTATCGGAAGTCATGAGTTTTGATGATGCACTGAAAACCGGCGCAATGGCCTTATTTGGTGAAAAATATGGTGATAAGGTCAGAGTCTTGCGGTTCGGTGATTTATCGACCGAACTTTGCGGTGGCACCCATGTGAACAGGGTGGGGGAGATCGGTCAATTCAAAATTGTCTCTGAATCCGCCATCGGCTCCGGTGTACGGCGAATCATGGCTGTTGCGGGTGAGGCAGCCGTTGAGCACATCCAGCGCATGGAAAGACAGCTTACAGCCGTTGCGCATGCTTTGAAGGTAAGTCCCGAGGCAACCCCGTCCCGCCTGGCACAACTGCAGGAACGCAGTCATCAACTGGAGAAAGAAATATCGGCACTGAAGTCCAGCCTGGCCAGTTCCGGCAGCGACAGCCTGCTTGATAATGTCAAAGAAATCAATGGAATAAAAGTTCTTTCAGCGCGCATGGACGACGTCGATGCGGGTGGTCTAAGGGATAGTGTTGACCACTTGAAAGATCGCCTCGGCAGCGCCATTGTTGTGCTATCGAGTGTGGATGGTGAAAAAGTTCGAATAGCCGTTGGGGTGAGTAAAGATCTAACCGCTCGGATAAAGGCAGGAAATCTGGTAAACTTTGTCGCTGGTCAGGTAGGCGGCAAAGGGGGAGGCCGTCCAGATTTCGCCCAGGCAGGAGGTAATCGTCCGGACCTCGTGGATGATGCATTAGCTTCCGTAGCGGCCTGGGTGGCAGAGCAGACTTGAGTTTACGGAACTAAGAAATGTTCTTAAGGGGTGTAGACTTACAATAAAAACAGGGATAAGGTGCTCCACTAGGCCTGACACCAAGGGAAGGTACGAATGCTTATACTTACAAGGCGAGTAGGGGAAAAACTCGTAATTGGAGAAAATGTGACAATCACCGTGCTAGGTGTGAAGGGCAATCAGATCCGCATTGGCATCGATGCGCCACCTGAAGTACAAGTGCATCGCGAAGAGATATTCCAGCGAATTCTTAAAGAGCGGGATGAGGCAGACGGCACACACGGTCACAAGTAATTCACATTAATTCTTTACCCGGAATGAATGAACCGGTATGCTTCGCATCCCGGTTTTTTTGATTCTAAAATTCCGGTAAAAAACAGTCCGGAATAACGCGCTCCCAGGGGAGCGAAAACGACTAATTGTCAACAACGTGAGAACAACAGTTTTAGGAGAGGTGGCCGAGTGGCTGAAGGCGCTCCCCTGCTAAGGGAGTAAGGGTTTAAAAAGCCCTTCGAGGGTTCGAATCCCTCCCTCTCCGCCAGATACAAAAAAGCCCCGCATCGCGGGGTTTTTTTGTATCTGACGAAGAGGTTGGTCAGATGAAGGACCCGTTGCGAAGCAACAGGGTTCGATTACCGGGCAGGGATAGCCCGGGAAGACGTCGACGCAGGAGACGCCCGTTAGGGCGAGGGCCATGGAGGGCCCGAGTCAATCCCTCCCGTGGCTTCCAATCCGAAAAGCCCCGCTATGCGGGGTTTTTTTGTATCTGACGAAGAGGTTGGCAAGATTCAGAACCCGGTGCATAGCACCAGGGTTCGATTACCGGGCAGGGACAGCCCGGGAAGACGTCGACGAAGGAGACGCCCGTCAGGGTGAGGGCCAGGGATGGCCCGAGTCAATCCCTCCCGAGATACCCGAAAAAAGCCCCGCATCGCGGGGTTTTTTTGTATCTGGCGAAGAGGTCGGCAAGATTCAGAACCCGGTGCAAAGCACCAGGGTTCGATTACCGGGCAGGGATAGCCCGGGAAGACGTCGACGAAGGAGACGCCCGTTAGGGCGAGGGCCATGGAGGGCCCGAGTCAATCCCTCCCTCTCCACCATACAGTCTGTTGTTCCGGCAGTTATATACCGACAAGAATGAGAGACGTTTGCCGACAGACAGGTGATTGCTGATCATGGATACTTTGGTTATGTTGTTTTCAATGTTCCATTTGACCATTTTGGCGTTTTGGTGCTATATTGACGATTGACGTAACGCGTCAATTTGTTCCTGGGTGAATAATGATAAGAAGCTTCAAATGCAAGAAAACGGAGCGCTTATTTTGTGGTTTTAGAGTACCTGCTTTCTCTGGCTTTGATAGACAAGCTGAAAAGCGGCTTAGAATTCTTGATGCGTCTGAAACTCTCGCGTCGTTAAAGGCATTGCCGAGTAATCGTTTTGAGGCGTTATCAGGAGAAGGGAGAGCTATAGATCCGTGTGAATATGCAGTGGCGCGTTTGTTTTACATGGGAAGAAGGCGCCTGTGAAGTGGAAATCGTAGATTATCATTAAGTGAGTCTGGAAAATTTTTGAGAGTCTAAAGGTGAGTATCATGACTAGAAAACCGATCCATCCAGGTGAGTTCCTGGTGGATGAATTGGAAGAAATCGGGATTACCCCCACTGAATTGTCTCGCCAGATTAATGTGCCACCAAATCGCATATCTCAAATTATTCGCGGCAAACGTGATATAACCGCCGACACAGCTCTGCGGCTTGGCCGGTTTTTTGGCACGGGTCCTGAACTATGGATGAACCTGCAAAAGTCCTATGACTTAGATAAAGCAAAGGCAGAGCTTGACCCGACCATTCGAAAAATACATCAATGGAAGGCGCAAGTGGGAGCATAGTAACGGGAATGCACAGTCCTTTTTAGTCTTCCTGAAAGATGTGTACTCAGAATGAGCGAAAATATAGAAATATTCCCTGCATTCTTCAAGTGAGATAGGGATTATCCGCAGAGACAGGTTCGCAGAGGACTGTATCCACCGCCAGATACAAAAAAGCCCCGCATCGCGGGGTTTTCTATTTCTGACGAAGAGGTCGGCAAGATTCAGAACCCGGTGCATAGCACCAGGGTTCGAGTCAGTACCCACGCATGGCTTCGCCATCATGGACAAAGGCGGCGTAAATGGCTCGCACGGCATCCTCATATCGCTCGACATCCACACCGACGATCAGGTTCACCTGACTATTGCCAGAATCGATCATGCGCACGTTGATGTTCTGCTCGCCAAGAGCTGCAAGGACGCGTGCTGCAAGACCGGGGAAGTGAGCCATGCCACGGCCAACGACCGTCAAAAGGGCCATTTTGTCGGTTACGCTGACACATTCGGGCTCGACCGCAAGGTCGATTTCTTGCAGGATGACATCGAGTTTGTCGCCGATTTGACTGGCGGCAATTACCACCGACAGGGTGTCAATGCCTGACGGCATATGCTCGAAGCTGACATCATGGTCTTCAAGAACTTGCAGAACGCGACGACCAAATCCGATTTCTTTGTTCATCATCGGCTTTTCGATCTGGATGACAGTGAAGTCTTTGCGGCCTGCAATGCCGGTAATCAAATAGCCCTTTTTGGCCTCGGGATGATGACGGGGTACGATAATGGTGCCGGGGTGCTCAGGGTCATTGGTGTCGCGGATGCGTACTGGAATACCCGCCTCGCGTACAGGGAAGACGGCATCTTCATGCAAAACCGCCGCGCCGGAATAACTCAGTTCACGCAGTTCCTGATAGGTAACAATTTCAATCGGATAAGCGCCCGCCACAATGCGTGGATCGGTAATGAACAGGCCTGGTACATCGGTCCAGTTTTCATAACTATGGGCGTGCAGGGCGCGTGCGACAATAGAGCCGGTGATATCACTGCCGCCACGGCTGAAGGTTTTGATCTGGCCATCAGCGGTGCTGCCGTAAAAACCCGGAATGACAGCAGGCTGGCTGGCTAGTTTTTCCGCCAGTGTGTCATAGCTGCGTTGCTTGTCCAAATTGCCCTGGGCATCAAATAAAATTACCTCGGCAGCGTCTATAAAACGCCAGCCCAACAGGGCAGCAATGATTATGCCATTCAGGTACTCACCGCGACTGGCTGCATAGTCCGCAGGCTGACCGGTCTGGCCATGTCTCGCTATGGTGGCCTTGATGGTGGCCAGTTCTTCAGAAAGATCCAGCTTCAGTTCCAGTTCATCGGCAATCTCTTCAAAACGGCTGGCGATGATGTTGAAGACTTCCTCGAAGGGCAGGTTGCGACTGGCGTGTTCGTGGCACAGGTACAGCAGGTCGGTAATTTTCTGATCGCCACTGGCGCGCTTGCCTGGTGCAGAATTGATCACGTAGCGACGATTTGGGTCGGCATTGATAATGGACTCAGCCTTGCGGATTTGCGAGGCCCTGGCCAGTGAGGTGCCGCCGAATTTACAGACGATGATGGGTTTGTTTGACATAACGAATAATTATCTCAGATTTCATACAGTGACGTGCATAAGGCTATTGCGTAAGTATTGGGTACATCACCAAAGTTGTGGATGAATCTACAGGCTACTTGCGATTTGGAAAAAGGGGCGCGCGCCAGGCACGTTGCTTAAGCATCGAAAAGCTTCTCAACCCCCAACACTTGCCGATAAACCATGGGCGGCAAACTGGGCGATGACCCGCGCCAGTTCTTTTTCATCGGGGTTGGTCATCGTGCCAGGATTGTAGTCCTTCCCCAACTTGATAGATTTACCCTCCGCCAGGTTGTGATACGGCAGGAGACTGATTGCTTTGCGTGGGCCGGACAAAGCATTGATAAAGAAGGCTGTATCCTCGATATTTTTCTCATCGCAATTGACCCCCTTGATCAACGGAATGCGAATCTGAATATCAGCACCGGTTTTGGCCAGGGTTTCCAGGTTTTGCAGAATCCGGCGGTTACCAACACCTGTCCAAAGTTTGTGTTTTTCAGAGTCCATCAATTTCAGGTCGTAGAGGAACAGATCAGTACGTTTGGCGATTTCCAGGATCGTTCTGGTGCTTGCCAGGCCGGAGGTATCAACAGTGCGGTGGATTTGCATACGACCGCAAGCATCAAGAATCCCGGCTAAAAACTCCGGAAAGAGGAGCGGTTCACCACCGGAAAAAGTAACCCCGCCACCCGATTGATCAAAAAACGGACGTTCTTTCTCAATGACCTTAAGCAATTCGGTGATTGACTCATAGTGCCCCGACATCTCGGTGGCCAGTGCCGGGCAGACCTCGGCACACTGTCCACAGCGCAGGCAGATACTGTTATCCGTGACGATTCCCCCGGCTGTTAACTCACAGGCCTCTACGGGGCAGATGCTGACGCATTCACCGCAGCCGATGCATTTATTTTTGGAATACATCTTTTGCACTTTGGGCGAGATACTTTCGGGGTTATGGCACCAGCGGCAGGAAAGCGGGCAGCCTTTGAGAAATATGGTGACTCTTATACCGGGGCCGTCGTTGATGGCATAACGCTTTACATCGAAAACAACGGCGCCATGCTCGTCAGTTTCCACAGAAGAGGTCGAAACGGTTTCCCCAGAGTTGTGCTTTGCTATGCTCAAAACGACTCGTTCTCAGTGCGCTCAATGACCTCCTGCTGCAAATCGGCATTCATATCATTGAAGTAATCACTGTAACCCGCCATCCGCACCAGCAAATCCTTGTAATCCTCGGGACACTTCTGGGCTGCTTTCAGGGTAGCGGTATCAACGATATTAAACTGGATATGATGACCACCCAGCGTAAAGTAGCTGCGAATCAACTGCCCCAGCTTGGTGATGTCTTCATCGCGCTTGAGCAGACTGGGTAGAAAACGCTGATTGAGCAGTGTGCCACCGGACATGGTGTGATCCAGTTTGGTCAATGAACGTATCACCATGGAAGGGCCATGAGTGTCCGCACCATGTGAAGGTGAAGTACCGTCGGATATCGATTTGCCGGCCAGGCGGCCATTGGGTGTGGCACCCATGACCTTGCCAAAATAGATGTGGCAGGTGGTTGAAAGCATGTTCAGGTGGAATTCTCCGCCCCTGACATTGGGTTTGCCATCGATGGCTTCGAGCAGGTCTGCATAGACCTTCAAGGCTATATCATCGGCGTAGTCGTCATCGTTGCCAAAGAAGGGTGTTTTGTTCAAAACCGTTTGGCGCAGGAACTCCTCGCCTTCAAAATTGTTGGCCACCGCATCCAGAACCCTGTCCATGCTGAAGCGCTCGTCTTCAAATACATGTTTTTTTAGTACCGCAAGGCTGTCGGTGGTGGTTCCCAGTCCGGTGCACTGGATGTAGTTGGTGTTATAGCGCGGACCGCCGTTGTAATAGTCCTTGCCCTTGCTGATGCAGTCCTCTATGACCACTGAGAGAAATGGCGCCGGGGCGTATTTGGCAAACATCCTGTCAATGTAGTTACTGACCCGGATCTTGGTGTCGATGATGAAATCAAGCTGCCGTTTAAATGCCTCGTAAAGCTGCTCATAGCTTGTAAATGTAAGTGGATCACCGGTTTCTATACCCGCTTGTTTGCCCGTCACCGGGTCGATGCCGTTGTTCAGTGTGATTTCGAGCACCTTCGGTACATTCAGATAACCAGTGAGCAGGAAGGACTCCTTGCCGAAGGCGCCAACCTCGATACAGCCGCTGCAACCGCCTTCACGGGCATCTTTGAGTGATTTCCCCTGCCTGAGCAGTTCGGTGACATACACATCCGGATTGAATACCGACGGGTAGCCATGACCCTGGCGGATCACCTTACAGGCCGCATGCAGGAAGCGGTCGGGTGTTTTGCTGCTGATATGAACCGAGTTACCCGGTTGCAGAATATGCAGTTCTTCTATGACCTCGAGCAGGATATACGAAACCTCGGAGACGCCGTCTTTGCCGTCAGCCGTGATACCACCAATGTTGATATTGGTGAAATCGTTATAGGTGCCGCTTTCGCGTGCCGTGATACCCACCTTGGGCGGGGCAGTATGGTTATTGACCTTGATCCAGAAGCAGCAGAGCAACTCCTTGGCCTGTTCGCGGGTCAGTGTACCTGCTGCAATTTCCGCCGCGTAAAATGGCGCCAGGTGCTGATCAAAATGCCCCGGGTTCATGGCATCCCAGCCATTCAGTTCGGTGATGGTGCCGAGGTGTACAAACCAGTACATCTGGATTGCCTCATGAAAGTTACGAGGCTTATTCGCCGGTACCCAACGGCAGACCTCGGCAATTTTCTTCAGCTCGGCGAGACGTTGCGGGTCTTCTTCGGTGGCAGCCAATTGCTCAGCCAGTTCGGCATGACGCTCTGCAAATACGATAACCGCATCACAGGAGATGGCCATCGCCGTAAGCTCTTCAAAGCGATCGGTTGCCTCAGGGTCATTGAGGTAATCCAGCGCATCGATTTCCGCAGCGATCTGTTGCTTGTAGTCGAGCATACCCTTGTTGTAAATCTGGCCATCCAGTGCCGTGTGGCCGGCAGCACGTTGCTCCATAAACTCCGTAAACAGACCGGCCTGGTAGGCTGACAGCCACTCTTCGGGAACATGGTTAAAGATTCTTTCGCGAATGGTCTTACCCTGCCAGTAGGGAATGACTTCACGGGCATAGGTGTCAATGTCCTCTTCAGAAATCGTATAGCGTTGTTGATCGCGCTTATTCAGGACATGAAAGTCCTCAACGCTGTGGCAGGTTAACTCGGGAAAGGTCGGTACCACCTTGGGTGCTGGCCCGCGCTCACCGACGATTAACTCATCATCCCCAAGGTAGAGGGTCTTCTTTTCACAGTGGTTAAGAAAATTCAACGCCCGTAATACGGGCATTGAATACTTGCCGAGATTTTGCTGATAGAAAGCGGTCTCATGCAGCGCTCTTTCGATGCTGAGGCTTGGTCTGGCATCGACACTCAGTTTACGCAAACGCCTGATACGGTCATTCATACCTGGCCCGATGGCATTCGGGCGCTCAGGGTAAAAGTTGCCCTCGCTGGCCGCCTTTCTTTGTGGTCTGTCGCTACCGTTGGTAATTGTGTCCATCGTTGCCATTTCCTCGCATCATGGCGTAAATAAAATTCAGTCGCTTTCCATAAACGGGTACTCGAAAGACTCGGGTGCGTCGAAGGTTTCCTTGATTGTACGGGTGGATACCCAACGCAACAGATTCAAATAAGAACCCGCCTTGTCATTGGTGCCGGAAGCCCGCGCCCCGCCAAACGGTTGTTGCCCGACCACGGCGCCGGTTGGTTTGTCGTTGATGTAAAAGTTGCCGGCAGAGTTTTCAAGCTTGCTCAGCGCCAGGCTGACGGCCGTACGTTCGGTGGCAAATATCGCACCGGTCAGGGCATAGATGGACGTCTGGTCGCATACCTCCAGCATCTCTTCATACTTGTCATCATCATAAACATGGATGGTCATCACCGGGCCAAAAATTTCCTCTTCCATGGTCCGGTAGTTTGGATCATCTGCCAGGATCACGGTGGGTTCGATGAAGTAACCCTTACTGTCATCGTAACCGCCGCCAATGATGATTTCGGCGTCATCCGCGTTTTTGGTAAAGTCGATGAATTCGGTGATGGTCGAAAACGCGTTCTTATCAATGACGGCATTGAAGAAATTTCTGAAGTCAGTGACCGGCCCCATCTTGATTTTGGCCATCTCCGTTTCCAGTCCTTGACGAACCTGCGGCCATAGTGATTTTGGAATATATCCACGTGAGGCAGCTGAGCATTTTTGTCCCTGGAATTCGAAGGCGCCGCGGATGATGGCCGTCACGACCTTGTTCACATTGGCGCTTGAGTGGGCAAAGACAAAATCTTTGCCACCGGTCTCGCCGACGATACGCGGATAGGATTTATACTTCGCAATATTGGTTCCAACCGTTTTCCACATCTGGTGGAAGACCCCGGTTGAACCTGTAAAGTGAATGCCGCCAAGGTCGGGGTGGTCGAGGCAGATTTTACCGACCATGGAACCGCGCCCCGGGATAAAGTTGATCACACCGTCCGGCAAACCGGCTTCCTTGAGTATCTGCATAATCAGGTAAGGCGTGTAGACACATGAGGATGCAGGTTTTAGCAATACCGTATTGCCCATGATCGCAGGCGCTGTTGCCAGGTTGCCGGCAATGGCGGTGAAGTTGAATGGCGCCACGGCAAATACAAAACCTTCAAGCGGACGTTGTTGAACAGAGTTCCAAATACCGTTCGGTGAGTGTAATGGCTGGTCGCTGTAAACCTGCTGCGCAAAATAGACATTGAAGCGCAGGAAATCGATCAACTCACAGGTCGCATCGATCTCGGCCTGGTAGGCACTCTTGCTGGTTGAGAGCATGCTCAATGCATTCATAACAAACCGGTATTTGCCCGCCAGCAGATCAGCTGCTTTCAGGAAAATGGCGGCGCGCTCTTCCCAGCGTAAGGCGGCCCACGCCGGTTTTGCTGCCATGGCCGCTTCAATCGCCATGTCTATCTCTTTCTCACCCGCCTGGTGGTAGTCAGCCAAAACATGACTATGATCATGCGGCATGACCGCCTGACCGAGGTTTCCGGTGCGTACTTCCTTGCCACCAATGATCAGTGGGATTTCAATCTTCTTTCCGGCAATTTCATCAAGCGCAGCTTTCAGTTTGGCGCGCTCAATTGAGCCGGGTTCAAAATCATAAACGGGTTCATTGTGGGGTGAGGGAACTTTAAAAATGGCATTGTTGAGCAAATTCATGGCTGGCACCTTTTTTGTCATTAAGCAGTGAGTGCTGGGTAAAATTTCTATGCAGATATTTTACAGTGTTTTCAGTTGGAGTCCGAGTTTAGCGGTGCCTAAAACCCACTCCATTCAGCCAATCAGTCAGCCATGAGAATGATGCCCTAGCTGTTGACATCATCCCATGCAAGCGGACTGACATCGTCATGTTTCAGCTTGCGCCTGGTGCTACGGTCAATACGCATGGTCAGCCTGCAGGCCGGATCCGGACATACGCAGCGGCTATCGGTCTCTATCCAGTCAGCGGGATGGCATTGACGTTGTTTGGCAGGTAACAGCGGAATTGCTGATTGCAGAGCAAAGAGACAAAAATCCTGCTGATCGGGGAAAGAAATTTTCCCGCCCTTGAGGAAAAAGTGATCACCTTCAGTCATGTTGCAGGTGCAGTTTCCTTCGATCGACTCGACCACAACTCTCAGGTCGTAAAGTTCAAATTCGTCACTTGGGTTAGGGTTATCACTCATGATTATTTATCCGTTCCGGTTATTCTTCACAACTGGTTTGAGGCATCAGAATATCATCGCAGCATATCCCGGCAGTTTCACTATCGACAGCCATATCGAAATGATCGCACCAATGCTGAGTATCACATTCCGGGCCACATTTGCCTTGTACTCACCCATCACCTGTTGACGGTTAACCAATACGATCACGACAAGCATCACCATCGGTATCAACAAGGCATTAACACCCATCAGCAGCAAGACCTTTAAGAGCGCGGGAAAATTCCAGAACGGCGCCAGTATGGCGGGCACAAAAACCCAGAATTTCAGCATGTGCTTGAATGCAACATTATCTGCCCGGTCATGCCAGTCGTAACCGAACATATCAAGTAGCCAATAGCTGATGACCTGCACGACGACGACAAAGGTGGTGAGTGCCGCCAGGCAAATACCTACCGAGAAAATCAATGGTCCCAAAAAACCAAGACCGGCAGGAAATGCTTTAACCAAAACCCGTCCCGCTTCATGCACCGTGTCTATCTGTGCATGGTCTGCCAGGCTGTAAAGGGCAAAACCACCGGCGACGACCACAAATATCGAGTAACAACCAAAGATGACACCGAGATTCACAATTGCCTTGTGAAACTCGCGCTTCAGATCTGGTGTGCCCCTGGTGTTGTCAGCGCTCATATACGGAATACCCAGAAGTGCTGCCGGGGCGAGCGCGGTTCCAATGATGGCCATAATGGACTGCCAGGGCAGCCTCAGACTATCTGAACCGGGAACCGCCAGGTCATTTGGAATGCTGGGAACAAAGCCGTTGAGAATAGCGGGTAACTCCTGAAAACCGCGCAAGGCGACCACCAGGAAACAGACAAACATGACGACCATCAGGGATGTCATGGCCTTTTGCATCCGCTCATAACCGTTGGATGACAGTAACCAGTAAATGCCGGAAGCGACCGCCAGTGAGAGTATGACTTCAGCAACTTGGTAGTTCTGAACATAATCTGCCGTGGCGCCGGTCTCGGGTGGATAAAAAGTAAACACCGACATCAATGCCGACGTCATAACAGACATCTGGCCCATGCCCACCAACAAATGCAACGGCACGTTGATGAGCAAAATAAACCAGGCCACTGATGGATGGATGTTCGATCTGATCAGCGAGAGCATACCTTTATCGGTGTTCAGCAGGCCGATGCGGGAAGCAGAGTCGACGAAGATAACAAACAGGGGCAGGATAGCAACCACCACCCAGAGCAAATCATAACGGAACCATGCGCCGGCAAGAATAAACGTGGCGACGGCACCGGCGCCCATGGTGCCCGCCGCCATCACCGCGGCAGGGCCCACGATCCTTGAAAATAAACCGGAAATCCTATTCATTACTGTTTCACTTTGAACGGGTGACCGACTGGTTCAGGTTATACCTCATGATCCGCCCGTGCCGGCCATGTCGATCACGCTCGATATCATAAACATCACCGGGAACAGCTTTACCTTTATTGATCAGCGATTGGATTTTCCCGATCTCTGCCGTACCCAGTTTCAGCCCGGCCATTCTTTGCAGGCTCTGCAGATGCCTGGCGTTCCTGGCGCCAATAATGACGGCGGCTACCCCATGTTGTTGCAGAACATACTGTGCGGCTACCTCGGCAATGCTCACATCGTGTTCATCCGCGATGCTTTTCAGAACCTGCAACAAATGCTGAAACTGATCAAACCCGCCGATTTCGTCAATGATCAACTGGTATTTCACGAGGGATCTGTTTTCAGCGTACTGCCGTTCAGTTGCACCGAGATACTTCTCTGTCAGAAACCCGCCGGCAACCGACCCATAGCAGAGGTAGGACATATCATGTTGCTGGATGAACTCCTGCATGGGTCCGGCCGGACGTCGATCGAGAACCGAATACTGAACCTGGTTGGAAATAATCGGGCAACCCGCATTCAGCATGTCACGCAGACTCTTCACATTGAAATTTGTGGCACCGATGTACCTGATTTTGCCCGCCTTCTGCAATTCGGCGAGATGAAGACAAACCTCAACATAACGTGGCACCGAATAGTCCCACCACGCAAACTGCACCAGGTCGAGTCTCTCTACCCCGAGGCGTCTTAGTGAACGGTCTATGATTTTTTCAGTGTCCGCTTTGGTAATGGTCGCCAGTGCATCAAGATCAGGTACGTACTTGGTGTGAACCTGAACCGGTGGCAATTCACCACTGGCGAACTCATGCCGATGTTTCTTGAGAAACTTACCGATCAATTCCTCGACGCCCGTATAGATATCCGCGCAATCAAAAGTCGTGATCCCGGCACTGACAAACTCCCGCATATCGGCAATGGCTTGCGCCTCGTCAACAGGCCCGTGACCGCCCGCAAGTTGCCAGCCGCCTTTTATGACTCTTGAGATGGAATAATCATCCCTGAGGTTGCTTCGAAGTTGCATCAGATTCATCTGTGTTAGTGGCCTCTCTGTGCGTGATCTCTTACAGGTAATATGAAGGTTGCAATAGTTGGTCACTTTATCATGAGGGAGTCGTTAGGTGGGGGGTGCTGGGGTGTGTATTGTCTTATCATGACAGGCGCCGTGCCCAAGCCTGCCTGCGGAATGGATCAGAAGCCTTACTTTCGATAATCTGCAAGGTTGGGGGAGCTGGGATGTGTATTAACTTCCCAGGACTCGCTGCAAGTACATCCCTGTAAGCTCGAGCGCGACATCCATGTCGCTCACGGTCCTGATAAGTTAATACACACCCCAGCTTAATATCAAACGACGTGCATCTTTCTGAGATCACTAGTCCAAACATTCGCAAAAGTGCGTGACTTTCAAATTCAGATTCAAACACTGTGCCTACCAGAAACCATTGACCCCCGCATTCGCACAAAGGCGAGGATGTGCGGTGGCTTACTTCCAGGACCGTCGAGACAGGAGTCGAGTATCGAACGCCACAGGACGTGCTTGAGTGAGTCCTGAAGTAAGCTACTGCATAGCCTCGGCTTCCCGACTGATCAATGGTTTTCAACCTGTGAGTCTTAAAGCAAGCCAGTGCATGGCCTTGGCTTCCCCAATGATCAATTGTTTTAAACCGGTAAGCCATGCAATAAGCTTTGCAATAAGCCACGGCAGAGTCTCGGCATCCCGGCTAATCAATTGTGACCGTGAAACCAGTCCGTCAGATTGGAGTGTTTAATTAAGCAGCACAGCAGTCAAATCATTGCGTTACTTCCAATTGTCTGATCTCATTGTCACAAGCAAAGTACATGGAGAATAGAATTGAATCACAGTGGTCTGAAAGGGTTCTTTACCCGTGGTCGTTTCAGCTCGATTGGTAAGTGGCTACTGGCTTCTGCCCTGTTGTTTTGGGCTGCTTCATTACATGCACAAACTCAAAAAGTCATTGAAGTCTATATCGACAACTGGAAAACCTTCTATCCGAGTGCAGCCTTCGGTGAGGGTGATAAGGCATCTGCCTGGCGTTTTGAAGACTTTTCAAATTCAAAGGTTGAGGACTGGCTGGCTTTGAACCATTTGGCTGAAAAAAGCCTGTTGTCTACGCCCGATAATGCACCCTTAAACGACCGCGTTGATGCACAGGTGTTGCTTCGCCAGATTCGGCTTGAGCTTGAGCTGTGGGAGCAGGATAAGCCGCTTTCTCAGCAACCCCAGTGGTACACGGGGAAAATTTCCCAGGCATTGAGCTATGTACTCATGTCGGAGAAATTAAGCCCGGCTGAGAAACGCAAGGCGGTGGTTACAAGATTGGCAGGCGTTGCTGCTTTGTGCCAACTGGGTATTGATAACTTAAAAAATGGTAACCCAGGTCGAAGCCAGAGTGCGTTGGAGTCCCTGCAAAGAACCATTGATTATTACGAAAACAAATTGTTGTCTTCATCAGACCCCTGGACCAAGGAAGGGGATATCGAAGCCTTGGCTAAGGCTGTTCAGCAGTCCACATTGAAAATGCACGAACTGGCAGACCATATCCGGGACAAGGTGTTACCGGTTGCCACCATACCTGACAAGTTTGGCCCCGAGGTGTATACACGCAAACTAGCGATTTTTTCAGACAACAGCGCGACGCCGGAAACCCTGCCGGTTATCGCTTTGAAGGAAATTGACCGGGTGCGTGAGTTGATGCTTGAGTTGGCAGCGGCCTGGTGGGATGAAGGGGAAAGGGAAGGGGATGCGCCCCAAGGTTTGGCTTTACTCGATGCGGCCCTGGCTGCCATGGAGGAAGACCGCGAGAATAATCGTCAGGATTTTCTGCGTGTATTCAAAGCGGAAACTGAAGCGTCTATTGAGTTCGTGGTTAAAAGTGATTTTGCAACCGTGCCCGCGAATCGCGGCGTCATCGTCGATCTGATGCCGCCGCATTTGCCAGGTGCCAGGATCGGTGGCGTCTTTCCACCCGGCCCCTTTGATCCCGATGCGAAAACATTGCTTTACCTGCCGTCCATTCCCGATGAAGAGCCGGAGGATGCAAAGGAAGGTTTCTACCGGTCGTTTAATAATCATTTCAACAGGATGATCATCGCGCACGAGATTTTTCCCGGTCACGCGATGCAGGGCATCGTGGGCTTGTTGAACGCGAGCGAAGTCCGGGGCTTATTCTCCAATCCGTATTATGCAGAGGGCTGGGCATCATTCAGCGAGATATTGATGCTGGAAGCAGGTTGGGGCGATGGTAATAAACTGACCCGTCTCGCCCATTTGCGAAAACGCCTGGAGAATGCAACACGCGCCTATATCAGCGTCATGGTACACACGCAAGGCTGGAACAGGGACCAGGTGATAGAATTTGCCAGTACGCGGGGTTTGCTGCCGGCACAGTTTGCGGATAATTTGTGGGATCGTGTATCCGGTTTGTACCTGTCTTTGCAGTTAACCACCTACTTTGTGGGGTTTCACGTTTTCGAAACACTTTGGCAGGAAGAGAAACACCGCCTGGGTGAGAATTTTGTACAGAGGGATTTTGTCGATTCTGTGCTCAAGACAGGGTCGGTCCCAATGGGAGCGTTGAAAGAGATCATCCAGCAGTAATCGGTGGAGGTGAATATGAATCTGGGTAATATTAAAGAACTGATCGAAAAACACGATGTCACTGCGATTGATCTGAAGTATGCCGATTTGATCGGTAACTGGTATCACATCACATTCCCGCCAAGAAGGCTGGAGCACGTACTTAAACACGGTATTCCATTCGATGGTTCAAGTATTCCGGGAATGAAGTCGGTGGAGGCCGGCGATATGGTGCTGATCCCCGACACGGCCACGGCGGTTATGGACCCATTTGCGAGAACTCCGACCCTGAGAATGTTAAGTTACATCTGTGATGCTGATACCCGCGAAGGGGTGAATAAAGACCCAAGAACAGTGGCCAGTCGCGCTCAAGCGTACATGATCGACAGTGGCATCGCAGACGAATCCTTGTGGGTGCCGGAGTTCGAGTTCTATCTTTTCAATGAAGCGGTTATCAATAACGGCAAGTACAGTGCCGGTTATAAATTTACCTCGGCTGAAAATAAGGACGACCTGCCCGGTGGCTATCTTGATGCTGATGGTACAGCTGTTGCACACCGCAAGGGTTATCACATCGACACACCCTTCGATAAATATGCGCACGTACGAGAGGATATGGTTCAACTGATCGAGGGAATAGGGTGCCCGATCCGCTATCATCATCATGAAGTGGGTCTTTCGGGACAACAGGAAATCGAAACGGAACTACTTCCTTTCGAGTTGATTACCGACAAGATGATGTACGTGAAAGATGTCATCCACAATTGTGCACTGACGCATAACCTGACTGCCACATTTATGCCAAAACCACTGTACGACGAACCGGGTAATGGCATGCATTTTCATATTCAGCTGCGTAAACAAGGGCGGAATGTTTTCTATCAGAAGGGGGCTTATGCAGACCTGTCCGAACAGGCCCTGTGTTTCATCGGTGGCATTTTGAAGCACGGCCGTTCCCTGGCGGCATTCACCAACCCGAGCACCAATTCGTATAAACGCCTGTTACCGGGCTTTGAAGCCCCGGTTAAGCTGTTCTTTGGCCTCGCCAATCGCAGTGCGGCAATCCGAATTCCCAAGTATGCGACCTCTGAAGATGCCAAGCGAATTGAATTTCGAACAGGTGACGGGACCTGCAATTACTACCTCGCTATGAGCGCGTTGTTGATGGCGGGCCTGGATGGTATCAACAAGCGTATCCTGCCCAGTGAAGAAAACGGTTACGGTCCTCATGACGATAATATTTTCGACTGGCCGGAAGCGCAGCAGTCCCGCCTTGCATCCATTCCTGCTTCTTTGGAGGAGGCGCTGGAGGCACTAAAAGATGACCATGATTACCTGATGGCCGGTGGTGTCTTTAACCAGGAGTTGATAGATAGCTGGATAGAAGAAAAAATGAAGGAGGTGATCGCTGTTCGTAACCGGCCGCACCCCTTCGAGATGAACCTGTACTACAGCCTTTAGTTTATGTGGGAATGGGTAACCTTAAGCTGCATTTTGTTCAACAAACATGCACGTGGAACGGCGCTGTAGTAAAGTACGCGCTCTGCTATTAACTGAGTTCGATTTCATGTTTGCGAGTGATACGGCCAATACAAATCAAGTCGGAACTCCAGTCGGGGAAAATCAGATTTCCGATTTGGCGAACAGTGACAGAATTCGCCTGAAATTTGGAAGTTATGGAATCGAAGTGGTCGAGAACGGCCTCAGGATAAGGGTTTCCAACCTCTTCAGTACGGACGCCGGCGTAAAAACAAACCGGACTTTTGCGGTGGTTATGTACCCGGCCGTGATTGAAACGCCATTTAAGAAAGAACATGAGGCGATCATCGACGGGCAATCCATCGGTATCGTGTTTAAGGAAAATGGATGGCTCATCGAGAAACACCATCACTATATGGGCGAACTTGACCCCTTGTCTGATTTTTCAGCAGTCCATTCAGTTTTCGGGGATATTGGCTCGATCAAGCCGGTTATTCATGTTTACTCGCTTAATATCAGGAAGGACGGCGCCGAGTTTCATTATGCGTCCATCGCCGAAGTGCATCACCCCGCCTACCTCGGCCTGGAAGAATTGAAAGCCATCTACACAAGCGAGTTTGATGGCGCCCTGGTTAAAGACCAGGACACCATCGATTTTCTAAAAATTGTAGAAAGCAAAATGCAGGGCGTTTAATCGTTAAGATTTCACCCGAGGTCAGACTCATTCAACCTGAATAACTCTGTATTACCGCCAATCGCCGCGGTATTGATGGTCAGTACCTTTTCATTGGCAAAACGTAACAGGTAATGTGGTCCGCCAGCTTTGGGCCCTGTGCCGGATAAGCCCATACCACCGAAGGGTTGAACACCAACAACGGCGCCGATCATATTGCGGTTGACATAGGTATTACCGACGGCATTTTTCGCGAACAGGTCAAGCCAGTAACCTTCAATACGGGAATGCACGCCGAAGGTCAGACCAAAACCTGTATCACCGATGTCGGCCATCACCTTGTTGATATCACCGTGTTTATAACGGATCACATGCAGGATCGGACCAAACTCTTCATCCTTGAGCGTGGAGAGGGCGGGGATTTCAAATATATGCGGCGCGAGGTACGTGCCATTTTCAAGATCATCGGGCACCTTGCCCCTGGCAATCAGTTTGGCTTCCTTGTGCATCCGGTCAATGTGTTTTTCCAGTCCATTACGCGAACCCAGGTTGATAACAGGGCCGATATCGGTGGCAAGCTCCAATGGGTCTCCGATCTGGCGTTCGGCCAGTGCTCCCTTCAACATACCGATAACCTTGTCGGCGATACTGTCTTGCAGATAGAGCACCCGCAATGCCGAACAACGTTGGCCGGCTGAGGAAAAGGCTGATGTCAAAACATCGTCCGTGACCTGTTCCGGCAGGGCGGAGGAGTCCACAATCATGACATTCTGACCACCGGTTTCGGCGATGAGGGTGTTGATAGGGCCTTTCTTGGCAGCCAGTGCCTGGTTGATGGTCTGTGCAGTACCGGTTGAACCGGTCAGCGCCACGCCGATGATGCGCTCGTCAGAAACCACTTTTGCACCCATTTTCGAACCGCGTCCGTAAAGCAGATGTAACACATCCGTCGGTATGCCGGCTTCGTGCATCAGGCGGATCGCATAGGCACCCACCAGCGGTGTCGGGTCAGCGGGTTTTGCAATAACGGCATTTCCTGCAGCCAGTGCTGCGGTTACCTGACCGGTAAAGATCGCCAGTGGGAAGTTCCATGGAGAAATACAGAAAAACACACCACGTCCATGCAGCGAGAGCTTGTTGCTTTCACCGGTGGGTGACTTGAGCACCTGCGGTTCGGCAAAGTTACGACGCGCCTGCAAGGCGTAATAGCGACAAAAATCAGCGGCTTCGCGGATCTCGGATATACCATCCGCGATCACCCTGCCTGCCTCACGGGCCAGCAAATCGAGCAGCGGCACACGGTGCGCTTCAATCAGGTCTGCCAGTCGTTCAAGAATTTCCGCACGGCCTCGACCACCGACGGCATCCCAGGTCTTTTGGGCATTGACTGCGGCATCCAGTGCACGGTCGATATCGCCGTCTTCCGCATGCCTGGTCGTACCAACAACAATATTCCGGTCTGCCGGGGACTTAACCAGGATTTCCTCACCACCCACTTCCTTGCCACAGACAATGGATGGGGCATCGTAAGTCACAGATGATTGCTGCTTGAGTTCCTCCAGGAGTGCCTCGGTTGCAAGCGGATCTGCGAGATCAAGACCGCCAGAATTCTTCCTGTCGCCGTACAGGTCTAAAGGCACGGGAATACCGGTGTGGCGTTTGTCAGTCATGGCTGCAACAGCGCTGACCGGGTCACTGACGACATCCTCAATCGGTACATCGGCATCCATGAAACGGTTCACAAAACTCGAGTTGGCGCCGTTTTCCAATAGACGGCGTACCAGGTAGGGCAGCAAGTCTTCATGGGCGCCAACCGGTGCATAAACACGCACATTTGGCATGTTCTTGATCACTTTTTCAGCGGATTTGTAGAGCAGGCCGCCCATACCATGTAAACGCTGGAACTCCATGACGGCGCCTTCTCCCATTTTGGCCACTGCCGCCAGGGAATGGGCATTATGCGTCGCAAACTGGGGGTAAAAAGCGTGTGGTGCTGCCAACATACGCCTGGCGCAGTCGAGGTAACACAGGTCAGTGGTGACCTTGCGGGTCCAGACCGGGTAGTCTGCCAGGCCCAATTCCTGGGTGTGTTTGATTTCGGAGTCCCAATAGGCGCCCTTGACCAGGCGTGTCGGGAAATGCCGTCCGGTTTCCTCGGCCAGCGCAATCATCCAGTCAATCAACGCGGGTCCGCGCTTTTGATAGGCCTGAACTACCAGGCCAAGCCCTTGCCAGCCATCCAGGTCGGGGTCACGTACCAGTGACTCAAAAAGATCCAGCGAGATGTCCAGCCGGTCTGCTTCCTCGGCATCGATGGTCAACTGCATCCTGTGTTCTTTGGCCAGCAGCGCCAGCTCTTTTACACGTGGCAACAGTTCGGTCATCACACGGTGCTTTTTGACGGCCTCATAGCGCGGGTGCAACGCGGACAGTTTGATCGATACGGAAGATCGGTTGGCGATTATATCGTCCCCTTCATCCTTGATCGCATGTCCAACATCTTGAATGACCTGGCGGTAGAGACTTTGATGGCGCTCGGCATCTGCAGCAGTCCGTGCGCCTTCACCCAGCATATCGAATGAAAAAAGCCGTGAGTCGGCATCGCGTTTTGCCCGCTGCTTCAGGGCCTCTTTGATGGTGCGGCCAAATACAAACTGATGTCCCATGATGCGCATGGCCTGCATTACGGCCTTACGAATGACCGGTCCGCTCAGCCTGGCGACAGTGGATTTAGTCCAACTGGCGGCATCACGTGTAATGTTTTTATCCAGCTTGATGACACCACCGGTCAGCATCAGCGCCCACACACCGGCGTTGACAAACAGGTCATGTGAACTGCCACGGTGATCGGCCCAGTTTCCCGAGGCGATTTTTTCCACGATCAAGGCATCCTGGGTTTCCGCATTCGGGATACGCAAAAGTGCTTCTGCCAGGCACATCAGGGCCACGCCCTCCTGGTTGGAAAGCCCGAATTCCTGCATGAAAGCATCCAATGTGCCGCGCTCTGCACTCATGTCCCTCGATTGGGTAACGATGGCATGTGCTGTTTTAACGATGTCGTCACGCGCCCCTTGTTTCAGCGGAAAATCTTCCAGCAGGTCGGCAGCCATCTTGCTTTCATCCGCATGCTTGCTCTGACGCAGGACAAGGCGGGCCTGGGATAGCGGAGTATTGGCGGTAGTATTCACAGTATCAGACCTCAATAATGTTTATGTTATAACCTGATATTATGTTATAAAAAACGGATAAATACGCAATATATGCTACTGTATTATGGTTATTTACGTTATAAACACTGTAAAAACATCATTTAAATAGAAGGGTATGCTATGAATAAAGTAAAGGACCGGGTCCTGGATCGTATTGACCTCAAAATACTCCGGCACCTCCAGGGCAATGCCCGCATGACCAATGTCGAACTTGCACGCTCGGTTAATCTGAGTCCGACCCCTTGTCTTGAGCGCGTCCGCCGGCTCGAGGCGGATGGGTATATTCTTGACTACATAACCCTGCTTAACCCCCACAAACTGGGGGCCGGGGTGATCAGCTTTATCCAGGTGCAACTGGACCGTACCAACCCTGACGTTTTTGATCGATTCAAAGAGGAAGTGGCTTTATGTCCCGAGGTGATGGAGTGCTTTATGGTGGCGGGCGGTTTCGACTATTTGTTAAAGGTTCGAACCCGCAATATGCTCAAGTATCGTGACTTCCTGGGTGATACGCTGGCACGAATGTCGGATATCAAACAGACTCACACTTATGTGGTGATGGAAGAGGTCAAGGCCACCCACAAAATTGCAGTCTGAACGAGAGATCAGTAGAGTGGCCAATGTCTGATGTAAGACAAGCCCTATTGCGGAGAATATCAATGATACGTGGCAGCATTGTCGCACTTGTAACACCCATGCTTGATGATGGATCCATCGATTGGAATGGCATGGATTCTTTACTGGAAATGCACATTCGTGAAGGAACCGGTGCAATTGTGTCAGTGGGCACCACCGGTGAATCTGCCACGCTTTCGGTAAAGGAACATTGTGCGGTGATTGCCCACACGGTCAATGAAGTAAATGGAGCCATACCGGTCATTGCCGGAACCGGTGCCAATTCAACAGATGAGGCAATTGAATTGACCGCAGCGGCCAAAAAAGTGGGTGCCGACGCCTGTCTTTTGGTAACGCCTTATTACAACAAACCAACCCAGGAAGGCCTGTATCAGCACCACAAATGCATAGCCGAGGCGGTCTCGATACCACAGATTCTTTACAACGTACCGGGAAGGACCGGTGTTGATATGCTTCCGGCAACGGTAGAACGGCTGGCTGCAATCGACAATATTATTGGCATCAAGGATGCAACCGGTGATCTTCAGCGCGGACGCGAGGTGCTGGATGTGTGTGCCGGCAAGATGGCGGTTTACTCGGGGGATGATGAAACCGCGGCTGAACTGATCCTGATGGGTGCTGTTGGCAATATTTCCGTTACTGCGAATGTTGCACCGGCCTTGATGGCAGAATTATGTCGCCTGGCACTGGCGGGCGAGAAAGATCAGACCCGTGCGCTTGATGCCCGCCTGCGACCGCTGAACAGCGCTCTTTTTCTGGAATCCAATCCGATTCCGGTCAAGTGGGCAGTGGCCCGGCAGGGCCTGATTGGTGATCACCTGAGGTTACCGATGACTGTATTGGCGCCGGCATTTCATGAGCCGTTAAGAGCAGCGATGCGATCGCTGGACTTGTTATAGACGTGTTTAATTGGGGTCAGAGTAAAAACTCGGGTGGCTGTTAGCCACCCGAGTTTTTACTCTGACCCCAATTACTGCTGTTAGCCACCCGAGTTTTTACTCTGACCCCAATTAAGGAATTACTAAAACATCTCCGAACTATCGATATCTTCTTCGCTGACCTTGCTGCGGGTCGGTATGAAGTCACCCGTGACCATTTGGTCATAGGCCAGACCGGGGCCGACCATCGGGTAGACATTGGCATCCGGGTCGATGACCACTTCGAGAAAAGCCGGTCCCGGGAACGCCAACCATTCACTGATCACTTTTTCCATCTCATCCTTTTGATCCAGCCGGACCGCGAACTTGAAGCCGTCAGCCTCGGCTGTTTTGATAAAGTCCTTGGAGCGTAACGACTTGTCGCTAAAGGCCATACGGCCCTTGTAGTAAAGCTTCTGCCACTGCTTGACCATGCCGTCGCCATAATTGTTGAGCACCAGAACCTTGACCGGCAGGTCGTAAGTGGTGGCTGTTTCAAGCTCGCCGATATTCATACGGATGCTGGCGTCGCCATCGACATCGATAACCAGGTGGTCGGGTTTTGCGAACTGGGCGCCGATGGCAGCGGGTAAACCGAAGCCCATGGTGCCCATGCTGCCTGAAGTTAACCACAGCCGTGGGTTCTGAAAATCAAAATACTGCGCGGCCCACATCTGGTGCTGCCCGACGCCGGTTGAGATGATAGCTTTACCACCGGTGATGTCATTAATCGTTTCGATGACCGCATAGGGTTGAATCAGCTCGCTTTCACGGTCGTAATTCAGCCCGTATTCTTTTTTGAGACCGGCGATTTCTTTGTGCCACTGGCTAAAATCCGGGCTGATGCCATTTTTATCTGCAAAGTCAGACAGGTCCTGTAAATCTTTTTTGAGGATGCCGATATGGCTCCAGTCGACCGATTTGACTTTGCCGATCTCCGACGGGTCAATATCAAACTGCGCGATATGCTTGACCGCGGGTGCGAATTTATCCGGTGCACCCGCCACGCGGTCATCAAACCGTGCACCTACAGCAATCAGAAAATCGCAGTCATCGACGGCATAATTTGCCGATGCCAGACCATGCATACCCAGCATGTGCAAAGACAGGTCTTCGGTGGTGTCGACAGCACCGATGCCCATCAGGGTTGTTGTCACGGGGATGCCGAGGCTGGAGGCGAAATGACGCAGTTCTTCCGATGCATTGCCATTGATGACACCGCCGCCCGCGTAAATCAGGGGCCGTTTTGATGCCTGCAACATGTCGAAAAACGCTGCGCAATCCTGATCCTCAAGCACGTTGTTTCTCACGGCATGTATTCGCTGCCTGTAACCCGGCACGGGCAATAGCCCGGAACCATGGAATGTACCCCGCCAGTTTTGAACATCCTTCGGCAAATCGACTACCACGGGCCCTGGCCGCCCGGTTCGTGCAATTTCAAATGCCGTGCGTACGGTCTCTTCAAGTAACTCCGGATCTGTCACCAGGAAGGTATGTTTTGATACCGGCCCGAGACAGCTGGAAACCGGCGCTTCCTGGAATGCGTCCGTGCCGATCGCGGCCTTTGGAACCTGTCCGCAAATCACTACGATAGGGGTTGAATCGGCCATACAATCCCTCACCGGCGTCACCGTGTTGGTTGCACCGGGGCCGGAGGTCACCATGACGACTCCGACCTGACCCTTGGCCAGCGCATAGCCTGCCGCCATGAAGCCTGCGCCCTGTTCGTTGGCCGGTACGATCAATGGCATGGGTTCGTTGCCGTCGGCGTCTATATGTTCGGCGTTATAACGAAACACGGCATCATAGGTTGGTAATATTGCGCCGCCACTGTAGCCAAATATGGTATCAACGCCTTCATCGGCCAGAACCTGGACGATCATTTCAGCGCCGGTCATTTCCTTGCCGGCCAGTGGATGCGGCACGCTTCGGGGTGTTTTCGGAGTCAGTTTCATAGGGTGCGAGTTTCAATTAATTATTACCGTATTGCAATAGCTGAGAAACAGCGTGAATAATGAAGTTTGATCGGCTATATTCCGAATTCAAAATTTCTTAGCGGGAAACAGCAAAATGCGACACATTATCTCCATACTGATGGCCAACGAGGCTGGTGCGCTGGCACGGGTAGCAGCGCTGTTTTCAAGCCGTGGCTACAATATCGAATCGCTGAACGTTGCTCCCACCGATCATCCTGAGGTATCGCGTCTGACCCTGGTTACAACGGGGTCTGATCAGGTCATTGAGCAAATCAATAATCAGTTGCTGAAGCTCGTTGATGTGGTTAATACAGCCGATATGACCATGGATGATCACATCGAACGCGAACTCCTGTTATTAAAAGTCAAAACCCGGCCCGAAACAGCCCGGACACTGCTGTCACTGTTAAAAGATACCCGTGTCCGTATCCTGGATGACTGCCCGGAAACCTATACGCTGGAGCTGACCGGTGAGAACGTCCATATGGATGAGTTCATTTCCAAGGTCGGTGAGTGTTCTGAAATACTCGCAGTGGTGCGTAGCGGTGCAATGGCAATTTCGCGCGGCAGGAAAGTACTCAACACCGGTATTTGAAGAGGTTCTCTTCCTGACAAAGTTCCCACTGCCAGCACTGGAACGGTTGGCAGGCCATCGTACAAGCTGTTTCCTGGCTTAGCACAAACACTGGGTGAGGGCCGTGTGACCAATACGGCTGAAACGGCGGGGTACTTCATCGCCAGGCAAGATTATTGAAAAGAAGTATTCGTCTTTATGCACGGGTGTCATGATGATTTCAATGATAACGTGTTCGCTAATGAAATAAAGACAGGAAACTTACTGAGCAGGAACTTTGCTCAGGTCTCAATTTCAGTAAACTTTGGGAGGCACTTTTTATGCCTCCTTTTCGTTGGTGATTCCATTAAGATATGACCTTTTATGATTTGCGGTAAACGGGAAATACATGTGAGTAATAGACTGACTCGGCTGTTCACTGAACCCCTTATACAGTTCCTGCTAATAGGGGCATGTATCTATGCTGCCTATGCGTTGTTTGGTGCGCCGGAGGAGGATTTTCGTGACACCACTGTCCACGTCGATTCCAATCGTATCAATGCGTTTATTTCGGAGTGGGAAAGTCGTTGGAAGCGGCCACCGACGCGCGATGAAATCGACGGCCTGATTCAAGCTTACATAAAGGAAGACGTCCTTTACCGACAGGCGGTGGCGATGGGTCTGAATGAGGACGACCCGATTACCCGGCGACGTATGGCACAGAAACTGGAGTTTTTGACCAGTGACCTTGCCATGATGGTACAACCGGCTGAAGGTGAGCTTGAGCAGTACTTTATCGATAACAGCGAGGTATACCGGGCGCCTGACAGGATGACTTTCAGCCAGCTGTTCTTTGACCCTGATACAAGAGGCAATACAACACTGGAAGACGCCGCAGAAGTATTGCTTAAATTGCAGGCAGCAGGTGTACCCACCGAGGAATCCATGCAGATGGGTGACGGCTTCATGCTGCAGCAAGACTTCGTTTCAGTTACAAGGGCACAAGCGGCGCGGCAAATGGGTAGTGGTTTTGTTGACGCCGTAGCGCAGCTGGAACCGGGCTTATGGCATGGTCCGGTCTTGTCAGGCTACGGTGTGCACCTGGTCTATGTATACAGTTATGAGAAATCGCCACCTGCAGTTTTTGAGGAAGTACAGGCTGCCGTGCTCGAAAGCTGGCAATTGCAGCAACGCGAAAAGTTCAATGCAGACTTTTTGGAAAACCTGAAAACCCGCTACGAGATTGTGATTGATGAGATTCCCGCTGACCGAATTCTGGACGTTCCCGATACAACGGCGACTGCTGAAGACTCAATCAAGGCTGCTGCATCATAGTGACGGCTGTTCATAAGCCCTGGATCAAGCTGGCAAGTTGTTTGTTGCCGGTTCTATTGGTTTTTTCATTGGTCGCCAGCGCCGATGAATTTCGTCCGGCTTTACTGGAGATTACCGAGCAGGAAGGCGGTTGGGTAGAAGTGACATGGAAGGTGCCGGCTCTGGGTGAACAAGTGCTGGCAATCAGCCCGGTGATGCCGGGTTTCCTCAAGCCCTTTGGTCCTGGTTCAAGCCGGCGTGTACCGGGTGCCATGATCGAGACCAAATCGTATTCGACAGATGGGCAGGCCTTGCACGGGGCCACGTTGATGGTAGAAGGCCTGGCTGCAGTACCAACTGATGTGGTGGTTCGTATCAGCCTTCTGGATGGTATTGAGCACTCGGCGATCCTGCGTTCAAATAACAGTTCCTTCACGATTCCCCAACAGGTTACCAATGGGGAACTGGCCGTCTCTTACTGGCGCATGGGAACCATTCATATTCTTGAAGGTTTCGATCACCTGCTGTTTTTGTTGACGCTACTGTTGATCGTCAGTGGTATTTGGCCGTTACTTAAAACCGTCACGGCATTCACGTTGGCTCACAGCCTGACCCTGGCATTGGCGACCCTGGATGTCGTCCACATTCCCCAGGTGCCAACCGAGGGTGTGATTTCACTAAGTATCATGCTGTTGGCAGTTGAAGTCGTTCGAAAAAATCAGGGTCAGTTAACCCTTTCCGAACGTTACCCCTGGCTGATCGCATTCACCTTTGGCCTGGTTCACGGCCTGGGTTTTGCAGGGGCGCTTTATGAGATCGGTGTGCCACAACACGCAGTGCCGCTGGCACTGTTAATGTTCAATGTCGGTGTTGAAACCGGTCAGATCGTATTTGTGCTGACGGTATCACTGCTACTCGCAGGTTTTTCCCGTTTGCATGGTCATTCTGCCCTGACCCTGGTGCGGGCAACGCCTTATGCGATTGGTGGGGTCGCGGCATTCTGGACGATTGACCGCGTCAGTTCTTTTCTATAACTAACTAAATAAATAAAAGGCCGGTCAGCCAGCACTAAATGTGCCAGTTTCCCGGCTTTCTCTAAGTTACCGGTCTTACGCAGGAGCGCGACTGTCTTTACGGCGTGCATCAATGGGTTGGCGGTAAAGTAATGTTTTTACTGCCAGCAGGTTTATCTGCCTGTATTACGACGAATGAACTCCAGCATTTGTGCCCCGATGGGGTTTTCAGGGTGCATCGAGACCATATCTTCAACGACAGGTCTGGCCTTTTCGAACTGGCCACTCTTCAGGTAAAAGTCTGCCAGTCCATATTGAAAATCCAGGCTTTGCGGTTCGAGGTTCAGCGCCGCCCGCAACTCGTTTTCGGCAGATGTCATGTTTTGCATAAACGCATACATCAGTCCCAGGTTGTAACGAATGCGAGCACGTTCAGGTAAGCCTCTGGATGCTATTTCAAGGTATTTGATACCTTCGTTATAGTTTTGCAGTTCCGCCAGTAGCAGGCCCAGGGAGTAGGATGCATCGTACAATTCCGGTTCATCCCGGACCACTTCGCGGAGAAGTTTTTCAGCCTTCTCGTTCTGACCGCGTTGGCTGTAAAGAACGGCCAGGTTCATCTTGGCCGGGAAGAACCTGTCATCGATGCGGATAGCCTGTTCATATTGTTTGACTGCATCTTCTGGCCGGTCTGTTTCGTTATACAGGTTGGCAAGGTTGTGACGGGACGCTGCAAAATCTGCTGTGTACTCCATTGCGGTAACGTATTCCTGCAGGACCACTTTAAAAACTTTCTGCTGTTCATTATCCAACAGGTCTTCCATGTCCCCGGACAGACGGCTGGCAGCTTCAATACGCACGGTTTTGACCGGGTCATACAACACCGGCGCAATTAACTTTGTCAGCCTTTCCATATCAGGAGCAAAAATGCCTGCCACCGCGGTTCTGCGTATCAGTGCCTCTTCATCCATCAGCGCGATTTCCATCGCCTGGATTGTTTCCGGACCGGGGTAGGCTGCTAACATGGAGAGAGCTGTGGCCCTTACATTGACCGGATAGAGCAGGTCCTGTGCCAGTCGTATAAGATCCGCTCCTGCGCCCGGGTCACCCTGGCGGGCCCTGGCGATGATCTCGCCATAGTGACTTCTCTGGCCGGGTCCATACCACTCATGGACACTGTCCTGCGACCATTGTGAGTCTTTATCAACATGGCAGCGCAGACAGGCATCGGGTGCGCCGATGGCAGCACTGAGCGCGGGGTCGGGTATCCGGAAGCTGTGATCCGGGCGGTAATCCGCACCCATGTAAACCCGGCCGGGCATATGACATTGAACACACTGGGCGCCACTGCCAACTTCAAACAGGGTTTCACCGTCTGCTGACAGGATCGGCTCGCCCGTTTCACCCTCCTGCTTATGAAAATGATGGTCTTTGCTGTCGTACTGGGCGGCGCGGTGACATTGCAGGCACAGCTCGTTACCCTCTTTGACGAGCGTGATGGTGTGTACATCATGACAGTCACTGCAACGCACATCGTGACGGTACATTTTGCTCTGGATAAACGAACCGTAGACATAAACCTCATCTTCTATCTGGCCATCGGGAAAGTAGAGGTTCTCGGTCAAAAGGCTGGGTAGATAATTGTCCAGCAGGTCAGCCTTGGCATGTATATCGTCCCCCATGGCGCCACGACGGGAATGACAGGGCGCACAGAGTTCAACATGTTCTCTCGAAGTGATATTGGATGTCTGTTGTGTCAGCTCAAAATTTGAAACCGTGGGTCGTGCCATATCTGACATTTGCGCCCATTCGACATGTTTCGAGCCTGCGCCATGACAGGCTTCGCAACCGACATCAATATCTGACCAGGTGGTGTTATAAGTACCGGTTTCCGGATCGTAGTTCTTTTTCAGGTTGGTCGAGTGGCACTGGGCGCACATACCATTCCAGTTTTGCGCGGCATTGGTCCAGTAAAGCCAGTCATTCGGCTCTATCGGGCCTTGGGGTGGTACCCGAAACCAGAAGTTCTCTTTTGAATTCCATGCAATATGTAAGGTTTGAAGCCGTCCACCCGGGAAGGGGATCAAATACTGTTGCAAGGGATACCAGCCAAAGGTATGGGTGATCTCAAAATCACCCATCTCACCACCCGGACCATTGGTATGGACATAGTATTTACCATCTTTCCTGTAAAAGCGGGAGGTAATTCCATGGAGCGTAAACTCGGTATTGTTGAAGTCACCCAGCACGGTATTTTCGTTGGCCACATCCATGGCTAAATCATGATGCGAGCCTTGCCACTTGTCGTACTCGAGTTTATGACAGTCCTGACATTCAATGCTGCCGACAAAACTGGCTTCGGTGTCGGTGACCACAGGTGCCTCAGTATCGTTCACCAATGCAAAATAGTAGAGCGGAAATGACACGATAATGACCAACACCGCGATCAGGCCGGCAATTTCCCAGGTCGTGGTCTTGTTGCTTAATTTACTCATGATTTTTTAGGGTAGGTGACCTGGTCAGGCGCAAACACGGAGCGTTTGCGGAGCTTGCCGGTATTAACCGTGAGTATATTGTTACGGATATCGATCGGGTAAAGATCAAGCGCCCTGGGTGCCGGTGGGTTGGCCACCTCACCCCGGATATCGAATTCAGAAGAATGACAGGGGCAGATAAATTTGTTCTCGGCCGATACCCATGGAACGGTGCAACTCAAATGTGTACATCTGCGTGACATCGCGAGAAACCCACCATCTTCCAACCTGGCCAGGTAGAACTTACCGGCAACGAAAGCACTGACCGTACCTGGCTCGAAATTATCGACCGGTCCGGCAGTAATAATGGCCGCCTCATCAGCAGCAGTTGGCTCAGTTTTTCGAGGCTTGAAAAAGGTAAACAAGACTGCAATGATTTCAGCGAACGCGACACCGCCCAGTACAAGCCATAACTTATTGAGAAACGACCTGCGGGAGTGGGTTTCTTTTTCCATCATTCTAAGCTCCCCACATGAGTTGCATTCCGGTGCCACGAAACCAGACACCGATGACCGTTAAGACCACGAAGCTGGTGATCAACAAGGTAAACAAGGCTTGAATCGCTTCATTGTTGGTGGCGTTGAATGCCCTTTTAATCAATACATAGAAACCAATGCAGACGGCGAGCACAACGCTAAACGGTAGCAGGCCGTTGTTGAGCATATTTGACGGTCCAGCCTGGTTCGCAATGACCACAAACTCATCGAATAATACCGCCCCCACGGTTGTCAGTGTCGCGAAAACAACGGCAATCACGGCCATTTTCCGACCCTTGTTTGAACAGAACCAAATACCGGTCGTGTTGGCTTCGTAATTAATATAGGGAATCGACAGCAAGCCGAATAGCAGCAAGCCCGGTATCACCAGTAGCGCAAATACCGGATGAAAATGCATCAGCATTTCCTGGATGCCCATAAAATACCAGGGCGCCTTGGTGGGGTTGGGACTCAGCCCCGGGTTTGCGATGTCTTCCAGCGGTGCATTGAAAAACATTGAAGTAAGCAGGATGACGGCAATGACCACCACGGCAAGGGAAACCTCGCGCATGATCAGATGCGGCATGGAGTCGATCATCTCCCCCTTGACCGAGGGGTCTTCACCGGGGGACCTTGGGATGATAAGACCCCTGGCCTTGCGTATCCGCCAGAAGTGAAAAGGCAGAAAGAACAACAACATGATCGGCAGGATGGCTGTATGTATGGCATAAAAATTCACCAGGGTCTTCGAACCGGGTTCAGACCCACCCAGGACCCATTCTTTTAAAGCGGTTCCGATACCGGGAATATAATCCAGCATCGACGTGCTGATGGTGATCGCCCAATAGGCGAGTTGATCCCAGGGTAGCAGGTATCCGGTAAAGTTCGATAAGACCACGGCACCAAACAAGGTCAGCCCGATAATCCAGTTGAACTGACGGGGCGCAGCGAATGCGCTTGTGTAGAAAACCCGCAGGCAGTGCAGGAAAACGACAAACATAAGCGCGTTTGCGCTCCAGTGGTGAACGTTTCGCAGCAGTTTTCCAAATGGAACCTGGTTGTTCAGATAGACAATGGATTCATAGGCCTTGCCGGGTGAAGCCTCATAGGCAAATTTAAGCATCAAGCCGCTACCAAACAGGAGGAACAGCAATACGGCGGCCATACCACCGAGACCCCAGGTCAGGGAAAACCTAAGCGTGCGCTCCGGTACAGACCTGGGTCTGAAGTGCAGCAGAAAGCTGTTGAAAGTCTTTCGTCGGCCATGCTTGTGTTGGTTCGTCTCCTGCTTGTCGGGGAAAACAGACAAGCGGATACGCTGCAGGATACTCAAGATTACGGTTCCACCATTATTTTGAGCTTATTATCCATGATTTGAAGACTTCCAACAGCAGTTTATAGTGAAAGCGGGTCGCCGTTTGCAGCGCTTGAATGTAAAATTAATGCCTGCCGGGTTCTTGCCCGACAGGTTGAATCTACGCCCTTAAGTAATCAGATAATACAAGGACAACAAGAAGTGAATCTGGAACAACGAATCGTGATTACCGGAATGGGTGTTGTTTCACCTGTTGGTTTGAATTGCCAGGAAACATTTGACAGCCTGACAGCGGGAAAATCCGGTATCGCCAGGATTACTTCTTTTGATCCTTCCGGTATCACCTGTCAGATAGCGGGTGAAGTCAAAGGTTTTGATCCAACGGATCATATGGATCGAAAAATGGCGAGAAGAATTGGACGTTATGCCCAGTTCTCGATTGCCGCAACCCGCGAGGCGCTCGCTCAGTCGGGTCTGGACCTGGCGCAGGAAGATCCAAGCCGGATTGCCTGTATCGTGTCGTCAGCCATCGCTGATTTTCCAATGGTTGAAGATGAAATGAATAAGATATTCGGACAGGGTAAACGTAATATCAGTCCGTTTACCGTGCCACGCGTCAGCACCAGTATGGCGGCGGGCAATATCGCACTTGAGTTTGGTCTCACGGGTGTGTCATACAGCCTGGGATCCGCCTGTGCGACGGGTAGCCATTCAATCGCAAACGCCCTGATGTTATTGAAGCTCGGTATGGCCGATGTTGTGTTGGCCGGAGGTGCCGAATCAGCGATTTGTGACACCTTCGTGAGTTCTTATATAGCGATGCGGGCGCTCTCAAGTCGTAACGATGAGCCCGAGCGTGCCTCTCGACCCTTTGATATAGACAGGGACGGGTTTGTTATTGCCGAAGGTTGCGGTGTACTGGTTATTGAGACTCTCGAAAGAGCGCAGAAACGTGGAGCCCCGATACTGGCGGAACTGGTGGGCATGGGTTTGACCTGCGATGCTTTCCATATCACCTCAGCTCATCCGGATGGCAAGGGTGCAGCCCAGGCTATGACAACTGCGCTGGAGTCAGCCAGGCTGAACATAGAAGACGTGGACTATATCAATGCCCACGGCACCTCGACACAGGTGAACGACACCATCGAGACCAAGGCGATCAAAACCGTTTTTGGTGATCGGGCAGGGCAGGTGCCGGTGAGTTCCACCAAGTCGATGACAGGACACGCAATTGGTGCGGCCGGGGCTTTGGAAGCAGCGATTTGTATTAAAGCTCTCAATGAAAATGTCGTTCCGCCGACCATCAACCTGGATAATCCGGACCCGGCCTGCGACCTGGATTATGTTCCCCATGTCGCCCGTGAAAAAGAGCTGAATGTCGTAATGTCAAACTCGTTTGCCTTCGGTGGCCAAAACAGTGTGCTGATTTTTAAAAAGTTTGATTCCTGAGTTCTACTGCGGTGATCACGGCGATAGTCTTGCTGTTATTGGTAATTAATATACCTGGGCTTTTCTGCAAGCTTATGACCATCGACTGATTCCTGACCCAAAGACTGCGGCGGTGTCATCATGGACGGTTTGTCTTCCTGAAAGAAAAGCTTAAACCCGCCTGAGGCTTTTGAGGCCGCCCTGGCCGTATACAGGGTGTTGTAGACTTTTATCTTCAAAGCCGGTGAACCATGACCATCCAGGTTCATGACCAAGTGGATTTTATCGTTTTGTTTTATTGTGTTTTTTTCTGTAATCATGCCCTCGGTAAATGAGTGCACCATGAGTGTCTTTTTTCCATCGATGCCATTTTTGTTCATGAAATCAATCATGGCGGATTGCACCTGGTTAACCTCTTCACCGGAAATATGACCGATTTTTTTGCCGGGAGGAATATCCAGGCCATCGACTTCAAACTCCGGGTCGACGGCTAAATGCACACTGTTGTATTTGAGATATTCAAGTACCGGTGTTATCGCCTCAACCGGTGTCTGAGCACCCATTTGAGTATCAATAATGACGAGAAACCCATTATCCTCGGCAGCGTTGATATATTTCATCAGCTTGGCTTCTGACAATGGCAGTAGGTAGTCCTTTTTGCGGCCCGGGTCACCGGTTGCCAGGCCATAAATCAGATGGTAAGCAGGAATAACTTTCTGATCACCGTTGATCTTGTCGTATTCATCCGCTTTTGCCTGGATTAAAGGAGTCAGTTCTTCAATTGAGTACTGGCCCAGCACACCCAGTGACGTCGCGTCAGGGCGTCCATAGTATCCAACGATGAGTTCGTCACCGGTGTGCCCTGTCTGCTGGGAAAATGATGGGTTGGAAAATAACGTGCAAACCACTACCAATAAACCTGAAATAGCAGTTTTCATATCTCAAATTCCTATGTTGTGAGTATTAGAGACTTGTGTGTCTGATCAAAGCATACTAACTCTCTACCCAGGGGGAAATCTACCCGGGAAAATCGTCGGCGGGTGACGTATAATTTCAATCTCATAGCGGGGGGGGCAATCCGACCTGTTGTGTGTCACCCAAATATACTCTGTCATGAGGGATGTTTTTGACTGGTTTTCCGGCTATATTGTAACTAAGGAAAGTTCAGGGTTTGGGTTTTTTGTACAACACCCGTCTGGCGAGGTAATTAGCGCTTTTTAGAGGTGTGAGTAATAATCGGAATGAATGCCAATACTCAGACAGTGGGGTAGTCAAGACTATTGTCTATGATATTCGCTTTTGTTAAACATGAATCGCTATATAGGATAAGGAAGTAATAGAACATGAAAACCACGCTAAAGAGACTCGGTAATGTCGCATTGCTTGGCATGCTGCTGTTTGCATCAGTTACCGCAAATGCTGCAGACAAGTTTGATGGCTCATCAAACCTGCTTTGTGCTGTCTTCAATATAACCGCCTGCGTAGATGGGCTGGCATGCGCAAAGGGTGAGGCAAGGACGTTTGATATGCCTGAGTTTATGACGGTCGATTTCAAAAAGAAAAGCATCCACGTTGAATACGACGGTGGAAAGACCGCCGATTCACCAATCAAGAACTATGAGTCCACCGAAAATCAGCTCATTTTCCAGGGTGTTGAGAATGATCATGGCTGGAGTGTAGCAATTAGCAAAAAGACCGGAAGGATGAGTGTAGCCTCTGTGGGCGAGGAAGTTTCTTTTACAATGTTTGGCGCCTGCAAGGCACCTTAGAGGAATACGACGATGTTAAATTTTAAATTGAACCTGAAAAACATGATGCTGGTGGCTGTTGGTGCAATCGCATTTTCCGTAACAGTTCCGGTACTGGCTGATGGCGCCGGTGCCTTTCTCGGTGGTATCGCCGTAGCAAAAATAGGGCAGAGTATCCACGAAAATAACGAGGCTCAACGGGATCAGGCTGATGCCGCACAGCAACAGGCCTACTATGCCCAGCAACAGGCACAACAGGCACAACAGGCACCCAAGTCAGCTGAAGATAAAATTGCTGAATTGGATAAGTTGGCCGCAGGCGGATACATCACACCTGCAGAATACAAATCCAGGAAGAAAGCTATTCTCGATAGTATGTAAGAAGAGCCTTTGGGCGTTATGAAACAATCCGGGCCCTGATTCGAGGGCCCGGACTTCTTGCTGGAGTCCCTCCACCGAGCTTTCGACAGTTCTTCTTTCTGTGAACGAACCACAGTTGTTTTTATCCAAGAATCCCTGAACATATGAACATTGCCAAGATTATTGCCGCCGTAAGGGCAATGCTGGCTGTATCGCTAGTCCCATTCAGTGTAGTTGGTGGGGTTGGCGCCCTGTTATGGGCAATGAATGCCGGTATCGACCCCGAGATGGCGATATTTCCGATAACTCTGGCCAATCTCTTGCTGGTGGCAGTGATGGAACGCATCCTTCCCTACCGGCGGGAATGGAATCGATCCCATGGTGACCTGCGCACGGACTCCTTGTATTTCCTGACAGAGATCATTGTTGGCGGACTAATGGCGCCCCTGCTCGGTATGCTCACGATCATCATCGGTGGCTGGATATCTGCACAGGTAGGCAGTTCACTCTGGCCCACAAGCTGGCCCATCCTGGCCCAGGTGCTACTGGCGACTGTCATACGCGAATTCTTTGACTACTGGGCGCATCGCAGTATGCATCGTTACCACTGGTTATGGCGCCTGCACGCCACCCACCACAGCGCCGGGCGGGTTTACTGGCTCAACGCAACGAGGGCTCATCCGGGGGAGATTGTTTACCGTTTCTGTTTTGTGTGGGTGCTGCCATTGGCCGTACTGGGTGTGCCAAAGGATGTGTTGGCTTTGGCGACCGTTGCAGCGGTGCTGGCCGATGCCTACCAGCATGCAAATATCGCGATACGGCTTGGGCCGCTGAGTTGGATCTACAGCATTGGAAACCTGCATCGGTGGCATCACTCGCGTGAGCGCCATGAAGCCGACACCAACTATGGCAATGCTTATATATTCTGGGACGCCATATTTGGCACACGCTATCTGCCGGATGATCGGGAGCCACCTGAGGAGGTTGGCATCGAAGGCCTGGAGGCCTTTCCTAAAGGCTTTTTCGCTCAATGGATTTCTCCATTTCGCTGGGTGCGAATTCGGCGCGACAGTGCAGCTTTAGTGCAATCCAAACCGGTTGTTCCGGAGTAACTCATGGCAGGCAACGGTCAGCTGTTTAAACCTGTGCCCGGTATCGGCTGAATTAGTGTATGTAAGTTGCGGGTTTTTTAATTACACTCTGCACAGGATCAGCCAGCGACAAGAATTTGCATCAATACGGTATGAAATGATGAATAACCAGGCAGGTAAAAAAATTGAAATCAGGGAAGTGACCGATAAAAAGGCGCTTAAAAAGTTTATCCGTGTACCCTGGTCAATTTACAAGGATGATCCTAACTGGATACCACCCTTGCTGATGGAGCGAAAAGAAGCGCTCTCCAGTAAAAACCCCTATTTCAAGCATGCAAAATGGAAGGCATGGATCGCTTTTCAGGACGACAAACCTGTCGGTCGAATCTCTGCGCAAATCGATGATTTGCATCAGCAACGATATAACAATAAAACCGGATTTTTTGGTTTGATCGAGGCGCCGGAAGATGACGCAGTGTTCTCGGCATTGTTTGAGACCGCCGAAAACTGGTTGCAAGAGCAGGGAATGCAGCACATCGTCGGGCCGTTTAACCTTGGTATCAACCAGGAAATTGGTATTCTGACCGAGGGCTTCGATACACCACCCTGTGTTATGACCAGTCATTCCCCACGTTATTACGGTGCTTCCATCGAAAAATGCGGTTATCAGGCAGTACAGGAGTTGCTGGCCTACGAACTCGACATCCATACCTATGTCACGCCATCGACCAAGCAGGAGTTGATCGACAGAACTGCAGGCCGGATAAAGGTCAGGCAACTGAACCGCAAAACGATGAAAGCCGACTTTGAGGTGATGCGGGATGTCTTTAACGATGCCTGGCAGGATAACTGGAATTTTGTTCCCTTTACGCGCGAGGAATTCGCTGCTGTGGGTAAGGAGATGTTGACGGTCGTACCGCCGGACTTCTTACAGATAGCAGAGTTAGATGGAGAACCCGCTGCATTTATTGCGATGTTACCCGATATCAATATGGCGATAGCCGATCTCAAAGGCCGACTCCTGCCATTTGGGTGGGCCAAGCTTCTGTGGCGTTTGAAAGTGCGTTTTCCCACAAGGTGCAGGATTGCACTGATGGGTGTACGGAAGAAGTATCAGAACACAATTTTCGGTCCGGCCATGGCATTTATGGTGGTTGACTCTGTTCTCGTGCCCGGTCTTTCCAGGGGCGGTCAAAGGGTTGAATTATCCTGGATACTGGAACAGAACAAACCTACCAGGAATATGATCGAAAAGTTTGGTGGAAAGATTAGCAAACGCTACCATATGTATTCAAAAGCCCTGAGTTGATCAGGGCTTTACCGAATCAACTGGCACGCATACAAAACTGCATGACGTCGATAGTTCCTTTACGGAACTGATCCGCACAGCCCGTCAGGTATTTCTGGTAACGGTCATAAACGGTTTGCGAGGTGATCGCAATTGCCTGATCTTTTGCTATGGCCAGGCTTTCTGACCAGTAATCAAGCGTGCGTGCATAGTGTAGTCTCAATGGCTGCACGTGATAGACATCGAAACCGCTTTGTGACGCCATTGATTTGATTCTCTCCGGAGGACAGAGTTGTCCGCCCGGGAAAATTTCATCACGGATAAACCTGGCAAATTTTACGTCCTCGTGGGTGAATTCAATCCCTGATTCCCTTAAATCCGCAAGAGAAGGTGTCACGATGCTATGCAGCATCATAATGCCGTTTTGGGGCAGGATGTCTTTGCACTTTTTGAAGAACGCCTCGTGCCGGCTGTTTCTGAAATGCTCAAAGGCACCGATACTGACTATACGATCGACTGGCTCGTTGAATTCTTCCCAGCCCTGCAGGCGAAACTCGATGTTGTCAGATGCATCAGATTCACTGGCTAGTTGTGTCGCATGTTTGCACTGGTTTTCGCTGAGTGTCAGGCCAATCACATTGGCCTTGTAGTGCTCTGCTGCGCGAAGTGCCGTGGCACCCCAGCCGCAACCGATATCAAGTAGTTTCATTCCCGGTCGAAGCTCACACTTGCCCAGGGACAGATCTATCTTGGCTCTTTGTGCCTCTTCCAAGGGAGCATTCGGATCATTGAAATACGCACAGCTATAGGTGCGGGTCGGATCGAGAAAGAGGGCGAAAAAATCGTCGGAAAGGTCGTAGTGCGATTGCACATCTTCAAAAAATGGTTGCATATCTGCCGGGCTATGGTTCCTTAAAAATACATATTATCCTAAGTGCATTTTAAGCTGTCAACAAACTCTGCACCTCCGGATTCATTGGCCTGATTACTCTCATAAAAAGTGGGTGGTTCGTAGGTCCAGCCGTTTTCCAGACGCTGCTCTTCACGGCTTAATGTATGGTAAAGATAACGACCCACAACAGGCGCGGCCAGACGTGATTTCCAGCCAAACTCAGCATAAAATTCGTTCAGAATTCCGTCGATCAATTGCTTGCGATGAGGGTCATTCGCATAACGTTTGCGTGAAGCCCAAAGCACACCCGAATAGAGCATCGGCAGATTCGCTGCCTCGTGTGCAAATCGTTCCCGAATACGCTGGTCCGGATGGTCTTTGTAGCGTTGCCAGCCCAGTAGTGTCGTGTGGGCGATGCGTACCACGCTCGGACCGTTAACTTCAAAGTCACGTTCAAAGGCACGCAGCAGATATTTGCCTTCTTCGCCATTCTGAATGTGTGGATGTTGGTAGTTAAAGGTTAACTGTCCGTGCGTGTCGGCAACCGGCACTTCAGTGAAACTACGCAGGGTCTTATTGGCTTCATGTTCGGCATAAAGTGGCGTGCCGGGGATCGGTGTGTAAAGCATAAACTGGTGAAAGTCGCTGCGGTGGTCGATGGCATCATCAATGACCTGGTCGATATTCTCAGGCGTATGCTCCTCGAGGCCGATAATGCTTGAACCGAGTACCCGTATGCCGTGAGACTGCAGGTCCCGGATCATCTGGTAGGGGTCACTACCTGCGAGCTTCGGGTATTTCGAACCCTTGCCTTCCAATCCCACCCAAACCCATGAAACCCCAAGGGAAACCAGTTGTTCCGTTGTGTATTTCTTCAATATATTGGCGGAGCTGAAGACGTACAGAGACCAGGCCTTGTTATGCGTCTCCATCAACTCCAATAAACTGAGCGCCCGTTTCTTGTCCAATAGAAAGTTCTCGTCCATCACGAAGAACGACTTGACCTTCAGGTTGGTCTCCAGGGTGCACATGAGGTCGAACAATTGTTGACCGGTCTGGTAGAACTGCACGGATTTACCCTTGCCACCAAACATCGCAGAGGTTGAACAAAAATTACAGCCCAAGGGGCATCCGACCGATGGAATAAGGGTCGCGCAATGATCGCCGGGGTGATTGTCCAGGTTCACACCCATGATACGGGTGCCGATGTTGCCCAGGATTTGCGGATGCCGGATCGGTTGACTCTCGTCTTCGCCGAGATACCTGCGCATCCACTGGATACCATCACCACGTGCGATGTAATCCGCGCCTGTCCATTTTTTCAGTGTTGCTATGTTGGCGATGTGTCCGCCAATGACAACCTTGGCGTTTGGCTGATGTTTGTTGATCAAACGAACCATCTTGCGGACTTTCTGCAGATTGGTCATGATCGAACTGATGCCGATGACATCGTATGGTTGTGTTTTTAGCTCTTCGATAAAGCGCGTCAGCGTGGGGAAGTCCAGCAGGTTGCAGGCAGCTTTCAGATTGGCCTGAATCAACATAAGCCCCCAGGAGCGTTGGAAGGTCCGCATCGAAAAACCAGCCTGCACACGTGTCACCTGGTTGTGATACAACTCCATTGGATTGATCTCACGGCTACCGTAAGCATCATCCTGGGCATAGGGTCCAAAGACACTGACAAGCAGGACACGGGCATTTGACCCTCGCGGGTGCACCGGTTGCACCGGTATTTTTGTGACTCTGTCGGTTTGCTCAACCAAGACCTTTGGCCTTTTCACGACGGGGACGCACCACGTTTTTGGCCAGTCCAATGCCTTCAAGTATCCGGATGACCCAATAGGACATATCGAGCTCAAACCAGCGGTGGCCATGTGAGGCCGAGCGTGGGTCGGCATGGTGGTTATTGTGCCAGCCTTCACCATGTGCGATAAGAGCGACTAGCCAGTTGTTTGTGCTTTGGTCACGTGTTTCATAATTGCGATAGCCATACAGATGCGCCAGCGAGTTAACCGCCCAGGTACCATGTAGTACGAAGACGGTACGTGCGGCGATGCCCCACACGGCCCAGCTTGCGGCGTAACGAAGTGCTTCATCTGCACCACCATGGGAGTAGCCGACCGCGGCACCAATGGCGATTATCACGATGGCGTGGAAAAAATAGACCAGGAACCAGCCATTGTTTCGTTCCAGTCGACGGTAGTATGGATCACGTAACAGGTCAGGTACCCATTTGGCATAACGTATGGTGCGGTTGGTGTCCTTGTGACGGTAAAACACCCAGCCCATATGACCCCAGAAAAAACTGACCAGCGGTGAGTGTGTGTCGCCCTGTTGGTCGCTGTGCCGGTGATGAATGCGATGAATGGCAACCCAGCGCGCGGGGCTATCCTGCAAGTTAAACATTCCCATCGTTGCGAACACATATTCAAGCCATTTCGGGCAGGTAAAACCACGATGCGTCAGCAGGCGGTGATAGCCAATGGTGATGCCGAGCATTCCAAAAACAAAGTGCCCGAGAATGGCAACGACCAGGCCTGACCAGGTGAACAGCCAGGGTATAAAAACCAACAGGCTGATTAAATGTACAACAGCGATCACGGTTACATGCGGCCACAGAATTTTTGGGGGTTGTGTTTCTTCCGGACGTGGCAAGTCTCCGGGCAGGAGTTTGGTTTTTGTGCTGGGTAAGGCTGGAGATGCTGACATGGTTGTTTCTTTATTTGCCCGATTCGGAGTTGCTGACAGCTTCCCTCGGGTCTGCGGCCTGTGCGTACTAATGTGTCGCGCATGATTCACCTTTTCCATGTAATAGTCCAGATAAATAGACCAATTAGGTCAAAAACATGCAGATAACTTGATCTGTGTCGTTATCACACGGAGGTTTGTAGCGTGGAATATGGGACAGGAAATCGGCGATAATATAAGCTGATGCAAAATTTTAACTGTGGCCGGATATGATGGCTCGGCACTAATGAGATGAATTGACCTATGAAAGCAAGCAAAACAGAACGGATTCCGGAGCACATGGCCCCCCAGAGGGGCGATATCAGGTTGTTTGATAACCCCATTTTGGAACGTTTAAGTAAAATTTCTCCGCTGACGGTGCTGGCAGTCTACCTGCCAATTATCATTTTCTTTATCTGGAAGAGCTTTGCCATAGATATTCCGGTTAGCACGTTTGTCATCCTGTTCTTAGCCGGGCTCGCGTTCTGGACCCTGTTTGAATATTTTTTCCATCGCTATGTGTTTCATTTCACGCCTAAAGGTGAGATGCAGAAACGCATCAGTTTCCTGTTTCATGGTGTACACCACCAGTACCCAAATGATAAGAAACGTCTGGTCATGCCAATCACGCTAAGCCTCGCTGTAGCGGTTTTGCTGTTATCCCTGACGTGGTTGTTGTTCGGGACCTGGACCTGGGCATACTCTGCCGGATTCACCACGGGTTACCTGGCTTATGACATGACCCATTACAGCATCCATTACTTCAAACCACCCAACATCAAATTCCTCAAAAAAGTGTGGAAATCGCACATTGATCACCACTATCGTGACTCCACCAAGGGCTATGGTGTGTCATCGGCCTTTTGGGACCGGGTTTTTGGTACCCTGCAAAAACCCAGGAAACCGGTAAAAACAGCCTGATGAAGCAAATGGCCTAAGACAGGTTGTAAATGCGGCATTTGACTGTCTTTTGGCCTGGCGAGGGCCAAGTTATTTGCAGTCATACAGCGGGTATGGGGAATGGAGTACAGTTTTTCAGGACATACTTGATTCCTGCCACCAGGCATTGTTTCAGAATCCAAAGTTGTTCACAGTTTTTGTCCCGCCGCTGGCTTTTTTGGATATAATTAACGAAAATTTTACGTTGTTCGTTAGTGATGGAATCAGACTATATTATTTTGTGAGTTGTAGTGAATGTGTATTCCAGATTTACTATTTAATAATCAACTAGTTAACAAGATAGAGGCTATTATGAAAAACCTGGAACAGAAGCTAAATGCGGTAGGGAATCGTGCCGGTGTTTCCCTGCAAAAGTACACTTTACTGCTAATCACTGCTTTACTTTTAATTGGGGCAGCACCCGTCTGTGCAGAAGAAGAGTCGACAGATAAAACAGAGTTTGGTTTTGAGGCTTACATGTGGGCGGCAACTATAAATCAAACCACCGCTACTGGTGATCGTGTCGTAATCACGTTTGGTGACATCGTCAAGAATCTTGATATGGTCGCAATGATTCGGGGCGTCGCGCAGAAAGACAGGTTCTTTGGTGCAGTTGATGTAATTTACCTGGGTATCAGCGATCCGCAAACACGTAAGGGAGAGTTCCTCGGAAAACCCGTTACCGGTAAGCTTGAAATTGGAATAAATGCCTGGATATTGAATCTGGTCGGAGGTTATGAGTTGATCGACTCTGGCAAGAATAAGTTTGGTATAGTTGCCGGCGCACGCTACCTGGACCTTACACTTGATACGACTAGAAGATTGCAAGACCGAAAGAAAAAAGAAAGCAGAGGAGATGACGTCTGGGACGCAGTTATCGGCTTCAGAGGCAGACATGACTATCCCGATGGGCATTATTTTAATTATTATGCTGATGTGGGTGGTGGTGAATCCAAGCTTACCTGGCAGGCAATGGCCAATTTCGCCTATGACTACAAGAAGTTTACCGGTTTAATCGGGTATCGCTACCTGAAGTGGAACCTTAAAAATGATGCACCTGCCGTCGACGATATGACTAGTCATGGTCCATACCTGGGAATCAAGTGGACCTGGTAGCCACATTAATGCTTGAAAAATAAGGGCAGCCGGTGGCCAAATTTTCTAAGCTGGTTCATTTGAGAAAGGAGGTGTAAAAGCACCTCCTTTTTTGTTCACCCTGTTTAAAAAAAACCAATTTGGTTGAAAAGCCGCCTGACTCGAGACCATGGACTCTGAATCTTGATATGATCTACCTGTTACCTCTAATCAGTATTTTCAGGTGAAACCATGATAAAAAAATTGCTGCACATAAGCCGCCGTTTAATACGCATGGTGCTTTCGAGTTTGTTCGGGGCGCTGGTTGTCATCATCATCCTGGGTGTTGTGGAGCTAAATAGTCGGCCTGACCTCAGTGTCTGGCACAAGGCGGAACTCGATGAGGAGTTCAGAGCCGATTCAGGCTTGGAGACTTTTGCTGAGTACCTTGAGTTGGAAGAGCGTTTGTTCGAGCAACTGGATCGACAGGTTTACCAGAAGATTGATAAAAATAAGCAGCGTGCCATCAACAGGTATTTCCGGGGCAGTCATTCAGATCCTGATCGCTGGCCAACCAACTGGAACCGTAGCTTCATACTACCGGTGGATAAGCCCGCCATCGGTGTTTTGTTAATACACGGCATGTCCGACTCACCTTATAGCCTGCGTAGTACTGGTCAATTACTGCATGGCCGCGGTGCTTACGTTATCGGTATGAGGGTTCCCGGGCATGGCCAGGCCCCGTCCGGTCTGCTCGATACCGAATGGGAAGACATGGCAGCGGCGGTCAGGCTTGCCATGAGTGAGTTGCAGGACAAATCCCCCGGCGTGCCTTTGTATATTGTCGGCTACTCCAACGGTGGCGCATTGGCCGTGCACTACACGCTTGATTCACTGGCTGACGAGAATCTTGCAATCGTTGATGGCCTGGTCTTGATGTCACCTGAGATTGGCGTAACCAAACTGGCCGCGCTAGCTCATTGGCAGGAGCGTCTTGGTCATTTGCTCGGCTTGGAGAAGCTTGCCTGGAATTCATTGTTACCGGAATATGATCCTTGGAAATACGGCTCATTTGCTTTGAATGCAGGTAAGCAGGCCTATGAGATCACACAGGAAATTCAGCGTCAGATAAGCGCGCACACCAAGGCAGGCAACCTGGATCGTTTCCCTCCCATATTGGCATTCCAGTCGGTGGTTGATTCCACGGTTACTGCACCGGCGCTGGTGAATAACCTCTTTGAACGCTTACCTGCAGTCCCGCCAAAACAGGGAGAGATTCATCAGCTCAACCACGAACTGGTACTGTTCGATATCAACCGCTATGCAGAGATCGACCCACTGATGAAGAGCAATCCTTCAGCCTGGATCAAACCCATGATTGAAAGCAATAATCCCAATTACTTGTTGACCTTGTTGAGCAATAGTAGCAGTGAGGGTAAGTCGGTACTTGCATTCAGCCGAAGGTCCGGAGAATCGATGGTATTAAGGTGTGATACTGGTCTTTCATGGCCTGACGATGTTTACTCTCTATCACACGTCGCACTACCGATTCCACCTGAAGATCCCGTGTACGGTGGTGATGAAGCCGGCCCCAGTCCAGGCATCAGTCTGGGGCATCTGTCGGTACGGGGTGAGAAGGGCGTATTATTGGTGCCGGCGGCTGACCTGCTTCGCTTGCGCTACAACCCATTTCATGCGTATCTCAGAAATCGTATCCTTGGTTTTATGGGCTTTGGTCCAGATCCGGACGGTTTCTGCATGTCACTGGAACCTATTGAGCAACAAATGGGTCTGCAGAAGTAGGGTGAGTTCCATGGATGCGATTGTTTTCAACCACATAACAGGTACCCTGTTCGTTGTCTCCTGTCGTTAAAAAGTTCTTCAAGTTGGTGCTTAAGTCCTTAGTAGGCTTAAGTATCGTTGGCGTCATTTCTCTATTGCTTTTGCTGTGGCGCCTGTCATCCAGCCCGATACAGTTGAACCAGTTTGTGCCCAGGATTGAGCAGGCAACCTCAGACCTGCCGGGTGGTCTCAGCGTCAAGCTCGAAAGTATCGGCCTGTTCTGGAACCGTAGCGAGAAGCAGATTGATTTGAGAGCGCTTGATGTCGAACTGCTTGAGTTCTCGGGAACCCGTTTGGTCTCTGTCCCGGCGGTAGATATTTCATTAAGTGTTTTTGCGCTGATGCGCGGTGTGGTCGCCTTATCATCAATTGAATTAAATGATGTTGATGTGAAATTGATCCGAAGAGAGGATGGCTCTTTTCAAATATTTCGCAAAACAGGCGAAGTACCAGTTGTCGCCGCCGATAACAAACCCAGGGACTTTAGTGAAAACGTCCGGCACATGTTTAAGGTCATTGCTATGGAAGAGGATTCGGAAACTCCTCTTAGTTATCTCAAGAGAGTAAAACTCAAAGGTTCACTGGAAGTTGAAGACCGGAAAAGTGGCCAGCATTGGGCAGCGGAAGCCGTAGAATCTCTTTTTGTGGGACACAAGGGAGAAATAAAGGCTGATCTTGGTGTGCTTTTCAGTTCACCACAGGCGCTGAATGGCATCCACACCGACATTACTTTGAGAGTTAAAGATGATGCAGTGACTGCCAGCCTGGCGTTCACAGGCATAAAGCCAGCGAAATTTTCAACCATGGATCAGCGCTTGGAACGCCTGGCTAGCCTGGATATGAGTCTGGATGGGAGCATCAATACAACGCTGACGTTACCTGACAAAATTCATACGCTTTCCGCCAATATCAAGAGCGGGGCAGGGCAGCTTTCCTATCAGGATTACTACATCGAACCACTCAAGCTAAACTCGCTGGATTTACAGCTAAGCGCCGATATACCCGGCAAGTCCGTGCATGTATCCAGCCTGGATGTTTTATTGGGTGAAAAGGTAAACCCGGTGAAACTGCACGTAAGCGGTAGCGCCCTGATGCTTGATAACGAGGTAGCAGTCAAACTCCAGGCACTATTGCAACAACTCAAGGTAAATGAGTTCGACCTTTACTGGCCCCGGGGTCTCGCACAAGGTGCGCGTAAGTGGCTGGTTTCGAATATGAAGGCGGGTAAGGTCGACAACGCAACGCTGGATCTGGCTATGCAGGTTCCGAGAGGGCCGGAAACAAACTTCAAGCTCGGGGAACTCAAAGGCAGCGTGGATTATAGCGACCTCACGGTGAGCTACTTTGGTGAATTGCCGCCGGCTACCGGTCTGACGGGTTCGGGTACGTTTAATCAGAAAGGCTTTGACCTGGGTGTCAGTGGAGGCATGGTTAATGATGTCAGCATTGACTCAGGGAAGGTTGTCATCAGTGGTATGGATGTTAAAAAGGCCGCAATTGCAGTTACAACCCACTTGAACGGGCCATTGGCTGACTTGTTTGCTGTGTTGGAGGCGCCACCGATCAATCTGCGCTCTGAATCTCTCACCGGTCTTGTCTCAAGTAAACTTGGGGGGCAGGTTATCACCGACTTTAGTATTTCATTGCCACTTAAGTCGGGTGTGACTGCTGCGGACATAAAATACCAGGCCGCCGGCAAGCTGACTGAAGGTGTCTACCGGGATATGATCGCCGGGTTCGACTTGCAGGCGGCAAACCTCGACTTCAGGCTTGATCAATCGAAGGTCAGTTTTGACGGCCCCTTGGCATTTTCTGGTATTCCTTTGACGGTTGACTGGACCACATATATGACTGGTCCTAAAATCGGCCATGCCGACTTCACCATCGATGGCCCAAGTGTTACCGGGGCACAGATCAGCGCCCTTGGCTACGACGTAAGTAAATACATGCAGGGTAGCCTGGCGCTAAAGGCAACCGCAAAACTCGTGCCCGATGAGGGTATTACAGCCTCGATTGAGTCGGACCTTAACAATGCGACACTGACGATACCTCAAATTTACTGGAGTAAGCCTGCTGGTAGGGGAGGCGACATTGGTCTCACTTTGCTGGTGGAAAAGAACCACCTTCATGCAAAGGACATAAAGCTTGAGCTGGGCAAAGTAAAAACCAGTGGCAATGTTGAAGTTGACATTGCCTGGCCGTTAATGAGCCTGACCCTGGAGCAACTGTCATTAACATATGGTCAGTTGAATGGTTTGAAACTGGAGCGTAAAAAAAACAAGGATCTGGTATTTACCATGCAAGGGGGTGAGATCAGCCTGGAGCCTGTTCTCTCCCCGCAAAGTAGCCCGGAGGAAAAGCAGGTGGCAGTAGAGGCGGAAGCACTCGCCAGGCAATTGGAGTCATCGGGGATTGTCTTTGAAATTGGAGAGTCGAAACTTGATAGGGTTTACCTCAATAGCAAAACTTATTTCGATAGTATCGAATTCAGCGGTCGCCGTGATAACTCAGGTTGGCAGGAAATAAAGGTATCAGGACATAACCCGTTTGCGGACGGCAAGGACGATAAAAATACTCAGCCTGCCGAAGCTGAAAAGCTTGCCTCCGGTCAGTTCCGGCTCGCCTTCGGACCGGGTGAAAATAGTCAGTATCCGCTTTATATAGAGGCCGAAGACCTGGGCTCTTTGGTCTCTGCAATCAAAGGCCGGGATATCATGAAGCATGGGTACCTGGTACTTGATGGACGTAGCCAGGGACCTTTATTTACAAAGCCCATCCAGGCTGATTTCAAGTTGAGCTATTTCACGGTGAAAGAAGCCCCGACTATTTCCTCAGTACTCAACCTGGCTTCTCTGAGCCAGATCGTCTCGACTCTGCGTCAGACAGGACTGGCCTTTAGATCGGCTTCCGGCGACCTCCAACTGGACGGGTCTCGTTTATCCACTCAACAGACAAGAATGAATGGCGGGTCACTGGGTGTGACTGCAAGTGGTTGGGTGGAACTGAAGCAGAAACAACTGCAGCTGAAAGGCGTGGTTATACCACTGAGCAAACTCAACAACATTGTTGGGAAAATCCCCTTGCTGGGACAGGTCGTGGTTGGCAAGGACGGTAACGGAATCATGGCCGTTGATTACACCGTCACAGGGACGCTTAGTGAACCCGAAGCTTCAATCCGGAAGGAGTCTCTCACTTCCAGTATGTTGGAACAAACACTCGGCACGGATGAGCCAGGCCCGGACCCAAATCAGCAGTAGGGTTTGCAGATAAGACGAGTTAGCCATTAAACTGCATGACTACCTCGTAAATTAGAATAAAAAAAATGAACAAACCTGAGAATATTAGAAACTCCTACAGTCGGGAAGAGTTGGTGCTTTGTGGTGCGGGTGAGCTTTTTGGCCCCGAAACAGCGAGGCTGCCTTCCGGAAATATGCTGATGATCGATCGTGTTGTCGAGATCAACAAGGATGGCGGAACAAATGGTCTGGGTTATATCGAGGCGGAGTTGGATATCAACCCGGAGTTGTGGTTTTTTGGCGTTCATTTCGTTGACGATCCTGTCATGCCCGGTTGCCTGGGTCTGGATGCCCTTTGGCAGTTATGCGGGTTTTTCCTCGCGTGGAGTGGTTGTAAAGGCAAGGGCAGGGCATTGGGCTGTGGTGAGGTAAAGTTCACCGGCCAGGTGCTGCCAACGGCTAAAAAAGTTACCTATACTCTGAATGTGAAAAGAATCATCACACGCAGATTGAGCATGGTGATTGCCGACGCAACCATGTCCGTTGACGGGCGGGTGATCTACACCGCCGAGGACCTCAAGGTTGGTTTGTTTCTCTCCACTGACAGTTTTTAGGATTAAAGTATGCGCCGTGTAGTAGTAACAGGTATGGGCCTGGTTTCCTGTTTGGGAAATGACAAGCAGACCGTCACAGAATCTTTGCGTGAAGGACGTTCAGGCATCACATTCAATGAAGACTTCAAGGCCATCGGCCTGCGCAGCCATGTCAGTGGCTCCGTCGATATTGACTTAAGTGAGCATATCGATCGTAAGCATCTTCGCTTCATGGGCGATGCTGCTTCCTACGCCTATGTCGCCATGCAAAAAGCCATTGAAGATGCCGGCCTGACCCAAGAGCAGGTTTCTAATCCGCGTACCGGTTTGATTGCCGGTTCAGGTGGTGCTTCAAGCGCTAATATCGTTTTGTCTGCAGACAAACTTCGTGAAAGAGGTGTGCGTCGTTTAGGTCCATACATCGTTCCGAAGACCATGAGCAGCACCGTATCTGCCTGCCTGTCCACGCATTTTGGTATCAAAGGTCTTAACTATTCGGTGACCTCCGCCTGTGCAACCAGCACCCATTGTATTGGTACAGCGATGGAGCAAATCCAATGGGGTAAGCAGGATATGATCTTCGCCGGTGGTGGTGAAGAAAACCATTGGTCGCTGGCCATGATGTTTGACGGCATGGGCGCACTTTCTACCCACTATAACGACGACCCCGGCACCGCATCGCGGGCCTATGATGCCGATCGTGATGGATTTGTCATTGCCGGTGGCGGCGGTATGCTGGTGCTTGAAGAACTGGAACATGCAAAAGCCCGTGGCGCAAAAATTTACGCCGAAGTGGTCGGTTATGGTGCCACTTCAGATGGTGACAATATGGTTGCCCCGTCAGGTGAAGGTGCCGTACGTTGTATGCAACAGGCCATTGCTACGGTCGATACACCGATTGATTATGTCAACACCCACGGCACGAGTACACCGGTAGGTGATATCGCCGAGCTTGACGCCATGCGGGAAGTTTTCGGTGGCGAGACGCCTCCCTTTAGCTCGAGCAAATCACTATGCGGGCACTCGCTGGGTGCTGCTGGTGTACAGGAAGCGATCCATTGCCTGTTAATGATGGAAAACGACTTCATGGCGGGTTCTGTCAACATCTCGACACTGGATCCTAAAGCTGAGGGTTTAAACGTGTTGCTGAAGACCGAGGAGAACGTCGTGTTGAACACGGTGATGAGCAATAATTTCGGCTTTGGTGGAACTAACGCCTGCATCGTATTTCGGCGGGTTTGAAAGCTGGTGACAAAGCTAAACGTCTCCAACCAAATTTGAAAATTGGCCTGCAATCCGTCAGGTCAATATAAACCATACGGCATCTTATTTAGGACTGCGGCCGAAAACCGTTGATCATTCGGGAAGCCGAGGCTATGCGGTGGCTTACTTCTGGGCTCACGGGTGGAAAAAAACCATTGATCATTGGGGAAGCCAAGGCCATGCAGTAGCTTATGCCGGGACACGCCACAAGTACGTCCTGTAGGCTCTGGCGCGACATCCATGTCGCTCAAGGTCCCGGCATAAGCTACTGCACCCCCTTGGCTTTGTGCGAATGCGGGGGTCAATGGTTTCTGATAGGTGGGCATTGCTTAACTCTTAACTTATGATTTCAGGCGTTATGCGAATGTTTGCTTTACGAAGTCTGAAAGATGCACGTCGTTTGATATTAAGCTGGGGTGTGTATTAACTTATCAGGACCGTGAGCGACATGGATGTCGCGCCCGAGCTTACACGGACGTACTTGCAGCGAGTCCTGGGAAGTTAATACACATCCCAGCTCCCCCAACCGTGCAGATTATCGAAAGTAAGGCTTCTGAATTGCTCGTCAGGCTGGCCTGGGCACGGCACCTGTCCTGTTAAGACAATACACATCCCAGCGCCCCACTCCCCAAGGAAGTGAGGAGACTTACCTGAACCCATCTTGCCGGTTATTCGTCCAGAACGACTGCCAGCGCTTCAATAAAGTAATCCATGTTGCTCTCATTAAACGAGGCAACATTGACCCGTGATGAATTGACCGTATAGATCGCAAATTCATCACGCAGGCGGTGAACCTGTTCGACGGTCAGGCCCATGAATGAGAACATTCCGGACTGACGTTGTATAAACGAAAAGTCCCGTTGAATACCGTACGCAGCGATCTTCTCAGCCAGTGTCTTACGCAGACCGTTTATGCGATTCCGCATGCCGGCAAGTTCCACCAGCCACTGTGCTTTCAACTCATCGGAATGCAGAATGATATCGATAACTGCCGGTCCATGTGCGGGAGGCATGGAGTAGTTTTTGCGGGTAACATTGTGGATCACGCTTTCGACCGCTGCTGCCTTCTCTGCGTTACCTGCGATAACTGTTATCGCGCCAACACGTTCGCGGTACATGGCGAAGTTTTTGGAGCAGGAACTGGCGACTATCACCTCGGGACATTGTTCGGCAAACAGACGTACGCACAGGCTGTCTTCTTCCACGCCGCGTTCGAAACCCATATAGGCAATATCGACCATGGGTGTAAAACCACGTTCTCCAGCGATATCTGCTATTACTTTCCATTGTTCGGGATTGGGGCTGACTCCGCAGGGATTGTGACAGCAGGCATGAAACAGTACCGCATCGCCGGGTCCACGTTGTTGCAGTGCTGCGATCATTTCATCGAAACGCAGACTGCTGTTCTCAGCATCAAAGTAGGGATAACTGTGCATTGCCACACCGGCACCGGGAAACAGGGCCAGGTGATTGGCCCAGGTTGGATCACTGGCCCAAAGTTCGGTTTCAGGACTGGTGACCTTGACCAGGTCTGCGGCTACTCTTAACGCACCTGTACCACCTGGAGTCTGCACGGTACGTACACGTCCCTGGTCGAATAATTCATTGTCCTTACCAAGCATCAGTTCTCCCATTGCCTGGTTAAAACCGACAACACCTGGCGGGCCGAGGTAGGTCTTGGTCGTTTGTGTGTTGAGATGGGTTTTTTCAGCTGCAACGACACAGTCCAGCATGGGCGTGTTGCCAAATTCGTCACGATAAACACCGATACCGAGATCAATTTTTTTCGGGTTCGGGTCGGCTGCATATGCTGCTATAAGGCCAAGGATCGGGTCGGGTGGTAAGGCGTTAAGGTTTTCAAACATTATTTAGTTCTCTGCAATTAACCTGCTGCGTGTAATCAGGTCGTTTTAATGTGGTTTCTTTGTCCGCCCGGTGCGAGCCTGAGACCGTCAAATTCAACCTCGGGTAGAACCTATGATTGTAACGCGTCAGACTGTAAACATCTGCAAAAATTGGCTTGTATTAACTCCTCTTGATGCCACGTAATGCTGCCTATCCCCAAAGTACAGAATCAAAGCCCTTCACAACGCCGTTAACGTACTTTAGCCCATTGGGCTGGTCGTATTTCAGCAGCAGTGGACCGTCGATATCAACGAAATCACAAAGCTGTGCAACCACGAATGAGGGCGCCATGCTGAGTGATGTGCCAACCATGTTGCCGACCATCAATTTGCAGCCTTTCTCTTTTGCGGCTTTGGCTAGACGTAATGCTTCTGTCAGGCCGCCGGTTTTATCCAGTTTGATATTGACCATGCTGTAACGGCGTGCGGCGGCTTCCAGTTCTCCCGTGTGCAGACAGGATTCATCTGCGGCCAGGGTGATAGGGGATTTGAAGTTTTCCAGGCACTCATCACCGCCACGTGCAAGAGGCTGCTCTATCATCGCCAAATCCAAATCAACACATTTTGGAAGCACTTCCTGTAACTGCTCGAAACTCCAACCCTGGTTGGCGTCTACCACCAGTATGGCATCCGGGCGGGCTGAACGAATGGCAGCCAGTTTTTCATAGGGCATGTGATCGCTCAGTTTGATTTTGAGTATGGGCGCATCACTCGCGGCCGCAGCCTTCGCTGCCATCGCCTCCGGTGAGTCTTCAAGACCGATCGTGTAAACGGTTGTTACCGGTTGCGGATCAATGCCGGTGAGTTGCCAGATGCTCTTGCCGGCACGCTTGCATTCCAGGTCCCACATCGCGCAGTCGATGGCGTTTCTTGCACCGCCAGCTGGCAGGAGGTCCTGCAGTTGTTCCCGGCTTATGCCCTTGCGAATCTCAGCGGCGACGGAATGCGCCTGCTCAAAAATACTTTCCGCTGTTTCATCGAGGTAAAAAACACCCTGGGCTTCACCACGCCCGGTATATCCGTCCTCACCCAACTGAACAACCAGGCAACGTGAGTTGATCCATTCAAATCCTGAAATACGAAAAGGCCGGGTCAGTTCCCAGTCGGTGATATGCAGGCTGAAATCCATTATTTATTCTCCGCATAAAGTTGTTTGATGTGTTCAACGATTGCCCCGCAGCCATCAATGATCGGGTCGACACACGGCAGACCGGTCTCTGCGCTCAGGTTGGCAAGGAAGCGCTGACGCTCTTGCGCAGGCAGATCTGACGTGTTGATACTGATGCCGACGCAACGGATGTCGGGGTTGGTGCGGCTTCCGAGTTTCACATGTACGTCGATGGCCTCCTGGATGGAGGGCAGGGTGTAGTGTTCCCAGCCGGAAACCACCGTGCGTGTTGCATCATGACAGAGTACAAAGGCATCTGGTTGGGAGCCGTGCAGCAAGCCGAGGCTGACACCCGAATAGCCCGGATGAAATAATGAACCCTGGCCCTCGATCACGTCCCAGTGGTTTTCATCATTGTCGGGTGAAATCATTTCCGCTGCACCCGAGATGAAATCTGCAACCACTGCATCGATGGGAAGGCCTTCACCCGCCAGCATGATGCCGGTTTGGCCGGTGGCGCGGAAGGTGGCGTTCATTCCGGCTTTACGCATTGCAATGTCGAGCGCCAATGCAGAGTACTTTTTGCCAATGGCGCAATCGGTTCCAACCATCAACACCCGTTTGCCTCTGCGTTTGATGCCGGTTCCCACCGGTATGTTTGAGGGGGGCGTTCGCACATCGATCAGGCGGGCGCCGGAGGACGCCGCTGCGGCGGTGACAGCGGGAAAATCTGTCAGTTTGAAATGCAGGCCGCAGACGATGTCGAGGCCAGCCCGCGCTGCCTGCTGTATGGAATCCCACCAACTATCCGGCACCACCCCGCCGATTGGGGCGACGCCGATGACGAGACTTTTTACACCGGCTTCTACTGCCTCCGGAATGCTCATGTCAGGTACACCCAGGTCTATTTTACTGCCGGGAAAGCGCAGTTGCCCCGCTACCAGGTCGGGCCGCCATTGAACGAGACCTAAACCCGTCTTGGCATAGGTGGAATCGCCCAGGCTGCCGATCAGGATCAGGTAGGGTGCTTTGAGTTTTACGGTGGTTAATTTTGTCATTCGGCTTGCTCTGAAGGTGAGCTGATTATTCTAATGGGTTTGCACTGTATTTGCTCCATTCTTAGGTCTTTTATCGCGTGGGAGAAAACGAAATGAATGCTATGATCCGGGGCATCGAAAAAACGTGCAGTCAGGATTTCGCCATGCCGGTTAAAAAACTCAATAAAAATGATGTCGCACTGATCGGCGTTCTGTCCGATGCGAACTCGAGTTATAAAAGAGGGTCGGCCGAGGCGCCCGTGTTCATCCGTCGGGCGCTGCATTGCGGGTCCGCCAACCTGTGCTCCGAGTTGGGTGTTGACCTGGCTGAGAATCCACGTTTTGTTGATTTGGGTGACCGGCCTGTGGCTGATGATGTGGAGAGTTTTTTAGCGATTGAAGATGAAGTCACCCGGATTACCGGCTCAGGTGCACTGCCGTTGGTGCTGGGTGGTGATCATGCGATCAGTTATCCGGTTTTGCGTGCCATCCATCGTATTCACGGGCCGGTCAACATTTTGCATTTTGATGCACACCCTGACTTGTATCACGACTATGAGGGCAACCCATATTCACATGCCAGCCCATTTGCACGGATTATGGAAAATGGCCTGGCCTCCCGTCTCGTGCAGGTTGGTATCCGCACACTTAACCAGGGTCAGCGGGAGCAAATTAGACGATTTGGTGTCGAGACCCACGAAATGGCAAACTTGGATATTGACATCATTGGCCGGGACTTCGTCGGGCCCGTTTATATCAGCTGTGATATTGATGCGCTGGATCCTGCCTTTGCGCCTGGCGTGTCTCATCATGAACCGGGCGGGATGTCGGTCAGAGATATACTGGCTATCATCCAGCGGTTGCCCAACCGCATCGTCGCTGCGGATATCGTTGAGTTCAATCCGCGGCGCGATATCAATGATATGACGGCCATGGTGGCTGCCAAGTTGCTGAAGGAAATCGCTGGTCAGATGTTGCTCAACGCAACCGTTGAATAGTACTTTATCAATCAGCGAAGTTCAGGGTAAGCACGCCCATTTTCATGGGCGGGCATTCAATCAGTGATGAAAATACAGGCGGGTTGCTCCAGCATGGCCTTCAGTGCCTGGATCATCATGGCAGCATCGTAACCATCCACAAAACGGTGATCGAATGAGGACGACAGGTTCATCATGGTTCGAATCACGATTTGCCCGTTCATGACAACCGGCCGTTCAACGGCCTTGTTGACGCCGATGATGGCCACTTCTGGTAAGTTGATCACCGGTGTCGATGCAATGCCCCCGTGTTTCCCGAGGCTGGTAATGGTAATCGTGGAACCCATCAAATCTTCACGTTTTGCTGTCTTCTCCCGCGCAGCACCGGATACACGGCGTATTTCGCTGGCCAGATCATTCAGGCTGCGGGCTTCGCTATGTTTTACAACCGGTACTTTCAGGCCATCCGGGGTTTGTGTGGCGATGCCAAGATGGACGGCCTCATACTGGCTGATGGTGTTTTTTTCACGGTCATACAAGGCATTGCACTGTGGAAATTGTTTTAACACTCGTACCAGGGCCAGGCCGATAAACGGCAACAATGTCAGCTTGTCTTCGGTCGGTTGTTTCTGGCTGTTCAGGTGCTGGCGTAATGATTCCAGCGCGGTAATATCAATTTCTTCAACATAGGCAAAATGCGGGATTTCACGGTTTGCCTCGGACATACGTTCTGCAATCATGCGACGCAGACCGATGACCTTGGTTTCAGTGACGGCGTTTGAGAATCCGCCCGTTGTGACCGTTGCGTCAGAGGCCGGCGGGCTGTCAACCGGGTGATTCTCCAGATCGGACCGCAGTATACGGCCACGTGTACCGCTACCCCTGACCTGGCTTAAGTCAATACCGGCCTCACGGGCCTGACGTCGCACGGAAGGGGAGGTGAGAATATTGCCACCCGGGGGTGGAGCCGAAGACACTTCAACAGCCGGTGCCTGTGAGACAGCAGCAACAGCCTCTTCAACAGCCTCATCAACAGGCGGGGCAGGCGGTTCGGTTTCAGTGCCTGGGATGGCCTGATCTGCGTCCGTCTCAAAAACCATCATGGGTGCGCCAACAGCAATGGTATCGCCAACCTCACCCGCCAGGCGTGTTACACGTCCTGTGACCGGTGACGATAATTCAACGGCAGCCTTGTCGGTCAGCATGGCGCCGACCGGGTCTTCTTCATTGACTAAATCGCCAACCTTGACCATCCACTCTGCAATTTCAGCCTCGACCAGGCCTTCACCGAGGTCAGGCAGATTGAAAATATACTCGCTCATACTGCCTCCATGATCTTGTTAATGCTGGCTATGATCCTGTCCTGTGCGGGGAAATAGTCCCACTCAAAAGCATGTGGATAAGGAGTCTCCCAACCACAGACGCGCTCAATCGGGGCCTGCAGATGCCAGAAGCACTCTTCCTGAACGGTGGCGACCAGTTCTGCTCCGTAGCCCCCAAACCTGGAAGCCTCGTGGGTGATCAGACAGCGGCCGGTTTTCTCTACCGATTTCTTCAGTGTTTCAACATCCAGCGGCACCAGTGAGCGTACGTCGATAATGTCTGCGCTGATACCGGCCTTACGCACGGCCGCCTGCGCCACGTGCACCATGGTGCCGTAGGTGATAATGCTCAGGTCAGTGCCTTCCTCGATCAGGGATGCCTTGCCGAGTGGAATTGAATAGTAGTCATCGGGCACCTCGCCGCCGGGATGCTTCGACCACGGCACAGCAGGTTTGTTGGGGTCTCCATCAAAGGGCCCGTTATAGATACGTTTGGGTTCAAAAAACACGACCGGGTCATCAGACTCGATGGCGGCAATGAGCAAACCCTTGGCATCGAAAGGGTTTGATGGCATCACTGTTTTGATACCCGATAGATGTGTAAATAATGCCTCCGGGCTTTGTGAGTGCGTTTGCCCGCCGCGGATACCACCGCCACAGGGTGCACGTACCGTTACCGGGGATGAGAACTCGCCGCCGCTGCGATAGCGAAGACGTGCCAGTTCGCTGATGATCTGGTCGAGCCCCGGGTAGATATAGTCGGCGAATTGTATTTCTGCGACCGGCCGTAAACCATTTACACCGATTCCGATGGCGGAACCGATAATCCCGCCTTCTGCGATCGGTGCATCAATGACCCTGTGCTCACCATACTTGGCCTGTAGTCCATCGGTGCAACGGAACACGCCGCCGAAATAGCCGACATCCTGGCCGAGTACGACAACGGTTGGATCTTTGTCCATCATGACATCAAGGGCTGACCTGACGGCCTGGATCATATTCATCTGGCTCATTCTGATTCCCCTTTCAAAGCCAACAACTGTTGGCGCTGGAGCTCCAGGTGTGGCGGAATTTCTGCATAGACATCATCGAACATGACACGCACATCCAGTTGCGGGCCCTCGGTCATGGTGCCGTAGGTGACAGCTTCCTTCCATGCTTCATTAACAAAGACCTTGAGTTCCTCTTGCAGCGCTTCGTGCTGTTCTTCCGACCAATAGCCCGCATTGACCAGGTGCTGTTTAAGCCGTTTGACCGGGTCACCCAGCGGGAAAGCCTCCCATTCATTCTTGGGCCGGTAGCGTGAAGGGTCATCGCTGGTGGAGTGGGCGCCGCCACGATAGGTGACGTGTTCGATCAATGTCGGGCCGCCACCCTCACGCGCACGTTTAGCTGCCCATTCGGTCACCGCGTAGACAGCCAGTACATCGTTTCCATCCACGCGTACGCCGGGTATGCCAAGCCCCAGTCCGCGCGAGGCGAAAGAGCGTCTCTCGCCCCCTGCAAACCCCTGGAATGTGGAAATGGCCCACTGGTTGTTGACCACGTTCAGAATCACCGGCGCCTGGTAGACGGCAGCAAACGTCAGTGCATAGTGAAAGTCTGCTTCCGCGGTACTACCGTCACCTACCCATGCAGATGCAATATGCTCTTCACCCTTGATGGCGGAAGCCATGGCCCAGCCGACAGCGTGCGGGTACTGCGTGGCGAGGTTGCCGGATACGGAGAACAGGTTGGCCTCCTTGTTGTGATACATGATAGGCATCTGGCGGCCTTTGCACATGTCACGTGTATTGGACAGGCACTGACACATCAGGTCGACCAGGCTGGTGCCGCGCATGATAAACAGACCCTGGTTGCGATACGAGGGAAACATCATGTCACCGGCTTCCAGTGCCATACCCTGGGCAATTGAGATGGCCTCTTCACCGAGTGACTGCATATAGAACGAAATTTTCCCCTGTCTTTGTGCACGCTGCATGCGCTCATCGAACTGACGGGTCAGCAACATAAGACGTAATGCCTCACGCAATTGATCCGGTGTCAGGTCAGGTACCCATTCGCCCTTGGCAGTACCATCGTCATCAAGTACCCGCACCAGTTCACTGGCGAGGTTCTCTATCTGGCTGGCTGGCGCGTCACTGTCGGGCCGGGCAACGGCACCTGCCTCTGATAAGGAAAGGTAACTGAAATCGGGCGCTTCCCCTGGTCGGGCAGAAGGTTGGGGGATATGCAGACGGGATTTCGGAGTCATATATTCAATTCCTTACTTTTTCTCGTGTCAGTGTTTTAGGTTAAGCCGCTTTTGCCGCGGCGGCAACGATGGCCTCAGCCATTGAATCTGCGATAACGTTAGTCGGTGCCTGTTGTTTTTGCGAGGTGATAAATATGTCTGTCAGGCGTCCGGGGATCAACGCGATTTGAGCTCGCACATCAGCTTCGGTCTTGTCTCCCATGTATTCCAGGGAGACGCTGGTGATACCGCCGCCATTAATAACGTAATCAGGAGCATACAGTATGTTTCTGTCAAACAGACGTTTTCCATCCTCTTCAGTGGCCAGTTGGTTGTTGGCCGCGCCACCGATGACGGTTGCTTTAATGCCTGGAATGCTGATTGAATTCAGCACAGCGCCCATCGCGCAGGGAGCCAGAATATCAACGTCTTCAAAAAGTATTTTTTCGGTTGCAACCACCTGCGCCCCAAAGTCTGCCCGGGCCCGTGTGAGATTCTTTTCGTTAACATCACTGATGATCAGGCTCGCACCTGCCTCGTGCAACTGTCTGCAAAGGTCATGGCCCACCTTGCCGACACCCTGAACTGCGACACGCATATTCCTTAATGAGTCAACACCAAGACGGTGTTTTGCCGCCGCGGCCAGACCCAGGAATACACCATCAGCTGTCCATGGTGAGGGGTCACCACCAGCGGACCCCTCTGCTGGCGGCAGGCCTGCGACAAAGTCGGTAACCTGTTTGACCAGTCGCATGTTGTCGACTGATACTCCCACGTCCTCAGCGGTGATGTAACGCCCGCCAAGCGAGTCGACAAAACGTCCGAAAGCGAGGAACAGTTGATCGTCAGGCAGCTCATCAGGGTTGGCAAGAATAACGGCTTTGCCACCTCCCAAAGGCAGACCCGCCATGGCATTTTTATAGGTCATGCCACGGGAGAGACGCAAGGCATCCCTGATGGCATCGTCCTCACAATTGTATTGCCACATCCGGCAGCCGCCAGCGGCCGGACCGAGGGCGGTTGAGTGAATGGCAATGATGGCTTTCAGGCCTGTTTGTGAATCACAAAATTTATGAATTGATTCATGGCCGCGATTTTCAGGGTGTTCAAAAAATGTCATGGTCTTTCTCACATTCCAGTTTTTGGTGACGAAATCTTCTAAGTTAAATATAGCAATATGATGTTGAAAATGTATTGCGTAATTGCTGCACATATCCGAGCAGACGCATATAATATTTAAAATATATGTCATTACAGGATAAAAAATGCAGAAAATAAAAATAGACAAGTTGGATCGTAAGATTCTCCGCTTATTACAGTCTGATTCGACTCTTTCAGCTGCAGCCATTGGTGAGAAAATTGGCTTGTCACAGTCCCCTTGCTGGCGCCGTATACAACGTTTCAAAGACGCGGGTCTGATCAAGGAGCAAGGCATGGTATTTGATCGCAAAAAGCTGGGCTTCGGTACGATGGTTTTCGCGCACGTCAAACTGACGGCCCATGGTCGCAGCAAGGTAGCCGAGTTCGGCGATACGATCAGGCAGTTTCCGGAGGTAATGGAGTGTCACCTGCTTTTGGGTCATGTGGATTTTCTGTTGAGAATCGTCACACCGGACCTGGAAGCTTATGAAAGATTCTTCTTTGAACGCCTGTCGCAATTACCCGATGTGCAGGAAGTCACCTCGAGTATTGCGCTCACGGAAGTTAAGTACACAACCGAGTTACCGGTCTAACTCAAAAGATTTGTAATCTGCTTGACCTGAAAGGGGTGTGGGTGTAACTTGCTTGTCACTAACAAGTATGTGGCATGAATGGTTGAACCTGTCAAAAAAACGAATGCCCCGACATTGCGTCCAACGCAAGCAGAGCGCACTGCCCTGGCCGAGGAAAAGATGGTCAATGCGACCATTGAGCTACTCAATACGGTCGGATTAGCCGGCACAACCCTGATCGCGATCGGTGAATCTGCCGGTTATAGCCGTGGACTGGCGAGCCATCACTTTGGCTCCAAATCAGGTCTGTTTCGAAAGGTGCTGCGGAACATAACCGCGGTCTGGACGGAAGAACTGGAAAATAACCTGGCTGGCAAGAACGGTCTGGAAGCCATACTGGCAGCGTTGGATGCACATCGCGATCACCTGTTGCATTTTCCACATCACGCACGGGCCATGTATATATTGTGGTCAGCCTCGTTTGACCCCGCCTCTGAATTCAAACCCAATATAGTTGAGTTTCACCGTCTGCAAAGGGCAACTGCTGCGACCTGGGTGCGTAACGGGCAGCTAAGCGGTGAAATCAGGGCGGATGTCGACCCCGAAAGTCTGGCCGAACAATTCTACGCATCGTTGCTGGGGCTCAATTTCCAATGGCTGGTCAACCCTGAAATTGATTTGACGGCATCGTTCGATGTTCTCAAACAAAACATCATCACCTTACTTAGGCGTCCGCCGGATTTGACATGATCTACTCGGCAAACAGCTCCTGCGTTGCTCTGCCTCCTGCATCCATGCAGTCGTACCAAAAACCCGACAGGCGCCTGAAGACTTATCAACCTTTGAAAAAGGAATCAACATGACTGAAGCATATATTTACGACCATGTCAGGTCGCCGCGCGGACGCGGTAAATCCGATGGTTCTCTACATGCCATCACACCGATCAACCTGACCAGCCAGGTGCTGGGGGCCCTGCGTGACCGCAACAACCTGGACACCTCGCTGGTAGATGATGTCATCCTCGGTTGTGTTGCACCGGTGGGAGAGCAGGGCGCCGATATTGCCCGAATCGCGGTGCTTGATGCAGGTTATGCGGAAAGTGTGCCCGGCAAACAGCTCAATCGTTTTTGTGCGTCTGGCCTGGAGTCGGTCAATACGGCAGCGGCCCAGATTATGTCCGGTCAATCTGACCTGGCCATCGGTGGCGGTGTCGAATGCATGTCGCGTGTGCCGATGATGTCAGACGGCGGCGCCTGGGCAACCGACCCACAGGTTGCCTATAAAACCTATTTTGTGCCCCAGGGTATCAGTGCGGATCTGATTGCAACCAAGTACGGCATCACACGTCAGGAGCTGGATGAATATTCAGCGGAAAGCCAAAGACGGGCAGCGCACGCATGGGAGCAAGGCTGGTTTGATGGCTCTATCGTACCGATCAAGGATCACATCGGTCGCGTGGCGCTGGCGCATGATGAGCATATGCGCCCGGGAACGACCGCCGAGAGTCTTGCTGGTCTTAAGCCTGCATTTGTAATTCCGGGCGAACAGGGTGGTTTCGACGCGGTCATCCTGCAAAAGTACCCCGAAATCGAGTCGGTCAAACATGTACACACCGGGGGTAATTCCAGCGGCATCGTGGATGGCGCTGCCGCCGTGCTGGTCGGCCACGAAGAGGCCGGTAAACAGATGGGCCTGAAGCCACGCGCGCGGATACATTCCTTTGCATCGGTGGGCAGCGAACCCAGCATCATGCTGACAGGCCCCAAACCCGCCACCGAAAAAGTCCTCAAACGCGCCGGTATGAGCACATCGGATATCGATCTGTTTGAGTTGAATGAGGCATTTGCCGCGGTCGTACTGCACTACATGGAACAACTGAACATCCCGCATGACAAGATCAATGTGAATGGTGGCGCGATTGCCATGGGGCATCCACTGGGTGCAACCGGCGCCATGATCCTCGGTACCGTACTGGATGAACTGGAGCGGCGTGATCTTTCAACTGCACTGATAACACTCTGTATCGGTGGCGGTATGGGCACAGCGACCATTATTGAGCGGGTCTGATTACAGGCTGACCGACAAATAACAGATTATGGAAACAAACAAATGAACAACACGATTCAATACACCGTCGATAAGGACGGAATCGCAACCCTGATGCTCGACCTTCCGGGTAAAAGCATGAATGTTCTGTGCGATGCCCTGATTGCGGATTTGTCAGAATGCATCGAGAAAGTCGTAGCAGATGACAACGTTAAAGGCGCCATTGTCGCCTCAGCTAAATCCGCCTTCGTGGCAGGCGCAGACCTGACCGAACTGGTCACCGCCTATGACCGGGGCGTAACAACACTTGAAGGCTATGAATGGAGCCAGGGTCTGAGCGGCGTTTTCCGCCGAATGGAAACCTGTGGCAAACCTTTCGCAGTGGCCATCAACGGCCTGGCGCTTGGTGGCGGACTTGAACTCTGTCTTGCCTGTCACTACCGCGTGATGGCCGACCACCCCAAAGCGCAATTGGGATTGCCGGAAGTCAGCATTGGCTTGCTGCCGGGTGCCGGTGGCACACAGCGCTTGCCACGTTTGATCGGTACTGAAAAAGCATTGGGTGTCATCCTGCAGGGCAAAAAGCTAAGACCGCAGGCGGCACTCGAGCTCGGCGTGGTACACGAAATCGCACCGGTCGATGAACTGCTGGATCGTGCCCGCACCTGGTTATTGGAAACCCCGAACCCGGTCGCACCATGGGATGTCAAAGGCTTCCGGTTCCCCGGTGGTGCCGGTGCAATGACACCAAAGAATGCCCAGACCTTCATGGTCGGTACGTCCCTGCTGGCAGGAATGACGCATCACAACTATCCGGCACCTATCGGCGCGATGTCTGCCGTTTACGAGGGTTGCATCATACCTATTGATCAGGGGCTGGATATCGAATCCCAGTATTTTGGTGAACTGGTATCCGGCGTGGTTGCACGCAACATGATGCGCAGCCTGTTTGTGAACAAGGGTGCGGCAGATAAACTCGCGCGGCGCCCAGCAGGTATCGAAAAATCCAGGGTTACAAAACTGGGTGTCCTGGGTGCCGGTATGATGGGCGCAGGTATTGCTTATGTTTCCGCAAAGGCCGGTATGCAGGTAGTTTTACTTGATACCGAGATCGAAGGTGCGAAGCGTGGCAAGGCCTACTCGGAAGGTCTGCTCAATAAAGCGATAGGACGCGGCTACTCCACGCAGGAAAAAGCCGATGCCCTGTTGAGCCTGATCCATCCGACTACCGATTACGTCGATTTGGAAGGTTGTGAACTTATCATCGAAGCCGTGTTTGAAAACCGGGATATCAAGGCAGCAGTCACAGCCAAAACCGAAGCCGTCATCCCCGAGACCGCTATTTTTGCCAGTAACACATCGACCCTGCCGATTACCGGTCTGGCCGAGGCATCCAAACGGCCGGAAAGCTTTATCGGTCTGCACTTTTTCTCACCGGTCGATAAAATGCCGCTGGTTGAATTGATCAAGGGCGAAAAAAGCTCGGATGAGGCCATCGCACGTGGTCTCGATTACATCCAGCAGATACGCAAGACCCCTATCGTGGTCAACGATAGCCCGGGTTTTTACACCAGTCGTTGTTTCAGCACCTCGACCAACGAGGGCATGACCATGCTGGCCGAGGGCATCAACCCGGCCCTGATAGAAAATGCCGCGAAATTGGCCAGCCTGCCGGTTGGTCCATTGGCCGTCATGGACGAGGTCACATTGGATCTTGGATACAAGATCACCATGCAAAATGCACGTGATCAGGGTGACAGCTACGTTTTCGACTCCGGCTTCCCGGTGATACGCAAATTTGTCGAGGAACTGGATCGTAAGGGTAAACGCTTTGGCAAGGGCTTTTACGAGTACCCGGAAGGTGAAAAGAAATACCTGTGGCCAGGTTTGGCGGAACTCTACCCGGTGAAAGAAAAGCAACCACCGGTGCAGGAAGTCATTGACAGGCTACTCTACCGCCAGGCACTAGAGACGGTACGTTGCTTTGAAGAAGGCGTGCTGGATCACCCCGCTGACGCAGATATCGGTTCGATTTTTGGCTGGGGTTTCCCGCCATGGACCGGTGGCACGATGTCATTCATCGACACCGTTGGCATCAAGCATTTTGTCGCAGAGTGTGACCGGATGGCTGAAGCCTATGGACCAAGGTTTGCCGTATCAGACTGGCTACGTGAGAGGGCCGAAGAGGGTAAGCCCTTCCACCAGGTTTGACGATAGATTGCCTAAGGAAATTGTGACGGTTTAACTAGTTGGTTAGTCAGATTTGATGCAGATCACTTGCTTGGCGAGTGATCTGCATGTGTTTGTTCTATTAATCCACGGTTGGGGGGCTGGGATGTGTATTGTCTTACCTGGACAGGTGCCGTGCCCAGACCAGCTTGCAGAATGGTTCAGAAGGTTGGCTTTGAATATCTGCAAGGTTGGGGGAGCTGGGATGTGTATTAACTTCCCAGGACTCGCTGCGAGTACGTCCGTGTAAGCTCGGGCGCGACATCCATGTCGCTCACGGTCCTGATAAGTTAATACACACCCCAGCTTAATATCAAACGACGTGCATCTATCAGAGGTTGTTAATCCAAACATTCGCAAAGATCGTGGTTTATCAAGCTCAGAATTAACCGACTGTTACTTATCAGAAACCATTGACCCCTGCATTCGCACAAAGCCAAGGGGGTGCAGTAGCTTATGCCGGGACCTTGAGCGACAGGGATGTCGCGCCAGAGCCCACAGGGAGGTGCTCGCGGCGTGTCCCGGCATAAGCTACTGCATGGCCTTGGCTTCCCGACTGATCAATTGTTTTTTCCACCCGTGAGTCCAGAAGCAACCTACCGCATTGTCTCGGCTTCCCCAATGTTCAATTGTTTCCAACCCGCCAGATAAGAAAAAGGATTCAGCGGCCCAACAGTTACCTGTTCCAAGTCAATCGACCATCACATAGCCAAATAAACAGGCAAAATTAATACCCATATCGCGGTCAAGGCTTTACTATCAAGGGATCAATAAATACTGCATCCGGAGAGTGTTTTCATGCGTAGAAACATCGACAAAATCCTTGTAGCCAACCGCGGTGAAATTGCCATAAGAATTCTCAGGGCGGCATCCGAGCTGGGTATTCGCACGGTCAGTGTTTACACCCATGAGGATCGATTCTCTCCGCATCGTTACAAGGCCGATGAGGCCTATCAGATCGGTGAGGATGATGATCCGCTGAAACCTTACCTTGATATTGATGAAATTATCGAAGTTGCCAAGCTGAACGAAGTAGAAGCCATTCACCCCGGTTATGGTTTTCTGTCTGAGAACGTAGATTTCGCCAGCCGCTGTCGGGAAGAAGGCATTATTTTCGTAGGGCCTACTCCCGAAGCCATGGCGATGCTGGGTGATAAAGTGCAGGCCAAGGCGAATGCCATTGCCGCTGGAATTCCTGTTATTGAAGACAGCAATGAAGAACTGGTCGAAGTTGAAATAGCACGGGTCGAAGCCGCGCGAATTGGTTACCCGGTCATGCTAAAGGCGACTGCCGGCGGTGGCGGTCGTGGGATGCGTGTGATCCGCAGCGAAGAAGAACTTTCAACCGCCTATGCTGACGCACGCAGTGAGGCTTTGAAAGCCTTTGGCAATGATACGGTCTTTCTCGAGAAGTTTATTGAGTCACCCAAACACATTGAAGTACAGATTCTGGGCGATAACGACGGCAACCTGGTGCATTTATTTGAGCGGGATTGTTCGGTGCAACGCCGTTTTCAAAAGGTGGTGGAAGTTGCACCAAGTTTTGCATTGCGTGAAGAGACGCGGCAGAAGTTGTACGAGTATGCGCTGGCCATAACGCGGCATGTGAATTATAGCAACGCCGGTACAGTTGAGTTTCTGGTCGACAAGCAGGAAAACATCTATTTTATCGAGGTTAATCCGCGAATCCAGGTAGAGCACACGATCACGGAACAGATAACCGGTATCGACATCGTTCGCAGCCAGATTCAAATCGCACGTGGTTGTCTTCTGAGTGATCCGGAAATCCGGATCAAGACCCAGGCTGACGTTGAATGCCGGGGTTATTCTATTCAGTGTAGGATAACGACAGAAGACCCGGCAAACGGCTTTCAACCTGATTATGGTACGTTGATCGCCTATCGCAGCGCTGCCGGTTTCGGTATTCGTCTTGATGTCGGGGCGGCCTATACCGGCGCCAGTGTTTCGCCATTTTTCGATTCGATGCTGGTCAAGGTGACGTCCTGGGGACGGACTTTGGGTGGTGCGATTGCGCGCAACCACCGTGCTTTGCGTGAGTTTCGTATCCGGGGTGTTAAAACCAATATCGGTTTTCTGCAGAATGTCCTGAGTCACCCGACCTTTGCGTCCGGTGAGGCCACGGTGGCTTTTATTGATAACCATCCCGAGTTGTTTGAAATCTCAGAACGCTTTGACCGCGCGACCAAAACCCTGCGTTATATTGCCAACCTGACAGTCAATGGCAGCCCCGATGTTGGTGCGATTGAGACCAAGCGGGTCTTCCGTAAGGCGGTAGTACCGCATTTTGATCGCCTGGCGGAATATCCGGCGGGAACCAAGAACAAATTGGATGAACTGGGTCCGGAAGCATTCTGTCAATGGGTCAGGCAGGAAAAGCAGATCATGTACACCGATACTACCTTGCGTGATGCCCATCAGTCGCTATTGGCAACCAGGGTCCGTTCGCTGGATATGCTGGCGGTGGCCGAGGGTTTTGCCAAGGCCAACCCACAGGTGTTTTCACTGGAGATGTGGGGTGGGGCGACCTTTGATGTCTCACTGCGGTTTTTGCGTGAGTGTCCCTGGCAGCGATTGCAGGATCTGCGCAAGGCGGTTCCAAATATACTCTTTCAGATGCTGTTCCGGGGTTCGAATGCGGTTGGCTACAAGGCATACCCCGACAATGTGATTGATAAATTTATCGAGAAGTCCTGGGAAAATGGCATCGATGTGTTCCGTATTTTCGATTCGCTGAACTGGATCGAAGGTATGAAACGGTCAATCAAGGTCGTGCGTGAAAGAACGGGTGGAATTGCGGAGGCGACCATTTGCTATACCGGTGATGTGCTGAATAGCGACCCTGGCAACCGTTATAACATGCAGTATTACCTCGACATGGCGCGGCGTCTTGAAGACGAGGGGGCGCACATGCTGGCTTTGAAAGACATGGCGGGTTTACTTAAACCTTATGCTGCCCAAAAGCTGATTCCGGCCTTGCGGGACGCAGTTGATATTCCCATACACCTGCATACGCATGATACCTCCTCCATGCAAAGCGCCACCTTGCTCAAGGCCATCGAGGCAGATGTGGATGTGGTGGATGTTTGTCTGAGTTCGATGTCCGGTTTGACCTCCCAGGTCAATATGAACTCCATCATTGCAGTGATGAAGGGGCATGAGCGGGAGCAACCATTCGACCTCGGTTCTTTGAATCAGTATGCCAACTACTGGGAAGCTGTGCGTGAGTATTATTATCCATTCGAATCCGGTCTGAAGGCGGGTACGGCGGAGGTTTATGAGCACGAGATTCCCGGTGGACAATACTCGAACTTGAGACCACAAGCCATTGCGCTTGGCCTGGAGCACCGCTTCGAAACCATCAAGAAAAATTACGCAACGGTTAACCGGATGTTCGGTGATATCGTCAAGGTCACGCCGTCTTCCAAGGTGGTTGGCGATATGGCGATGTTTATGACCGCCAATGGTCTGGATGAGAAAGACGTGATGACCCAGGGTGATACGCTGGCTTTTCCCGACTCGGTGGTTGACTTGTTCTCGGGCAAGTTAGGCCAGATGGAGGGTGGATTCCCACCTGAGTTGTCCGCACTGGTCCTGAAGGGCAAGAAGCCGCTCACGGGTCCGCCGGGCGAGGTACTGGATCCGGTTGATTTCGAGAGGGAGTTTGCTGATTTCAAGGATGAGTTCGATGATAGCCTCACGGAACTCGATTTTCTGTCTTATGTCATGTATCCGAATGTTTTTCGTGGCTACTATGAGCACCAGAAAGAATTCGGTGATGTTCACTACCTGCCTACCAAGGCCTTCTTTTATGGCCTGAAACAGGGTGAGGAAATATTGGTCAAGCTGCAGCGTGGCAAGACCATTGTTATCCGTTATGTTTATCGCTCACATACCGATGAAAACGGCTTTTGCCGTGTCACCTTCGATCTGAATGGTCAAGCACGCAGTGTGCAGATACGTGATGAAACGGTGGTGCCCAAGACCGCTGCCAATCGCAAAGCGATGGAGCGGCATGAAATCGGCTCTCCGCTGATGGGCAAACTGGCTACCGTTCTGGTCAAAACCGGAGACGTGGTTGATAAAGACACACCGGTGTTCATCATCGAGGCGATGAAAATGGAAACCACCATCACGGCGCCGTTTGAAAGCACGATCAAGGCGGTACACCTCCAGGCGGGAGAGTTAGTTGCACAAGGTGATCTTGTTGTTGAGTTGGAGTAGGCCGAATCTTAAGCGCTGATGGTCACGGTTTATTTTTCTTGGGCTTTGAATCTAGTAATGATTTTTATGTCTAATTTTTACCGGGTAGTCCCTGGCAGAGATCGACATGGGAGATATGGCATTGCCAGAGGTTTGAATACTTATCAAGAAATCAGGAGCACGATATGAATGACGTCAAAGATCGTATCGAAGACATTCGTGATGGTTTTAAGAAGATTGCAAAGCACTTCTAATAGCTAAGCCCTGAATGGTGGACAGTGACCCACCAATGTACCCGGGGTTAAGACAATGCAGAGCTGGGACAACCAGGCCATCGCCGCAAAGCTCCAGGAGATTGCGGATTTGCTGGAGCAGCAGAATGCGAATCCGTTTCGTGTGAACGCCTATCGCCGTGCGGCGCGAACCGTGTCAGGTCTTGAAGAAGAGCTATTTGTGCTGGCCGAACGCGAGGGTATCGAAGGTCTGGAACATCTTCCCGCCATTGGGCGCTCTATAGCCTTGGCCATCCAGGAGATGCTTCAAACCGGTCGCTGGATGCAACTGGAGCGTTTACGTGGCTCGCTCGATCCGGAGCAGATTTTTCAATCCATCCCGGGTATTGGTCCTGACCTGGCAAAACGTATCCATGAGACGCTTGACGTCGATACCCTTGCAGAGCTCGAAATCGCGGCCCATGATGGGAGATTGGAGCAGGTGCCTGGAGTAGGAGGCCGCCGCGCCCGAATGATTTCTGCAGCCCTGGCTCATATGCTGCAAAGCCGGCCAGCACGGGTTCGTCAGCTGGCGACGGTCCCCGGTGTTGAGCTGTTATTGGATGTTGACCGGGATTATCGAGAGCGAGCTGCAAAAGGATTGCTGCGCAAGATTGCCCCGAAACGCTTCAATCCATCCGGTGAAGCCTGGTTGCCGATTTTTCACACCCAACGCAAGGACTGGCATTTCACGGCCTTGTTCTCAAATACCGCCCGGGCACATGAGTCAGGCAAGACTGGCGACTGGGTCGTCATTTATTTCCATACCGATCATGAGCCCGAAGCTCAATGCACGGTGGTCACAGAGACATCCGGCCCGATGGAAGGTCGCCGGGTAGTGCGGGGCCGTGAGGCCGAGTGTATGAAGGTGTAGGTTCCGGATGAAGACCTCATTCCCCCAAATGAACGCACAGAGCGTGCGCCTGGCTACCGGTCTTGCACTATATGTTGATTATAAAGTTGACTCTCGGGCCCTGGCGCTTCAAGAGCATTTGCAATGACGGCGTTTGATCCATGTCACAAAAAGCGCTTCTTTTGGCTCTTATTTGTCAGTATTGATGGAATTCATCCGCATGAGCTGCTTAAATTAATTTAGATGCAGACTCTTTCGTGAAGCCCTTGGCGAAAGAAGGAGTTTTTATAGATGGGCATGTTGTTCCATGCTTCGGTCAAAATGCAGAAAGCCTTGATGTGCTTCCTGGTGGCCACCCTCATGCCTGTACTTGCCACCTCCCAGGTACAACAAACCACAGCAACTGAAGAAGATATCCTGGCTGGCGCCGTTGATCGGCGGGCCATTCTGCTTGATGTGCAGGGCCCGATCGGACCGGCGACTACCGAATACCTGGTGAGTGCATTGGACAAGTCGACAGACCGCAACGCCGAACTGGTAATCATCCGCATGGATACGCCAGGCGGGCTGGATGCGTCCACACGGGATATCATCAAGGCTATTCTTAACTCTCCGGTTCCGGTGGTGACTTTTGTCACACCGGGTGGCGCACGTGCAGCCAGCGCGGGTATGTACATCCTCTACGCCAGTCACATCGCCGCAATGAGTCCCGCAACCAATGTCGGGGCGGCCACACCGGTTTCCATTATCGGTGGAAAACAACCGGGTCCAAACCAGGCACCCCGTGACAGCGATGAGGATGCCGGACCGGAAACCGATGGTGGTGACACCATGACCAAAAAGGCGGTGAACGATGCCGTGGCCTATGCGCGTGGTCTGGCAAACAGACACGGCCGGAATGCAGATTGGGCGGAACTGGCGGTGCGGAATGCGGACAGCATCACTGCTGAAAAAGCACTGGAAACCAATGTCATTGATCTGATCGCCACTGATATCAGTGACCTGTTGGAACAGATCGATGGCAGGTCTATCGAAGTGCGGGGCCGCGATTGGGTGCTCAACACGGCGTCATTACAGATCGAGCAACTGGAACCCGACTGGAAGGCCGAATTTTTGGGTGTCATTACCAGTCCGACGGTTGCTTACCTGCTCTTGCTGATCGGTATTTACGGCCTGTTTTTTGAGGGCTACAACCCTGGCGCGGTGTTTCCCGGCGTGATCGGTGCGATCTGTCTGCTTCTTGCTCTTTATGCTTTCCAGATGTTGCCGGTTAATTACGCGGGTTTCGCGCTTATTGCGCTCGGTATCATCCTGATGGTTGGTGAGGCGGTAGCGCCCAGTTTTGGTGTGTTGGGTATCGGCGGTATTATTTCGCTGGTCATTGGATCGATCATCCTGATCGATACCGATATTCCAGGTTTTGCGGTCTCGAGGCCATTGGTGGGTGCGTTGGCGATGGTCAGTGCGCTTGGTCTGATGGGTATTGTTGGCATTGCATTAAAGGCCAGGCTCCGACCCGTGGTTTCCGGGCGGGAGCAGCTAATTGGCGCTTCGGGTGTCGCCATGACCGATGTTTATCATGAGGGAGAGGTATTTGTTCATAGCGAGCGCTGGAGTGCTGTCAGCGAATCACCATTACACAAAGGTCAGGTGATCGTGGTAACGGGTATTGACGGGCTCACCTTGAAAGTAGGTCCAGCCGATGAGTGAGTGCCAGGCTTTGAATTGATAAAGGAGTAGGGACATGTTCGAATATACAGTTGGCCTCGTCCTGTTGTTTGTCTTTGGCCTGATTTTTAGTGCGATCAGGATCTTGCGTGAATACGAGCGTGGCGTGGTTTTTCAGCTTGGGCGGTTTCTGGAAGGTCAAGGGTCCGGGTTTGATCATCATCATTCCGATCGTTCAGCAATTGGTACGTGTGGACCTGAGGGTTATCGTCATGGACGTACCCACGCAGGATGTCATCTCACGCGACAATGTTTCGGTACACGTCAACGCGGTGGTTTACTTCCGGGTTCTTCGATCCGGAGAAAGCGATTATCCAGGTTGAAAAGTACCTGGATGCAGTTAGCCAGTTGGCGCAGACGACCCTGCGTTCGGTGCTGGGGCAGCACGAACTGGATGAAATGCTGGCTGAACGCGATACGCTGAATCAGGATATCCAGGCAATTCTTGATCGTCAGACCGATGCCTGGGGTATCAAGGTTGCCAATGTCGAGATCAAGCATGTCGATCTGGACGAGAGCATGATTCGCGCCATCGCCGCGCAGGCCGAGGCGGAACGGCAACGGCGAGCCAAGGTTATCCATGCTACCGGTGAGAAGCAGGCCGCGCATGAACTGGTAGAGGCAGCTAAAACACTTAGTGCCGAACCAAATGCAATCCAGCTGCGTTACCTGCAAACCCTGACAGAAATTGCTGGCGACAAAAGCTCGACAATCGTGTTTCCACTGGATTTGATCAAAACACTCGGGAGTAGCTCCCCGGGTCATTAAAACGACCTGGTCACCTGTCAACTCAAAATAACAGGCAAGAGGGTTGAGTTGCCCGGCTGTAGGAGCCCCAACCAACAGGAGTTATATTTTATGAAAAAGATCTGGGTTTTAGTTGCAAACCAGGCCGAGGCGCAGTTTTACTCAAGCGACCGGCTGCCGGGAAATTTATCGCTGGTTGATGTCCTGTCTAACAAGGAGGGTAACGCTCACCCAAGAGACCTGGTTTCGGATGCGCCCGGCAGGGCCTTCGACAGCTCTGGTTCAGGCCGGCATGCAATGGAGCCGAATACCGGTGTAAAAGAAGAGCAACGAAGAAAATTTGTAAAAGAGATGGTCGAGCGGCTTCAGACCGCGCGTGTAAAAGGCGACTTTGCTCAATTGGTCTTATTGGCGGCGCCCGCCGTTCTGGGTGTCATACGTAAAACCCTGAACCCGGACCTCGAGAAAGTCGTGGTCAAGGAAATCCCCAAAGACCTGATCGGCCAGGGTGTCGACAAGATACAGTCGCAACTGGCGCGTGCGTTTGCTTTGCGCTAGTTGATCGTTGGCTTCAATGTCCAGCGGTCGGGCAGCGCCTACCCAGGGAAAGTCAGGGTAAATTCTACTGATTTACTTTCGCCATTTCTTCATCAAGAAGTTTTATCAGTCCTTCCCGGTCATAGGTGAAGGGCTGGTTTTTATTCAGTTCCAGCATACGATGCAATAGCGCCCGCATCGTCCTGTCCGCTCGCGCTGCGTCACCGACCACCATGTAGCGTTGCTGTGGGTTGGCGTCGAATAATGCGTGTTCGGCGGCGGCGACCATGTCTTCAGGGCCTTTCATCATGGATAGGTCACCACCCTCCAGCACCCAGTTGTTTTCCCATTCATCCTTGTATAAGGAGTTCTCAAAATTTACACCCTTGTCCTTGATGCGTTGGTAAATGTTTTTGCCAATATTTGAATTGAACCCGCCGGGGTCGACAATGCTGACCTTGATATCAAAACGGGACAACTCGATCGCCAGGGCATCGGTAAAGGCTTCCAGGGCATGCTTGGTCATACTGTAGGGGCCGTAAAAAGTCCGTGTCTGGACACCGGCAATTGAGCCGATGTTAACCACGCGCCCTTTTGATTCAATCAGCAGTGGTGCGAATGCCTTGGTGATGCGGTAGGGGCCATAGACATTCACATCAAAAATGAAATCCAGGTCTTTTTCATCAAGCTCGATCAAAGGCGCCATCAGACCCACACCCGCATTGTTGACGATGGCATAAAGGCCCCGGTTCGCATCGGTGACTGTTTGCACGGCAGCATCGATCTCACGCTGTATCGTGACGTCGAGCCTGATCGACTGTATGTTTTCAATCGCGTTGAGGGCCGCAAGGTCCTTGTCTTTTCGTGCACCGGCGTAAACGAAATAACCCTTCGATGCCAGGGATTCCGCCAGCATCCTGCCGAGACCGGTGCTGGCACCGGTTACCAGGATGGCTCTTTGCGAATGATCCCCGGGTTCGGCGTTCGTGTCCGTATCGGCGATCAAATGACTGCTCAGAACGGCCACCAGCAGGCCAATAAACATATTCGCGAGGGAGAAGTAATGACGTCGTATTAAAGGATATTTCATAAGATGCCTGTCTTTGGGATTGCAGCCTTTGATCAATGACTTGACCGGGTTGCCGTGATTGTTACAAACCCAGCGTGGTTTTAAAACCATGATAGGCGAGATCATTGCAATGTTCATGATAATTGCTTGCTGGTCAGGCAAATAATAATGGGTGCCGGGGTCAGATAACGGGCTCTGTGTTGTTTTCGGCCTGTCTGACCAGGCAAATGGGGCATTCAAGTTGTTGCAGCAATAATCCCAGTGAACGGGATTTCAATAACTCCTCCCGTGCCCCGATGACAAGCATATCGGCGCGTTCTGCAAGTACCGTCGCAATCAGGTGCTGAGTTTCCCGGTCCGGCATTAACAACAGGCGTGCCGGCCGGCCAGGCAATAATTCATGGACCATATGCTCCAGGGCCTGCAGTTCTGTCGGGTTTTCGGCTCTCAGCAGGACCGTCATCCTTTCTGCATGGTCCTGCACGAGACTGCATGCGATCAGCAGGGCCTCATCAGCCGAGGTCACGTCGTCAATAACAACCACGATGCGCCGGGGCGCGAGTCGGCCAGGCGCGAACCGGTGTGCCGCCGGTGCTGGTAGTTTTCGCCATGGCTCAAAAACGGTGATGTCAGCTGAGTGTGCCGTATCACGCAATAAACTGACCGTGGATCCCTGGATGTTACGAAACGTGTGGGATACACCCATACGCCGGGCGAGTTCTTCGAGGGCATGGCGGGCGCTGCGCATTCGCAATGCAACGGTTCGATCAAAGCCGGTGTTTGAGATCTCGCGGACGCTCAGGGTCAATCGGCAAAGTTCTTTGGCAAATGGCAACGCAGCCGCTCGTTGCAGGTCCACATCCTCGATAAACAAGCCATGTAGTTCAATTGGAGCATCCCTTCCAAGCAGCTGCTGCAGAACATTCAACACGGCCTGACCTGAGCCGCTGGTCCCCAGTATCACGGCTATCTGTCGTGTGATGGTATCAGGGGTTCTTGTGAGCATTGGCAGAATCTTCCGCTGTCTTTCCGGGTTTGCTGAATGCCTGGAGCTGATTTGCGAAATCAAGCAGTCGTTCACGCACCCTGTGATTCACGCTGCCGTCCGGAAATTCGCCGTTTTCATCGCGCTCGCCGGCGGGGAGTCCGGTGAGTAATTCGATACACTGATCGACGTTTTCAACCGGGAAGACGTGAAACTCCCCACGCTCAACTGCAGCGATGACATCAGCACGCAGCATCAGGTGCCTGACATTTGAGTGGGGTATCAGAACACCCTGGTCCCCGCTTAAACCACGTTTATTGCAAATATCAAAAAAGCCCTCAATCTTCTCGTTTACACCGCCGATCGGCTGGATTCTGCCATGCTGGTTTAATGAACCCGTGATGGCCAGGGATTGTTTGATCGGAACCTGTGCCAATGCCGAGGCAAGTACACAAATTTCTGCCGCAGAAGCGCTATCACCATCAACACCTCCATAGGATTGCTCGAATACGAGGCTGGCGGACAGGGACAGGGGCCGGTCTGTGACGTAATGTGACCTGAGAAAACCTGTCAGGATGAGGACACCCTTGGAATGCAATGGACCACCCAGTTCCACCTCCCGCTCAATGTCGATGACCTTGCCTGAGCCGAGAGAGACCACAGCTGTAATACGCTGTGGGCGTCCGAATGCGAATTCACCCAACTGCATAACGGCCAGGCCGTTGATCTGGCCGACGCTGGCGCCTGCCGTATCAATCAGCAGCATGTCGCGCAGGATGCCATCCTGCATTTGGTCGCGGTAACGGCTGGCACGGTGGACACGGGCATCGATCGCCTGTTGCACCTCTGCTGCACCGATCAATTCAGAGCCGGTATGGCTTGCCCGGTAATGCGCTTCGCGAAGAATATCCGTTGATTGCCTTATGTCAGCGGAGAGCCATTCGTTGTCACCGGCCCGCCGTGCGCTTTCCTCCACCATACGTGCCACACCGCTGCGATCGAGGTGTTTGAGTTTTTCCTGACGTATCACGGTCGCGAGCATACGGGCCCGGTATTCGACATTCTGCTCGTTACGATCAATCCGGTCTTCAAAATCTGCCGCCACCTTGAAAAGCTCCGAAAACTCGGGGTCGTATCGGTCCAGCAAATAGTAGTGAATACGTTCGCCGATCAGGATCACCTTGAGTTCCAGCGGGATGGGTTCCGGTTCCAGCGAAACCGTGCTGACCAGGCCGATGTCATCACCGATGGAGCGTACCTGCAATTGACGGGATTTGATCGCGCGTTTCAGGCCTTCCCAGGCCAGTGGATATGAAAGGACCTTGGCAGCATCCAGCACCAGGTAGCCGCCATTCGCATGGTGTAGTGCGCCGGCACGGATCAGGCTGAAGTTGGTAACAAGTGAGCCAAACTCGGCCTCATACTCGATTTTGCCGATCAACTCTGCAAAACTCGGCTTGTCTTCAATGACCACCGGCGCACCCTCAGAATCACTCCGGTCGACCAGCAGGTTGACCGCGTAACGCCGCATCACAGAAGAACCCTTTGAGTGCATCATTTCCCGCATCTGGTCGGGTAGCCCTTGTCCGTCGGGCGGGCTAAGAAACAGACCCACATTATCGATGATATCGGCTTGCATGCACGCCAGGTGCTCTACAACAGCGGGGACGTTCTTGTATTTTTGCCTGAGTTCATCGATAAGGCCGGTTACCGCGAGGCTGGCGACGTCATGCTCCAGTTGGCGCAGCTTTTGCCGCATTTCACGGGCGTGCTTGGGTGCAGCACGCATGACGCGTTGCATTTGCCCGGTCAGTTCTTCTATGTCTTTCTGGATTTTTTCCTGCTGTTTCCTCGGGCAGTTTTTCGAATTCTTCCGGTTTGATCACTTCTTTACCGTGCATCGGAATAAAGGCGATACCATTGGGTGTCTGGATCAGGTTGATATCGCGTTCGTTCGCAGCTTTCTCGATGGCCATGAATGCCTGTTCCTGCTGCTCTTTGAATTCGTCTGTAATGGCCTGGTTCTGGAGTTGGAAATCCTCACTCTCAAAAGCGGCCGGAATGGCTGTCTGGGCATCTTCGATGGTGTTCTCCACATCGACACGAAGGTCCTTGCCGACACCTGCGGGCATACTCAGGGTTTTGGGTTGGCGTGGTTCATCGAAGTTAAAAACGTAGCACCAGTCTGAAGGGGTTTTTCGGTCGATGGCTTTCTTTTCGAGAAACTGTTTTACAAATGTATGACGTCCGGTGCCATGCGGACCGAGTACAAACACGTTGTGCCCGTCGACCTCGATCCCGGTGGCAAAGTGAATGGCTTCAACCGCTCGCTCCTGCCCGGGAACCTCTTTGATGTCTTCGAGACTCGCGGTTGTTTCAAAACTCAACTTTTCCGGGTCGCAAAAACGGTAAAGCGCCTGAGGGGGCAGGGGTTTTCCGGATTGTATATCCATCTCTTTCCAGCCTTCTTCATCAGTCGTTACGAAAAATGCATTAAGAGTTCATGATTAATGATCGCATGTGCAAACGGTCAAATAAACCGTAATAAACATGAATGATGATCTATATCACTTTCTGCAGGACCTTTGCGATTGGTGTCATAATATCTGCGCGATGACTACCGAATTCTGGAAGTACAAAAAGCTAAACGAAATGACCAGCGCCGAGTGGGAATCACTTTGTGATGGTTGTGCCTTGTGTTGCATGAACAAGATAGAAGATGAGGATACCGGTGAGCTTTATTACACGAATACCGCCTGTCACTTACTGAATTTATCCTCCTGTCGCTGTTCCGATTATGCGAATCGCCTCAGTCATGTTCCCGATTGTTTGCAATTGAGCGTTGCGACGGTTGATTCCTATGCGTGGTTGCCGGATAGCTGTGCTTACCGGCGACTGGCGAACGGGCAGGGTCTTGCACAGTGGCACCCCCTGGTCAGCGGACGTCGTGAGTCCGTCCATGAGGCGGGTATTTCCATGCTGGGCCAAATGGTCCCGGATGAGGACCATGAGGATTTTAATATTTTTCAGTTAATGGAGAAGAAGCAAAAATAGGGCGGTCGTAAAAGGAGTGCGAAAAGGGTCAGGTACATTTATATCTTTAAACTAAATGTACCTGACCCTTTTTGTTTTTCAGTCTATCTGTAGCTTGCTTAATACCTCATCCGCGAGTTCTTCAGCGCTGCGCTCACCTGCATCGAGGTGGATATCAGCTCTTTCAGGTGGTTCATAGGGTGAGCTTACACCGGTGAAGTTTGGTATTTCGCCTCTGCGGGCCCTGGCATACATGCCTTTCGGGTCGCGTGCCTCGCAAACCTCCAGTGGGGTGTCGACAAATACTTCGATAAAATCGATATCACCGACGATCTCTTTGGCCATCCTGCGCTCGCGCCGGAACGGGGAGATGAAAGCGGTCATAACGATCAGGCCGGAGTCGGCCATCAGGCGGGCGACCTCTGCAACCCGGCGTATGTTTTCCACGCGGTCGGCATCGGTAAAGCCCAGGTCCTTGTTGAGGCCATGGCGGAAGTTGTCACCATCAAGCAAATAGGTGTGCCGGTGTTGAGCCGCCAGTTTTTGTTCAACAATATCGGCAATGGATGACTTGCCCGAAGCGGACAGGCCCGTGAACCAGATGACTTTTGGTTTCTGGTGCTTCATACGTGAACGTGATTCACGATTGATTTCAAAGGACTGCCAGGACAGGTTCTGTCCACGATGCAGACCAAAGTCGATCATGCCGGCGCCAACGGTGTTGTTACTGATGCGGTCGATCAAAATGAATGAACCCATTTCCGGGTTGTCGGCGTAGGGGTCAAAGGCAATGGGCTGGGCGCTGGCGAAATTACAGACAGCGATACCGTTCAAATCGACTTTGGTGGCCGGCATGTGCTCAGACGTATTGATGTTGATCGCGTACTTCAGGTCCGTTATCTGCACAGAGGTGTTCTGTGCTCCGATCTTCATCAGGTAACTGCGCTCCGGCAGCATCGGATCTTCATGCATCCAGATCAGGTGTGCCTGGAACTGGTTGCTGCGCTCGGGTGGTTCACCGGGCCGGTGCAAGACATCACCCATCGAGATATCGATCTCATCTTCCAATGTCAGGGTAACAGCATCATCCTTGGTGGCACGGGGCATGTCACCATCCATTGTAACGATAGATTTGACACGACTGCGTTTTAAAGAAGCGGCAACCATCACTTCATCACCGACCGAAATTTCACCGCCAACCACGGTGCCGGCATAACCGCGAAAATCCAGGTCAGGGCGAATGACACGCTGAACCGGGTAACGGAACAGTTTTGAGTCATCCCTTTTCGGGTCCAGGTTTTCCAGGTAAGTCACCAGCGGTTGATCGGTAAACCAGGGCATACGTGCGCTCAGGCTGGTGATGTTATCGCCCTTGAGTGCCGATATCGGAATGGCATAAACGCTGTTGAAGCCAAGGTCTGCGGAAAACGCGTTGAAATCTGCGCAAATATCTTCGAATAACTGGCGTGAATAGTCTTTCAGGTCGATTTTATTGACCGCAATAACAATGTGCTTAACACCAACCAGTGAAAGAATATAAGCATGACGCCGGGTTTGGGTGGAAACACCAAGACGGGCGTCGATCAACAATACAGCAGCCTCTGCCGTGGATGCACCGGTGGCCATATTGCGTGTGTACTGTTCATGACCGGGTGTATCGGCGACGATAAACTTGCGTTTTGTCGTTGAGAAAAATCGATAGGCGACATCGATGGTGATACCTTGCTCGCGCTCTGCGGCAAGACCATCGACCAGTAAAGAAAAATCAATGTCCTCCTCGGTCGACAGGCGGCCTTTACTATCCCGTTTTAACTCTTCTAACTGATCATCGTAGAGTAACTGGGAATCATAAAGCAGGCGGCCGATCAGTGTGCTTTTGCCGTCATCCACGCTGCCACAGGTGATGAATTTGAGCATGCTTTTCGAGCTTTCCATCTCGATAAACTGCTGCATGTGGAGTGTGGCCTTGTTTGATTGAGACATCAGAAGTAGCCCTCCTTTTTCTTCTTTTCCATGGAGGCGGACTGGTCTTTGTCGATCAACCTGCCCGAGCGCTCGGATGAGTGTGTGGAGCGCATTTCAATGATGACTTCGGCGAGTGTGCTGGCGCTGGACTCGATGGCTGCTGTCAGTGGATAGCATCCCAGGGTGCGGAAACGGATGGAGCGCATTTGCGGCTTTTCGCCCTCGTTTAACGGGAAGCGGTCATCATCCAGCATGAACAATGCGCCGTCACGCTCCACCACCGGTCGCTCTTTGGCCAGGTACAGGTCGGACATTGGAATGTTCTGCATGTAGATATACGCCCAGATATCTGTTTCCGTCCAGTTTGATAACGGAAATACACGCATACTTTCACCCGGGTTGATGCGGGTGTTATACAGTGACCACAGCTCTGGTCGCTGGTTTTTCGGGTCCCAGACATGACCTTCTGAGCGGTGTGAGAAAATACGTTCCTTGGCGCGTGATTTCTCCTCGTCCCTGCGCGCGCCACCGATCGCTGCATCATACTTGCCGGCATTCAAGGCTTGCCTGAGTGCTTCGGTTTTCATGATGTCGGTATAGCGGGAGCTGCCATGGGTAAAAGGGTTGGTATTGGCCGCCAGGCCTTCCGGATTGGTGTGGACAATCAGTTCCAGCCCCAGGCGCTTGGCCGTGGCGTCCCGGAACGCGATCATTTCCTTGAACTTCCAGGTGGTATCAACATGCAGCAGGGGAAATGGCGGTTTTGCCGGGTAGAAAGCCTTCAAGGCCAGGTGCAGCAGTACGGACGAGTCTTTGCCGACGGAGTAAAGCAAAACCGGTCGTTCAAAATCGGTTGCAACCTGGCGCATGATACGGATGCTTTCCGCTTCAAGTCTTTGCAGATGGATATGGGACGCTGTTGACATAGAAGTCCAAATTTCAAATGCGCTATTGTCTCGTTAGATGCCCGGCGAGACAATAGCTGATTGGTTGTAAAAGTATGATTTTCACCTCGATTGAATGAAAAACAGTAAATTATGGAAAAAATAGTATTGAATGATTGAACACCGACATGGCTTACGGCACAATTCCGTTCCCGTGACTTTGAGTACTCGAAGCTGCGGTTCAGTGGTGGCCCCTGTCGGCCTCCCCGCGACGATATGTTGTGAACCCCGTCAGGCCCGGAAGGGAGCAGCGGCAGCAGCAGACTCGGGCGCCGGGGAACGGTGGGCAGGGGTTGCCATCATTTCTTCTGCTATTATCATCTCTGGAACGAAAAAGCTGGGCATTTTAAGCTCAAGGCAATCATCACGGAGCGCTTTGGAGGAGTCCGTATGACATATCAGGTGCTGGCCCGTAAATGGCGGCCACATACATTCAAAGACCTGGTTGGCCAGGAGCACGTCGTACAGGCGCTGGTCAACGGCCTTGACCAGGACCGTGTCCATCATGCCTTCCTGTTGACCGGTACCCGTGGTGTTGGCAAAACCACCATCGCGCGTATCCTGGCCAAGTGCCTGAATTGCGAACAGGGCGTGTCTTCCACACCCTGTGGTGAATGCGGCAGTTGTATCGATGTGGATGAAGGCCGCTTCGTCGACATGATGGAAATTGATGCCGCCTCAAAAACCAAGGTGGACGATACCCGGGAACTGCTGGATACGGTTCAGTACACCCCGAGTCGTGGTCGCTTCAAGGTATACATTATCGATGAAGTGCACATGCTATCGGGTCACAGTTTCAATGCCCTGCTAAAAACACTGGAAGAACCGCCACCGCACGTAAAGTTTGTGTTGGCGACAACCGATCCGCAAAAACTGCCGATTACGATTCTGTCACGTTGTTTACGCTTTAGCCTGACACGGCTTTTGCCCGACCAGATTTCCGGGCACCTGGAAAAAATCCTGCAAGCGGAATCCATTCCGGCAGATGAGCCCGCCATCATGCGCATCGCGCGTGCCGCCGATGGCAGTATGCGTGACGGTCTCAGTTTGCTCGACCAGGCCATCGCCTATGGTGGAGGCAGCCTGAAGGATGCTGATGTCGCCAGCATGTTGGGCAGCATTGACCACGCACACATCACCGCCATAATTGATGCCCTCTCACGTTCGGATGCTTCAGCCTTGATGGGGGTGGTGAATGAGCTTGTGCAGCAATCCCGTAACCTGGAGACCGCGCTGGACGAGTTGGCTGAAGCCATGCACCGGATCGCGCTGATACAGGCTGCACCGGATTTCCGCGACCCCGTCAGAGACGACTGGGATTCGCTGACAGAACGCGCTTCGCAAATATCACCGGAAGATGCCCAATTGTATTACCAGATAGCCATTACCGGTCGCCGCGACATGGGCCTGGCGCCCGACCCGCGTACGGGTTTGGAAATGACCCTGTTGCGTATGCTGGCGTTCAAGCCAGCCGACACCGATTCAGGTGGAGCATTGCCGGTCAGCAAACCGGCTGTTGCCAGTGCACCTGCCAGCAGCGCACCCCAAACCGCGAAGCCCAGAGAAAACAAGGTTTCGGGCGCTGGTAGCGAAGCTGCCCGTGCTGCCCGTGCCGCTTTTGATGAATTGCATAAACCCAAAACAAGCGCTGCTGTAAAGCCACAAACACCGGCACCTGTCATGGAGCCAGAACCAGCGCGAATCCCGCAGTCTGCACCGGAGCCACAAGCCAGCATGGAAGCCGGACCCGAACTCGAACTGGCTTCACAGCCCGACAGTGAAGCCGGCCAGTCCATGACGAGGGAGGAGGGTGAGCCAGCTGAGGAATGGTCAAACCTGCAATCCAATCTCGAATTAAGTGGTGCGGCCCGTGAATTTGCGAGGAATATTCAACTCGAATCGGTTGATGAAAACCGTTGGAGGTTCCTGGTGCCTGATACGCTTTTGCACCTGGGTTCCGAAAAAGTGGTGCAGAGCCTGCAATCCGCATTATCCAGTAATCTCGGCCACCCGGTTAAGCTTGATTTGCATAGGGCCTCCGAGCCGGTCAGGTCGGTTGCCGAAGCTGCACAGCGTGCGGAAGTGAATCGTATGAGCGAGGCAGAGCGCGCAATTGACGAAGACCCAACCGTGCAGGAAATCAAGAAGAAGTTCGGTGCAAAAATTGTTTCCGACTCCATACAACCGCTTCAGTAAACCGGTGTCTAAGACGCTTCGGTCAGAACCATGAGGAAATCAGAATGAAAGGTAATATCGCAGGCCTGATGCAACAGGCGCAAAAAATGCAGAAGGAAATGCAAAAGGCCCAGGAAGAACTGGCAAACATGGAAGTCACCGGTCAATCCGGTGGTGGAATGGTCAGCGTGGTCATGAACGGTCAGCACGCGGTCAAGCGTGTCAGTATCGACCCTGGCCTGGTCGACGATGTTGAGATGCTTGAAGATCTGGTCACAGCCGCTGTTAATGACGCGGTTAATCGCATCAAGGAAACGTCAGAGCAACAGATGTCCGGCTTGACCCAGGGTATGAATTTACCGCCCGGGTTCAAACTTCCATTCTGAGGAAGACCTCAGGACCAGCGGATTTGCAATGACATCTGAACCACTACTGACCCAATTGATCGAGGCCTTACGCTGTTTACCCGGCGTAGGCCCAAAGACGGCCCAGCGCATGGCTTTGCACCTGTTGGAGCGAAATCGCGACGGCGGTCTGCGTTTGTCAGGGGTGCTCGTTGATGCCATGCAGAAAATCGGCCGCTGCAAACAATGCCGTGACCTCACCGAATTGGAAGTTTGCAGCATATGCGCCAACCCGCGGCGTGACCAATCCAAGTTGTGTATCGTGGAATCCCCGGTGGACGTATTGGCGATCGAGCAGGCCACGGCCTACAAAGGGCGTTATTTTGTTCTGTTGGGGCGCTTATCCCCGCTGGATGGCATTGGCCCGGCCGAACTGGGTCTGGATCAATTGGCCGAGCGGCTTGAGAATGACACACCCGATGAAATGATCGTGGCGACCAACCCGACAGTGGAAGGCGAAGCCACGTCATATTACCTGCAGAGAATGGCAAAAACACACAATATCCGCGTCTCACGTATTGCTCATGGTGTCCCACTGGGTGGCGAGTTGGAGTACACAGATCAATCTACCCTCGCACATGCATTCGGCAGTCGTTTGCTTATCGAGTGATTGATTTCAAACGGGACTGAAACAAACCGGGCATCGGGAATGCCCGGTTTGTTTTAAGACCAACAATGAATTATTTGCTGGCAGCGAGTTTACTGTTATCCAGCAGGATATATTCACGGTTGATATCTACCGTGCGTATGCCGATTCCTTTTACATTGACCAACTCATCAACGTGTTTGAACGCGCCATTTTCATTGCGGTAGACGACAATCGCCTCGGCCTTGCTCAGGCCCACTCCTTTTAGCGATTCGGCGATTTCCTCGGCGCTGGCAGAATTGACATTGACCGGTTGTGCGGCCCAGGCCCAGACGGAAAACAGCCCCATCGCCAGCAGTGTAAGTAGTGATTTTCATCGTAAATGGTTTCATAGGTACCCCTGTTGTTAGTGAAGTCCAAAACTATCTTTTGGCTGACCCGCCAATGCGGGACATTCACAGGCTACTTTTTCACGAGTTCAATAAACAGAGGTGTAAAGCCCGGTGCTTTGTAGGCAATTGCCGTTCGTTGAAATTGTTTTTCCGCTCTCTCATGATTTGAGAATCGTTCCTGTTTTAATGCCAATCAACAGCGAAGGAGATATCGACATGGATACAGATTTTCAGTTGGTTGGCAAGACAATTAGCGGTGTTGTTGCAACACCAGGTAAAGACAATGATCCCCGTAGAATCTGGATGTTACAGTTTTCTGACGGAACCCATGTGGAGTTTGTTTCCCCATCCGCCAGACGCCGTTTAAACCGGTTGACCGGTGGTCATCAAAGGGTCATGGATGCCTTTGCGCAACCCGAAAAAGAACAGACCAAAGCGGCTTGACCAGTTATCCACAAAAGCTGTGGATAACTCTGTGAGTAAGGCTGTTCGCCCATAGTCAGTACAGGCCCGTGTCAGAATTGATCAATAATTGACCACAATTGTAATAATTCATTAAAAACAACAAGATAAAAATATTAATGTGAAGTTGCCGGGTGCAAATTTGGTGTCACATAAGTGTAATACGAACAATCAGCGACTTGTGCATAAATAATTCGAATTAGATCGAGAAAGGTCCGATAAGTCATTGATTTGAAGTTTTTGCCTACAACTTAGACAGACGCACAGATGTCATTACCCCAGGCTTCCAGCTGATCCAGTATGCTCAACGCACGCTTGTCTCCCCTATGTAACTGCCTGGCGGCTGTTACTTCCAGGTAAAAGGTTTCCGGGGTGAGTTGCCGCTCATCCCTGGGGTGGTTCAATCTTTCCAGTCGCTGGGTTTCCCATAGCTTGCTTTCTTCGAAGCTTAATGTGTCGGGATAATTGCGTGCGCGGTAACGAAAAAACATTTCCATTAATCTCGAATCTTTAAATGGCCAGGAAATGTGGGCCAGTTTATCCGGTGATGTCGCATGAATTTTACTCATGAGTTGCCTGTCCTGGTTCGAGAAGAAACCACCTGAATAAATCATATGATCCGGGTCATTCAGTTCACCAGGCGGGTAGGGCTTGAAGACGTCCATGACCTTGTTACGTATATCGGGCAGGGCTTTTTTTATTTTTTCTGCGTTGTGCAGACAGCGCTCAGGATCAAGACCGATTCTTCGGCAGTCCACATGCTTTAAGGTCGCCATTGGTGCGATCATCGGTACGTGGTTGGTCGCAATCGATTTCAGCGGTATGCGTTCAATGCCTTCGGGCAGGTCGTTCGCCGGGGTAAACAGGCGATCGGAAATTTCATCGGCGCTTAACGCTAACAATGACTTTGGGTCTGTCATCAGGTCATAAACAATGACTTTCTTTTTCTGATCGGGGTAAATGGAAAGTGGTAGTACAAGCGTGGTGCACCCGCGAGTGGCCGGAATACGTGAGGTGGTATGAAGTAACGGTTCGGGATTTGCCGGGCTTAGCATTTGCATGACATGATGCTGGTCACGCATTTTGAGTGCCCAGTCAAACAGACGCGGTTGGCGGCGCTGAATCAGTCGGGCAAGACCAATGGTTGCCATGACATCAGAAAGAGCCTCATGTGCACCCACGTGTTCGATATGGTTGGCTTCTGAAAGGTGTTCCAGCTTGAAACTGGGTTTGCCGGGTTCATGTTCCGGCCATTCAATCCCTGCCGGGCGAAGTGCGTAACACATCCGCGCCAGGTCAATCAGGTCCCAGCGTGAGTTACCATTTTTGTATTCCCGTTCATAGGGGTCATAAAAATTCCGATAAAACAGGTTGCGGCTAAACTCGTCATCAAAACGGATACTGTTATAACCGGCGCTACAGGTGCCGGGTTCCATCATTTCTGCATGGATGCGCGTCGCAAACTCTGCTTCAACCAGGCCTTTTCTTAGCGCTTGCTGGGGGGTAATGCCGGTGATCAGGCTGGCAACGGGGTGCGGTAATACATCCCGTGCTGGTTGGCAATACCAGTCGATTGGCTCGCCAATAGGCTCCAGTGCGGTATTGGTACGGATGGCGGCAAACTGGGCCGGCCGATCCAGTTGCGGGTAGGCACCGAAAGTCTCATAGTCGTGCCAGAGAAATGTGTGTTCCGAATTCATCCTGGTCCGGTTTAGCTGGGTTGAATGGATTTCATCCCATTGTGTCATAGTATAGGCATTGTGTTTATACCCCGAGAACCCAATCTGGTGTTTTCAGGCAGCTATCCCCCGCATTATCGGGATAAACTGATTAATCAACAGAAGATGACAGATTAAAAAATGAATTATTCAAATAATACGACCGCAGAACTACTCCAGTTAATGGAGCTGGAGGCGCTCGAAGTCAATCTTTTCCGGGGTGAGAGCCGGGATATTTGCACCTCGCGTGTATTCGGTGGCCAGGTACTGGCGCAATCGATCATCGCCGCCAGTCGAACCGTGGATGAAGGCACAATTCATTCTCTGCACTCCTATTTTCTGCGTGCCGGTGATGCCGAAGCACCGATTGTCTATAACGTTGAACGCAATCGGGATGGCCGTAGTTTTAAATCACGCCGGGTGGTGGCCATTCAGCATGGACGACCAATTTTCACCCTGGCGGCATCATTCCAGTTGGAACAGGAAGGTCTGGAGCATCAGTTTGAAATGCCGGACGTACCAATGCCGGAAGAGTTGTCGTCAGAAAGCAATGTCCCGGAAGATCGCCTCGAACAGGTTTCACCCCTTTTACGCCGCTGGTTCACACGCACCGGGCCGTTTGATTTTCGACCAACACAGAAGCGGGACGTTTTCAAACCACAACCTCAAGCGCCTTTTTCCAATATCTGGTTTCGCTTGAATGAGAAAATTGAAGCGCCCGACGCTATGCATCGAGCGTTGATGGCCTATGCCTCGGACTTCCACCTGGTGGGCACCGCGACCCTGCCACACGGGATTTCCTTCATTCAGGATGACCTGTTGATGGCCAGCCTTGATCACGGGATGTGGTTTCATCAGCCGGCGCGTGTCGACGATTGGTTACTGTATTGCTGCGACAGTCCCAGCAGCAGTGGTGGTAGAGGTCTGGCGCGGGGTTTGATATATGATCGCAAGGGAAGGCTGATTGCCAGCACCATTCAGGAAGGTATGATAAGGGTCGGAAGACGTTCAAAAACCAAGGATAATTCATGAGTAAGCAAACAGAACTCGCCACTTTTGGCGCCGGTTGTTTCTGGAGTGTAGAAGCACGATTCCGTGCACAGGAAGGGGTGCTGGAAGCCACCTCAGGTTACATGGGTGGTCAACCCGAGCCCAATTACAAGGCCGTGTGCACCGGCACAACCGGGCATGCGGAAGTCGTACAGGTTGAATTTGATCCACAGCAGGTCAGTTATGAAACCCTGCTGGATCTTTTCTTTGAAATGCACAATCCGACAACACTGAACCGGCAAGGCCCTGATATTGGCAGTCAGTACCGTTCAGCCATATTTTTTCATTCCACCGATCAGGAAAGGGCTGCACTGGCTGCCATCAAGACCCTCGACCAATCAGGTCGCTGGCCCCAACCGGTGGTTACACAGGTTGAGGCAGCGATGCCATTTTGGCGTGCCGAGGAATACCACCAGCGTTACCTGGAAAAGCACGGACTCGGGTTCTGTTCGATCTAGGCGTGCCGGTCCGGCGATCAGGATTCAAACTGATGATTTGCAGGGATATCGCGGTATCCAGGCGGTTTATGCCATAATCTGCGTGGCATTGGCTCATGGATTGAAATGAAATACGGACATTACAAAAAAGGGCAAGTGGCGGGGTTGATCTTTTTTGCCTGCCTGTTGTGCTCAGTTTCCGTATGGGCCGAGGTCTATAAGTTCACCGATAAAGACGGCATTGTCCACTACACCAACGTGCGGCCGGGCAGTCAGCAAAAAGTCACGACATTCTCTTTCCCCTGTTACGCATCCGATCCCAAGTGCAACCAGCTGGACTGGGAAAAAATCCCCCTGAACCGCAGGGCGTTTCGTGAAGCCATACAAATGGCTGCCGAGGAATATGCTGTCGATGATGCACTGATCCGTGCCATTATTCATGCAGAATCCGCTTACCAGCCGGAGGCACTTTCACCCAAAGGTGCACAAGGCCTGATGCAGTTAATGCCTGCGACCCAGGCAGAGTTGGAAGTCATTGATGTATTCGACCCGGTCAGTAATATCGAGGGTGGCACACTTTACCTGTCGCGCTTGCTGGAGCAATTTGACCAGGACGTGGAACTGGCTGCGGCTGCATACAATGCCGGGCCGGGTGCCGTGCGGGAATATGGTGGTATTCCGCCCTATAAAGAAACGCGGGAGTATGTCCGCCGCATCAAGATTTTGTATCGCCGCTATCGCTCCACTGAAAGTTAAGCGAACTCTCAGTAACGCAGGCCGGCCTGCTTGACCGCATCCAGTTCATTCAATGCCGCGATCAGTTCCTCGCAGGGTTTCACCGTCCACTCATTACCCAGTTCTAAGGTGACACGTGAACGCTGGTTGCGGTAGTGAAGAAATACCGGTGATGAGCCGCCCTGGTAGGGGCGGAAGGTGGAGGCAAGTTCCAGGCACAGTGATTCATCAGGTCCGGAAACGGCAATATTAACGCCTCTCGCAAAACGTGCCTTGGCATCCGCGAGTGACATGATGTGGTTGGCGGTGATTTTGTAACCACCGGTGAAATCATCGGCGACCACGTTGCCTTCTATCATCACTATCGCGTCTTTTGTCAGCAAATCAGCGTAAGTGGCATAGGTTTCATTGCTCAGAAATGCATCGACACGGCCGGTGTGGTCATCAACCGCAATAAAATGCCCCCGCGCTGTTCTGCGTTGCAGGGAGGTGACCAGTGCGACCAGCGTCATGGCGACGCCGCGCCGGTTTTTGCTGTCTTTGGGCACACGTTTATGCACGTCCCCAAGTACGCAGGTGGTGAAGTTCCTGATATCCCTGAAATGCACCTTGACCGGGTGACCGGTCAGGTACAGGCCCAGGGAATCCTTTTCGGCCTGCAGTTTCTGCAATTCATGCCACGCTTTTACGTCAGACAATTCCGGTATGTTGTTAACCGTGATTGGCTGCAGCGTGCCAAACAGGTCGGTCTGACCGGCTTCCTGGTCGCGCTGTGTCTGTTCGGCGGCGTGCATACAACGGGGCAGGTCGTGTAACAGCCGCGCCCGGTTGTGATCGGGATCAAGCACATCCAGCGCGCCGGAGCGAATCAGGGTTTCCATGGCACGCTTATTGGCCTTTTTCAGATCCATCCGGTTACAGAAATCATCCAGACTTGTATAGGGTCCGTGCTTGACGCGTTCTTCCTCGATGGAGGCGATGGCCGCGTTACCGATGCCCTTGATGGCGCCAAGGCCATAGCTGATCGAGTGCTGGTCCGTCATCTTGAACGCATATGACGAGTGGTTGATGTCCGGGGGCAGGATATCCAGCCCCATGCTGCGGCACTCGGTAATCAGACCCGCGATCTTATCCGTGGTATCCATATCAGCTGAAAGCACGGCTGCCATGAAGGCGGCCGGGTAATGGGCTTTCAACCAGGCTGTCTGGTAGGCGATCAGGGCATAGGCAGCTGAATGGGATTTATTAAAACCGTAACCGGCGAATGTTTCCATCTGGTCAAATATATAATTGGCGAGTTCATCGCTGACACCACGATGGGACGCACCATCAACAAATACGAGACGCTGCTTGGCCATCTCGGATGCCTTTTTCTTACCCATTGCACGACGCAGAATGTCAGCATCACCGAGCGAATAGCCGGCCAGCACCTGGGCGATCTGCATGACCTGTTCCTGGTAAAGGATGACGCCATAGGTGGGTTTGAGAATCTGCTCGAGGTCGTCATGCGGGTAACTGACAACCGCGCGGCCATGTTTGCGGTCGACATAATCACCCACCATGCCTGATTCCAGCGGGCCGGGACGGTAAAGGGCCACCAGTGCAATGATCTCATTGAAACTGTCGGGCTGCAGTTTGCCGATCAGATCCTTGATGCCACTGGATTCAAGCTGAAATACGGCGGTCGTTTTGCAATCCTGCAATAACCTGAAAGTTGCCGGATCATCCAGCGGCAGTTCCTCGAGTACAACCGGTTCCTTGCCCTCATCAAGAAGCTGCTTGTTAATGGCTTTTAAAGCCCAGTCAATAATAGTCAGGGTTTTCAGGCCGAGAAAATCGAACTTGACCAGGCCGATGGTTTCCACATCATCCTTGTCGAATTGGGTGACTACACCGCCACCACCGGATTCGCAGAAAAGCGGTGCGAAATCGGTCAACGCGGATGGGCCAATCACGACGCCACCGGCATGTTTGCCGGCGTTGCGGGTCAAACCCTCCAGTGACATGGCCAGATCCAGCAAGGCCTTGGTTTCTTCCTCTTCCTCATAACGTTTTCTGAGGTCTGGTTCCTGGTCCAGGGCCTTTTTGAGTGTTATGCCCAGTTCCAGCGGTACCAGTTTGGCAATGCCATCGACGAAGTTATAGCCGTGGCCAAGTACGCGACCGCAATCCCTGACCGCAGCCTTGGCGGCCATGGTGCCGTAGGTGATGATCTGGCTGACCTGATCACGACCATAGGTATCGGCAACATAATCAATAACGTGGTCACGTTTTTCCATGCAGAAATCGACATCGAAGTCGGGCATGGAGATACGTTCCGGATTGAGGAAACGTTCAAACAGCAGGTCGTACTGCAGGGGATCAATATCGGTGATATCGAGGGCATAGGCGACCAGCGAACCGGCACCGGAACCACGTCCGGGGCCTACCGGAATATCATTCTTTTTGGCCCAGCGGATAAAGTCTGCAACGATCAGGAAGTAACCCGGGAACCCCATGCCATTGATGACTTCGAGTTCAAGCTCCAGGCGGTCACGATAATCATCGTCAGTAAACTCTTGCGCGGGGCCGTGTTTGTTCAGGCGATTGGCAAGACCTTTCAAAGAGGCCGTTTTCAGAAAATCTTCGACACTCTCACCATCCGGGGTCGGGAAGTCAGGCAGGAAATAAGTGCCAAACTTTAGTTCCAGGTTACATCGCTTTGCCAGTTCTGAGGCATTTTCCAATGCTTCAGGCAGGTCCGCGAAAAGGCTTTCCATTTCATCCGGGCTCTTGAGATATTGCTCTTCCGAGTAGCGAAGCGCCCTGCGTTTGTCGGATAGCTGGCGGCCATCATGAATACACACACGGGCTTCATGGGCTGAGAAATCCTTCCTGTCGAGAAACCTGACATCATTGCTGGCAACGACCGGCAGACCCAATTCGGCTGCCAGTTGCAGCGCAAGACGCTCATAACGTACTTCCTGTTCACGAGCCGTTCTTTGGATTTCAAGGTAAAAACGGCCCGGAAAATCTTTCATCCAGGCCTGTGCAAGTTGTCGAGCCGTGTTGGGATGTTGATTGAGCAAGGCCTGACCGATATCGCCTTCACGACCGCTGGATAAAGCGATCAGACCTGCTGAGTGACTCGGAAACCCATTCACGCCGCAGATAGGGTATACCAAGATGCTGACCTTCCTGGTAACCCTTGCTGAGTAAACGGCACAGGTTCAGATAGCCTTCATTGTTCTGACACAACAGCACCAGCCTGCTGGCATGCTCAGGGTCATCTGCGGGGCTTACCAGCACGTCAGCACCGGCAATGGGTTTGATGCCGGCTGCAACTGCTGCCCGGTAGAATTTAACCAGGCCAAACATGTTGAACTGATCAGTGACAGCGACCGCAGGCATCCCCAATTGCTTCGCACGCTCAACAAGCTGCTTGATTCGCAGTGTGCTGTCTACCAGTGAAAACTCAGAATGCAGGTGTAAATGGACGAAGGGTTGGGGCATAAACTTTTCTGATTGCAGTGGCTGATTTTACTCAGCTCATTATGACCATCTGGAGGGCTTGCTGAAAGATTTTTTTTTGGCTTCGGTTGGCTTAATTGTCGATTTGTATCAGGTATGACAGTCATAGTCGATCAGTTGGGGGATTCGGTGGGGCAGGAGGTTTATTTTTGAACTCACAGGTGGAAAACCATTGATCAGTCGGGAAGCTAAGGCTATGCGGTACCTTACTTCCAGACGCGCTCGAGCACATCCATGTGTCGCTCATCCTCGACTCCTGTCTCAGAAGGTCTGGAAGTAAGCTACCGCACATCCTCAGCTTTGCACGAATGCAGGGGTCAATGGTTTCTGACAGGTAGCAGAGGGGTGATTCAGAATTTGAAAAGCCCAGCTTCTTTGCGAGTGTATGGACTGTTAACTTCCTATAGATGCACGTCGTTTGATGTTGAGCTGGGGTGTGTATTGTCTTACCAGGACCTTGCGAGACAGGAGTCGAGAAAGAGTGATACACGGATGTACTTGAACGAGTCCTGGTAAGACAATACACATCCCAGCGCCCCCATCCGTGCATATAAAAATTGGAAAGCCGCTATAAGCCGAACTAGTGCCATGTGCTGGTAAGACAGTACTCTCAACCTTGCTTGATAAAAAAACAAGTATTTGCAGATTGCTCACGGAGTAAGTGATCTGCCAATAATGTTCTTCTTGCCTAGCGCAACCAGAATCACCACATCACTTTCAGCAATGAATGAAGGCTAAGTAGTTGAGAAGAGTATCCTGTGTATGGTATCTTGCGCGCCCCTGATGAGTGCTTGTCAGGTTTGGTTTTTATGGGGGCGCGTAGCTCAGCGGTAGAGCACTGCCTTGACATGGCAGTGGTCACTGGTTCGATCCCAGTCGTGCCCACCATTCTTTCCCTCGCCTTTTTACCATCTTTTCAAAGCAAAAGAGTGGGATACGCGGCCATTCACGCGTACAATAGCGTGATGAATTTGCAGGAACGAACTACCTTCTGAGGTAAAGGAACCAGGCAGAGTGCACCCTAGGGGACGCTGTGCGTCCCTTGTTCGTTTTGAGTCGATGATGTTTGAGAGATTGATATGCCTTTAATTACGCTACCGGATGGTAGCCATAGACAATTTGAACAAGCTGTTACCGTCATGGACGTAGCATCTGATATCGGCCCCGGCCTTGCCAAGGCAACCCTGGCGGGTGAGGTTGATGGTCAGTTGGTAGATGCGTCTTTTGAAATATCCGATGACGCTAGTTTGCGCATTATTACCGCCAAAGATGAAGAGGGTCTCGAGATCATCCGGCACTCCACCGCGCATTTGCTTGCCATGGCGGTTGAACGTGTCTTCCCTGAATCACAGTACACCATCGGTCCCGTCATCGAGAATGGCTTTTATTATGACTTTTCCTATCCGGATGGTTTCAAACCGGAAGATCTGGACAAAATTGCCGCTGAGATGCGACGTCTGGTAAAAGACGCAATACCAATCACACGAAGCCTGATGGGGCGTGGTGAGGCCATTCAGTTTTTCCGTCAGAAAGATGAGGAATATAAGGCACAGATTATCGAAGCTATCCCTTCAGACGAGCCGCTGTCCTTGTATCAGCAAGGTGAGTTTGTCGACCTGTGTCGCGGCCCGCACGTTCCCAATACCTCGCATCTTGGCCAGTTCAAACTGACCAAGCTGGCCGGTGCCTACTGGCGTGGCGACAGTAAAAACGAAATGTTGCAGCGTATTTATGGTACGGCGTGGCGGACAAAGAAAGAGCTGAACACCTATCTGCACAATCTCGAAGAGGCAGAAAAACGCGATCACCGTCGAATTGCACGTCAACTGGATCTTTTCCATTTTCAGGAAGAGGCGCCGGGAATGGTGTTCTGGCATGACCATGGCTGGATTATCTACACGCAGGTTAAGAACTATATCCGTCAACGTCTGCGTAAGGCGGGTTACCAGGAGGTCAACACCCCTGAGATCGTTGATATCAGCCTGTGGGAAAAATCAGGGCATGCCGAGAAATTTATCGAAAACATGTTCCTGACCGATTGTGAAGATCGCCACTTCGCCATCAAGCCGATGAACTGCCCCTGTCATATCCAGATTTATAACAACGGCCTGCATAGTTACCGGGACCTGCCGATGCGTATGGCAGAGTTCGGTTCCTGTCACCGTAATGAAGCATCCGGTGCTTTGCATGGCCTGATGCGGGTTCGGGCATTCACCCAGGACGATGCACATATATTCTGTACGCCTGAGCAGGTCAAGAGCGAGACCGATTCCTTTTTGAAGCTGCTTTACAGTGTCTATCGTGATTTTGGTTTTGAAGAAGTGATGGTGGAGCTATCCACCCGTCCGGAAAAACGCATTGGTGATGACGCCCTGTGGGATAAGGCGGAAAACGCGCTTGCAGCTGCACTAGACGACAGCAATGTCGAATACAAATTGAATCCGGGTGATGGTGCATTCTATGGTCCGAAGATCGACTTTAAGCTGAGGGATTCGATTGGCCGGATCTGGCAGTGCGGTACCTTGCAGCTCGATTTCAATATGCCCGAGCGCCTGGGTGCTGAGTATGTAACCGAAGATGGTTCCAAGCAGACACCGGTGATGTTGCATCGCGCAATCCTCGGTTCGCTGGAGCGTTTTATAGGAATCCTGATCGAAAACTACGCCGGTAAGATGCCTGTTTGGCTGTCGCCGGTGCAGGTTGTAGTGCTCAATATTACCGATCGTCAGGATGAAAGATGCAAGGAAATTGTCGAATCCCTTGAAAATCAAGGATTCCGAGTCGATTTAGACTTGAGAAATGAGAAGATCGGCTTTAAAATCCGCGCTCACACATTAGGTAGGGTTCCTTATCTGCTCGTGGTGGGCGACCGGGAGGTCGAAGAGGGAACAGTTGCCGTGCGTACCCGGGAAGGTGAGAACCTGGGAAGTATGCAAGTGGAGGCCTTTGTCGGGCACCTTAGAAGTGAAGTGGACCGGCGAGGCAAATTAGATAACTAACAGGAGAATTTAACATCGCATCCAAAAAAGAAACGCGGCGCAACGGGGATATAATCGCGCCGCAGATCAGGTTGATTGATCAGGAAGGTGAACAAGCGGGCGTCATGACAGTGCCCCAGGCAATCGAAATGGCAGTGGCACAGGGCATGGATCTCGTAGAGATTGCCCCGAATGCCGAGCCGCCAGTTTGCCGGATCATGGATTTTGGCAAGTACCGGTTTGAATTGGCCAAGAAAGGACAGGCGTCAAAAAAGAAACAGAAAGTCACGCATGTCAAGGAAGTCAAGTTTCGGCCGGGAACCGAGGTAGCTGACTACCAGGTCAAGATGCGAAATGTACGCCGGTTTTTGGAAGCTGGTGATAAGGTTAAAGTCACGCTGCGGTTTCGCGGTCGTGAAATGGCACACCAGGAACTCGGCGCAGAGATGCTAAAGCGGGTTCGTGATGACCTGATTGATGAAGCCGTTGTTGAGCAGATGCCCAAAATGGAAGGTCGCCAGATGACGATGATGATCAACTCCAAGAAGGTTTGATCAAATAAGTTTTATAGCGTGATTGCAATGATGCAATCACTTTTTGAAGAAAGTGTTACCGAGCAAATGGTAAAGAGCTGGAAAAACTTCCCCAGCCGCTTGAGTAGCACATATTACAGGCCAATAGAGGCCACCAGGAGTAAACCATGCCCAAGATGAAAACCAATCGGGGTGCGGCCAAGCGCTTTAAGAAAACCGCTTCAGGTAATTTTAAACGTGGGTTCGCATTCAAAAGTCACATTCTGACCAAGATGAGTACCAAGCGTAAACGCAATTTACGTGGTACGGAAACTGTTGATTCCGCTGACAAGAAAGCGATCAAACGCTTACTTCCGTACGCATAACAGGAGACTCGGAAAATGGCTAGAGTAAAACGTGGTGTTGTCGCCAATGCGCGGCATAAAAAAGTATTAAAGCAGGCTAAAGGTTATTACGGTGCCCGTCGCAAGGTTTACCGTGTTGCCAAACAGGCTGTTATCAAGGCAGGTCAATATTCATACCGTGACCGCCGTACCCGCAAACGCATGTTCCGCCAGTTGTGGATTGTTCGTATCAACGCTGCTGCACGGCAGTTTGATATGTCTTACAGTCGTTTCATGGATGGTCTGAACAAGGCCGGCATCGAAGTCGATCGTAAAGTATTGGCTGATCTCGCGGTGCATGATATCGCTGCATTTGGTGCTCTCGCTGAGAAAGCCAAGGCCAGCCTCGTCTGAAGTAACAACACACGGGCAACCTCCCGGGTTGCCCGTTTTTGTTGAGTAAGTATGCAGGAAGGACAGGGGTCCTTCCGATTGAGGTTATAGCAGTGGAATCGGTTAAGAAAATTCTCGAGCAGGCACTGGCGGAGATTAAATCCATCGGCGAATTACCCGCGCTGGACGATCTGCGTGTGCGTTACCTGGGCAAAAAGGGTGAAGTGACAGCCTTGCTCAAAACCTTGGGCAGCATGCAGCACGAAGAGCGAAAAGCCTTTGGACAGGCCGTCAACCAGGCAAAAGTAAAACTGGCTGATGCCATATCAGCACACAAGCAGACGTTGGAAGACGCGGCCCTGAATGCCCGCCTCGCCAGCGAGACCATTGATGTCACCTTACCCGGTCGTGGTCAGCAACGGGGTGGTCTTCACCCGGTAACCCATACCCTGCAACGCATGACCGATATCTTTTGCAGGCTCGGCTACGACGTCGCCACCGGCCCTGAGGTCGAAGACGATTTCTACAATTTTGAATCACTGAATTTCCCGCCCCATCACCCGGCACGTGCGATGCACGATACCTTTTATTTTGGTGACGGGCGTCTTTTGCGGACACATACCTCACCGGTACAAATTCGCGAGATGCAAAAAAGGGGGGCGCCGATTCGTATCATCGCGCCCGGCAAGGTTTTTCGTAGTGATTCAGACCAGACCCACACACCGATGTTTCACCAGATAGAAGGCCTGCTTGTTGGTGAAACTGTCACCATGGCTGATCTCAAGGGTGTATTACAAACCTTTGTAAACCTGTTTTTTGAGACTTCGCTGGATATGCGTTTCCGTCCGTCCTACTTCCCATTCACCGAACCATCGGCCGAAGTGGATATTGCGTGGGACAAGGGTGATGGTTCAGCGCCCGGTTGGCTGGAAATTCTCGGCTGCGGCATGGTGCACCCCAATGTGCTCAAAGCCTGTGACGTTGATAGTGAGAAATATGTCGGTTATGCCTTTGGCATGGGTGTTGAGCGGATGGCGATGTTGCGTTACGGCGTAACAGATTTACGCCAGTTTTTTGAAAACGATGTGCGCTTCCTGCGCCAGTTTCACTGAGGAGTAGTTGATATGTTGTTCAGTGTTAACTGGTTAAAGCAATGGGTGGACATCAATCTTCCTGTCGATGAGTTGTCGGGCAAACTGACGGCCTCCGGTCTTGAAGTGGATACGGTTGAACCGGTTGCCGCGCCTTTTTCGGGTGTGGTTGTGGCTGAAATCACGAGCTGTGAGCAACATCCCAACGCCGACAAGCTAAAGCTTTGTTCGATCGACTTTGGCGGCGATGAGCCGGCCCAGGTCGTTTGTGGCGCGCCAAATGCACGTGCCGGGATCAGGATTCCGCTGGCAAAGGTCGGTGCGGTGCTGGGTGAAGATTTTAAAATCCGTAAAGCCAAGCTCCGCGGCATCGAATCTTTTGGCATGGCGTGCTCAGCACGCGAGCTGGGTTTGTCGAATGACCACTCCGGCTTGATGGAATTACCGGGGGATGCGCCCCTGGGTATGGATATTCGTGATTTTCTGGAGCTGGATGATCACGCTATCGAGGTCGAGTTGACCCCCAATCGTGCTGATTGCCTGAGCATTCGAGGACTGGCGCAAGATGTGTCAGCAAGTTGTAATGCGGCATTGACGGCACCGGAGATTTCACCGGTTCCTGCCAGTATCACCGACACTATTGAATTTGACACTGGAGGCCCCGGAAGACTGTCCGCGCTATGTTGGTCGTGTGATCCGTGGTATCGACCCTACCGCGCCCACGCCATTGTGGATGGTTGAAGCGCTGAGACGCAGCGGTATCCGCAGTATCTCAGCGACAGTCGATGCGACCAATTTCGTATTAATGGAACTTGGCCAGCCCATGCATGCATTCGATCTTGATCGCCTGCAGGGTGGTGTCCATGTTCGCCGGGGCAAGCCGGGTGAGACACTTGTGTTGCTGGATGGCAAGCAGGTCGACGTCGATGAGAGCTTGCTGGCGATCTGTGATGACGCGGGTCCTGTCGCACTTGCCGGTATCATGGGCGGGCTGGATTCTGGCGTTACCGATACCACCAAAAACATCCTGCTAGAGAGCGCCTACTTCAAACCTGCGACCATCTCCGGCAAAGCACGTGACATGGGGCTTCACACAGACGCCTCACACCGCTTCGAGCGCGGGGTAGACCCACAGGGTCAGATAAGAGCCATTGAGCGCATAACGGCACTTCTGCTGGATATCGCGGGTGGTGAGGCAGGACCTTTGATCCATGCCAGTGATGAGGCATACGTGCCGGTACAAAACCGGGTCAGTCTGCGTCATGCGCGTCTGAATCGCGTGTTGGGTGTTGACCTGGATGAGAGCAGGGTCAGCAAAATACTCAAAGATTTACGTATGTCACCCGAGCTTGAAAATGGTGTCTGGAAGGTAACCGCACCCTCGGATCGATTTGATATCGAAATCGAAGAAGACCTGATTGAGGAAGTTGCCCGTATATTCGGTTATGACAATATCCCTGCTGCGCTACCTGCCGGTGAGCTTGATCCCGGCATCCTTAGTGAGGGGCAGTTGTCTTTGCAGAGTATTCAGCAGGTTTTATGTGCCAGCGGATACACTGAAGCCATCAATTACAGCTTCACCAGTCGCAAGCTTCTCAGCCGTTTCTCGATGGATGAGCATGTTTTGCCACTGGCCAATGCACTGACGTCAGACCTGGAGGTCATGCGTACAGCCCTGTTACCTGGCCTGATGGAAACGCTTTCTTCAAACCTGCGACGTCAGCAGGATCGTGTCAGGTTTTTCGAGACCGGAACGGTGTTTGAACAAAACGGCAGCCTGACAGAGTCGCTGCATGTGGCAGCTGTCGCCTGCGGTGGATGTTTGCCTGAACAATGGGGCAGTGCCAGCCGAAGCGTTGACTTCTATGATCTCAAGGGAGATTTGGAGTTGATGCTGGCGTTACGTGGTGAAAAAGGCGAAGTCGAGTTCCGTCATGCCAGTCTGCCGTGGTTGCATCCGGGGCAGGCCGCTATCGTGTTAATAGATGGTGTTGAAACCGGTTGGCTTGGCAGTGTTCATCCGGGCATTCTCAAGCAGATGGAGATCAAGGGACCGGTGCTGGCCTTTGAACTTGACGTTAATATACTTTCAAAACGCGAAATACCAAGCACGAATGAAATTTCGCGTTTCCCCTCAATTAGACGGGATCTTGCTTTTCTTGTACCTGAAAAAGTCAGTTTTGCTGAAATTCGGCGGAATGTTATTGATTTATCAGGCGATTTATTGATTAATTTGGTATTATTCGATCTGTATTCAGGCCATAATGTTGAAAAAGGTTATAAAAGTTTAGCTATTGGCTTGATTTTACAGAATGTTTCTTGCACTCTTACAGATGAAGTCGTAGATTCCCTGATCCGGGATGTAGTTCAGGGTCTGGAGCAACGACTGGACGCACAGCTTAGAGGTTAATGATGTCACTGACTAAGGCAGATATCGCAGATCGCCTGTTCAACGAAGTGGGTTTGAACAAACGTGAAGCAAAAGAATTTGTAGACGCGTATTTCGAAGTTATCCGGGCAGCCCTGGAAAGCGGAGAGAACGTAAAACTATCAGGGTTTGGTAACTTCCAGCTGCGCCTTAAAAACCAACGTCCAGGACGGAATCCAAAAACGGGGGAGGAAATTCCAATTTCCGCCCGTCGTGTGGTGACTTTCCGGCCGGGACAGAAGCTACGAGCAAGGGTCGAAGCGTATGTTGAACCCGGGGATTGATAAAGATTTACCCCCCATTCCAGCCAAACGTTATTTTACGATTGGCGAAGTGAGTGAACTATGTGGTGTCAAACCACACGTACTGCGTTACTGGGAGCAGGAGTTCGAGCAACTCAAACCCGTAAAACGAAGGGGAAACCGCCGCTACTATCAACGTGGTGACGTGATCATGATTCGTCAGATTCGCAGTTTACTGTACGAGCAGGGTTTCACCATCGGTGGCGCCCGGCAACAGCTTGAAGGCGATACGGCACAGGACGACGTCAGCCGCAGCCACCAGATCATTCGCCAGGTGCGGATGGAGCTGGAGCAGGTGCTGCAGGTTTTGAAACGCT
>CAVWXX010000018.1:0-108302 GCA_963759155.1 uncultured Gammaproteobacteria bacterium | reverse complement strand
TCAACAACCTCCGGCTTCAGACGGTCATCGCCTACCCGGACCAGATAACTTGTTTGTATCCGAGCATCGCACCCAATCAGCAGCTGTTGGCCGATAGTTCCCATTCGTATGATTGGGATATTAGTTCCGCTACCTGGCAGTAAGCAGCCAGTCAAAAAATGTAATTTTCGGAACGGCGAAGGACTCAAAACGGCCAGGAGCGGCCCCTAGCGACTAAATGTATTCAAAAATCTGGCTTTGTTGTAGAGAGGTATTTTTTCAAGTTAAGTTGTTTGCGCCGGTGCTCCAACCACTCCGCGCCTTCAGTATTCGAGATGCCCTGGCCATTTTGCTGCGCTTCGATGACACGGTAGACACAGAAGTCACGGTAGGCCTCGAGTTCGTCCTTGAAATCCTGACAGGTGATATCGATCATAAAGGCATCGTCCAGGTAGCCGAGTCCAGGAATTTCGTCTGGTATAAGATCGTGGACTTCCGTGAAATAAGCCAACGTTTCGAGTATCTTGAGACGGTCCCCGGGCGATATTTTCCAATGGGAGTTCGTGAGCAGACCAATAAGGGCTTCTAGGTTTCCGATACGCTCCTGGATGTACTCCGGTGCATCCGACTGCCTGATTTCACTGATCGTCTCCCGAGCGTAATGGATGATTGTTTTGTCATCCAGGTCGCTTTTGGCACTGTAGATTTTGCGCATGGCGGACCGGAAATGCTCGAGGTCTTGTTTGTTGAGTTTGACGACAATTTCTAGTGACATGGGTTCTCTCTTCCAGGATAACAATTGTTTACGAATGGAGCGTGGGTACAAGCAACATTAAAGCGGGAAATGGGATCAGAGTAAAGTGCAAGAATAAACTTGGAATGTTCGCTAATTGGTTTGACCCATAGTTCGCTGGAAAATAGTACGAACGAGTGTTTGCTTTTCGGCGGATAGCTGACGGCCCGAATTATAATGAAGAATGGCAGCAACAGGCCTATTCTGTTGAAAAACTCCCGTAAGAAATAGGGTGATATGAGATAATAAGCACATCGATTTCATGGACGGAGTGCTAACCCATGATGGGCAGCAGCGATACCCCTCAGAAGCCGTTTTTTTATGCCTTTAATCTTGATGATGTAGTTCCGCAGGATCATCTGTTACGCCACATTGACCGCTTTCTGGATCTCTCTGATCTGCGGCAACATCTGGCTCCGTATTACAGCCATACCGGTCGCCCGTCGGTCGATCCAGAACTGATGATTCGGATGTTGCTCATTGGGTACTGCCTGGGCATTCGTTCGGAACGTCGGCTATGCGATGAGGTAAAGCTGAACCTGGCTTAGCGTTGGTTCTGCCGTTTGAGTATTGAGGACAAAGTGCCGGATCACTCAACCTTCTCAAAGAACCGTCACGGACGTTTCCGGGAAGCCGAAGCATTCCGTTTTGTGTTTGAGCAGGTACTGGAACGATGTATCAATGCCGGACTGGTGAGCGGTGAAGGCTTCGCAGTGGATGCGAGTGTGGTCAAGGCCGATGCCAGTCGTTCAGCGCCATCACGAAGACGATGATGACTGGGGTGGTGGGCCAGCGATCCGTGAATATCTCGATGGTCTGGAGGAGGACGACACGCTGGCGGTTGCGCCATCGAGGAAGGTATCGCACAGCGACCCCCAATCCCGCTGGACGGCGGCACCAGGTGGACCGGCCTTTTATGCCTACTCCACCAACTACCTGGTTGATACCAATGCTGGCATTATTGTCGACGTAGAAGCGACACCAGCACATCGGACACTCGAAGCGCAGTCCACCAAGACCATGATCGAACGAGTTGAAGATCGCTTTGCGATCAAGACCAAGAAGCTGATTGGTGATACCGCTTAGGGTACCGCTGAGTTCCTCGGATGGATGGTCAACGAGAAAAACATAGAGCCGCACGTACCGGTGTGGGATAAAAGTGAACGGTCTGATGGTACCTTCAGTCGCTCAGACTTCCACTTTGATGAAGAGGCGGATCAATACATCTGTCCTAATGGCAAGGAACTGAAGCGCCACCGCTATGCGTTCCGCAACTCACGTAAGGGAATCACCAAAGCCAATACGATCATCTACCGTTCCAGCAAGTATGACTGTGATGTCTGTTCGTTAAAGCAACGCTGTTGTGCTAATACGACCATCAGGAAAATAGCCAGAAGCATTCATGAGTTGGCACGTGATGTGGCCCGGGAAGTAGCAAAGACTCCGGCCTACAGGCGCACTCGACGCCAACGTAAACAGGTCGAGATGCTCTTTGGTCACATGAAACGCATACTGAAGGTTGATCGATTACGACTACGTGGCCTGAGTGGTGCTCAAGACGAGTTCCTGCTGACCGCAACCGCTCAGAATCTCAGACGAATGGCCAAGTACCTGGGGACAGGTCCGCCTGTTGCCTCTGGAATCGCCTGAAAGTGACCAAAAACATGAAATAAACGAGTAAGACAAGAACAAAAAAACAAAATCTGGCATTAGCCGGAACGCAGGCCTTGCATCAAAACCCGAGCTGCAAAGTCTCCCATCTCACAATCGGGTTTTTCAACAGAATAGGCCAAAAGTTGCCATTCCTAAAAGCAATTTAATCTCCCATTAAGGTTTCACCTGTTAGGGTAGTCTAGCGTTACTGAACGCTATCCCTTCGCCAGATTATTCATATAAGCCTGCAAATAAGAATCCAATGACCTCCCGATCCGATAGCGGCACTGGCGGTTGCTCGTGCAATGAATGGTATTCCCAGGAGGTGAAGCATGAAAAGAACCAGTATTTTGATTTTTGTGTCAGCAATTTTCACATTAAACGTTTATGCAGGCGGGCCCACGGATAGAGCGGGTGGACCTGCGGATAAAGTAACCGGAGCATTTACGCTTAACGAAGTCTATCATCGTCTCGTTTCTGCGCATGAAGCCAACGATAAGCATCCCCAGAAAGGCTTTTTTCTTTCCTGGCAGGATACGGGTAGATGGCTCGAAATCGATTTTAGCGATACGGAAAACACCTGTGTCAACGTCTTCGCTGATGGACAGGCGCGAATCGGCGGTTTGATCACCGACGGCAACGAGGGTGATCCAGCGATCGGCCGTTATTTCGGTTTTAACCTGCTTGACGGTGGGGAGGGACACCCAGGTCTTATCCTTGACCACTCAGACACCTATCGAGTCAGCACGGTCTACTATTCGGAGGATGCCAGGCTCGCCTTACTCGAATGGTGTGATTCCGGCACCCACGGAGGTCTTATCGGCCAGGCAATCTGGCCCCACGATGTTACTCACGGCAATCTGCAGGTGCACAACTCAACGCGCGACGCTGACTGAACCGCACTCCCTCATGGAGCCCGGCGACTGCATGATAGCAGTCGCCGGCATCTGGTTTTAGGGGTAAACTTACATCTATTCAATGATCTATTGGCATTAGGAAGAAAGAATAATGCTAGACCATCATTTAGAGAACATAGATCAGAATCAAACCACCACCATCTTTGTGTGTCTCTTATTGATTATGTCAATCTGGGTGAGTGATACGTTGGCGAATGATGTATTTGATCAGCAGTCAACTGTTATCACTGCTTTCAGCGGCGACCTGGTTAACACCAGTTGTTACGGCATGATTGAAATTAACAACACCATCCTGGCAAATATTCACACCGAGGAACATGGTTGCGAGTTACACAAACTGGATGATCAGGGCGGATCATCGCTTTTTGCAGACATCAACGCCGGGCCTGTCGATTATGGTTACAGTAGAGATGACTTTGGCTTGTTGCCAGCACTAAATGGGTGGTATTACCTCGAGGCCAACGATGGTGTTCATGGCAATCAATTATGGCGAACAGACGGAACCATCATTGAGCCGGTTGGCTCAGGCGATGAATGGCCGGAGCATACCCGGGTTGTCAGTCGGAATATTCTCAATGACCGTCTGTATTTAACCGTAGAGTTTCCTGATGATGAACGCTATATGTATTCAACCAGTGGTCTGGATATGCGGCTCGAACCAAATCTGCTACCGGACGCTTCGAGCCAAACTGAAATCATCGGAACCTTTCAGGACAAACTCCTGATATGGGGTGAAGATGAGCAACACGGTCGCGAGCCCTGGACATTCGATGGCACTGACTATCAGTTACTGGGCGACCTGAATGTTGGACCAGACAGCTCACTCAACTTCAACACACGCTACCTGTCTTTTGATGGTTTCTGGGTTTTTGATGCCGTGAAGTTTGATTCACAGGGCAATGAAATTCAGGCTTTCACCAAGACCAATGGCCTTCAGGTAGTGGACACTAATCACACGGGGCCCTGGGACAAGACCGAGGGGCCTTTTACCAAGACCGATTATTTTATCAGGACGACAACTGCCATGTATCTGGCCCAGAACCTATCATTTGCACTGGCTGATCCCCCATGTCACTTTATGACGGTAGTGCGTGTAGACGATGATTCGAGTGCAGATTACCCTCTTATTGAAGGGCCCAGGGATTGTGAGCCTGCCACAGCCGCGATCCTGAATGATGATGCACTGGTTCTCGTGGATAATGTGCTGTACAAGCTGGGTGAAACATCGGCCGGGCAGATTGACTTCACGATTCCTTCGGATTGGGAAAACTCCAGGTTTACATTTGTGGGTTCCAATCCATACTTTAACCATGCCTATATAAAGGAGCGTTTATCCGGGGAAGGTTCCCGGTTTTGGGTGTGGAACCACAGTGAAGCAGGCCTGTTAATGGCCGGTGAAACCCCGGTTTTCAGTGCTGAGCACTTCCGCCACATTGGAAATGACATCTATTTTTACGGTGCCGATGTTCTGAATGGATATGCGCTAAGAAAGGTTTCAGATTCAGTGGTCAAGCCAGTTCCGAGATTGGCAGCAGTTACCGGTTCATGGTACGACCCGGCCACTTCCGGTCAGGGTTTTGTGCTTCACCCCGTCAATGATGATCAGACGGTTTTCAGTTTCTTTGGTTTCGAAGATGACGGAACGCCCCTTTGGTTAACAGGAGTAAATGAAGGTTCGTTGGAAACTGCGTACTCGACTGAGTTCACAATGTATATCAACTCGGGTGGTGATTTTGGCTCTTTCACCCCGGATCAAATCACTGAAGAAGAATGGGGAACAATGAGGATCACTTTCGATACTTGTAGCAAAGCCACTGCAGAGCTTGATGGTTTGAGTGGTCAGCAAGCATTAGATTTGGTTCGATTGACTCGTTTAGAGCGCCTGGAGTGTGATCGTAAACCACCACCAAGTCCAGGCACCTCAGGAATCACAGGCAGCTGGTATGACCCAAGTACATCGGGCCAGGGTCTTGTTTTGCATTCCATGAACGATGAACAGATGGCCGTCTCGTTTTATGGCTACAAAAACAACTCAGAAAGACTGTGGTTGATTGGTGCATACACGGGTCAGGTTGAATTCGGCCAGTCACTGGTAATGGATATGGCATTCGCCACAGGTGGCAGTTTTGGAGGGTTTAGTCCTGAAGAAATTACTGAAACAAAGTGGGGCACACTGACAATCAACTTTAATGATTGCAGAAATGCCACAGCAACCCTTGATGGAATTGATGGGCAACAAACCATGAGTATGTTGAAACTCGCGGGATTGCAGGGCTCAGAGTTGGAATGTCAGTAATTTGCGTTGAGGTTGGTCTCAGGCACCTTCATAAATTGATCTGAATGGAATCAATGCGCCTGCCTACTGGCAGTATGTACTGAGAGCCTCTTCAAAGGCTGCGAACTGCTCATCTACCGCAATTCTTTCGGGCGTGTTTAATGGACTAACGATTGACATCACATGTTGCCTAATGATTTCCTCTAATTCAGGCATTTCATACATGCATGTCAGTGCCGTCTTTAGCGATCACCAGGTAACGCCGTGCATAACGGGATGAAACGGAGCCGGGGAAATGGCTGAAAGAATGATCTGGATCAGGTCGCCCCCACGTTCCTAGGTCTGGGAATATTCTATAATATGAATCGGCTGGTGCCTGTCGGAAAAGCCACGGAACCGGTTGTTTTTCATAGTTACCAGCGCTTTGAGTGGAATCCAACATTACCGAGGAGTGAGTCATGAGTTCGCCGAAGTACGCTACAAATTGTGTTGAGCGTTTTCTTGAGTATGTGAAAATTGATACCCAGTCAAAAGAAGACTCCGATACATTCCCCAGCACGCCTGGACAGCTTGTTCTTTTGCAACGTCTGCGTGACGAGTTGATGGCGCTTGGTCTTGAAGATGTCAGCATGGACGAACACGGTTACGTTTTTGCGACTGTTCCCTCTACAAGTACAAAACCGGATGTACCCGTGATCGGGTTCCTGGCTCACGTGGATACATCACCCGAGATGAGCGGGCAGGGTGTAAAAGCCATTATTCATGAAAACTACCAGGGCCAGGATCTGGTGCTACCTGATGACCCAACGGCGGTCATCCCTTTCGAAGGTAATCCGCACCTGGCGGGTCAGGTCGGTAATGACATCATCACTGCTTCAGGAACCACCCTTTTAGGCGCTGACAATAAGGCCGGTGTGGCGGAGATCATAGCGGCAGTGGAATACCTGTTATCGCATCCGGAAGTACTGCATGGTCCAATTCGGATCGGCTTTACACCGGATGAAGAGGTCGGAAATGGCACCGCGCATTTCGATGTCGAAAAATTTGGGGCTTACTGTGCTTATACAATGGATGGTGAGACCCTCGGTGAGTTACAGGTTGAGACATTTTCCGCCGATTCTATCAATGTCACTTTCCATGGCTTCAATACCCACCCCGGTTTTGCCAAGGGCAAGATGGTCAATGCCATCAAGGTGGCAGCAGAGTTTATAGGGCGTTTGCCGAAAGATGGTCTTTCACCGGAGACCACGGGCGGGTATGAGGGCTTTGTACATCCTTACGTGATGGACGCCGGTGTCGAGTCCACTTCGGTCAAATTACTGGTGCGTGATTTCAACACACCGAAGTTGCAGGAGATGGAGCAGGTTGTAGAGCAACTTGCCCTGGAGGCGGTGACCGTCTATCCGGGTGCAAGTGTCGAGATCAATGTTGAGGAATCCTATCGCAATATGAAGGAGGTGCTGGATCATCACCCTGATGTGGTTGAGAATGCCTGCGAGGCATTCCGGCGTGCGGATCTGGAACCCCGTATTGAACCGATCCGTGGTGGTACCGATGGTTCACGTTTATCATTCATGGGCTTACCAACGCCGAACATCTTTGCCGGTGAACATAACTTTCATTCACGTTACGAATGGATTTCAACCAGCGATATGCACAAGGCAGTCGAGGTGATTATCGAACTGTGCCAGGTGTGGGAAGAGCAGACTGCAGTATAAAAGTTAACGGGATAATAATATGACAACAAAGACCGGTACCTTCAGCCAATTTCCACGCTCCTTCTGGGCCGCCAACACCATGGAGATTTTCGAGCGTATGGGTTGGTACGGCTTTTACGCTGTTTCATCCCTGTACCTGACCGGACGGGTTGAAGATGGTGGTCTTGGATTCTCTTCTGCCGACCGTGGTGTTATCCAGGGCATAGCGACCTTCTTCCTCTATCTCTTCCCGGCGGTATTCGGGGCATTGGCTGATCGTTATGGTTACAAGCGAATGTTTCTCGCATCAGCGGTCGTGATGGCGCCAGCCTATGTGCTTTTGTCATTACCAACCGGGTTCTGGCCGTTCCTGGGCGCCTATTTCCTGGTAGCGGTGGGCCACGGTATGTTCAAACCTGTCGTGATTTCCACGGTGGCAAAAGCGACCAACGAGGAAAATGGCTCGGTCGGTTTTGGTATTTTTTACATGATGGTCAATGTTGGTGGTTTCATAGGCCCGATTGTCGCGGGTGTGGTGCGTGGCTGGAGCTGGAACCTGGTGTTTTATGCATCAGCCGGATGGATCATCATGATGTCCATCGTATGCCTTTTGGTTTATAAAGAGCCGCCACGGGACACCGAGGCTGAAAGCCATCGATCGCTGCGTGAGGTTTTTGCGGGGATGGTCGAGGTCGTCGGAAATATGCGATTCTTCATTCTCGTCAGCGGCATACTTGTTGTACTGGTGATGGGCTCCAAATGGTGGAGTTTCTCGTATGTGGGGACGGTCGCTGCCATCTGGATCGTCGGCAACCTGTTGCTGGATGTGATGTTCCGGGCATCCGGTGCAGCCCGGGAGAGCCGTCCGTGGTTCCTGCAGCCGATGGCCATTGGTGAAGGGCGTTACCTGCTGTTTTTGTTACTGATGGCGGGCTTCTGGGTATCGTTTAACCAGATATTCATGACTTTGCCGGAGTACATCCGCGATTACGTTGACACATCCGATCTTATTGCCACTTTCGGACCTGCAGCCACCGGTTTTGCCGGTATTGCCACCAGTCTGGGCTTTGACACCACTAATTGGTCACGTGCGGTGCTGGAACATGGTCAGATCAAGCCGGAGCACCTGATCAACCTGAATGCCTTTGGCATTATCTTGTTCCAGGTGCTGATCTCCTGGCTGATGCGTAAGACCTCTCCGTTGACCAGTATCATCGTCGGTGTTTGCGTCACCATCGCCAGTTTTGGTCTTTACCTGGTCGGTATGAGCGGTTGGGTGGTTGTTTCAGCCATCCTCGTGTTCTCACTGGGTGAGATGATGGCCAGCCCCAGGTCAAAAGAATATGCGGGCCGCATCGCCCCACCGGAAAAAGTCGGTATGTACATGGGTTACTTTTACTGGTGTGTTGCCCTGGGTCACCTGTTTGGCGGCTTGCTGTCCGGTCTGACCTACCAGCACTTCGGGCCCCACGGCATCAATCAGCCAGGCCAGATGTGGTTGCTGTTTGCCGCGCTGGCCGGTACGACAGCAGTTTCGCTGGTCGTTTACAATCGCTGGGTCAATACCAGCGGGGGCCGCTGACAGAAATTAGGAAATGGAGTATTTGGGTGAAAACCCGAATACGGCTAGCAAATGATTTTCTTGTATGAAACGTGCCAGGACAGGTAACCTTTGCGCGGACTAAAGACAAGCCGATCCAAGCATCAAGGGTATTCGTTTAATGGGATTAAAAAACAGGGATCCATACGAGATCTTCAAAAGCTGGCTGGATAAGGCATCCCGTCACGAAACTAACAACCCGAATGCGATGACCTTGGCGACCTGTGGGAAAGATGGACGGCCATCGGCGCGCATGGTTTTGTTGAAGGATATCAGCGCGGATGGGTTTACCTTCTATACCAACCTGGATAGCCCGAAAAGCCATCAACTCATCGAAAATCCCTTTGCAGCGCTATTATTTCATTGGAAAACACTGAATCGTCAGGTTCGTCTTGAGGGTGCTGTAGAGCAGGTGTCGGATGCAGAAGCTGATGCCTACTTTGCTACCCGGCCACGGGCCAGCCAGTTGGGTGCCTGGGCTTCTCACCAGTCACAACCACTTGATGGTTGGGGTGAGCTGGAAAAACGAGTCGCCATGTACACTGCAAAATTCCATGTGGGTGAGGTCCCCCGGCCTGAGTTCTGGTCCGGCTTTCGTCTGCACCCGGAACGCTTTGAGTTCTGGAAAGAAGGAAATTTCAGGCTGCACAAACGTTTTGTATTCACGCCTTCAGACGGCGGCACGAAAAAGTGGGATGTACAACAGGTTTTTCCGTAGTTTGATCTATTCCTTCGCGAAGCGGAAACGCTCGGGTTTTGCAATGTCGAGCCAGTCTGATGCTGCCATGATGATGGAGTGTGTCAGCAAGCCTGCATTGAAAGCGACCTTGTCGCTTTCCTTGCCCATTGCAGAGTCCGCATAGAGCTTGAACGGCAGTATCGGTTCACCAAAGGGTGGAACGGCACCCGGTACCAGACCGACCAGGGAGTCCAACTCTTCCACGCTTGCAAAACGTGTTTTTCGAACGCCCAGGTAACGCCGGATGGCTGTTGAGTCCATTTTACGATCGGCCGGCAGCACGAAAAGCTGAAATACATCATCAGTGCGTAACAGGAGTGCCTTGGCGCCTATGCGCAAAGACTCCCCGCGTGCAGCAGCAGATTCTTCCGAGGTGCGTGTCGGTTCGTGTTCAACTTCGCGGTAAGAAATACCCGCAGCGTTCAGTTGGGTACGGATACGTTCGAGTGTTTTTAGTGACATCGTGTTGAACCCTATTGATCTAAATGCGCAGAAGGTTCGTCTGACGGGTTTGCAAGAAACCTGACCAGTCCGGCCCAGCGCTTATCCGTCTGGAATGATCGTTTGAGGTAAAAGCTTCTTCTGTAGAAATGCGTTCGTACAACCTCGAAACCCTGGTTTGCCATTCTCATGCAGAAATCCTCCAGCAGCGCGCTGCCAAGACCACTGGCCTGCAATTGCCGTGCGATGACGACACCATCGAGATGGACGATTTTTTCACCTTCAATTTCATAGCAGACTCCACCCACCAGGCGATCCAGATTATCAACAACAACGAAAAAGCGGTCATGTTCGGAGACGGTCTTGGAAAAACGTTGCGTGAGAAACAAACGATATAACTGCCCGATTTCAGAGGGCTCCGTTGCCTCCCTGACATAATAGCCCGTGCCATCGTTTGCCTTGATATGTGACTTGACCACGACCTGCTTGATGCTGCGGTCGCCGGTAGTGAGTACTTCCAGATCATGCCCTTCACGGGCGCGCGGGAATACGAGATGACCAAAAACATGACGGTCGCCCTTGTTCGGCAAGCTCGCCTGTAATTCCGACAAGGCAGGGGAGGAGATAGCCGGTACGCCGGGTTTCTCATGCAGGATGGTCAGGAGATAATCGAAGGCCATGCGAACCTCGGTGGGTGCGTCCGCAAAATAGGTATGGCGGTACATGTAATAACGCGCGATTTCACCGAAGCGCTTGACCGAATACAGCCTGTAGAGTGTGTCGATCTGGTTTTCTTTCGCCTTGCGTGTGGCTCCGGGGTTGGCTTCATCCCACTCGATATAACGCTCAATCGCACAACGCAAAGGTATGGGCACGTAATAGTCCTTGCCGAACTCTGTGAGATAGTCTTCTAATTTACAGGAAAACCTTTCCTCGCCGTCCAATGGATGCATTCGAAGCTCGGTGGCCAGTGCACGCAGGAACTCCAGCGCTTCTTCTGAACCCAGCGCTTCTATACAGGCATCGAATATCCAGTTCAGGTCGAGCAGTTCGGCTGCCCACGGGTAGTGCATGATGGTTTGTTTATAGAAGTTCTTGAGCAGGGGTCTGACGATCGAAAGCGGTCCCTTGTAATCATGGCAACCACCCAGGGAAAGAATACTTGCGCCCTGCCGGTAATCCGGTTCCAGCACAACCACATTGGTGGGAGCAGGGGAGCCGGGTACGATTTGATAGCCGCTATTACGACAGGCTGCAAAAAAAGCGGCCATGGCCCGGGTAAACAGCTTATTGAGAACATCTGAACGCTGCTTGAAGAAGATATCCGACCGTGCGCTGTTGAACTCGCGTATTCGCTCCCAGACCGTCAGGTCATTGATGAATACAACTGACAGGATTCCCAGGTCAGCACGGCTACAACCCAGACGCGGCAGGGTTCCCGGACCGTGCGGGTGATCGGAAATCGCCATCATCCAGTACAGGATTTTACGTGTTGGTGCTGCGGTGTAATCCTCCAGCAAAGTTACCATCAACTCGTAGTGATTGCCCTCCCTGGTATTGATACTGACACGATAGATGTGGTGGCCGCGTTGTGACAGGAGACGGGAAAACCAGATGCCACCGGCCGGAATGTTCATCAAATCACAATTATGTACATCGAAAGCGAGCGCGATGGATTTGTGCAGAAAGGTGGTTTGTGAAAAAGCCTCGGTCAATCGTTCGATTTCGTATTCGGTGATGCTCTCTTCAAACACCATACGTTCGGACCAGTCAGACTTGTTATACAAACTTATCCTGCTGAGAAGGTCTTTTTCGTACCAGTCTGAAAGTTCGGTAAGAAGGGTCTGTGCCCTGATCATTAATGTCGGCTCTGTCTGCTGTACAACCCAGCTGGCGAGTTCACCCCTGATGGCGTAATAAAACTGCGGGTTGGTCTTCACAAAATCCGCCATCAATTGCAGGAGTTTTCCGATCTGGTCTGTCACCACCGGCGTAGCCGGCCATGGCAAACGGGTACGGTAGTGCAACATCCGCAGGCGCAGCGCCTCCAGGCGTCGTCGTTCAATCTTCCGGTTTCCGATTCTGAGAATAAATTTGTCATTAAGGAAGGACAGGCCCGAGTTCAGGAACGCAGGGTAAACACTTCGGTAATCGGGCATGGGGCGGTTGAGCAACATGACGCTGTAGGCCTGGCAGCGTATGTCTTCGACCGGATGACGGGCGAGCGCCTGTAGCCTGCTTCTTATGAGCTCTGCAATACGATCATCGGATACGTTCAGCATTTGTTCCAATTGATCGATAGCGTTCACCGCAACGGACTCTTCCTTATACAAAGCATCCGTAAAAAGCTCATGTGCGCGCTTTAATTGCTGGTTATTGATGGCTTTACCACCCGCACTCGCGGTCTCAACCAGGGTCTCGTTGCGGTACGGTAAGGATACGTGTGTAGCGATCCCTTTCATGTTCGCATCCCAACCTTCTTTGCAGGGACAGAACGCGAGCAGGGCGGGGTTGCCGGCCCAAAGTGAGGGTTGCCGGGCGAACAGGCCAAGGTCAATGACCCTGCTCTCAATTTCATACTCGAGATCGCCGATCCGGATGTTGTTGCCAGCAGCAGCGATCGACAGGTAACGATCACGGCTTATATCGTGGAGCGCGTTGCCCGTAGACCTGATATCGTCGGCTTCAAGGATGCCCAGGTCCCTGAAAAACCAACGGGGTACATGAACACTCAGCCCGTCGCAATCGAACTCGACAAAATTCCTGACGTACAGTTCATCGATGACCGATTTGAAGTTTTCAACCACCTGCTTGCGTCTAAATGAGCCTTTGGGTGTTAACTCACCCTTATCAATATCAAAATCGCGATCCAACAGGGCAATGTTCACGATGCGTTCGTACGGCATCAGTTCCTGGTTTGCCGCAGTGACAAGGTTCTTGAAGTAGCGTTCACGTTCCTGCTCGTCCGGGGTGACGCTGAGAAGTTGTTCGTCCGTATCAGGCACAATCAGCAGGACGTTATAATCGCGGCCATCGCCGACAAGGAAAACGTTCTTGATACCCGGCGTGTCATTAAATTTCTTTTCTACGCGTCGCGGTGCAATGGTTTGACCCCGGTTGTTTTTATAGATGTCTTTAAGGCGGTCAACGATTTCGTAATGGCCGTCTTCACTAATCTGGAAAAGGTCACCCGTCTTCATCCAGGGCACATCGGTGCGTGCATTGAAAACCGCATTGCCGGGGTCATCACAGTTGAGTTGTTCGAGGTAGCGCGCCATGTATGGCCCGCCGATCTCAAGCTCACCCTCCTTGGTAAGACGGGTGAGCATGCCGGGTAAGGGGATGCCAACCGAGTTATCGCGGTACGCGTACGGGGGTGTCATGGTGATACCACCTGTGGCCTCGGTCATGCCAAACCCGCAGGACAGCGCGACGTGATTACGGTGAAAAAACCGGAAGGTTTTAGGCGCAAGAAAACCGGCAGCAGAAAGGCCCCAGCGCAAATTCGGGCCAACCACCGAACGAAACATTCCCTGTTCAACCGCGGGTGGAGCGGCAGGGTCCAGTTGTTCGAGGCAATGCTCTTCGATCTGACGCCAGCGAAGTGGGATGCCAATCAGTCCGGTGGGTTGAACCTCGGCCAGGCGTTTGAGAAAAGTCTCCCGCGAAGTATTGCCGGCAAATACGTAAGTACCACCCCAGAAAATCATACCCATCATCTCAAGATAACGGCCAAAGGTATGAAACAAGGGCAGGTAACAGAACAGTTTTTCATCGCGCCCCACCTCGGGCAAAGCTGCCGCGCGCGCAAATCGTTTGGTCACGAGGTTGTAAGCGGTGAAAGCAAGGCCCTTGGGTTCCCCGGTGCTACCCGAGGTAAACATGACCGTGCTGACTGCATGCAGATCCCTTGGTGCCTGTTTTGCCAGGATGTCATCTGCTTCAGCTGTCGACAATTGCGAACAGGCTTCACCGAGGTAATAGTCACTGCTGCGTAAGTCCCGGTTAAGAGGGTCGGTAACAAATATCTTGAGTGGGATGCCCGTCTGTTTTTGTACTTCGATGAGTCGGTGTAAACGGGGCTCGCTGTCAGTGACCGCGATGTTGATACCAAGTCGTTTGATGATATAGGCAATCGTGTCGCGGTCAAAATGCCGGTCGATAGGTGAATCAAGAATGCCAAAAGTCAGGCAGGCGAGATCGGCGCAGGCACCTTCGGGAGAGTTTTCCTGGTACAACAACACGCGTGGTTGCTCTGCCGCCGAATAAAATACGGCGGCAATTCTTTTCATATAGTCAAAAACCTGTTGATAGGTCCATTTTGCGTGCGGCTTATCCGCTTCTTTGAAGAGTGCGTGTTGTGGATGCTCCCGGACACGCTGTTTGAACATGTCGCGTAAGGAATACTGCGAGAGTTCAACAATGCGAAACATCAGATCAGCCCATTGCATACGGGCTTCGGTAGATGCAAGGCTTCCGAGGAAGGCCGGCCGGCGTGTGACGTCGAGATAGTCGTGCCAGGTTGATCTGCTGATGTGTGAATCCTGCCCCTTATCAAGAATTTTAGCGACGTTGGCCAGCACTGCACTTGCTGCACCTGTTTGTTCGCTATCTGCGTTTTGGCCGGTTCTGAATGGCTCTAAAAGCGCCACCAGGTCAGGTTCGAGGTTTATAATGGTTGTTGCCGGCATTGGTCTCTCTCAGCTCCTGGTACGACGCTTGCTTACAAGTCAGGTGGAAAAAATACACGCTGGTATTGTCGCGCAAAGTGAGGGGCGTTTCCTCATTATTTCGCCTTGTTTTGATAGCCAGGAGGACCGGTTGAACTAAGCAGTCATGAGGCTGGTTTTTGGTGTATCGGGTATAATTGAACAATGCTTAATGAGGTATAAGCCATTGAGAAAATATCGATCCATACTGTTTTTTCTGATGTGTTTGACCATCAGTGCACACGCTTCGCTTGTAACACAGAGCGGTGACCTGGAAAGTTATCTCAACGGACTGACATTTGGTAACGAGAATGACGGTATTTTTCAAATCCCGACAGCCGGCCAATTGGCGGAGTTTGAAAACGTAGTCGTCTTAGTTTTGCAGCGTGACTATGAACTGGCAAATAACTCCGCGCTACAGCTTGGCTACGAAGTTATCGCATATACCGACACTGTTTCTGAAAAGCTGTATTACATCCTGAGAGAAATTAACCCGGTGCCATCCTTGTTGAGCGTTGGAGGAGGGACGTATATTTTTCGTCCCTCGGCCACCTACAATGTTGCCATACATGCACCGCACCCCAAGTCCGATTTAAATACCAGTAAAGAAGCAATAACAACATTTCTGACCGGCGATGTCCGCTACTTCATGATGGCCGGCGCGCATCGCAGAAGTCACCCGGCACCCAGTTCCTGTCAGGACTTCTCAGACTACAGGCCAAGCGACGCGGTGCACAACACGGCTCACTATTTCTACGTAGCCCACAAAGCGATGGAGGATTTTGACAACACCATTCACTACATCGAGTTGCATGGATACGGCGCTTCATCGTTTGAAACCATTGCTTCTCAATGTGACACAGCTGGAAACCCTGCCGTGGCCAATATCAGCGAGACCATCTCCGATGATGACGCCCAGGCTTACACGATGATGCACTCGCTGGAATCGGTGCTAAATAAGGGAGGCGAGATCAAAGCATGCATTTTCAGCACCATCCTGGATACGGGTGCAAATGATAAATACACCCGCTACCTCAGCGGCTCGACCAATACAGCTGCCCGCTATACCAATGGTTCGACATCCGTATGCGACCAGGCGGCCGTGGTTGCGAACAACAGTCACCGTTATGTACATGTGGAGCAGAGCTGGGCAATACGCGAGACGGCAGCCATGCGAGAATTGATGGCCGCACATATCAATGAAGCCATCCAGGATTATTTCGAGAATTTGCCGCCACCGGCCTTTACGATTAACCAAGGTCTCAACGATGCCTGGTACAACCCCGAAACAGACGGGCAGGGGATGTTTATCACTGTTTTTCCAAACCTTGGGGCGGTTGCATTGTCCTGGTTTACCTACGACACTGAGTTACCTCCACCTGATGCGGCAAGCAACCTGGGTGATGCCGGACATCGCTGGTTAAATGCCCTTGGGCCGATAGACGGGAACCAATCGGTGATGGAAATCACGGTATCTTCGGGCGGTCTGTTCGACACACCGACCGATACCGAAGAGGTCATTGATGGCAGTATCATCCTGACATTCGATAGTTGTAACTCGGGCACGGTCAGCTACGATATTAGCTCAATCAGCCGCAGGGGGACGGTGCCGATACAGCGTGTAGCGGGTGATAATATTTCGCTATGCGAGGCGCTAAGCCCGCAGTAGGGCGAGCTGCCCAGCCAGGCAGAACCGGGTTACAAGCTTTTAAAGCTTGGCCTGAAAGCGTGCATTCGAGACCCTGCCCAGGCGGCTCTCACGCCAGATCATCAGGATATTCGAGGCGATAACAACCGCTGCCCCTGCGATTACCGTTGGCAAAGGCCATTCGTTCCAGATCATCCAGCCGAAGAGCGTTGCCCAGACGATGCTGCTGTAATTGAATACCGTGATGATGGCGGCCTTGGCATTACGAAAAGCGAAGGTCAACAACCATTGTGCGGCGGCTCCTGACAGACCCACACCTATTAAAAGTGGAATTTCTGCCACGGTAGGCCTCACAGCGATAAAAGGTAGTGGCAGGGCGGTCAGAATCAAGCCGACAACAAAGAAATAGAAAGCGATGGTTTCCGTGCTTTCATAGCGCCCCAGGTAGCGCACGATAATCTGCAGGGTCGCATGCAAAAGCGCTGCGCCCAGTGCAACCAGGATCCCGAATGTGTAAATCTCGCCGGAAGGGTGTGACATGATAAGCACACCGATAAAACCAATGGCGATAGCAGCCCACCGGTAAGGGCCGACGGATTCTTTCAGGAAGATCACACCCAGCACGGGTATAAACAGCGATGCCGTAAACAGCAGGGCGGTGGTGTCTGCCATTGGCATGATCGAGTAGGCATAAAACGTCGTCACCAGGCTGACTGTGCCAATGGCGGCACGTATGCCAACCAGGGATGGCTTGGAGCGAATGATCAGTATTTCCCGCCGTCCGAATACGAATATTAGGATAAGGAAAGGCATACAGGCGATAAGGTTGCGATAGAACGCGATCTCGATAACCGAGTGGTTGACACTCAACATCTTGGCAAAGGTATTCATGACGGTGAACATCAAAAATGCTGCCACCGCAGAACTCATGCCCAGTACGACATGTTCCGGATGATCCAGTGCAGACGTCTCTTTTGCCATCAGTTTAGCTGTGTGCCTTGTCGGTGTGGGTTTCCGTGCCTTTAACCCGCAAGCGCTTTATCAATCCTTGTACTTCTCAAACCAGCCGAGAATATTGACCACCTTGGCGATCAGGTTTGATGGGCGACTGGCAATACCGTGTGAAGCTTCAGGAACACGCACCATCGCAGTATCTACCTTGCGTAATTTCAATGCGAGATAAAACTGTTCGCTCTCATGCATCGGCGTGCGATAGTCCGACTCTCCGGTCAGTAGCATCGTGGGCGTGGTGACATTGCCAACCAGTGATAGTGGCGAGCGACGCCAATACTGTTCCTGGTCTTCCCAGGGGAAGGCGCCAAACCAGTAGCGTGAAACCATGGATACGATATCCGCTGACAGGTTAAAGCTGGTCCAGTTAATCACCGGTTTGGCCACCACTGCCGCTCTGAATCTATCTGTCTTGCCTACGATCCAGGCGGTGAGTACACCGCCACCGCTACCGCCGGTCACGTAAAGTTGTTCAGGGTCGGCAATGCCGCGTTCTATCAGGGCATCGACACCTGTCATCAGGTCGTCGTAATCCTGGCCAGGGTAATTGTGATGGATCAGGTTGACGAATTCCTCCCCGTAAGAATCGCTGCCACGCGGGTTCATATATAAAACGACGTAGCCCGCAGCCGCATAAAGCTGAACTTCAGCGGAGAAGCGGGGACCGTAATTGGCTACCGGACCGCCATGAATCTCCAGGATCAACGGCCACTTTTTGCCTGCCTCATAATTTGGCGGGTAGACGATCCAGCCTTCCACATCACGGCCATCGAAGCTGGAGGCCACATGGAGTTCCTCCATCTTGCCAAGCGTTTTGTGAGCAAGCAGGTCTTCGTTCAGTTGAGTGAGTTGACGGCTTTGCCCATGCTTGTCCATCACGGCCAGTTCGGCAGGCCGGTTTGGCGAAGCCTGGTTGAACGCGATGGCGCCGTTTTTTGCAACGCTGAAAGAGCCACCGCCATAAGGGCGACCCAGGCTGGTGCCACCGGTATTGCCTGCAAGCGGGCGTATGTCTCCGGAGAGGCTAAGATACGCAATCTGGCTCTCACCGCCATCGTCATATTGAATAACCAGCCCTTTGTTGTCGGCGGTCCACCTGATTGCATCGATGGTTCGATCCAGGTCTCCACTGATCAGGCGGTTGTTTGAACCATCTGTATCCATGACGTAAACACCGGTGTTTTCATACAGGCGTTCCCGGTCGTCGAACCCCCGGTAGGCGATCATCCGACCATTTGGTGAGACTTCCGGGCTAAAATCGGGGCCTGCCCGCTCGGTCAGGCGCGTCATCGTGCCATCTGCCACAGCAAGGGCATACAGGTCGGTCTCGCGCGGTTCATACTCCCAGTCCTTATCGCGATTGGCGGCCAGGTAAAGGGTGCTTGAATCGGCACTCCATGTGAGTGAGCTGTTGTGATTAAAGTTTCCCGAGGTCAGTTGCCTGGGGGTGCCGCCATCTGAAGGGATGATAAAAACCTGTCGGTATTCGGCAGGGAGGAAACCTGTTTGACCATCTGCGCGGTACTTCAATGTGTCGATAACCCTGACCTCCGGTGCCCAGTCTGCACCTTCGGGTTTTTGGGGCAATTGTCCAAAAGGCTTGGCGGCCTCGGCTGCTACTGGCATGGTAAAAGCGATCAGGCGACCATCAGGTGACCAGGTCAGAGACCTGGGTGATGAAGTCAGGTCGGTCAGTCTTGCAAGCTGCCCGTCGTCCATCCAGCGCAGGTAAATTTGCACGCTGCCTTCTTTTGATGAGGCAAAAACCAGCCGGTTGCCGTCCGGCGACCAGCGTGGGCTGAAGAAATTATCCGATGACGAGGCAATGGCACGGTGATTTTTGCCGTCACTATCGATGATCCAAAGGTTGGAGCGACCCCTGTCTTTCATGATGTCCATGGATTTGCGCACATAGACAACGCTGCTGCCATCGGGAGCGATTTGCGGATCGTCGGCGTACTCAAGGCCAAAGATATCTTGCGTGACAAAAATGTCGGCTTGGGTGGTTCCAAGCATGCAGGTCAAAGTCAGTGCCAGGAGTCGCAGGATTTGATGCTTGTTCATACTTGTTTCCTACCGTTTTAAGCAAGTTTGTTTTGCTGGACGAATGCGGGTTTTCCGAGTGGTGTTTGCAGGTCAGGCAGGTGAGTATAAATGGGATGGCCATTCATTTCTTAAGAAAAGTGACCTTCACTGGAAATCCTGTTTAAATCAGCCCGACGCTCATTTTTTTCGACCATATAATGTGACATGATTACGCCTTTATTCAATAACTGATCAGACGTCGAGGTCATAGCGTCCCACCGGGTCGTGACCGGGTTTGAACAACAGAATTTTTAAGAGAGTAAGTGAAATGAACATAATCAGTCGACCTTCCAGGCTTGCCTGCCTGTTATTCGGCTTATCAGTGGCCTTTTCAGCAAGTGCCGTGGACATCGCGAACCCGGGGTTTGAGCAAGGTTGGAAAGGCTGGACCGACGGTGACCCAAGTGGATCAGGCACGGCGATATCAAAAAAGGCCAACAACGGTGAGAAGTCTGTAAAGCTGACAGAAAAATCTACCTACGCAGCGCAGGTGGTGCCCGTTCAACCCAACACGACCTATCGGCTCAGTGCTTTTGTGCTGGGTGTCGGTAACCTGGGTGCCAAGGTGGGAACCGAGATCTTTTTTGAACAGACACAAAAAAAGTCAAAGAAGTGGGAAGAACTGACGGTTACCTTTAACAGCGGAGAGTTTTCCGCGGTAACCATTTTCGGCGGCCATGCCGGCGGAACCGGGCAGTTTGATGATTTCCGTCTCGAACTTAGCGAAGGCAGCCAGGCACAAACCAGCAAACGTGTCATACCCACCAGCGCGGGTGGTCATGGTTTGTCACCGGATCTGCCACCCGGCAAGAACTTTGACCTGCTTGACTGGTATCTCAATACACCGGCCGATGATGATAACAATGGGATATCAGATAGATTCTCCGAGGTCGAGTTGGCAAACGGGGTGACTGACGAACGATATTTTTTCACGGCCGAGGATGGCGGCATGGTATTTCGTGCCACCATCGGTGGTGCCAAAACATCAAAAAACACACGATTTACACGTACCGAACTCCGCGAGATGCTACGGCGTGGTGACAAGAGCATCAGCACAAGAGGAGAGGGTGGTGACCCCAGCTTAAACAACTGGGTGTTTTCATCCGCACCTGAGAGCGCGCAAATTAAAGCGGGTGCAGTTGATGGCATCCTGCGCGCTACACTTGCGATTAATCATGTTACAACGACGGGTAAGGACCAGGATGTCGGACAAGTGGTTATTGGTCAGATTCATGCGAGCAAAGATGAGCCTGCCCGGCTTTACTATCAAAAATTTCCAGACAGCCAACGCGGTTCACTCTACGTCGCACATGAGCCATCCGGTGGAGATGATATATTCGTTGAACTCCTTGGCCGTAAAACCTCGACGCCGGAAGACCCCGCCGATGGCATCGCCCTTGATGAAAAATTCTCATATGAAATCAGGGCCGAAGGTAACCTGTTGACGGTAACAATCAGTCAAAAAGACAGAATACTTGCGCAAAAGAGCATCGATATGTCGGCGAGCGGCTACGACGTTGCCAATGATTATATGTATTTTAAAGCCGGCGTTTACAACCAGAACCGTAGCGGTGACCCTGAAGATTATGTCCAGGCAACCTTTTACGAACTGGAGAACAATCACGCCGGTTATGACTTCTAGGCAGGGGTAAAATTGACCGGCCCGGTATTTATCTTTTCAATTATTGCGTATAGCGCGTTGTCTTGTTATGTCTCATTTTTACTTACGGCAGTTCAAGTGCTCTTTCGCTGCGCCAAACTCTAACTACGAACATTGATGCTGATTCTCTGAGGTAGACCACACGAAACGGTTTATGGATAAGCTCACGAATATTTTCTGAGTTAAACTCGGGCACAAGTCTGCCAATATCTGGGTTGTCTGTGAGGTGAATTTTCACTACTCAATGCCTAAAACTTCCTTAGCATCGGTGAGCTTAGTAAATTTACCTTCTTTGACCTCCATTAATCCTTGAGTCACGGCTTGCATAAATGCCACTTTCTCTTCGAGCAACTCATATTCTTCCAATCCCAGAACTACAGCCACACCTCGACCACGACTTGTCACTAAAATTGGACGTTTGTTTTCATTTGCCCGGTTTACGACTTTTCCAGGATTTACCTTTAGGTCAGACAAGGGCACAACATCTTCTGAGAATTTGACCTGCACGACTGATCTCCAAACATCAATTATCAGACCTGATTATAGTACCTGTTAACAGGTGCGGTGCCAGAAATATAACGTTTTAGTTAAGCGGCGCAGCGGAGCTGCGTCCAGTGGAGGCCCGCAGGGCCGGAACGTACTTTAACGTTTTGTTATGTGCGTGCATGCCAATAGCCTGGCTTTCTACTATTATGCATGACAGAGACGACGTAGATCGTATCGCCGCTCATTCGATAAATCACAGAAAATGGAAACCTTGAAAGTAAAAATCTTTGAAACCCTTTTTGGAAAAAAGGCCACGTTTGTGGGAATTCCAAAATTGCTTCATAAGCAGACTCTAGCTCGTCTAGGAAATCATCACCCAAACCTTCAGCTAGCCCTTGATACCAAGAGTATGAAGCACGTATTTCTGCTGAAACAGCAGGATGAAATACTAGCCTTAGCACTTTGCCTAGCCTTTAACGTCTTTCTTTATATCTTCCCAAGATACCGGCTCTACTTTGCCAGATACTAATTCCTCATATCTTTGTTCAGCCAAATCTGCCCATGCTTGATCAACTCCCTCGTCTTGCTTTGTTTCAAGAGAAGAAATTAAGCAATGTGCGACTAGCGCTCTTTCCTTAGGATTCAAATGCTTCGATTTTTCAATAACTTGCTTAATGCTCATGTCTCATTTACCCATAAAGGTGCAACACTTAATACTAGCACGCTGATTTATTTGCACATAACGTTTTAGTTAAGCGGCGTAGAAATGCATAGCATTTTTACGTCCGGTGGAGGGCCACAGGCCCGGAACGTACTTTAACGCTTTGTTAGGCGCGTCACTCATTGGCTCCAGCCGTAAACGTACGTGCGGCCATCCTCGACTGAAGGTTAGCCATCTACTCTATGCCAGCCGACGGCCAAGCCATTCTCAACCTCCATGCCAACGCCAACAGCACTGAGTTTGCCGTTGGTGATCCACGATACTTTGTATATATCTCCAGTCTTTTCGATGACCAGGTCATACTCGTCTGAAAACTCTCCGTTCTCGTAGAAGTAGCGAACGTGGTACTGACCAGCAAAACCTTCCCTGGGTCCTCCGGTCGCCATCCCCGGACCGCGGTACTTCTCACCATATATCCATCTCGCGTTTAGAGTTCCTGGCGCATGACTTTTTGTGTACAAGACAAAACCGATATTTGATGCATCCGGCGCCTCAGAAGCCATAGCAACGGTCGAATTGCCTGAGGTAAACAACAAGCATGTCAGTAATGCTGCAATGAAGGATGACCTAATCATAACCTCTCCTTTTTAAAGTGAAGAACACCTTTGATCTGGCGCCTAACGTCTTAGTTAAGCGGCGCAGCGAAGCTGCGTCCGGTGGAGCCAGCTTGCTGGCGGAACGAACTTGAACGACTTGTTATGCAGCTGCAAATTCAACGTGCTGCACTTGATCAAGTTTGGCACTTTGTTTAGCCTGCCAAAGGTCGTAGTGATCCTGCATCGCAAGCCAACTCTCTGGTGATCTCCCCAATGCCTTTGACAGACGAAGAGCCATGTCAGGGCTGATCCCGCTCTTTCCAGTGATTACTCTATTCAGGGTAGATGGCGAAACAGCCAGGCTCTCTGCTAAAGCCCGTGCGCTCATGCTGAAGGGCTCAAGATAAACTGAGCGAATAAACTCTCCTGGGTGCGGTGGGTTATGCATAGCCATTAGTGATAATCCTCGTAATCTAAAACAAAAGCATTCCCATCTCGGAACTCGAATGTGATTCGCCAGTTGCCACTAACAGAAATTGACCATCGTCCCTTCAGTTTGCCTTTAAGTGAATGCAGTTTGAAGCCAGGGATATCCATGTCGTCTATTTCCTGTGCGGTGTCGAGTGCCAACAATTGCATTCTCAAGCGACTGACATGTGTCGTCTGGACACCAGAGGCTTTACCCGTTTCATAGAGGCGTTTTAGCCCTTTGTGTCGAAATGACTTAATCACAACATTAGTATATCGTGTTGCGCATCACGCAACAACTGTCTGCATAACGTTTGCCATAAACGGCCGAGTGAACGCGAGGTCCGGCGACCGCAGGGAGCGAATTTGATGGCATTGAACTGCTTCAATTTCTACATCGCCTAAAATGATGGACTCCCCAACATCTAACGGATGTGCATTTTTAAATGGTACCCAGGACGTCAATTCTTTACCGCGAGGATCTACTAGCAGTATTTTTCCGTCTTCGACTTTAGCTAAATCTTTTCCACACACAACTGGCGCATCGCTGGCTTCCGCTACCCGATCAGATTGCCAGTGATGGTCAGGGTCACCATGGGTTATTAAAACATGAGTGATACTTTTCCATTCTGTTTTTGGAATTAGACTAGTAAAGTTGAAAATCGAGAAATTTTGTCCCGGGTCAATGGCAATTTTGTTCTTACCATTTTCTATTAGAAATGAATTGTAAAGGAAGTGTCTTATCTTCATGGAAAACTCATACGCTTTAATTGAGCTTCTGCCTTATCTGAGTTTCTGGAAGACACGTGGATCGATCGCCGCAGCGCCCAACATGCCACCGGAAAGCGCCCCAGCGATTCCTGGGCTCATCACGTCCTGGCCTGCCAAGAATAGACCGGGAACAGGCGTGCGGGCGTTGAGTGCATCTGACAACATTCGGCGTGGGGTCGTTTCGACGCCATAAAACCCGCCCTTCTCGTGGCCGGTGAATGATGCGGTTGCGAGTGGCGTGCCAAGTTCATGGTAGACGATAAGCGGTGCCAGATCCGGGAACTTCTCCTTGAAGAAGTCCAGCATCCTGGACTCGATACTCTGCTTGAATGCTGCCCACTCGTCGGGATGTTCATCAGCACCTCCATTCGCAAATTTGGCCACCGACGACCAATCGGCCCAAATCAGCATATCACCGGTGTGCTTGTTCGTCGGACCTGGATCATGCGTGGGATTCTTGAGAGACGAAAACGACACAAACGCCATCGGAATTGGCTCGCTGCTGCCGCTGCCCAGATGGCATCATTGGTGTCCCAGCTATCGTAAAACCAGTGGTTCGAGCGCGTCGCCCCGTGTTTGGCGATGTCTCCCTCGAAGCCGAGAAAAAGATCGAAGTGGCAGATCGACGGCTTGAAAGTAGCTATCTCCTGAGCCCAGTCCTGCTGGCGAATTTCCTCCGGCAGCAGGTGCTTCACGGTTTCACCGGCGCCGATCGCCGAGACGATGAAGGGCGCGTTGAATTCTTCACCGGATTTGGTGCGCACACCCACGGCTTTGCCATCTTCAAGCAATATCTCGCTAACCGGTGTTCCAGCTCGAGCACTGCCACCCGCCGCTTCGATCACCGGAACAAGTCCCCTTGCGATGGCGGCGGCACCGCCGACGGGATAGGCGGCGCCTTCAAGATAATGACCCATGACAATGCCATGAAAGGCGAAACTCGCTTCTTTCGGTTTGCCGCCATAAGTGCCCCACTGCGCCGACAACACGGCGGCGAGCTTTGGATTGCTGATGAGTTCCGCGATCACCTCACCAGTCGTGCGACTGCACCAGCGCTGGATCTTCTTTTTATTCCACCAGTGATGGGCGGAACGAAATGGCTCGGGCATCGCTCGCTCGGCACCCACCATGTGCCCGGCTTCCTCCGCCGACAGCAATGCCTCGAAGTAGGCATCTATTTCAGCAGCATTATCGGGAAAACGGTCTTTGAGCTCCATCTTGTAGGCTTCAGCCGGACGCCCAACGGATATATCGAATCCATCCGGGAAGTGCAGCGTGTCGTAGACAGTACCGACTGAGTGAAACTCGATTGTTCCACCACTGAGCCAGTCCAGGATCCGGCCCGCAATCTGGTCATGGCCGAATGTGCCGCAATAATGGAGGCCGACATCCCAGCTGAAACCTTCGCGAGTGAAAGTGTGAGTCAGCCCGCCAATCGCCTGCGCTTGCTCAAGTAGCAGGACTTTATGATCCAACCGGGAAAGCGCAGTGGCCGTCGTCATTCCGCCCATGCCGGACCCGATGACAATGACATCGAACTCGTTTGCTGATGGTTTAGCTGTCATTTGACGGTACCTCCTTTTCTTCTCAGTATGTCTGTCAATAATACCCGTAACCGATTTTATTTAATTCAATAACACCTTGACCGAAATGCGGATATTTACATTTAATCCATGAATCATCTCGCAGATGCCGTTTTGCCGTTCTTTTGTTGACTTGTTTTTAAACAATAAAATTTTTTTTTTTTATCCCATTGTCAGGCATGTTTGCCACGGAAAGCCTGCTAATATACAATATGATCGCGATGATCAAAGTGACTGAACCAACACTGACCATCAGTACAGGCGGCTCTCCAGATGTATTTACATAACACGGAGTAAACAGCAGAATTTATCATCAAACTGAAAAATCCGGCTGGAAGCAATTAACAGCCAGATTAGCCTGGATTCGACGCAATGATAGAGATAGCTTACAAGAGTCACGTTGACGAGGCCTGCCACTAGCCCTCCGACGCCTGCTAATCTGATTAACGCGAGGAACAAAGTTTTGTAGTTTTCATTAAGGCTATTCCAATCAACATTTAAGGCTTGCGCATGATAGGGCATAAATTCGTTAGCAGTGACATATACAATGCCAAAAATTAAGTGGCTTATACCCACTATGGCGAATAAGATTAGAGCAAATTTCCAAATCATTGCTTTGGTCGGTTTAAATGCCTAACGTTTAGTTAAGCGGCCCAAAAGGGCGCAGCCTTTTTGGGTCCGGTGGAGGCGCGTAGCGCCGGAACGAACTTGAACGATTTGTTATATACCGGCCTACTCACCAACCGAGTCCTCAAGAACCTCAGATACCCACTGATTTAGGCTCTTGTTTTCAGCAGTGGCCCGGTTAGCGATCTTGCTGTGCAGTCCTGGTGGAATTCGGAGGTTAAATTTACCGGAATATGATTTTGTGGGATATATTCCTTTCTCTTCACAAACCTCTAGAAAAACGCCAAGTGAGGCCTTGAACTCGCGCCTTAGAGTTTCCGGATCCTCTACCATAAAATTCTGCACTTCCATTAAGCCCAAGAATTTCGCCTCGAAATTCATCAAGCTCAGAATCATATTCAATTTTTGCCTTGTAACCGTCGACTTCCATAATATTCATGGGGTCACCTCAAATTGCTCTAACCACTTTCGGATACTGGAAATTGCTCCTTTGACAGTGTTGGGCGAAGGGTGAGGTCTGTGAAATACTCGAACTTCACCAAAAAGCACAACCGCAACCCTGGAACCTGCTCTTTCAGATATGTCTGCTCCCAGACTTTTGAACAAAGACTCAACATCCTTCCACGGAATATTACCGCTAGTTGGCCGATTGAATATCTGCTCCAGAGTTCTTCGGTGCTTTCGCTTCACTCTAAAATAGTACCACTATCTAGTACCATGCACAATCTGAAGTATATAACGTTTTAGTTAAGCGGCCCAGAAAGGCGCAGCCTTTTTGGGTCCGGTGGAGGCGCGTAGCGCCGTAACGAACTTGAACGTTTTGTTATGTTTCACGATTGAGTTTCTCTAATTTCATTGCCGCAAATTTTGATCGTGCATCAGCGTTATTTTCAGTGTTGTTTTTGCTACACCAATCGGAAAACTCCTCAGCTTTCATGGCTATTTTTACAACGTTGTGACCGGTGGCTCTAATATTACCAATCGCTTTATTCGCATTTGACTTCCATTCTTCGTAACTATCATCTTGTGCGTCGGCATCTGCAGCTGACTTTTTTATCTTCAGCCATTCATCTGGCTGATACCAGCAAAAGGCTATTGCTAAATCTTTTTCGCTACCATGTTGGTCGGTAAATTGCCTTGTAAACATAACGACTGAATTAACCGGCGCCGGCATCGCCGGCGTCCGAGTTTAATGATTTGTTAAGTGCCGTGTGCTCCAACCTCTCAGCTAACCAGACTTTTATGATGGATTGCCTGGTCACACCAACGCGTTCAGCTTCTCTGTCCAGCCGATCGACCATCCAGGCCGGAAAATCAACATTGACCCTTTTTTGTTCTTGTAACGGGCGTCTCGCCTTGGTAAGATCCAATGCATCTGTGATGTCTTTACCTTCATCAAATTTACGGTCGAAAGTTTTAGCTTTCATATAATGTCACCTCTTCATCTCGAGATCGTCGAACAGAGATCAGTCGGATATTTCCATTTCTGTAAGTAACTACGGCAAGGTGTCTGCTCAATAACGCCAATTACGAGAAACCTTGGTTCATCCAAAGTCTTCGCAGGAATTTCCAGCAGGTTTGAATCACTCCAAAGAGCTTGAGCTTCAATGAAATCTATACCGTGTTTTCGAAGGTTGGCCTCGCTCTTTGAAGTATCGAACTCAAACATGGTATAAATATTATACCTTTATTATGCTTTCTGCGAAAGTTTCCGAGGCATTTAACGTCTTAGTTAAGCGGCGTAGAAATGCGCAGCATTTTTACGTCCGGTGGAGGCCCGCAGGGCCGGAACGAACTTGAACGTTTTGTTATGTTGCTACTTATCTCGAAGCTCCTTCAACAACTGGATGATTTGGTTTTGACCTTCCCACATGGCAACCAACCAATGCATTAGTTGGCCGACAACAATGAAAGAAAGAGACCAGGCCATTACGATTGTCGGTGCCTTGAGGCTCACCCTCTCACGTCCTTCCGGAAATAAAGAAAATATGAACAGGGCTATATAGACCGCAATTATTAACAATCCAATTACAGTGAAGATCTTCCCCAGAACATGAAGGGCTTTGAACCTCGTGCTGCTGGGCATTGGTATCTCTTTAGCTTTCATGATGACAACATAACTACAATTATGTGAATCTAGGCGCGATATGCGCCGATTTTAGAGGGTTTATGCTTGTTTGAGGTGCACATGTAATTGATTCTCCTTTAATTTATATGCCAGGGTCCAAGTTGCAAAGTGAGTCCAGGTTGGCATAAATAGCTAACACCTGACAGGCATTATGTTTTTCTACCGACTGATAAGTATGACGATTAATCATACTCTTCTTGTATATGGAATTCACAAAAACGTCTTGCCCAAAACAACTTGGATCAGAGTAAAACGTATTAAAGAAAGGCAACTAACACAGAGTTTGAATTGTTGGTTCTGGCCGTAGGCCGACCCTCTACATGGCTAAAAATTGCGACTGACAAAGGACTGCTTTCCGCTCAGAAGCGGAATAATATGCATAAATGTTGAGAACGGCAGCAAGTGAACATCAGTCGACATCACTATTTAGTTTTTACTCTGACCCCGAATATCGGTTTTTACTCTGACCCCGATTATCGAAATGCCTAACGTTTCAGTTAAGCGGCCCAAAAGGGCGCAGCCTTCCCAGGTCCGGTGGAGGCGCGTAGCGCCGGAACGTACTTGAACGTTTTGTTATAAGTCTTTCTCAACTTCCTTTCCATGCCAGACTCGTAGGATGACCAAATGATCTTCATACAGCAAATAGCGTACCGTGTACTGACCGATGAAAAGATCTCGAATCGCTTCCGGGTCAGGAGCACGGGCAACCGGCGACCCATTTTTGGAAATGAATGCAAGTTGCCTATTCCATCCAACAGCTCGCTCGATATCCGGCGAGCCGCGAATGGATTTTTTGACTCTATGAACTTGCGTAACCGTTCAAGATCATTGATGGCTTCCTGTGTGTAACTAATCTTCACGAACCAGGCGTTGTTTTGGGCTTACCGTCTCCCCAGGACTGCATCCATTCTGAAGCCACCTTTTCATCAATCAGGTTCCCTTCTTTTACTGAGTCCAACGCCTCCAAAGTATCGGCCCATCGGGCTTCTTCCATTGCTTGACGGCGCACAAACTCTTTAATTGCCTGATTGACTAAGTAGTTCTTACTTCTATCAAGCTTCTGGGCTAATTGCTCTAATGGTGCTTCCACATCGGTGTTTAATCGAATACTAGTGACACCCATTTCATCCTCCGGTATGTAATGACATGTAATACATTGTACTACAAACGTTCAATCGGAGTGCGAAGACTTATAACTACAATTATGTGAATCTAGGCGCGATATGCGCCGATTTAGAGGGTTTATGCTTGTTTGAGGTGCACATGTAATTGATTCTCCTTTAATTTATATGCCAGGGTCCAAGTTGCAAAGTGAGTCCAGGTTGGCATAAATAGCTAACACCTGACAGGCATTATGTCTTTCTACCGACTGATAAGTATGACGATTATTCATACTCTTCTTGTATATGGAATTCACAAAAACGTCTTGCCCAAAACAACTTGGATCAGAGTAAAACGTATTAAAGAAAGGCAACTAACACAGAGTTTGAATTGTTGGTTCTGGCCGTAGGCCGACCTCTACATGGCTAAAAATTGCGACTGACAAAGGACTGCTTTCCGCTCAGAAGCGGAATAATATGCATAAATGTTGAGAACGGCAGCAAGTGAACATCAGTCGACATCACTATTTAGTTTTTACTCTGACCCCGAATATCCAACCGCAACCCTGGAACCTGCTCTTTCAGATATGTCTGCTCCCAGACTTTTGAACAAAGACTCAACATCCTTCCACGGAATATTACCGCTAGTTGGCCGATTGAATATCTGCTCCAGAGTTCTTCGGTGCTTTCGCTTCACTCTAAAATAGTACCACTATCTAGTACCATGCACAATCTGAAGTATATAACGTTTTAGTTAAGCGGCCCAAAAGGGCGCAGCCTTTTTGGGTCCGGTGGACGCGCGTAGCGCCGTAACGAACTTGAACGTTTTGTTAGGCGCGTCACTCACTGGCTCCAACCGTAAACCAACGTGCGGCCATCCTCGTCTGAAGGTTAGCCATCTACTCTATGCCAGCCGACAGCCAAGCCATTCTCAACCTCCATGCCAACGCCAACAGCACTGAGCTTGTCGTTGGTGATCCACGATACTTTGTATATATCTCCAGTCTTTTCGATGACCAAGTCATACTCATCTGAAAACTCTCCGCTCTCGTAGAAGTAGCGAACGTGGTACTTACCGGCAAAACCTTCCTTGGGTCCTCCGGTCGCCATCCCCGGACCGCGGTACTTTTCCCCATACATCCATCTCGCGTTTAGGGTTCCCGGCGCATGACTTTTTGTGTACAGGACAAAACCTATATTTGATGCATCCGACGCCTCTGAAGCCTTAGCAACGGGTGAATTGCCTGAGGCAAACAACAAACATGTCATTAATGCTGCAATGAAGAATGACCTAATCATAATCTCTCCTTTTTAGGGTGAAGAACACCTTTGGTCTAGCGCCTAACGTCTTAGTTAAGCGGCCCAAAAGGGCGCAGCCTTTTTGGGTCCGGTGGAGGCGCGTAGCGCCGGAACGAACTTGAACGCCTTGTTATGTGCATTCTCAGGCATGTCTTTGTAAATAATCTCGCTTATCATGCGTAGGCTGTGTTGACAGACATAAGACCTGTGTGGAAGCGTATCGCAACACGGTCTTGTAGACCTCGCCAAAAAAGGCTTCTGCTTTTCAATAAAGTTACAATCTCTTTCCATGCCATCTGTTTGCTTCCAAACATATCTTTCAGACGGTTTCTCTTCCCAGCTTTCAATTCTCGTGATTTCTAGCTCCTTGTTATAGTATTTCTCGAACTCAATGAAGCCCACAAGTTTTCCGATTACGAGCAAACTTTTCTCGCCTTCAATGGGTAAACACGCCTCTACTTGAATTTCGACAAAATATTGGGCCGAACGTAAACACCTTGCTGAAGCTGCCTGAGCGAAGAGGACAACCAAAATCACGAGACAGACGAGGAAGTGGGATTTCATGTTCACATAACGTCTTAGTTAAGCGGCCCAAAAGGGCGCAGCCTTTTTGGGTCCGGTGGAGGCGCGTAGCGCCGGAACGAACTTGAACGTCTTGTTATATGAAATTCGTTTATGCACTGGGAAAATCTACCAGGTGCCCGATTAGCATTAACAGGCCAAGCACCAGGCATGAAATGCCAGCTAATCTTTTTAGCCAATTTGGAACCACGTCTGTTGATTCATTTGGACCTTTGTTAAACGATCCTATGAAAAGCAAAGCTCCGACAAGCACCATTGTCGCATAAGAAAACAATTGAAAATAGATTGCGTTTGGATGATCCATATAACGTTTTAGTTAAGCGGCGCAGCGGAGCTGCGTCCGGTGGAGGCGCTGCAGCGCCGTAACGAACTTGAACGATTTGTTATGTTTCATTGTTCAACGGAGTAATGTGCATTTTTTTCGTGAACGCGATTACATTTTGATCTAGAGGCAAACCGACGAAATAATAATCCTATTAGAATCCAGGGTGCAGGAATGATAAACAACGCCCCAGATACATCCCAGAGCACCTCCCAAAGCTTGGGGCCACTGCCGAGATTATATTCAGGACCTGGGAAATACTCTGCATTAAACAGCAAATCGAGAAATAACCACGCACCAAATGCGAAAAAGAGAACGGAAAGAAAACTCCACATTACAAATGCTACTTGGCCAACAGTTTCGGTCTTAATTTGCATCGGTTCAATTCTCCGCAGTAAACATAACTACAATTATGTGAATCTAGGCGCGATATGCGCCGATTTAGAGGGTTTATGCTTGTTTGAGGTGCACATGTAATTGATTCTCCTTTAATTTATATGCCAGGGTCCAAGTTGCAAAGTGAGTCCAGGTTGGCATAAATAGCTAACACCTGACAGGCATTATGTCTTTCTACCGACTGATAAGTATGACGATTAATCATACTCTTCTTGTATATGGAATTCACAAAAACGTCTTGCCCAAAACAACTTCGGATCAGAGTAAAACGTATTAAAGAAAGGCAACTAACACAGAGTTTGAATTGCTGGTTCTGGCCGTAGGCCGACCTCTACATGGCTAAAAATTGCGACTGACAAAGGACTGCTTTCCGCTCAGAAGCGGAATAATATGCATAAATGTTGAGAACGGCAGCAAGTGAACATCAGTCGACATCACTATTTAGTTTTTACTCTGACCCCGATTATCTCTATTGAACAGTCTCTACCTTGCACGAGGCACCCACCTCAATCAAAAATCCAGGACCAAGCGTGACTGCAGGAGATTGAAAAATCACATCAGCACCCGCCTTTATGACTACGTCAGTGTCTGCAGTTAAAGATGACTCTGCGGTACAAATGATGTTGCCTGTAAAAATCCGGTTTTGGATCAGCACGTCATCACCTGAACATCCGGCAACTTCACTGTTCCACTCTATGCTCGCCATGACAACAGGAGGCACCATTTTTCGGTTCAGTGAGTCCATTGCACTTGGTGCATTAAGCCAGGCGTCAAGCATATTTACACCTTCCTGACCCAGAAACGCATTCTCTCCCTTGTTGGCCAGGTATAAAAACTGTATGTATTCCCAACTGGTCCCCTGGTACAACAAATCTATATGGGCGTGATCAGCATTGGCCGGTGGGCTAAGACGAACTTCGTCCCAGTAGTTATATGTACCGCCAACTTGACCCCCACCGTACTGATTTGCCGGAACCGGTAATGTATTCCGGCGTTCCGACACGTCGTAGCTCATGCCATAAGGTGGTATCCGGTTGTCCATCGAAACGAAGTTGTTAAGAGCGAAATGAAAGGTGTTGTGAAACTCACCCATACAGGCTTCTTTCTTTTCGGGTGCACTGTCGTCAAGCAGAAAATCTGCAACTGTGCACAGCACTTCATCAGTGAGCCGGTCATAACTGAGTTCAAAATCCGGTCCGTGTAACGCCTCTATTGTTTCTGCCCAATCCCGGGTCACTGCGTAATGCGCTTCGTAAATCTTAGTGTTGCTGTCATCCAGATCCACGATTGACGTCACCTCAATATCGGGCCCACCTGAAGGATTGGCTACGGTTTTTCCAATCACTCCATAGGCACCATCCTCCCTGAGCAAATTATCGCTGTTGTCATACCATTTTGTATTGATCCACATACGCCGGCCTTCAGGATAACCGCTGATCAATTTGTGGCCAGTCAGGTTAACCACCCTTAGAATGTCGCCATCGACCAGCAGGGAAGCCGCCTGCTGCAGGTGATCAACTGCACGTTGCTGGCCCAGATCAAGGGCAGCAAGTTGTTCTGCGGTGAGGCCATCGCCTAAGCGCAGTATCCCCGCACTATCCTGATACTTTGTTATATCGGCAAACCAGGAATTGCCGCCGGTATGATCATGGCGAGGTAGGTCTTTGCGAACTTCTACATTATTCTTGTCGGCCCCCGCACTCTCCACAGGGCGCATATGACAGGACTGACAGCTGAAAAACCGAGGTGAACCATCTGCATAATCCCCGGCCATTCCGCCATGTTCCTGCGCCTCTTCTGCAGCCAGTAACGCGGCCTTGTAAGTAACATCAAGTGAGCCATCGAGAACCTGGAGATCCACCGGTAAGTCGCTAAAATTTCCAACACGGGTGGTCGGGAATGCGCTCGCCTTGTATTCACTGAATGTACGTTCCACCATACCGTAAGCGTATGGTGGATTGTTAAACGCCGCCTTTTCTTCGATAGGACCACCCAGGTTGCCGCCACTGCTTACAACCGGTGGTGCAGTGGACTGGGCACCATTTCCTGGCGACAGATCACCAACCGCAGAATTGGATACATCATGACAGGAACCGCAGAAATCTACATCGCGATGAAATTTAGACTGCATATACGAGTGCCTGGCGACCGTGGTTTCATAAGGACCCATCTTTTCCCCACCGGCCCATATAGAGAGCATTCCGCTGCCGTAATACCCTTCGGCAGGCGATTGGCAGGTTCCATTCGGATCCACTGAATCATCAGAACAGTTCGCAATGAAAGGTGCATTCATCTCGCCAGAATGCTCTGAGCCATCAGGGTTAGTCATCAAGTGGCAAGTATCACAATCTACACCGTCATCATCTGTGAGGAGGAGCCCTGAACCATCGGTTGGTGTTGAGCGGCCAGCAAACCAACCAGTTGTGCTGTGACAACGTATACAAAGATCCCCGGCACCATCAAAATCTTGTTCAGCAATGGCCAGGGTCGCCCAGAAGATGGCATCCCGACCTGCATTGGCCATACTACCGCCGCGCCATCCGGTGACAGGCTCATCCTGCGGATGTCCCACAGTGACTGGACTATTATAACCAGCGTGACAGTTGCCGCATTTATCCGGACCCTCGAAATTCCCCACCTCGCCCGGCTGTGTTCCAGGCAGTTCGATTTCGGTGGGAACGATTTCAGCAGCATTCACAGCAGCAGACAGCAGCAACACCACTGCAGCAAACCTCAGGTGCGGAACCCACTCACTCATGACCGCCAAATCCTTGTAGTGTGCCCTGCTAACAGGCAGATACCGGGACTGAAATCGTACTTAAGATAATTATGTTTGTCCCAGCTTATTGTGAGTTTATCTCACTAACTATCTGTAGAACTTGATATAAATCAGTCTGTGTCACCTAAAAATGGAATCTCGGGGTAGCTCTTTGGATAATTGGGGTCAGAGTAAAAACTGAATTGGGATGGTCGTTCTTGGCCGTGAGCCGACCTTTATACTCACCCGCGATGAAGGGCTGCTCCTGACCGCAAAGCGGCCATCCTTAATATGTAATTCTAAGCGTAGCAAGCAGAGAAATATTGCGATTCACGATAAAAGACTCCTCTCGACCGAGTATGAATCCGGGCCGATGATACGCTGGCTTCTCAGACCCAATACTGATGCACATCAAATGAATGAGTATCTAAGAGGTATTCTCCACACATTAGCTGAAGCATAGCTGAATGCTCTTATTTGAGTGCATCATTTAGGAACACTTACCGGCTATTGCTGGCCTTTTTCAAACCTTTGTATTGCTAGAATTATAGCTAAGTGGATGCCTGCTTTCCCTTTTTCTTTCAATCGGTTAGATGACGCTTGCGCGTTAAATTGAAAAACGGCAAAAAGTCGCCAGAAGCGAAAGTTGTCGCAAAATTGAAAGTATTTGTCGCTTTTTTGATAACCCCCTAACCATATTCACCCGTAATCTTGAGCTAATGAACGCTATCCCTTCGCCAGCTGATCGATGTACCCGATAAGCTCCCGATGCGGCAGAACGGTCATCGACCGGTTTTATGGGGCAGGTAACTAAACCTGATCTACTGAGCGAACCAGGATTTGCAGGGATAATTTCGCAGGGACGAACAGTCGTTCGTGAGGAGGCTTACAGCGTATTTCCTCATACAACCGCTCGTAGAAATGCGGGCTTGTTCTACATATACCAGGGACGGACTGAAAAACAGGAGAAACTGGAATGAAAAAGCAGGGATATTCTTTTTTTATACTTCTACCCATTTTGCTGCTCGTGGCAGGCTTTGCGCTTGCAGACCCCAAAAAAGCGGGTCCTAATCATGGGGCTCCCAAAGCCGTGACAGAGTGCGGCACGATACTCACCGAGCCCGGCAACTACAAACTCGATCATGACCTGCTGGATTGTCCAGGGCAGGGCGTCGGGATCATGGGCTCCGACATTACACTGAACCTGAAGAACCATAAAATTTCTTGTGCAGATAACGATCTGCCGGTTGCTGGTATCTTTACCGAAAGTCCAGGGGAAGGCTTGATCAGCAACATCACGATCAAGAATGGGCATGTTTCGAATTGCAGGGATGGCATCGTTATTATTACAACCGAGGACTCGAAGGTCATGAACATGACATCGACGGGTAACACCCAGTGGTGGGACAGCGATCGTGAAGCCTGGGTATGGGGCACGGGTATCACGTTATGGATGAGCCGTAACAACGTGATTATGCATAATCATACCTACGGCAATGCAACAGATGGAATCGGCTCTTGGGTGAGCAGTGGCAACCTGTTCAAACACAACACCTCGGTAGGTAATGGGGACGGTTGGCAAGGTTCCGGCATTAGCCTCTCATCTGAAGAAAATTCACGAGTCATGTGCAATCGCTTGCATGACAATGCGGATGGAATATCAGTGTATTGGGGGTCTGGGGAAAACGGCTCTACCGGAAACCTTGTACGCGGTAATCTCGTGACTGGCAATCAGAATACGGGAATCACGATGTTGGGTTTTTATTGGCAAGATCCGGACACCAGCGAAGAGTGGTACTACGCCATGCCCAATGGAAACACCATCAGATCAAATATTGTAGAAGGTCAGCCCTGGGTTGATCTTCTTGAAGCCTATTGGGATAACGTTGGTTTCAACCTGCTGCCTAATCCGGATGGTATATGCAGGAATTCTTGGGAGAAGAACCAGTTTGGGACGGAAATTGGCGTACCTGGTTGTATAGGTACTTCCGTGGTGCTGGACGAAAAAGATGTTTGCGCCCTGGATGATGATCACGATGATTAAGTAATGACTCAAACTGAGTAAAGCAAAAAACCCCGCTTCGGCGGGGTTTTCACAAGTAAGATTTCCGCGACCCGGCAGCAACTGACGGATCCGGCAGGCCTTTTAGCGTCTCACCAGGCCCTACAGATAGGGGGCATCATCCGGGTCGTACTCGGTCACGATGTTGGCGCTCGCGGGTAATTTGGCCATTGCTTCCTTGAGCATCTCGACGTGTTCCAGTTCTTCGTCTCGAAGCTCGGTGAACAGTGTCGTGACCTCGGGATCAGTGATGCCGGGCAAGGCCATGTCGTAAAAGTCGTAGGCCTTCTTTTCAGCAGCGAGCCCAAGCTCGAACGCCTGAACCGTGGACATACCGCGCCGCAGTGCACCCATGTCCGGGGCCTCGACGTCGTAGAGGTCGTGTAGCTTCAGTTTCATGGGGGCCTTACCAAACAGCGCCATGCGCCGTTCGAGTATTTCAGTTCCGTGCTTGGCCTCGTTCACAGCCATTGAGGCGAAGAAGGTTCCTGCATCAGAGCCACTGAGTTGCGAGGCGAACATTTCGTAACGCTGGCGTGCTTCTTCCTCGATCAGGATCGCGAAATCGAGGGCATCCATTAGGCTGAGTTTGGACAGGTCTAGACTGGTGGACATTGAATTAAACTCCTATTGGTTTTATGTTCCGAAGCAGCCCGGCGGCTGCGCCTCAAGCGGTTCGTACGAGCCGGGTTCCACGTATGGGTTCAGCGGCATGCGACACGGCGTAATTATAACATCACAGAGCCGGTTCGCGAGATATTGCGGGGCAGGAATCTTTGTAAACTTGACGCGATTTTAAAAATCGCTGCCAGGCGCCAATCCGGGTTAAGCCGTCGGTTTCACATTTGCATTCAAACGGAATAAGTTGGTCGGGTCGTACTGGTTTTTCACCTTGAGTAAACGCTCGTAATTTCCCTGGTAGTTCGAATTGACCGTTTTATTGGAGTGGTCATCGACCTCATTGGTATACCAGCCATCGGTAAATGGTTCAAAACTCTTCCAGTATTCCTTGATGTATTTGACATGTGAGTCACGTGATTCGGCTAATGGCCAATCGACCACGGCAAACATGTTTGCGATGGACTTACGGTGGGCAAAGGCCGTGGCACCGGTTGGGACGCGTCCGATCGCACCACCGGAATGCTGGAAAAACATGGTTGTGCCACGTTCATTAAAGGCCTTGAAGTTTTGACTGATCATGCTGACGAGCTGGTCGGGAATATCGTCAACAAAACCGGATTTCAGGTAGCTGCCCGTCGATCTTGGGTCGGTATCATCCCAGGCTCGCTGGATAGCGACATAATCGACCGCCTTGATACCGTCTACCAATGGCGTACCGGCCTTGTAAATGGGAGCCAGTACCTTATCTGCCTGGTCTGCCGGGCCGGAGTAACAGGCATGTATCAGGCAAACTCCATCCTCGGTTCCCGGTTTGGATATCACGGCAAAATCCAGGTAGAGGTCATCCGGCGCAACCGGTGCGTAGTCCGCATAAACCTTGAGCACACCGGGCAGGTCTTTAAGCGGAAATACAACATCACCGCCAATGACGGTTCGGTTCATGGGGTGCAGCTTGAATTCAAAGGAGGTGACGATGCCAAAATTACCGCCGCCGCCACGCACACCCCAGTACAGGTCAGGATGCTCATTGGCATCCGCGTGAACCAGCCTGCCATCTGCCGTGACGATATCGACACCGGTGACATTATCCAGTGCCAGACCGTATCGGCGCGCGAGTCGTCCAAAACCACCACCGAGTGTCAGACCGCCAACACCCGTGTGCGAAACCGTACCGGCGGTTGTCACGAGACCGTGGGCCATTGCCTCGTGGTCAAGCTCACCCAGCAGGCTGCCGCCTGCGATATAGGCTGTCCGGCTGTCGACATCCACCCTGGCACTGCGGAACGTTGACAGGTCGATTTGCATACCACCTTCACAGGTCGATTTGCCTGAAAAACTGTGACCACCGCATTTCACTGCAAGCAACATGTCCCGTTCCCGCGCGAAACTCACCGCTTTCATAATGTCTGCGGGGCCGGAAGGTTGAATGATCAGGGCAGGGTGCCTGTCGATGGTTGGGTTCAAAACACGTCTTGCGGCGTCGTATCCATCATATCCGGAGAGCAGTAACTGTCCACGCAAACTCCCGCTGAGCTCCTTCAGTGCCGATTGCTCCAATAGTATCGGCGAACCACTGCCCGTGACTGCGTTGACGTCACCGGCGACCTTGCTCATGGTGGCGACGGCTGCAGCGAGTGCCTGTGAACCAGGTAAAGAGACCGCTGCTGCAGCTGCGATGGAAGAATGAAGGAATTGACGACGTTTCATAAAGTACTCCGAATTATTGTTATCTTTGATAAAGATAGTGCATGGATGGGTACTTTGCAGAACGCCGGGTTAATTTGTAGATGCCTTGAGTCGTTTTGGTGTAGCTAAATATGTCTTACAGGTCTGTGGAATTGCCCAAAGCGAGGTAATTGTGGATACCTTCAATCCGGTCTTGTGCATGATGGTTGACATAGATGACGGTGGTTTCCGAGCCGCTGCAAATTTTCTCAATCAGCGCCAATACCAGTTGCCTGTTCATATCGTCAAGACCAAGACAGGGCTCATCAAGTATCAGTAGATGTGGGTGCTTGACCATCGCCCGGGCGATTAGCAGCAGGCGCTGGTCACCATAGGAAAACTGGTTAAACGCCTGGTTGGCGCGTTTCTGAAAACCCAGCACCTGTAGCCATCGGGATGCCACTTCCTTTTGCACGTCAGTCGCCTTGTTGTACAGGCCGATGCTGTCATAAAACCCTGAAATAATGACGTTTTTACAATTTATGCTGACCCGGTAGTCCCATTGCAATGCCGATGAAACATAGCCGATATGCTGCTTGATATCCCAGATGCTTTCACCATGACCACGCTGGTAACCAAACACGAATATGTCGTTGTTATAGCACTGTGGGTGATCACCGGTGATCAGGTTAAGCAGGCTGGTTTTACCGCTGCCGTTTGGCCCGGTCAGTTGCCAGTGTTGTCCCGGTTCAATACGCCAGTCGAGATCTTCAAAAACCAGGTTGTCGGTATAACGAACACTGACATGGCGTAAATTGACCAGCGGGTCTTCGGGCTCGAGAGGCGGGGCGCTGTCACCGGGAGCGGCTGCAGGGATTTCTATATCTGCTGTTTTCAGATGCAGCAGTTGAGAGATCAAATCCATGGCGGGTTTGTCACGGGTTTCTGCGGTGGTTTTCAAGTGGCCTTTCTCGAGCAGGGCGATATGCGTGACAAAGTCCGGTATTTCATCAAAGCGGTTGATGACCAGCAGGGTGGGTAGTTTGCTTGAAACCTTTTTCAGCATGTCGCTGACGAGCGGCACCGTTTGCGCGTCGAGACCCTCAAAAGGGCCGTCGATAATTAGCATGTCGGGATGGCTGGTCAGTGCGCGGGTAAAAAGCACTTTGCGGGTTTCGCCACTGGATAACTTGCGGAAACCCCTTTCCAGCAATGGCTCAAGCCTGAATAAGTGGATCAGCTCTTGCAGCAACTCCGTATTCTTGCAAACCTCGTCGAGCATGTCCCTGACAGGCGTGCCCAGGGAGACCTTGTCGGTAATATCGCTGTCGTCACGAAGTCGCTCGCGCTCGATCAACGCTGCTTGCGATTCAAGCGATACGATACCGGCATTTGTAACAACACCGTTCAGAGAACCTGAGTATAACTCGCCGGCCCCGGCGACAGCCGAGGCCAATGCTGACTTTCCGGAACCGCTGGCACCCATGATCGCCCAAACCTGGCCAGGTTTGAGCTCCCAATTGATATCAAGCAAGGAAAAAGAATCGTTGAAGCGAATACACGCTTCCCTGAAAACAATGCTATTCAAAACGATAGCTCATCATGTTTTCAGCCTGGCAACATCAGGTCTAGTTAATTCTTTTCATGGCACTCATATAACCACGCAAAGTCTGGCCAATGGCTTCAACCGGGTGGTTTCTGATTGTCTTGTTCACTTCGATCAGCTGCTGGTTATCTACACCGCTATCAGACACATTCAGACCACGGCCGATCACATCGGTATCGATACCAGTCATAAAATCTGACAACAAAGGCAGGCAGGCATGGTTGTAGAGATAACAGCCATACTCGGCGGTGTCGGAGATCGTCGCGTTCATCTCATACAATTTCTTGCGTGCAATCGTATTGGCGATCAATGGCGTTTCGTGCAGTGACTCGTAATAGGCTGACTCTTCCTTGATGCCCGCTGCTGTCATGGTCTCAAAGGCGAGTTCAACACCGGCCCTGACCATCGCAACCATCAGGATGCCGTTATCGAAAAACTCCTGCTCTGCGATTTCCTGGTCGGTGTTTTGTGCTTTCTCAAAAGCGGTCTCACCAGTTTCCTTACGCCAGCCGAGCAATTTCTCATCGTCGTTGGCCCAGTCTTCCATCATTCCACTGGAAAAACGCCCGGCCATGATGTCGTCCATGTGCTTGTTGTAAAGCGGACGCATGATATCTTTTAGCTCTTCTGACAGTTCAAATGCCTTGATTTTAGCCGGGTTGGAAAGGCGATCCATCATATTGGTGATGCCGCCGTGTTTGAGTGCTTCGGTGACGGTTTCCCAGCCAAACTGAACCAGCTTGGCGGCGTAACCGGGCTCCAGACCTTTTTCGACCATCTTGTCGAAACAAAGCAGTGAACCGGTCTGCAGCATGCCGCAGAGGATGGTTTGCTCACCCATCAGGTCAGACTTGACCTCGGCGATAAACGAAGACATCAGCACACCGGCCTTGTGACCACCGGTACCGGCAGCATAAGCCTTGGCAATCGCCAGGCCTTCACCATGCGGGTCGTTATCCTCGTGGACAGCGATCAGTGTCGGTACGCCAAAACCTCTTTTGTATTCTTCACGCACTTCGGTGCCAGGACACTTGGGCGCGACCATAATGACGGTAATGTCCGGTCGGACCTGCATACCCTCCTCGACGATGTTGAAACCGTGTGAATAAGCCAGGCAGGCATTCTTTTTCATCAGGGGAACAACACCCGCGACAACGCCACTATGCTGCTTGTCCGGTGTCAGGTTCAAAACCAGGTCAGCTTCCGGGATCAGTTCTTCAGGTGTACCAACGGTGAAGCCGTTTTCCGTGGCATTTTTCCAGGATTGCCGTTGCGATGTTATGGCAGCCTCACGAAGAGCAAAGGACACATCCAGACCGCTATCCCGAAGATTCAGACCCTGGTTGAGGCCCTGGGATCCACAACCAATGACCACCAGTTTCTTACCTTTCAGGTAATTGACGCCATCGGTAAATTCAGCGGGATCCATGAATTCACACTTGCCCAATTGAGCCAATTGTTCGCGCAGGGGCAAGGTGTTGAAATAGTTTGCCATGTCTAGAGTCCTTGTTGATTCATATCGAAAAATGAAGGACGTTACCTTAGTTCAAATCGGGATATACGTAAACAGTAATTTTTGATGGATTATTGGTGGAAAACTAATTGGGTATTGGGGAAACAGGGGCTACGCAGTAGCTTACTTCAGGACTCACGTTGACGGGTTTAAAACCATTGATCATTGGGGAAGCCAAGGCTGTGCAGTAGCTTACTTCAGACTCACGCTCACAGGATGAAAACCATTGATCAGTCGGGAAGCTAAGGCTATGTGGTGGTTTCCTTCAGGACTCACTCAAGCACATCGTGTGGCGTTCGATACTCGACTCCTGTCTCGTACGGTCCTGAAGTAAACCACCACACATCCTCAGCTTTGCACGAATGCAGGGGTCAATGGTTTCTGACAGGTTGCGGCGCGGTGATTCTGAACTTGAAAAGCCTGGTTTCTTAGCGAATGTTTGGACTATAAACCTCTGAAAGATGCACGTCGTTTGATGTTGAGCTGGGGGTGTGTATGGTCTTCCCAGGACCGTATGAGGCAGGAAGCCGAATCCGAGCGCCACATGGATGTGACTAGCGAGTCCTGGGAAGACCATACGCATCCCCAGCGCCCCCATCCGTGCAGATACCAGATATTAGAGCTTCTGAATCACTCGTTAATCTGATCTGGGCACGGCACATGTCCAGCTAAAATCGTACAAACCCCAACACGCCCAATGCATGCTTCAGAGGTTGCGGCTTAAAGCCAACTCATAAGTCAGCTCTACCTGTCCAGTCGTTTACGCAGAGCCATCCTGTTTGGCCTTGATGTAATCATCCACGATGTCATCGAGAATCTGCATTGGAACTGCGCCGTTTTTGAGTACTGTGTCATGGAATTCGCGGATATCAAAGTCTTCGCCCAGCTGCTCCATGGCACGCTCGCGTAACTCAAGAATGGTCAGCATTCCGACCTTGTAGGAAAGCGCCTGTCCGGGTAACACATAGTAACGTTTGATCTGCCGGTCGATGTCGGCTGGCGCCATGGGTGTGTTGTCCGTCATGTATTTGATGCTTTGTTCGAGAGGCCACTGTTTGTAGTGCATGCCGGTATCAACCACCAGCCGGACTGCACGTTTCATCTCTTCTGCCAGGCGGCCAAAGTTGCGCATCGGCATGCCTTCATACAGGCCGGCTTCAAAAGCGAGAAGTTCGGAATAAAGTGCCCATCCTTCTGAATAGGCGCTGTAGCCACCAAAGAGACGGAACTTGGGCAGGCCCTCAAGCTCCTGTTGAATGGCAAGCTGGAAATGATGGCCGGGTGCGCCTTCATGATAGGCAAGAGAGTTCATGATGTGCTTTTGTACCGCATTCATGTTTTGCTGATTAATGTAGTAGACCCCGGGTCGTGAGCCATCGGGGGAAGGGCGGTTATAAAACGCAGTGGAAGAAGCTGCTTCACGCCAGGGTTCAACGCGGCGTACCTCCAATGGCGCTTTCGGGAGTACGTTGAAATACTGATCAGCGATATCGTAGATGCCTTCGATCAGTGCGGTTGCTTCACGGATATACTCCTGGCGTCCTTCTTCAGTGTTCTCGTAATAGTTCTCCGGGTTGGTACGGACATATTCGAAGAAAGCGGCAAGGTCGCCCTCAAAACCAACCTCATTCATGATCTGTTCCATTTCAGCACGAATCCGCGCAACCTCCGCCAGGCCCAGTTGATGGAGTTCCTCCGGGGTCCTGGTTACCGTCGTCCAGTTTTGAATGCGATTGACGTAGAACGCATCGCCATCGGGCAAACTCCAGACTCCGTCATCGTTATCGGCAATGGATTGCAAGCGCAGGAGTTCCGAAATTAAAGACTGATAACCATTTCTAAACGGACCACTGAGTGCGTTGGCGGCATCATTTAACAGAATATCTTTTTCTTCCGTGTCCAGTTCCAGTGACTCCAGTTTGCCACGGAAGTCTGCGAGCAAAATGCCGTCCTCGGCGGTCTCGTCAAAGGGTGCGCCTTTCAATACATTTTGTGCCCCTGGCAGGACCTTTGGGTAAACCATCATCGGTGGAATGACGCCAATTGACTCACTTTCGCGTAACTGCTCTATGATCTGCTGCATCACCGCCTGGGCGCCAGCCAGTCGCGAGATGTAATCTTCAGCATCCTGACGGTTCTCGATTTTATGTATGTTTTGTAAAAACGTGGGTAGATCAGATGCGATGTCATTCATCGGTGAAATGGCATAGTTATGAAACCGCCAGGCGAAATTGCGCAGATCCCGCTCCTGGTTATACTCAAAGATGCGATAGCTCACCTTTGCGTTCTCGCTCAGTGACTCGTAGTCAAATTCAGTGCGTAAGCGTTCAAGATCTGCAGCCGTTTGTTGGTTTTCCAGTTGAGCAAAAGCGTCGGAGTAGTCATTCCAGCGTCCGTAGTCTTCCGTTTTGCGACCCAGGTAGGCTTGAAATTCCGGGTTTTGACTGATATCGCGCTCAAACAACTCATCAAAAAATGCCATCAGGCGTTGATCTTCCTGAGCGGCGTCGATGCTTGTAGGCGGCGTAGTTTGTTCGGTTACAGAAGGTTCAGTACTGCGTTCGCAGGCACCCAGAATCAGCGTAATTATCAGCAGGCAAAGTAGTTTGAAAAGGTCAACGGCTTTCATGTATTGGAGATTCCTTGAAGAGGCAAAAAGGTGATTATCGAGGATAGAAGAAAATCATTTCTGAGAACATTATAGGTGTTCTGATAAGAGAAGACCGACTATGTTGGATACTGAGAGTGGGAATTCTGATCGTTCAATACAAAAAGGCGTGTATTGGCGTTATGATTAAGGCTTGATCATAGTCGAGTGAGATAAGGAGAGTGACATGGGTTTTGCACTATCTGACATGCAGTTAAGCAGTGCGGCATTTGCGGATGGCGGTTCTATCCCCCCGCAGTACACGGGCGTAGGTGTTGATACATCACCGGCCTTATCCTGGACCGGTGCACCTGAAGGGGCCAAGGCATTTGCGGTGATCTGTCATGATCCTGATGCGCCCCTGGTGACACCGGGCGGAACTTACGGGTTTGTACACTGGGTTCTTTACAATATTCCCGGTTCAGTATCTGAAATCGGTGAGGGCAGTGGTGATTTCACCTGCGGTCAGAATGATTTCGGCAATGAAGCCTATGGTGGGCCAATGCCACCGGAAGGTCATGGCAAACACCATTATTATTTCTGGGTTCTGGCGCTTGATAAAGAGCTCGAACTCGAAGCGGGGCTTTCATTATGGCAACTGCTGGCGCGGGTAGAGCCACACCTGGTTGGTATGAACCGACTGATTGGGACCTTTGAGCGAAGCTGAACAGGCTTACCCGGCTTCCGCCTGTTTGAACACAATGATGGGACTCAAAACACTGTGTTGGGTCTGGATTATAGCGGCAGACCCATCACTTTAAGAATTTCGATCCAGCGTGGGTCAGAGCGTAGTGGTGTCATTGCCCAACTCAGTTTCATTTCGGTCAGAGCCGGGTCGCGGTCGGTGGCCGCCTGTTGCAGCAGTTCAAATACCTTGTCTGTTTCACCACAAAGGTTGTAGATTTCAGCCGCATTGAAAATTTCACGTTGCTCGATCAACTCATCGGCTATCGACAAGCCTTTCTCCTTGTCACCCTTCACGCACGCAATCATGCCGAGACCAATGTTTTTCCAGACGGGGTGAGGTTCACTTTGAATGGCTAGCTCGGCGGCCTGCACATCCGCTTCTGCGAGGTACACCCGGGCGAGCTGAAAGTTGGCAAATACCGAATCCGGTCTGAACTCCAGGACCTTCTTGATCATTTGCTCCGCAACCGGCAGGTTGCCGGCAGCCAAGGCGTTGTAGCTGTAGTTGGAGTAGGTCGGTGCATTTAAAGGATCGCGGTTAATGATTTTCTGAAAGGTCTCCATGGCCTCGTCGTAGCGGCCCTGTATTCCATATATGGTCCCGAGGCGCCGCAACGCGGTGATATGTGTCGGGTCGCTGTCCAGTGCACGTTTCAGGTCCAGTTCGGCGCCGACAAGATCGCGGAAATTTATTTGTTTTATCAATGCCTTCGCTACGTGGGCATCCGGCAGGTCAGGGTTCAGCCTGAGCGCCTGGTCGAGATAGCCGGTAGCCTCGCCAATGCCTACATCACGATCAATCGCGACCATGTTAAGGGCGAGCATCAGGTTGGCATCTGCCAAGCCGACCAAAGGTTCGGCATAGGCCGGGTCTTTTTCGATGGACTGTTTAAAGTAGTTGATAGCCGATTGCTGGCTTTCAACCGTCATTTGACCCTGCAAATAGGCGCCTTGCTGGTAGGCGGTGTAGGCTTCGGCGACTACAACACGGTCTACCGGTTCTTCCGCATTTTGCAGCAACTGGGCCTTTAGTGCCTTGACCACGGCACGGGCAATCTCATCCTGCACCTGGAAAATATTGTTGAGCTGACGGTCGTAATTGGCAGACCACAGCGTATGGCCCTGTTCGGCATCGATCAGGTTGGTGGTGATACGGACATTGTTATCGACGGCGCGCACACTGCCTTCAAGTATGGTGCCTACATTCAGGGTTTTGCCTATGTCGCTGAAGTCACCCTGGAAGTCTTTGAACTGAAAGGCCGAGGTCTTACCTGTCACTCTTAAGTTTGCGACACGAGACAACATGTTCAGCAGTTCGACCGTCAAACCTTCGGCGAAATACTCCTGGTCACGTCGTGGGCTCATGTCGGTAAATGGCAACACGGCAATGGCATCGTTGTTGCCCCTTACCACGTCAGAGAGCCAGATTTTCTCAAATACAAAGTAGGCCACTACCAGGGCGAGAGCCAACATGATACCCATATCCATCTTGCGGGTTCTGCGGGCTTTGAACTGGGCCTCTGCAGGGGTATCGGTGTGATCCTCTACCTTGATACCCTCAGGGGTGACTTCGAACACCCATGAAATTATAAGAGCGATCGGGAGGCCACTGACAAGCAACAGAACGAAGAGACGTTCGTAATCGGGAAGCAGGGCAGATAATACTTCGACCACCAGCCAGCCGCCTACGAGATAGGCGATACCCACTCGAATGACATTACGTTTTTTGAGCTCTTCAAAGAACGACATTTATACCTCAGCGAATAGTCCCAACGCCGCAACCTGACCATAAGGTGCGGAAATCAAACTCTTACTCTAACTCATTTTTGCTTCATTAGAGTAATGATTCTGTTCCTGGGCTCTTAGTTATCATCACAATAAACAGGCCGGTCAAGTGTATGACCGGCCTGTGTCGCCTTGGAGTTACTTTTTGGACTTATGAACCTTGATGGACCCACCACCGATAGGCGTGGTACCGCCGTTACCGGTATCATCGGCGACCCCGCGACCATTGTCATAAAGGACGTTCTCACCACCACCGGCCCCGGCGCGCCATATCTTGATCCTGAAACCATCTGTAGTTATGCCAGCACCGGAAATATCAGCATCCATAGCGGTAACCTGGAACTTGTACAGTTCAGTTCCGTCATTCACCTTACCCTCGCCCTTGTAACGAGCACGGGCGCCGGAAATGATCATCCATTCATAGCTGGTTGATTCGAACTTCAGGTCACCTGCCGCAAAACGGAAGTTGGTTGAACCACTGGGTATCGATTGACCTTTCTTGTACTTCGAAACGAAGCCGAAATGGGCTTTGCCAGTCACATCTTCATCGCTTGAGTTGCTGGGTGTGTATGCACCGGTTGGTGAGTTAAACCAACCGCCGCCGGTCACAAAACCAGCCTGTGTATCGTAAATCACGATGAAATCGAGCGAACTGGTCTGCGTGAACTGACCATCGTAATCTACCGTTACAGTGACTGTGAATACGTCGGATGTCAGGTACAAGTGATCAGCGGTCAACGCGTTGACGCTGGCGCCACTCATATCTATCGTTTCCGGCGCACTGCCGTCACCCCAGTCAATGGTTACTGTTTCTTCGAACTCTGCCAGGTCTGTTGCCGAAACGTTGATCGAAACCGGATCGGTTATGGCTGTCGGGCTAATCGGACCCGCGACTTCAAGCGGTTTTACCACGAAATAAACATTCTCTGCGATTGTGGGGCCTTTTTCAGCATCGTCCTGGGCCGTCACCTCGAAAGACTGGCTGCCGGTTGAGGCCGATGGAGTAGGCGCCCCGTCAGGTGCCGTGCCAACACAGGATGTAATGCCGGAACCCGCATCAAGACAGTCGTATTCGGCTGCGGGTTCAGATCCCTGGATTACAAATTGTCCGGCGGCCGGTGTGGTGATAACAACCTGTGGAGCGGTCGTATCGACCAGCACCACGAAGGTCACCGGGTTGCTGCCGTCGGATTCCCGCACGGTGACGATGTGAACACCGTCACCTGCAATCTGGAACAACCCGTCCATCGGGAGTGGCTCGTAGGGTCCATAATCGACGGAATACTCATAGCCAATCTCCGGATCCTGATCGGTAATGGCAATGTCTACCGGCGTGGTGGTAATCCAGTCACCCGGGTTCACGTCATCTCCGTCTACGGTGATGATGACGCCTATATTACCCGGGGTGGCATCAGGGTCGGGAGCAGGGGCAGTTGGCAAGGCTTCGGCGACGTAGAACAGGCCTTTAAAGGTGCTGTTGGCCACGTTGCCATTGTCATCCACGGCCTGCACCATGTAATCGATCTGGCCGTTGGTGATAGCGGTTTCCTCAACCGGTCCACCACCTGACCAGGTATTTTCGTCACCCCTGATCAGGTCGACCAGTTTCCAGTTGCCGTTGCCGTTGCCGTCGTCTAACGACTGCAGGTAGAGAACCGCTACACGCAATACTGTGCTTTCATCGGTGACATCGACAGAAAATGCAGCCTGGCGGGCACCGGCGGAGCCAACAAGACTGGCCTGAACGTTATCAAATTCCGGCCGGACAAAATCACCACCCGTCGAACCCGCGGCAAATGCTGCAGGTGCTGCTGATGCAGGCGCTGTTGGTCGATAGAAAACCTGGGTATCAAGGCTTCTGAAAAGGCGCTCGGTACCATGAGTGCCGCCATCCAGGGGCGAAGTGTACTGACCCACGATAACATTCAGCTGATCTCGCGGCGCAAATGGGCCGCCACCAGGCGCTGGCGCCTTGAAGTTGGCGATATTGGTGAATGCGGTCGGGAAGACGACTTCATCGGTCTCGATTTCAGGTTCGTTTTCACCCATATCAATCACCGGTCGGGCAAACGCCATATCCTCCACCGTCAGATCCTCGGTCACCAGGCCGGTCAGGAATGCACCGCTGGCGGTTTCGCCGTCGGGGCTGGTTACATCACGGCGCACGATCGGCTGTAATGGCCGGAAGTGAACAAATTGTACGTCGCCATTCACACTGAACAGATCACCCTTGGACGTATTCAGTGTTTGTGTGATATCGGTATCCGTCAGCGACCAGGATGCTGAACTCAGGCCTGAAATCGGATCGACTACCACCGGCAGTGCAGGTTCGGGAGGCTCTGTGACAGTCGCACCGTTACCATATTGATACATCGGTAAACCAAAAAGCGTGGCTGCTTGCATTGCCTTGTAATCATATTCGCCATACAGACCCAGGTCGGCAAAATATTGCTGCTTGGCAAAGGCGTGCGCCTGTCCAATCGTCAGGCTGCCATTGAGGTTACTGGCAAAATTGGCCATCAGGCGTTCGGTCAGGGCAAGCGCTTCTGTGTCACCGAGACCAAAGGCATTTTGCGCCAGGTAGATTGCGCCCAGGCGGCTGAATGATTGCGCCCAGTCATCACTGGGTGCGCCAGCCACCACGGAGACATCCGCGACATTGGTGCCGGAATGGCAGCCCACTGTAAACCAGATTCCACCCGCAAGGTCCGCTCCAACCAGATCGCTTGTGTTGATCAGATTGTCGGAGTAGTTGCCATTGGCATCACCACTTGAAGGTAAAGCTTCATCAAAGTCAAAGTGCATATTAAATGACACCTGGTCAACCGGGTTGGTTGAGTTCAAGCCAGCTGCATTCAGGAAGTCTGTGCGGGTCCAGGCACTGAGTGGATCAACATCGGGTTGATCAATCAGGGCAGCCTCAACATTAAAGCCAAGCACCGGGCCATAGTCCTTAAAGGTGTTGTCAATATCGATTGCTGCGTCGGCGACAAAATCATAGCCGGCTGACAGTGCTGTCTGTGGGTCGAGAATACCACCAAATGCAAGATAGTTTTGAGCTGCAAGCTCAATGTCCGCAGCTGATTCCACCAGTCGGCCGACACCCAGTTCCGGAACATTCAGATAGCGGTCGAGCCACGGAATCGGATCGATGTCGCCATAACTGTCATCGGACAGGAAGTGTCGTGTCACCAATGCGCCATATAAAGCGTTATCGGAAAACTCACCGGCAAAAGTAGATTCATTGGCGATGGAGGTCTCGTCCGGCTTACGCGCAAACGGTATTACTTCATCTGAACCCACGATGGTCACATAGGCCAGGTTTGGCGAGTCCACACGTTTTGTCTTCAATGTATGCCGTAATGGCGTTGACGATGTCGTTGGCGGCATCCACATCACAGGGGTTGTTATCCCAGTTGCTGTAGTCCACTCCAAAAATATTCGCAACGTCAACCACGACACCATTGGTGATGCCAGGTGCGTTGATCAGATTGTTGATCGCAGCCAGGGCGTCATTCGCAGCGTCCGTACCACCAGGGTCACTGGCCGCCAACCTTGCGCCGTTAACCAGGAACAAGGCGTTCGTGTCAGGTAACCACTCACCGGCGGGTAACACGTTGGAACCGGCACTACCGGTCCAGCTTCGTGCAGTGCATTGTGGGCTTGGAACCCGTGGTGTGACCTTGACCCTTAAGGTGTAAGGCTGATCAGAAACGGCGCCGTTATAACCTGACACCTGGATGGTAAATGGCGCATCGTCACCGGCAATGGCAGAGACAGACTCATCAAGACTTCCCCGGTTGGTAGAGATCGAAGCCAATGGTGAGTTCGCGAGGTTGACGTCCTCAAGTGCATTTGGCTCTTCGCTGAGATTGCCCTGGTAGTCGATACCATCATCCTCAAACGGCACTGAGTCGAGCGGTGCTGATTCAGCACTTTGCCCCTTGACCTCAACCGTGCTGAGCGGTTCATACATGATCAGGTCATTGTCACCGGCCGGGTTTGACATAAACACAGAAACCCGGTCACCGGCAGCAGGTGGTGTTACCTGGTAGAAATCATTATCGTCAGGGTTACTGATGAAGCCGAGCGTCAGGATATTGGCCGGTGTGCTGATAGCAAGAAGCGGGTCGGATATATCATTGATCGGGTCGGGAATGACGGTCAGGCTGGCACCAGCCTCCACCGGGTCATCATCTCCAAGCACTACAGTTGCCGTGGCCGGGTAGTTGCCCAGCGCCAGTGGCGGCACAGTTTTGAAACTGAGAGTGTTGTTGCTGAACCCACCCAGCACAAGGTTGAAATTCAGTGTCTGGCCGTCGTCGCCATTATCAACGATCAACGGATCAGCAACCTTTGCGTTCGGGATTACCCCACGGACAGTCTCAACATCCAGTGAGGCGCTGCCCTTGACGTACAAGAAGCCGTCGGCAAGCGTTACTGCCACGGATAATGGTTCCATTTCGGTACCGGTCAACGGGATATCAACCTTGTACTCGACAAAATTGTCAGCCGAAAACGACTGCGCATCGAGTTGATCCAGCGGGATTGTTTCCCATGGAAAGTCGGTTTTCAGCATCATCGCGATCAGCAACTGGCCGAGGGTCAGGTTGCCAAGGTCATCGATGTCTTCCAGGGTGCCGTCACCGTAGAGTGTGGCCATTGTCATGGCATCCATAACCTCTGCAAGGGTAACGCTTGCAAACGCCGTGGATTCTTCCAGGTCGGTCAGTGTTGCGCTTGGGTTTATCACACCGGCTCTTGCCGCATCAGCCAGGGTCTCGCAAGGGTCGCACAGACCGCTTGGGTCGGTGACAATATCGGCAGGGAAAGAGCCAATCGGGAACGAGCCTAACGGGAATGAACCAAGTGGGAATGAACCCAGTGGGGTTGAAGCGATATCGCTTGCTCCTGCTAACTGTAACGCGTCAATCAATTCGGGCAGGGTTGCGGTGGCTGGATCAATTGACAATTCGCTACAAGTCTGCGGGTACGTTGAACCATCGACTCCGGCCTTTTGGTCGTAGACATCGCAGAACGATTGGCCATCGAGATCAAAGGAACCCAGTGGGAACGAACCAATCGGGAATGAACCGATTGGGAATGATCCCAATGGGAACGAACCCAGCGGGAACGAGCCGATCGGGAATGAACCGATCGGAGAACCGATCAAATCAAATGATCCCAACGGGAATGATCCAAGCGGTGTGCCATTGATCTCGAACGAACCAATCGGGAACGATCCCATGGGCAGGTCACTAATACCAAATGAACCAATCGGGAATGAACCGAGCGGTGAGGCCTCGATTGATCCATAGGTTTCGGCTACCTGCAACAATGTGGATGAGTCACTCAAACCAAGGCCTAAGCAGTTGTCTGCGGAACTTGATGCAATCAGTTCACAACCATCAAAATCGCCGAGGTTCAAGTCAGATAACGGTGGGGCGTTAAGATCGAAAGACCCCAGCGGGAATGAGCCGATCGGGAATGAGCCGATCGGGAACGAACCGATAGGGAACGAGCCCAGCGGGGTTGAAGCAATATCGCTTGCTCCGTTGGACACCAATGCCGCTATCAAATCGGCCAGGCTTGCAGTGGCTGGATCGGCTAATAAGTCGCCACAGGTATCGGCGCCATCGAAGCCAGCCTGCCGGTCGTAGACTTCGCAGAAGGGTTGGCCATCGACATTAAACGAACCCAGTGGAAACGAGCCAATCGGGAACGAACCTAACGGGAACGAACCAATCGGGAATGAACCGATCGGGAATGAACCGATCGGGAACGAACCTATCGGGAACGAGCCCAAGGGGAACGAACCTATCGGGAACGAACCTAACGGGAATGAACCCAGCGGGAACGAGCCCAGCGGAGTTGAAGCAATATCGCTTGCGCCATCAGCCGCTAAAGCCGCAATCAAATCGGGCAGGCTTGCGGTGCTTGGGCTCGTTAACAATTCGCCACAGGTCTTGGCGCTATCGGCGCCAGCCTTTTCGTCGTAGACATCACAGAACGGTTGGCCATCGACCTCAAACGAACCCAGCGGAAACGAACCGATCGGGAATGAACCCAGGGGGAATGAACCCAGCGGGAACGAACCGATCGGGAAGGAGCCAATCGGGAATGAACCCAGCGGGAATGAACCCAACGGGAATGAACCCAGCGGGAACGAACCGATCGGGAATGAGCCCAGCGGTGCCGCAGTGGTCGAGAATGAGCCCAGCGGCAGCGACTGTAAGGATAAGGCAGAAACCGGTGCGCCCTTAAACTCCAGACTCAGTAAAGTGTCATCGGCGGCGCAGTCTGTAAAGGCCGGTTCATTATTCGCCAATTCAGTACAGACATCAGTGGCGCTACCGGCATTTGAGGCCCACTGGTCAATTTCTTCAACGGTGGTGGCGCCCAGTGACAAGCCTTGCAGCGACAGTGATGCCAGGGGTGAACCCTCGATGGCCAAATCGCGCAGTTCAATTTCGTCCACGGAGGCGGGAACTGAACTACTGGTCAGCACCTGTTCCAATGTCACCGTTTGCAGAGGCGCTCCTTCCAGTTCCGGAATCTCTTCCAGGATTCTCGACCAGCCACCCTCGCGTAACAGGGGAATGGATGACAGAGGGAATGAACCAATGGGGAACGAACCGACGGGGAACGAGCCAATCGGGAATGAACCAATCGGGAATGAACCCAGCGGGAATGAACCAATGGGTGCACTCCTCAGATCAAATGAACCGATCGGGAAAGAACCCAATGGGAATGATCCCAGTGGCGCAGATTCAGGTGCGTTATTTACATCACCGGTCAATTTTTCGATCGGTATGTCGATGATCGGTACATCAGTCACGCCGGGGTAACTTTCGTTACTTTCCAGGTCGCTGACAGCATTGAGAGAAACCTGGCCCAGGGTCAGTGGGATCGGTTCGGCTTCATATGCACCGATATCGCAAGCGCCACCTTGAGGGCGAATCACGCCGCGTTGGTCGGTTGCTTCACAGAGTGTTGCGTTGCTGAACGCAAAGTTCAGGATTCGGTGTTCACCCGAAATTGGCGGAAAGGCAGTTGAACCGGTAAAACCGATAAATGCAGAGGCGCCGGCAAAATCGGCAATTGTCACCGTTGTTGATATGGTTGGTGCAATTGGCCTGATTGCTGTGTCCGAAACTCGTACCTCAAGCAGGTCGGTGGACGCATCGTAGTCCACCCATGCAGTCCAATCAGAGCCATTGGAGAACGTTCCATTAGGGCCGACAAAAGCCTCAAAGGGGCTCGCAGCAGTGTTCCCATCAAGGTCAATGCCAACATGATCCTGGTTACCGTCTATACCGCCGTCATCTGTCCAGGTATCGAACTCGATTGAGACGCCCTCCACAATACCAATTTCCGCACCACCTATTTCCGGAAATTCGGCAATACCGAGGGCATTGCCCGTATCACCGAGTATGGTCGGGTCGGCCACAATGGAGAAGGTGATTCCATCTGCCGCAGAGCCACCAGCTGAAGGCGTCATCCTGAACTGGAACCTCGCTGAAAAGTCCACGGTGACATCGACTGGGTCGTTCAAATAGGCTGAACCGACCGGTAAACCGACCCCCGCCAAGAACAACGTTCCGGAATCTGTTGCAGCGGAACCCCTGAGCTGCCAGTCTCCAATTGTCGTGGCGTCAAAAGTTTGGAAATTCAGCTCTGGCGCTCCGGCATTGACCGCAGGGCTCTGTGGTTGTAAAGCATGGGCAGAAGTTCCGAATGTACTGCCAACCTGGAGGAAAGAGGCAAGGGGATCGATCAACGGCTCGGCAATGATATCGCTGGGCAACGTCGGGCAGGGTGTATTCTGGAACAGGTTGTAACCTTGCGAAAACACCGTGTTGCAACTGGTGCCACCGCCGCTGTTATTGGAAAACAGGCTGTTGGTGAATGTAATCAACGCACCGTTTTCAGCGTATAACGGCCCACCAAGGCCCGTCCCAGCTGCATTGAAAGCCAGGGTGACGTTGTTCAGGCGTGCACTGCCGGCCAGCAGGCCTATACCGGCGCCGTTGCCATTGCCGCTGGTGGTGTTGCCCGACAGGGTGGAGTTGGTGATTTCCAGCGCACCAGAACCGCCAATCGCACCACCCGCAGTGCCGGAATTTTCCGCGTCATTATTGTCAAAGACCGTTCCCGATATCGTTGCAATTCCGTTGGTGGTGCCGTAGATGCCACCTCCCACACCGGCGGATGAGTTGGTGACCCTTGAATCTACCAGGCTCAGCTTACCGTTAAAGTAAATCGTGCCACCCTCTCCGGGTACGCCATCGCCTTCAACGGCACTACTGAACCCCATAAAAGTCTCACGGATAACTGCATTGTTGTCGGTATAGATCGCGCCACCGTCGCCAGCCAAACCGTTGTCACCGGCAGTGCTATCCAGAAATAAGCCGTTGACAACACTCAGGTTCGAAAATGACTCATAAATGGCGCCGCCATCCCGGGTAGCCATGTTGTTATTGAAGACGTCGTCATTTGAACTGACCGAGGCTGTGGCACCACCCTCGATGCTGATGGCGCCACCATTATTGGCGTTGTTGTTGGAAAAAGTATTTTTACTCGATATCAGTACACCGGTACTCGCTATCGCACCGCCGTTGCTGTCAGACTGGTTGCCACTGAAAAACGAATCACTGATGTCGGCGTTAGTGCCGCTAAAGATTGCACCGCCGTTGCCATCGGCCGAGTTGAACTGGAAAGTGACATTGGTACCAGTCAGTGAACCGTCGGGCAGGTAAATCGCGCCGCCATCCAGTGCGGCACTGTTGTTATTAAAAGCGACGTTGTTCAAGCTGATGTTGGTGCCTACGACATCCGCAAAGATACCACCGCCATGGCCGGCTGAGTTGCCACCGATTACGCTTAAACCGACAAGGCCAAAGTCGCCGGTCGCGGTGATTGCCGAACTGTTGAGATTGGTGGCATCTATGACCACGTTACCAGGTCCTGAACCGACCAGGGTCTTGCCGTCACCAATGGTCACCGGTTCGGTATAAGTGCCATCGGGAACATTGATCGTGCCGCCCGGGGCCGCTGCGTTAATCAGGGTTTGTAATGGACCTACCGGAGAAACGAATTCAAATGCTCCGATGTCGCAGGCCGGTCCGTTCGGTCGGGCGACATTACGCTGGTCGATATTGAAGTCAGAGCAGGGCAGGCCATCTACAACTGGGCCTGCCGCATTGAAGGCCAGGCTGTTCTCGTCAATCGCATGGGTCGGCGTGCGACCGGTGTTATCCTGCAGTGGGCCAAGCAATGGATCAAGTGGGGCATTGATATTGCCGACAAGGTCAGTGGGTAACGGTGTTATTACACAGTTGGTATCATCACCAATCAGGTTATAGCCACTTGTAACGGTATCGCCCTCACAATCGTTACCGCCGTTTCCGGCAACGATAGTCGCGGTAAGAAAAACCAGGCCTGGATCTGAGTCTGCAGGTGGAATGGCGGTTGTGCCGTTACCTGAGTTATTAGTGATGGTGTTGAACCAGGTTGAAACGATAGCGCCGTTGACGGCAAATAGACCATCACCGACATTGCCAGATACGGTGGTGTTAGATAAGTTTGCCTGTCCGTCAAATAGTGCATGGACACCGCCGCCTTCACCGGGTGTGCCACCATAGGTGCGGAAGGTCAGGTCAGAACCTGTGAGTAGTGTGTCATCACATGAGTATCTGCTTCCATTCGCATAGTCGTCACCAGGTGAAATATAAATGCTATATGCGCCTGCGATGGCTGACTCTATCGAATAAGTGCCGCCTGGGTTCAACGCCACCACATGATCCAGGAAAAACGTCAGTGTCTGAGTGGAGCCCCCAATCCAGGTGCCGCCAGGGGCAAAGGCGTGGGCGGTGGCAATGACTGGTCCGGCAGGACCGCCCTGACGCACCAGTCCAATGATGTCGAGGTCGTTAGGGATGACAGTCAGATCACCAGGGCCGTTCAAACGAATATCAAATTCAAACGCAGAAAGAGCAAGCTCATCGGCAATAAATGTCTGACCGAACGGTTCAGGTCCACATGAGACCGTGGTGCCGCTTCTTAGCAAGTTGGAGGCAGTTTGTACCGGGTTAAGTGCTGCATTATTAGAGACCGTTGACCTGCTCAGGCTAATCAAAGATCTGGGCCCGTTTCCCTGGGCGTCAAGGTTGCCCCCTATAACCGCTACGCCACCACCGGCATTGCTGGCCTGGTTTCCATCGATGATGGTCTGGTCCAGGCTTGTTTGACCCAGGCCATCGGTAAATACAGCACCGCCATTACCATTGGTTGCCCGGTTTCCATAAAACTCAGTTACATTTGTCTGCAGAATTGAACCATCGTTGTAAATGGCCCCGCCGAAATCGGCCTGGTTGTCCTGAAATATTCCGCCAACAATAAAAACTGACGCACCACCTGATATCCTCAGTGCACCACCGCCAGTGCCGGGATCTGCCTGGCCATTTCGTATGTTAATGCTGCCCATGCTGACGCTGATTGAACCGGACACATCTATTGCCCGAATGCCATTGGCGTCAAGAACAGAATCATTGCCTTCAATCGTCATGGTGTTGTCGATTTGCAGCGTGGCGCCAAGCACGTAGGTACCGGTCGTGATAGCAATAATGTCGCCATTAACCCTTGCAGGGTCATTTACGGCTGCTTCCGGTGTTGTATAGTCGCAAGTGGGTGGACCAGCCGGACATACCGAGTAGGTGCCTGCCGCTTGTGCCTGTGCAAACAACGGCAACGCAAGCAGCAAGGTTACTGCGAATAAATTTGACAAAGCTGTGGTGCCAATCAACGATTGGCCGATCGGACCTGAAGCAACAAGTCGACAAATATTTTTCATGTGTGTCCCTTAGTTTCTAAATCGAAATGATTTGTATTCCCAACAAGTATCAGTGTAGCAGCTTTTTGAATAATTACATTCAATATGCATGAGTTACTGAAAAGGGGGGAACTGGCATGCATGGCTACCCGTTTTTCAACAGCCAATTTATGCCTATTGTTTGTCTTTGAACCGGTGCTTAGAAATAGTCTTGAATAGACTAAGCGGTAAAACAGGAATGTCTGGTCAACTGCTATTCGTTACGTTCGAGCGCCTGCTTGATGATCGCCAGAAGTTTGTCGGCTTCTTCGCTGTGATAGCGAATTGAGCCATCGTCATTGACCAGTTTCCAGTCGTTGCTTTCAATGCGGAGCTTATTGCCCTGGTAACGCGGGTAGAATTCTTCGTAGAGTGTGTTCAAGTCTTCGATGTAGGTATCACTGTCTGCGAGAAGTCCACGTTCACCCTCACGAACCTTGCCTTCTTTGAGTAAGCGTTTTTCTATTCTCGCTTTGAGTTCACCCACTTCCGTATGCGGGTAGATCACCAGGTCCGGGTCCGGGATATTGTGTTTCATCGCCTCAAACTGGTGGGCCAGGATCATCTTTTCCGATTTGGAGAGAAAACGGTCGCGGTAGTTTTTCTCGGTGAATATATGGATGTCTTCTTCCTTGATCCGGTCGGTGACACCCGAATGGGGCGAGATGGTCATATGCCACCAATTTCTGAACCGGCTTGAAAGAAAGAAGACCTGGGTATTGTAAGCGTGTTCACGACGGTCGCCGTAGTAGAAATTGAGCACCAGTTCATCCACCTCTTCCGGGTAAAAGACATAATCCCAGCGCTTTTCAATCAGCTTGCAAAGTGTGGTTTTACCCGCAGAAATATTACCCATGATGCCGATGGTACGTTTCATCCAAACAACCTCTTGGTCCCGGGAACGGAACGCACGATGCCTGCGATGACCTGCTCCAGTCCTTCCTCGGTTCTGAAGTCGATGGCCTCGGTGTCGATGATGAGATAGGGGTGACCACACTTCATTATCCACGGTCTGTAAAGGTCGTTGAGGTTGGAAAGATAACTGCTCTCGGGACTGGCAAGGTCGGATTCTTCGCCACGGCTTCGGCCAACAATTCTTGATTTCAATGCAGACACATCACTTTCCAGGTAGATGATGAGGTCGGGCTCGGGTTTGTTTGTCATCACCAGTTTGAATAGGTCCTGGTACTTTCTGTAGTCCTCATCGGTGATGTACTCGTAATTATTCGAATTCTTGGTGAATATCTGATCCTCATAGATACTGCGGTCCTGCGCGACCGACTGACCCTCACGCAAAAGCTCATTGAGTACGCCCAGGTCGAGCAGCCTGGATAGAAAATACGTCTCCTGGATCTTGTAACCCCAATACTCGGCCTCTTCTTTTACCTTCAGAAAAGTCTCAGGGTCTTTGCCATCAAGTTTCGCCCCTTTCAGACGGTCATAGGCACTGACCGCCTTGTAGTATTTCTCCAGGTAGCCATGCTTTTTCACATAGTCGACCCTTTCGAGAAAGGAGACAATCTTACCGCCGGATCTTTTTTCAAGCGCTTTTGTCAGGGTGGATTTCCCCGCAGCAATATTGCCCGCGATTGAAATGAGAAAGCTGTCCATGATGGTCCCTTGCAGTAAACGAAGACCTGTGAATTCTATCTGAAGCGACGGCGAAGATGGAGAGGAAATCCGGAATATATGGGGAAATCTGAATGCATAAGGATTTCCATCCAATCGAAACTGACCGGACGCCACGCATTTGTTATTCTTGTCGGTAAACTTCACAAGAGACCTCCAATGTTTGCCTCAACCCGTCATCCCCTCTCCATGATTCGAATTTTCACTTTTGCTGTGGCGCTTATAGGCCTTACAGGTAACGCCATCGCCCAAAAGACAGCAAAACCGGTACTGCACGGTAAACACTGGGTTGCTGTTACCGGTAAACCACTGGCTGCAACTGCGGGCGCGATGACGTTTACCCAAGGCGGCAACGCGGTCGATGCGGCCTGTGCCATGCTGGCTGCCACTTCAACCATGTGGGATACCCTGGGCTGGGGTGGCGAAACCCAGGCACTCATTTACAACCCGCACACCGGAGAAGTTAAAGGTATCAACGCCCTTGGTGTGGCGCCCACCGGTGCGACTGCCGACTATTTCAAAGAACAGGGCATGGTCTACCCGCCCGAATACGGTCCATTGGCGGCGGTAACCCCGGGCACCCCCGGTGGCCTGATGGTGATGTTGGCTGAATATGGCAAGCTGAGCCTGGCGGAGGTTTTGGCGCCATCGATGCAGATGGCTGAAGGCTATCCCATTGAAGGCGTTCAGGCTGATAATATCGAACGGCGCAGGGACGTGATTTCTCAGTGGTCTTATTCCAAGGCCGTTTTCCTTCCGCATGCAAGTGATGAAGACCCGGAGCAACGCGGCGCACCAGTGGCAGGTGAAATGTTCCGTCAGGCCGACCTGTTGGCGACATTACAGAAACTGGTAGAGACAGAAGCCGAGGCCCTGGCCGCAGGCAAGACACGCAAGCAGGCCATCTATGCGGCCTATGATCGTTTTTATCGTGGTGATATCGCCGATGAGATCGTACGTAGTTCGACCGAATATGGCGGCTTGATCACAAAGGAAGATCTCGATAAATGGCAGGTACATATAGAAGAGCCGGTGACCACCAATTACAAAGGCGTCGACGTTTACAAGCTGACCACCTGGGTACAGGGTCCGGTGTTGCTACAGGCGCTGAACATCCTGGAAGAGATCGACCTCAAGAGCATGGGTTACAACAGCGCGCGTTACATCCACACGCTGTACCAGGCGATGAACCTGTCTTTTGCTGATCGTGATTTTTACTATGGCGACCCCTACGTACCGCCTGCTGAGCCGGTTGCAGGTTTACTTTCCAAGAAATATGCAGCACAAAGACGGGCACTGATGGACCCGCAAAAGAACAACCCGGAAACCCGGCCGGGTGATCCATACCCCTTCCAGAATGAAAAAAATCCGTTTGCCGAGTTGCTGAAAAACTGGAGCGTTATTCCACCGAGCGCGGAAGCAGAGGGTGCAGAAGGCTTTCAACAAGCCATGCGCATGAGTGAGGAAGAAGGCTTCCTGGCCGGCACTACATCAATACAGGCGGCGGACGCCGAGGGTTGGGTGGTTTCAATAACACCAAGCGGCGGATGGATTCCTGCCTTTATCGCAGGTTCTACCGGTGTTGGCCTGAGCCAGCGTATGCAGAGTTTTGTGCTGACGGAAAAGATGAATCCTTTCAACGTGGTCCAACCAGGGCAGCGGCCACGTGCAACGCTAACCCCAAGTATCGCGCTTAAGGACGGCAAGCCCTTGATGGCGTTTTCCGTTCAGGGTGGTGATACACAGGATCAGAATCTGCTGCAGTTCTTCCTGAACATGGTCGAGTTTGACATGAACGTGCAGCAGGCGGCGGAAGCACCAAACTTCACCAGCTACCAGATGCAAAGTTCTTTCGGTGCGCACAAATCAGAGCCGGGTCGTCTTGCCGTTTCGCCATTGCTGCCTGCGTGGGTGCGTGGCGAATTGGGTAACATGGGTTATAAAGTCGAGGCGGATAAACGTCCTTACAGCCCCATTACCGCCATCTATTTTGACGCGGAAAATGGCAGCATGTGGGGTGGCGCCAGTGATTATGGCGATGACTACGGAATTGCCTGGTAGGAAAGCTTTCGAAACAGTGTTTAAAACACTACAGACCACACTACGGAGATGTCAGCATGAATAAGGGACCAGCAAAGCAAAAGGGCGCTTCAGCCATCGTCACTATAATCCTTCTTGTCGTATTTGGCTTTGCTGCTTATGTCGGTATCCAGTATGTTCCACAAGCCATTGAATCCAAATCTATAGATTCAATTCTGGATACCATGCAGTCAACACAGAGTGTAAACCCGGTGCGGACGGTTCAAGCCGCCCAAACCAAGCTGGTTGGCCTGCTGCAGATCAATGAAATGAATGATATGACGGACAGCTTCAAGATCGAGCAAAAAGACGGTGGTATCGTGGTTAACATCAGTTATGACCGGGAACTTAACCTGATTTACAAGAAGCATCCCATGCATTATGAGAAAACATTGCGTATACGTTAATGCTGTTTTGGCCTGATCATTGAGTTCATCAATGACATCCCGGGAACGTGTGTTGACCACCATCAACCACGAACAACCCGACCGTGTCCCCCTGGTTATTGGTGTCAGCAATGCCACCGGGATAAAAATGAAACCCTACCAGGGGATCAAGGACATCGCCGGTATACAGGCGCCGGATAATTACCTCTATGACTGGCCCGAACTTGGCACCGCTGAGATTGATGAAGAAACCATGCTTCGTCTGCGCAGTGATGTGCGGGGTGTGCTGGATCTTGAGCCTGAAAAAGTACGTCAACGCAACCGCGAGCGTGAACCGCATAGCAATTGCATCGACTCCTGGGGTGGCGGCCAGATAGAAACCGCGCCTGGTGACTGGTATCCGGGCATACACCCCATCTCTTCGGCAAAGACAGTACAGGATTTGGAGTCTTACCCCGGTTGGCCGGATATGAGTGACCCCAGCCGGATCGCCCATGTAAGGGAGCAAGCCCGCGCATTGGCCGGGGAGAATCAATTTGCGATCCTGGCCACACCCTGGTTGCTGTTTCCGTTTGAACGTGCCCACGCCATGCAGGGTATGGAAACCTTCCTGATGAATATGGCCATGGACAAGGACTTTGCCCGTGCTTTGCTGGAAAAGATCGCTGTCTATTGCAAACAGTTGATGGGACCCTTCCTCGAGCAGTTGGGCGACAACGTGGATATCATCAAAATAGGTGACGATCTTGGCACCCAGGAAAGCCTGATGATCTCGCCGAAAATGTACCGCGAAATACTCAAACCGGTGCATGCTGATTTTATTGCCTTTATCAAGGAGAGAACCAGGGCCAAAGTTTTATTTCACTCCGATGGTGATGTGGCTCCCCTGATCGGTGACTTTATCGAGATCGGTGTCGATATTCTGAACCCCATTCAGACATCGGCGGGCAAAATGTCCGACCTGCATTCAATCAAAAAACACTATGGCAACAATATTATCTTTTGTGGTGGTATCGATTCCCATCGAATTTTGCCGCATGGGAGTGTCGCGGATGTGCGTGAGGAAGTGCGACGTGTGATTGAAGCGCTCGGACCGGGTGGTGGTTGCATGATTGGCGCGGTGCACACGGTGATGAATGATGTTCCACCGGAGAATGTTCTGGCTATGGTTGATGCGGTTGAGGAGTTTGGGCATTACCCATTGAAGTAGAAGGCTCTGACAATTGATCAGTCGGAAAGCTATGGCGAAGCTTGCTTCAGGGCTCACACTCACCGGTTAAAACCATTGATCATTTGGGAAGGCGAGGCCATGCGGTAGTTTTCTTCTGGACTCACATGTTGAAAACCATTGATCGTTCGGGAAGCCAAGGCCATGCAGTAGCTTATGCCGGGACACGCCACAAGTACGTCCTGTAGGCTCTGTCGCGACATCCATGTCGCTCAAGGTCCCGGCATAAGCTACTGCACCCCCTTGGCTTTGTGCGAATGCGGGGGTCAATGGTTTCTGGAAGTAACAGTGGGTTGATTCTGAACTTGATAAGCACACGGTCTTTGCGAATGTTTGGACTAACAACCTTTGAAAGATGCAGGGCGTTTGATATTAAGCTGGGGTGTGTATTAACTTATCAGGACCGTGAGCGACATGGATGTCGCGCCCGAGCTTACAGGGACGTACTTGCAGCGAGTCCTGGGAAGTTAATACACATCCCAGCTCCCCCAACCTTGCAGATATTCAAAGGCAAGCCTCCCGAACCATTCCGTAGGCTGGTCTGGGCACGGCGCCCGTCCAGTTAAGACAATACACATCCCAGCGCCCCAAACCTTGAATCTCAGTCAATTAACTTCTCAGCAAGATCACCAATGAATCTATAATCACCCTTCAACTTCGGTCAGGATCCAACAATTAGCATGAAACTTAGCATCATTTTACTCAGCCTGATGATTTCAATCACAGCGCTTGCCGGTGAGCAATACCAGGTACTTTCGATGAAAGACCGGGCGGCGCTTATTGATAACCTTTTAGAAGACAAGCTCAAAAATACGCTGCCGGCACTTATGCGTCGGGAGGGAATCGATATGTGGGTCGTTATGTCGCGTGAATATAATGAAGACCCGATTATCAAGACGATGTTGCCCGCTACCTGGCTGGCGGCGAGACGACGGACCATCCTGGTTATGTATGATCCGGGGGCAGGGCGGGAAATCGAGACACTGGCCGTCGCACGTTATGATGTGGGTAAGGTTTTCAAGCGTGCCTGGGACCCTGAGAAGCAACCCGACCAATGGAAGCGTTTGACGGAGATTATCGTAGAACGTGACCCTCAAAAGATCGCCGTCAATTTTTCCGACCATTGGGGTCTCGCGGATGGAATAGCAGCTACTGATCTGCGCGTATTTAAGCAGAGTTTGCCACTAGACTATCGCAAGCGCGTGGTGTCTGCTGAAACCCTGGGTATTGCCTGGCTGGAGACACGCACCGCTGCCGAGATGGAACGTTATCCTGAGATTTGCCGCATTGCTCACGACATCATTGCCGAGGGTTTTTCATCGGCGGTGATTGAAGCGGGAGTGACCACCACTGAAGACCTGGTCTGGTGGTACCGCGAAAAAATTCGAGAACTGAAACTGACCACCTGGTTCCACCCGACCGTTTCCATCCAGCGTCAGGATCCGGAAAATTTTGATCACTTGCGCAGCTTTTCTGCACAACCGGAGAAGAACATCATTCTGCCCGGTGATTTGTTGCACGTTGACTTTGGTATCACCTATCTGCGGCTTAATACCGACACGCAGCAACACGCTTACGTGCTGAAGGCTGGTGAAACAGACGCGCCCGCGTATTTGAAAACCGCATTGCAAAACGCCAATCGCCTTCAGGATATTTTGACTGCCAACTTCGAGACCGGAAAAACAGGTAACGAGGTGCTCAGGCAAACCAGGGATCAGGCTATTGCCGAAGGTATTGTGCCGTCTGTTTACACCCATCCTATCGGTTATCACGGTCACGGTGCGGGACCCGCGATTGGTCGGTGGGATGCACAACAGGGATTGCCGTATACCGGCGAATATCCGCTATACCCTGACACCGCCTACTCAATTGAATTGAATGCCGCTACCTTCATTGAAGAGTGGGACAAGGAAATTCGCATTATGCTGGAAGAAGATGCCTACTTTGATCAAAGCGGGGTTCGATATATTGACGGAAGACAGACAGCGTTTATTCTGATCGCTGCCAAGGGTGGTTTGTAACAGTGATGGATCCTGATTATACGATTACACCTATATGTGATGTTCAGGGCACGGAACTCCTGTCTCCCGTGGCAGGGCAGGTGGTTAATGTACAAGGTGTGGTTACGGGTGTGAACCGGCATGGTTTTTTTGTTCAGAGTGTGAAACCAGGGCCTGATCCACGGGCTTCGGATGCCATTTATGTGTTCAGCCCAAAATGGCCGGCACCTGAGGGTGCATACGTGGAAGTCACCGGTAAGGTCCGGGATTACATCAAAGATGAAGGTGGAAAGCCCACGACGCAGCTTAAATTTCATAATGTTCGGATTTTGAAAAAGCGCGGGCCGACTATCAAGCCATTTGAGCTGACTGCAGATAATGTTCCTGCTGACCCCGCCGAGTTGGCAATTTTTCTGAACAGGCTGGAAGGTATGCTGGTGTGCATTGAAGCCGGCCAGACTTTTATCGCACCCAGCAACCCGTACGCCGACTACGTGGTGATTCTTGATGCTGAAAAGCCCCTGCCAGGGGTCGTAAGAACGGAGCAGGGTGGTGTGCTGGTAGACCATCAGAACGCCTTACGCTGGTACCCCGGGTTTCGTTTAACCGATTACACCGGTGCGCCACGTGTGAATGTGGGATCAAAACTGCTTTCCCGGGTAATCGGTCCGCTTAACTACCGGGTTGAAGCTTTCCAGGTGCAGGTAAGCCACCCGATCGAAGTAGCATGTTCTGAGGTCCCGCGCTTTACAAGCCGCTTAAAGCCCGAGGTGGGTTTCCTGACCATCATGACCATGAATGGATTCAACCTGGATATGCACGTTGAATCTGCTTCGCTGGTAAAAAATCCTGGCCAGGATGTTGATGATGACTGGGGTGACGGTCGTTTTCATAACCTGGCACATGCCGTGGTGGAGCAGGCCAACGTGCCGGATATCGTGGCCTTGCAGGAGATTCAGGATAATGATGGCGCGGAAATGAGCCTGGTGGTCGACGCGAGTTCGACCTATGAGGGCCTTATAAGAACGATAAAAGAGTTATGTGGTGTCGAATACCACTGGGTGGATATCGCGCCTGAGGTTGGTGCGGATGGCGGCCAACCTGGCGGTAGTATCCGCAATGGTTATTTATATAACCCGGGTCGCGTTGATCTTGTCGAAGGCTCTGCCGGTTTAATCGGCGCCACCGAAGTAGCATTTGAAGGCTCCAGGAAGCCTCTGATAGTACATTTCAGGGAAAAGACGAGTGGCCATGAACTGGCTTGTATCAATGTGCACCTTGCGTCTAAACGGCATCAACTCGGTATTTTTGCACCGCAGCAACCGGGTTACGATGCCAGGTTGGCGGTTCGGGTGCAGCAGGCCACGATTATTGAGAAGCGACTGGCGTCCCTGCGTCAGCAAGGGCTGGATTACTATGTCACCGGCGATTTTAATGACACCGAGGAAAGTGAAACGCTTGCGGCGATAACCGGTGATGAAAACGTCAACCTGGTCGGGCTATTACCAGTTGAGCAGCGTTACGACTATAACCATCGGGGTAAGTTACAGGTGTTGATGCATGGTATTGTGCCCAAAAAGCTGGCCGTAAATCATGCTGAATACGAGATTATTCACGGCAATGAATTGCAGGGCATACAACCCGGTCAACCGAGTGACAAACCCAGCGATCACGCTTATGTCATAGCAAAAATCAAGCTTTAGCCTCACGGTTTTGAAGGCCGGTATCCGGTGACCTGAAAGGCGAAATAAGGTAAAATTACACGGTTAAATCAGAACCCATTTCTAACCAAAAAAAAGAGCACAGTCATGAAAAAAAATGTGATCATTATTGGTGCCGCGGGCAGAGATTTTCATAACTTCAATACCTGCTTTCGCGACAATGATAACTACAATGTTGTTGCTTTCACCGCCGCCCAGATTCCCGATATCGACGGCAGAAAATATCCTGCCGCACTCGCTGGCGAACTATACCCTGACGGTATTCCGATTCACGCAGAAGAAGACCTGGTCCGACTGATCAAGGAGAAGTCAGTAGACGATTGTGTTTTCTCGTATAGCGATGTCACCTATCACAAGGTGATGAGCATGAGCGCCCTGGTCAACGCCGCCGGGGCTAATTTTGTACTCCTCGGGCCCGCTGCCACGATGGTCGAATCTACCAAGCCGGTTATCGCGGTGGGTGCAGTGCGTACCGGGTGTGGCAAAAGCCAGACATCCAGAAAAATCATCGAACACCTGATGAGCAAAGGTCTCAAGGTGGTCGCCGTGCGCCACCCGATGCCCTATGGTGATCTCGTCAAGCAGAAGGTGCAGCGGTTTGCAACCGTCGAAGACCTGGCAAAACATGAATGCACCATCGAGGAAATGGAAGAATACGAACCGCACGTGGTACGTGGCAATGTTATCTATGCCGGTGTCGATTATGAGGCCATTCTCAGGGCTGCTGAAAACGATCCCGATGGTTGCGATATCGTGGTCTGGGACGGCGGCAACAATGATTTCCCATTTTACAAACCCGATCTCAACATGACCGTCGTTGACCCGCATCGTGCAGGTCACGAGCTGAGTTATTACCCGGGTGAAGTTACCTTGAGGCTGGCAGATGTTGTCATCATCAACAAGATGGATAGTGCGGGGCCAGAGGGTATACAACTGGTCAGGGAGAATATCCGCAAGGTTAACCCGCAGGCTGTTGTTATCGATGCGGCATCTCCCATCAGCGTGGATGATCCGTCCCTGATAAAGGGTAAGCGCGTACTGGTCGTCGAGGATGGACCAACGCTGACCCATGGCCAGATGACACTCGGTGCAGGCACTGTTGCTGCACTGAAGTTTGGTGCGGCAGAGTGTGTTGATCCGAGGCCATTTATTGTTGGCAAGTTGGCTGAGACCTTTGAAACCTATCCGGGTATCGGCGCCTTATTGCCTGCAATGGGCTACGGTGAACAGCAAACCAGGGATCTTGAAGCCACAATCAATAATACGGATTGTGATGCTGTCGTGATCGGAACACCGATCGATCTCAAGAGGGTGATCAAAATCAATAAACCCAGTACCCGGGTCAATTATGACTTGCAGGAGATTGGCTATCCTGATCTTGCCAGTGTGCTGGATGATTTTTTAGCTAAGAAGCTGCCCTGAAGCAGGGGAACCTGCCTATTCGCCCAGCAGATGCACCGCTACCTGACGCCTGTGACCGTGGTGGCGGTGCTCAAAAACATAAATCCCCTGCCAGGTACCCAGGGCGAGACGGCCTTGCTGTAGCGGAATTGTAAGCTGAACCTGTGTCAGGGCTGTTTTGATATGTGCGGGCATATCATCGGGGCCCTCAGCACTATGCAGGTATGAACCATCCTGTGGTGCAATGCGATCAAAATAATTCTGCAGATCATGTTGGACATCAGGATCGGCATTTTCCTGGATTGTCAGTGATGCCGATGTGTGGCGAATGAACAAGGTCAGCAGACCTTCCTGCATTCCCTGCCGCCTGCACCAGTCCGTTACCCGGCTTGTGATTTCGTAAAGACCGGGTCCGTTTGTGTCGGTGCTCAATGTGTGCGTTACTTGTCGCATCCGCATAGAATAGCAAAAGGAAAACCAAAATACCGGAGGCGGTGTATTGATGAAAAACCGAACACCGCCCAGGCTGGTGCCAACCGAAAAACTGGCGTCTTATTTTTCGTCCAGGGGTATAGCCCATATCACCGCAGAAACACTGGAGTTGGGTTTTGGCCATGGCAATGACCAGTACCGCTTGTACCCTTATCCGGCGCCGTCCGACGACGAGACGATGGGTGTTTTTTGCGAGTGGCATACGGAAGACTATTTCGAGGTGGATAGCGGGCCCCATATCGCCATAGGCATGCGCGGACCGCTTGAGGATGATCCCCACCGGGGGCGTGGCTTGGCAATTGGTATCCTGGCAAATAGTGCGATAAATGTTGATAACGAGGGTCATAGGGTTCCGTTATTTATAGGCTGTCCTGACCCACCCGGTGGACCTTCTTTTTTTATCGAAGACTTCACCGTTTGCGACGGCACAACGCCAATCAGTGAGTGGCAACTCAGTGTTGGTCAGCATTTGCCTGATTTAAGTGGCCATGGCATTTATAGAATTGATGTTCACGTGGCGCGCGATTGTGTCTGGGCCGGTGTCTGGAAGGTGAATCTCAACCGGTCCGGGGACGGCGATCCGGTTCGTGAATACAGTTTTCTGGGTGAGACGTATTGTCCGGATCCCACGCCCGGCCTGCCTGCTCACCTGGCTGGAATGGCTTGTGAGGATCGGCAGGACCGGGGTGTGGGCAATGCCTTTATTGGTACCGGGTTTTCTGATCCGCAATCCAGGTCCCGGGTAGAAAATATATTTATTGCCCATTGGAAAAACCCGCAACGGGGCAATATATAGATCTCAGGTTTTAATAAGGGCTCAAGCATGGACTGGACAATACTTTGGTGGATTCTGTCTGCCCTGATCGTCATCAGCGGCCTGGTTGGCGTGGTGGTGCCGGTCTTGCCCGGTATTCCAATCATGTTTGCCGGGCTGGTATTTGCTGCCTGGAGTACGGGTTTCGAACCGGTCGGCTGGGGCACGATAGGCGTATTGGGTGCGCTAACCGTGCTCTCAGTGGTGATTGATTTTTTATCTGCCGCCTTTGGTGCAAAACGACAGGGCGCGAGTCCGCGCGCTTTTTGGGGGGCCACACTGGGTGCAATCGTAGGCTTGTTTTTCGGTTTGGTCGGTATTGTTCTCGGGCCATTCATCGGTGCGGTTGTGGCTGAAATGGCATCAGGAAGCGGCGCACAGCAGGCAGGGCGCTCGGGTTACGGCGTCTGGATTGGACTTGTTCTGGGGACTGCCGCAAAATTGGCAATCGCCTTTCTTATGCTGGGAATTTTCCTTACCAAATACCTGATCGGCTAACCGCCTCTTGTTCTTTACGGTTTATTGCAAGAAATATGTGCCTGAATATGGCATGAATCTTTTCTTGTGCTAGACTTAAAGTAGCTGTGTATGGGCAAGCGGCTCTCGTTGAAGCACTTACCGGGTTTGCGCAGCTAATAAGGGGCTTGGCACCGATGGAATCTGTCCGGGTGTTTGGCAATGTATGGGGTCACTGGTTGGGTGTCTTAATATGTTTACATATACAACTCTATTTCTCGGTAGTTTCGTCCTGGCGGTGGTGGCACTGTTTGTCTTTAAAGTGGTTACCGATACCCACAAGGCCAAGCTCAAATCCAAGAAGCGAATTGAGCCGATCAAGCGTCAGCCAACTCATCAATTTGAAGCAGTGCCGAGAATGGCAAGTGCTGGAACTCAATTTCCACCTGATGATGCGGGTGGAAATATGTCATGGGGTTCAGCCAAGTTGACACCTGCTATGCCGGATCAGCGTGCAATTGTTGAGACGCATGGCAGCGGGGTTGCGCTTCCTGAACATCCTGCGGTTCAAAGCCAAAGCGTGCAGAAAGCTAAAGGTTGTAGTCTTTATGATGTTGGAGGCACTGAGGCAGCAGTTGTAAATGACTCGGGCGATTCGTCTTATAAGGTCAGCCACCATGGTCCTTTTGATAATCTGGATGAAAAGGATTTGACTTAAGTCCGGTTAGAGGTTTCTGACAGTGGGAACCACTTAATATCTATTCGAATAAATTCGAAATATTTTTATCGAATCGCTGTTCATGTCATCCGTCGATTCCAGCTTGAATAAAGTTGAATAACACTGTTCTGTTTTTGGAGTTCAGTGATTCGATCTGAGTCGAATTAACACCAATCAATTTTTCCGCTTCCAAACAAGAGTTCGCTTCTTTTAACAAGGCTGAGTAGAATGGCCGACCAATGTGTTTGCACTTTAGGCGCGCAGGGCAGTGTTTTGTCGTGCCAGGTTGACAGGAAAGGAATTAATTAATGAGATTACCGGTCATTACGGGGTTCGGAGGGATCAATCCCGCGGGGCGTTTATCATTTCATCATGCCTATAAACGTATGGTGATTGATGCATTGAACCCGGCTCAACAGAGTCAGACTTACCGCAGTCTTGCGGGGCTGATGGGCGTGGATGATTTTGATGATCCACAAAGCCGAAGTTATATCCGGGAAAACACGCTGATCCGGCGTATCGACCTTTTTGATCCCGCCAATATATTCATTCAGAGTACTGCGAAACTTCGATCGGCACGCGATGGAGAGCCGCTGACATTTGCATTGAGTAAACGACAGCTGCCCGGGACCATACCAGAGAACTGGCAGGTGGAGACAATCGATGACAGCACGGTACGTATATCGGTTACCGGGGAATTGGATGCGCTCATCCCGAATTCCCGTGTGTCCCGGGTCAGCAGTGCAGGCCAGTTGCCCAAGGGGTTCAACCCCGGTGAACTCTATCAGTCCCGTAACCATCCCCGGGGTTTGCAGTTGGCGGTGTACGGCGCATCGGATGCTTTGCGGTCTACCGGCATCTCTATTGAACGACTCAAAGCGGTTGTACCACCTGATCAGATGGCTGTCTATTCCTCAAGTGCCATGGGCCAATTGGACAGTGAGGGTTATGGTTCTCTTTTTCAGAATCCAATGTGTGGTAAGCGACCTTCATCCAAGAATGTGCCACTCGGTCTTTCCGAAATGCCCGGTGATTTCGTCAATGCATACGTACTGGGTTCGGCCGGTGGCACCGGCGGTATGATCGGTGCCTGCGCCACCTACCTCTACAACGTCCGTCATGGCATTGAAGAGATAAAGAGCGGCCGCAAAAGGCTGATCATCGTTGGTAACTCTGAAGCCCCCGTTGTTCCTGAGGTGATGGAGGGTTACCGGACCATGGGTGCACTGGCCGAAGATGAGCAGCTGATGGCACTCGATGACAGTCATGTGGCTGATTACCGCCGCGCCTGCCGCCCCTTCTCAAGTAACACAGGTTTTACCGTTGCCGAGTCAGCAGTCTATACGGTTATTATGGACGACGAGCTTGCCCTGCAGCTGGGCGCACGAATTCTCGGCTCGGTGGGTGGCGTCTACGTCAACGCTGATGGTTACAAAAAATCCATACCCGGTCCCGGTATCGGAAACTACCTCACCGTGGGTAAGGCCATGGGTGTGGCCCGGGCCATCCTGGGTGAAAAGGGTCTGCGTGAGAATACGCAGATGTTTGCCCACGGCACCGGCACCCAGCAAAACCGCGTGACCGAATCGCATGTCCTGAACGAGATGGCGAGAACGTTCGGAATAGCGCGCTGGCCGGTCAGTGCGATTAAGGCCTACGTCGGTCATTCTCTTGGGCCGGCAGGTGGCGACCAGTTGGCAGCTATCCTTGGCACCTGGGAATATGGCGTCATGCCGGGTATCACGACCGTTGATCACGTCGCCGACGATGTTCACGACTCAAACCTGAATTTTTCCCTGTCCCACCTTGAGATTGAACCCCGATACATGGAGGGTGCTTTTATCAACTCCAAGGGCTTTGGTGGTAACAATGCGACCGGCTTCTTTCTCTCGCCCGACCGCACGAAAGACATGCTCACACAACGTTGGGGTGAAAAAGAAATGCATGCCTGGCGCAAGCGCAATGAGGTGGTTGCCTCCACCGCAGCGGACTATGACGACAGGGCCGACGGCGGCGATTTTCCACCGATCTATCAACTGGGTGAAAACGTTGTTGAGAGTGATGATCTCTCGATCAGTGCAAGTGAGATTCGTATTCCCGGCTTTGAGAAAAGCGTTGATCTGAACCTCACGAACCCCTATGCGGACATGAGCGCTAAAAAAGAGCGCTGATTCCCTGGTTTTAAAACAGGGCAGAGCCTTTTTTATAGTGGTTTTTCAAGTAATTTGCGCATCTCACTAATTTCTTCAAGGTGTTTTTTTGAAACCTCGGGGTACTGCAGATTTAAACTCTTGAGGGATTCAACAATGATCTCTGCCACCTGTAAACGCGCGTAAGGCTTGTTATCTGCCGGTATGGCATACCAGGGCGCCCATGGCCGGGATGTTGCACTCAAGGCCTTTTCATAGGCGTTCATATAATCATTCCAGAGTGCGCTTTCATCGATGTCACCTGCTGAAAACTTCCAGTTTTTTTCTGGCTCATCAAGCCGGGACAGAAAGCGTTTGCGCTGTTCATTCCGGGAAACATTCAACCAGAATTTGAGTACCACCGTACCGTTTCTGGCCAGGTGTTTCTCATGATCACGTATGGATTCAAAGCGCTGTTGCCAGAGTTCATCCAGGTCTGGTTTGAAGGGTAGTTTCTGCCCTCCCAGGTATTCCGGGTGAACGCGTACGACCAGTACTTCCTCATAATAACTGCGGTTGAAGATACCGATCCGGCCACGCTGTGGCAGGCTTTTTGCCGTTCGCCACAAAAAGTCATGATCCAGTTCTTCTGAACTGGGTTGCTTGAATGAAAATACCTGGCATCCCGTGGGGTCAATGCCGGACATCACGGCACGGATGGTACTGTCCTTGCCGGCTGCGTCCATGGCCTGAAAAACCAGTAGTACCGAGTATTGGTCAGAGGCGTACAAACGACGTTGCAGGTCAGCAATATTATCGACCAGCTTCTCAAGCCGCTTTTTGTACTGTTTGTCCTTGGGTACGGTTTCAACAAATGTGTTCGCATCCGAGTGACTAAATTCACCATCAAAAGGTACAAGGCAGGGGTTCTTTATGGCTTCAAACATGAATTTGCGCTCCTGGGTGTATATAGGGGTCCGGCTATTGTGCTGGCATTGCCATCCACTATAGCCGGTGCATCAAGACCAAGAATGGACAACATCAAAGGGTAGATATCTATGTTGATAACAGGGCCCAGTGCAACGCCGGGTTTGATATTGGGTCCACAGGCGACAAAAAAACCGTGCATGTCCGGTGTTTCGGGTGCCCAGCCATGGTCACCCTTGTTGATTTTATACGTTTTCTCCGCCGTGGAAAGCACGGCGTAGCCTGCTTCCGCCACCAGGATGACATCCGGGAAGCGCGGGTTGTTTCCGACGTGCCATTGCGCGGGTGCGTCTTGTGGCAGATAGGCGCGTCCATGCTTCCAGCTGTTGTTGACCGAGGCAACGATTTCGGCAGCACGTGCCGGATCATCACGGTTAAAATGCAGGAACAGATAGGAACCACCCTCTATGATTTGTGTTTCATCGAGGTCCACATGATCAGCCAAAAGGTAGGTTTGCTGGTTTTCCAGATAAGCACCCTGTCCATGATCGGAAAGGAGGATGATATTGACCTGGTCTGCATAGGGCAGTTTTTCGAGTCCGTCCAACAGGCGACCGATATAGCTGTCAACGAGTTGAATGGCTTCGATGTTTTCCACTGAGTCAGGCCCAAACCAGTGTGAATGATCATCCACATCTTCAAAGTACAGTGTCACCATATGCGGCCGGTTCCGTTCTGGTTCTTCCAGCCATTTCAGTACCTGGTCGACACGGTCTTCACCGGAAATTTTCTTGTCAAAACTGCGCCAATGGGAAGGGGAGACGCCCTTGATCGGTGCTTCGGTGCCAACAAAGAAAAATGCGGCGGCAACCACACCCTGGGATTCGGCAGTAACCCAGATGGGCTCGCCCGCATAAAACCGGCCGTCCTCCACGGTTTCGCGCTGTTTCAGCGAATACCATATATTTCTGTCAGGGTCGGGGAAGTTATTGGCCACGATTCCGTGGTGATCCGGGTAGAGTCCTGTTGCGATTGAATAGTGATTCGGAAAGGTCAGCGTGGGAAACACCGGTAGCAGACGTTGTGCCATTGAGCCGTTGGCCGCAATGCGATCGAGGTTAGGTGTAGGGTAGCGAGACATGTAATCCCAACGAAAACCATCGATTGAAACAAGCAGAAGGTAAGGCGAGGATTGCCCCTTTTCGGTGTTGATGCCACCTGTCCCATGCAAAAAACTTTCATCCGCCTGCGACTGTGCGCCGCAGACGCTTGAAAATATCAGTAGCAGCGCCGTTATGGCGGCTTGTAATCTGTTGTTAATAATCAGTTGGATATCCTTTTCTTTTTCAGGGCCGGGATGCCGAAATACCTGGTGTTTTGTAAACCGCTCGCTATTTCAGTTGCGTCCATAGATGTGTATAGGCCAGCGCCAGGCGGTAAGCCATCTGGTCATTGGTGGTGGAACCTCCATGCCCGCCTTCCATGTTTTCGTAATACCAGATTTCCTGATCCAACTCCTGCATGCGCGCGGCCATTTTCCTGGCGTGGCCCGGGTGTACCCGGTCATCGCGTGTCGATGTATAGAAGAACACCGCCGGGTAATCCACTCCGCTTTCAAGGTTTTGATAGGGTGAGTACTCCTTGATGTAGGCCCATTCCTCAGGCTTGTCCGGATCGCCATATTCCGCCATCCAGCTGGCCCCGGCCAGAAGCGTGTGATAACGCTTCATATCCAGTAAAGGTACGCCGCAAATGACTGCGCCATACAGGTCAGGGCGGCGGGTCATGGTCGCTCCGACCAGCAAACCACCGTTGGAGCGCCCCTCGATACCCAGGTGTTGGGGTGAGGTGATGTCACGCTTGAACAGGTCCTGGGCTATCGCCTCAAAATCTTCAAATGCCAGGTGGCGGTTTTCTTTCAGTGCCGCGGCATGCCACGCCGGACCAAACTCACCACCGCCGCGAATATTGGCGAGTACGAAAACGCCACCCCGGTCGAGCCAAAGCTTGCCATAGGCTCCGGAAAGATCCTCGTAGGAACCTGAATAAGAGGGTGTCAGTGAATTGCGGAAACCACCATAGGAAAAGATATGGGTGGGGTTTTTGCCGTCCCGTTTGGCATCCTTGGCGATCACCACGAAATAGGGAACCCTGGTGCCATCCGCCGAGGTCGCGAAATATTGCTCCGTTTGATAACGGCTGCCGTCAAAGCTCGGATCCTGGCTTTTGACCTTTTGCGGCTGCCAGTCTGCTGAAGCGACGTGATACAGGGCAGGGGGGCTTGTAAATGATTCGTAGCTCGCAAAGAAGTCGCCACTGGTGTCATCGGTACTGGTGATCTGCAATGACCCATTGTCCGGGAAAGCGATCAGGTTGCGTTCAAATGTACCTTCAGGTCCCGGGTTGTAGCGGTATATTTTGCCGCGAACATTCTCCAGCACCGTAACAAGGATGGTGGAGTCGGTGGTGTCCACAGACTGCACGATGGTGGTGTCATCGGGCTCGACTAAAATATCGATCGCACCCTTTCCACCCTTATGTAAGGCCGTCGTATCGGCGATCAAAACTGCGCCCTGCCGGTAGCTGGTTCCGGCACGGTTCCAATCTTCTTTGAGCGAAATGATTAAGCGACCCTGGAACGCACCATTGACGTTTGCCGTGAGTGGAATATCGAGATGCTTCAGCTCACCATCCACCAACTCGAATCGATCGGATGTCCAGAATGTTTTGCCATCGCGAACCATGTCAATGTCGTCACCTGCGGAGCGCAGGCGAAATGCATTGGCACTGACCGATTTAACTTCACCTTCATAGATGGTCTTCGCCTCAGCCAGTGGTGTGCCGCGCTTCCAGCGTTTGACAATCCTTGGGTAACCGGAATCGGTCATGGAGCCTTCGCCGAAGTCTGTTGACACAAATACCGTGTCGGCGTCTATCCAACTGGTACTGCCTTTGGCCAACGGCAGAATGAACCCGTCTTCAACAAAAGTCTTGTTAACTGAATTGAATTCGCGCGAAACAACGGCATCGCCACCACCGGGTGACAGTCTGACCATGCAATGTTCGGGGTGTTTGGGAAGACAGCTCATACCCTTGAAAACCCACTGCTCGTTCTCTGTGACACTCAGGGCATCAATATCAATGACCATTTCCCACGCCGGGTTATCAGAGGCGAATTGGGACAGGCTGGTGCGCCTGAATACACCCCGGGGGTTCTTTTCATCCCGCCAGAAGTTATACAGCCAGTCACCTTCCTGGTAAACATCGGGAAGCCGCGAGGCCGAATTCAGCACGGCTTTTGCTTCACTATAAAGTTCTTCAAACAAAGGATTTGCCTTGAGACGCCTGGCTGTCGCCGCGTTCTCGGCGCGGACCCAGTCCAGCGCCTTTTCGTCATCCACGCCTTCAAGCCAAAGGTAAGGATCATCATCGGCCCATAAGGGGGAAATACTTAGCAGGCCTGCGAATATCATAAGGGTTTTAAATTGCATTATCGGGTCCTTTGAGGGATTTGATCGAAGACAGGATATTCTAGCAGTTGGACCAGCCGCGAAACATCCGCAATTCAAATTGCTTATTGAGGTGTCATATAAAGCTTTTGAGGGGTTTGTTCACAAACCGTGACAATATCGAAAGAATGGGGATCCGGCAGTTCTCCGGCGGCCACCAGCTGCCTGATCAGTTCTTCCGTTGGTGTTTCATCGTTCTGGGCAGCGTAATGTGCCCGCTGTTTTTTTACCCAGTCACTTTGCAACATCGGACAATAGCTCATCATGGTTTGACGGATGCCTTTCCACCTCAGTTTGCTGTAGATATTGGCATTCCATGATTCATCCCACTCCGGCATGACATAGTTGCTGATGTCAAAAGCGTCAGAAAAATGCCAACGGCCATCCAGTTGGTAAAGTAGTGGCTCATTGGTGTTGCAAAGTTGCTGATAAAAAATAAATCCCTGGTAATTGGCTTCCATATCAGCCGGAGAAATAACGCCGGTTAGCAACTCACCCTGTACCCATTTTTCGAGTTTTATACCGTAGAGGAGTAAGTTTCGTTTTAATTCATCTTCACCGGCGCTGTCCTTGTTCTTCTGCCACCAGTTGTAATACCACCAACCCTCTGAAAAAAAATGGGCCAGCTTGTCTGAACCAAAACGAATGTCATTCACTTCAAGTGTCGGGCTTGGTTGCAAGCCACGGGCAGTATCAAGTGGTACGGTTTTGGATAGCAGGTAGGAATTCCGGTAGTCCCGATATTCTTCCAGGCCGCGTGGAACCCGGTCAACGAGGTTGGTGGAGTTAATCCATATCTCAATAGGCTGGTAGATAGAATGTTGCAGGCGTTTTTGGATGATGTTGATCGCGGCCTCGCAGCTACGCGGCTTCTTATTGACTTTGGAATCGAGCGCGTCCTGTATCTGAAGCCTTATCCAGGCGTTCAGGTAATGGCTTGAGTCGTCGATCGGTTTACCCCAGGCATAAAACTGGTCTGTTTCCAGTGCCTGGAGAATGCCCCCAGGCATTATCATAACGATGATTGCGGTCAAACATTTGAGCCGAATATTCACCCGCTCAAAAACCTATTCCTACAGCACCTGTAAACACCCAATCGTCATCTGTTGCAGACGTCAGAGAACGCATCAGGCCCACCGACATATTGAGCCTTACAATGGATAGGCTGCCTTCCACGCCAACCAGGGTTTGATCAATGGGCCCCATTGGACCATATCGCCATGTCCGCAGTACGGAGCCGCGTACGGCCCAGCCCCAGTTGACAGTGTGCAGCCATCGCTTTGTACGACCCGTTTCCCCGATCAATTTACCCCAGCCGATGCTACCCTGAATACCGTACTGGCCCGGTTCCACTTCGAAGTGCCATCCACGCACTGCGCAACCTGTCGCGCAGTCAATATTCTTCGGTTGTTTTGTCAGAATAGCTCCAAAGCCAGCGGAAAAGCGGAGCGGAAAGCCCCATTTGAGGCGGGTGATGGCATACCAGCGGTGTCCGACATCATTCAGTTCATCACGCACCTGTTGCAGGGCTTTATCCTGTTCTGATATCGCGGGACCTGGTGACGCTTCAGTCAGAGCCTGGTCGGCTGAAACATGGAAAATGGGCCAAAGGAAGGCGGTGAGCACGAAAACGTACGCAAAATTCGATCGACGTGTCACTTCATGTACTCCTGCCTGGAAATGTTATGAGGTCATTCTTAACAACAAGCAGATTGCACTTTCATTGTAGCGTATTGATTGATGCCCTGAAAAGGCGTTTAAAAATGAATTGTCAGGGCTAGCCGTATTTGCGTTCGTGTGACGCTAACTTGTTCTCGACTTTGTTCAATGCCTCGATGATACGGTCACGAATGGATGTATCGTCCTCATTCGTTTGCAGGGTGGCGGTATGAGCTGCGCACAGGTTTTCTGCATTTTTCCAATTATCTGCAAGCTGATTGGCCCAAACGCGGAAATCGTGCACGGCGCCCTCGCGTTTTTCCAGTACCCGGCCAAGCGTAGGATGAAAACTGAAAGAGTTGGGTAAGCCAAAAAAACGCATCAACAGGGGCAGGCGGATATACATCAGCGTATCATCGACATGTATCGTATTGGATGCAGGGTGAAACACCAGCACCGATGAAAAATGGATGTTTTCATCATCGGAAATAAACTCGACACCACGCGGTATGGAAAACTCGAAATCCCCGGCAAACAACGCCTGTGTTTCAGTGTCCTCGGTGTGTGTTGGTTGCCAGTCAAGATCAGGAAATTTAGCCAGGTGACGAGCGGTGCCGTAATGTTTCGCCTTGGGATAGTGTTCAAACATCCATTCGACATGCAGGGTGTGGAAGGGGTGCAGGTTTAAGACAGCCGCGACATCCTTACCATTATTGGTCAGCTTATCTACTTTCTTTTGTGCCGAACCACTCAAGGTATAGGAATCCAGAAAGACAAATTTTCCGTTTGCCAGTTTGACCAGCGAAGCCTGCGTGCCGATATCTATGACCATGGCGACTTTGAAAGAACCCCGAATGTTCCAGAAGTTATCTGAAATCTGAATAATATTCGAACTCATTGCCGGCTATTTTCCGTGTTGTCTGCCAAAGGCCATGCTGAGTTTTCAGAAATAGATAATTCCTTCGTATCCGCAGCTTTAAGGCGGTGAAAGAACAGGGTAGCAGGAAATTATTCGGGGGGGTAATACAGTGTGCTGGATAAGGGTAGAAAGTTGACCCCAACCTTGTCAAAAAGGTTGGGGCCTTTTGCATGTATTTAACGCAATATCAGTCAGTTGCCAGAACCGTCAGAATCTTTAGTGACGTCTTCAAGTTTCTTTTCAGCTGCCTTCTTTGTTGAGTCATAGGCTTCAGTGGCAGCATCTGCAGCGTCACTGGCCATTTCGCCTGCCTTGTCAGCGGCATCACTGGCGGCTTCGCCTGCAGCATCTAAAGCATCACTGGCCTTGTCTGCTGCTGCATCGTAGGCATCACTGGCTGCCTCACCCGCTGCATCGAGTGCGTCACTGGCGGCTTCACCCGCTGCATCATAAGCATCGCTGGCCGCTTCACCGGCCTCGGCTGCGGTTTCCTTGGTCGCTGCAGCTACTTCGGTTCCAGCTGCCTTAACGTGCTCAACTGCTTTGGATGCGTGTTCGGCCGCAGCCTCTGAATGGCCTTCATCGCTTTTGCCGCACGCAATCAGTGTGGCTGATACCAGGATAAAAATTAAGATCATTAGATATTTCTTCATAACTTTGGACTCCATTAATCCCTCTCTCGAGAGTGTGAGTAAATCACAATAAATCACTGATGACTATCTAAAATTAACACTTATTTCATTGAGTATCCGGATCCATACCCTTCAAAAATTTGAACAGATCGCTGTCGGTGGACAGTACCAGGGTCGAGTTGTCGGCGATGATGTCCTGGTAGGATTGCATGGTCCTGGTGAACTCATAGAAGTCGACAGCCTCGGGGCTCTGGTTATAAGCCCTGGCATAAATCTCCGTGGCCTTTGCATCTGCAGCGCCCCGAATTTCTTCAACCTCCCGGTATGCCTCGGACTGTATCTTGTTCAGGTCACGCATCCGGTTACCACGTATCCTGGCAGCTTCACCGTTGCCTTCCGACAGGAACCGCTCGGCGATTTGCCGGCGCTCGGAGATCATCCGGTCATAGATTTTCGGGCGCACACTCTGGTTGTAATTAATCCGCTTGAAGCGAATATCGAGTAATTCGATGCCAAATACCTGAACTTTCTCGGCAGCTGCTGCGAAAATCTCATCCTCAACCAGCTTTCGCCCTTTCTGGATAGGTACCAGTGAGCGCATTTTTACTTCCTGTTGCGCTGAGGTCATCATGGAGTCACGCAGGGGGATACGGTCCTTGGTCGTGCGAATGATTTCAATCAACTCGTGCTTGGCCACGGCATTGCGTGTTTCGCTGCCGAGGATGTCATTGAGACGGGATTGTGCACTACGCTCGTCACGTAAACGTAAAAAATACTGTAAGGGGTCAACGATTCTCCAGCGTGCGAACAGGTCAACGGATATATAGAGCTTATCCTTGGTCGGCATATCCGAAGGGGAACCATCCCATTCCAGCACCCGTTTGTCGATCGGGTTGATCTCTTGAATAAAAGGTATCTTCACTTTGAGCCCGGCGGTGGTCACCGGCTCGCCAACGGGTTTACCAAATTGGGTAACAATGACTTGTTGTACTTCATTGACGGTGTAAACGGAATTTATCAGGATAAATGCTGCGGCGCCCAGAAGCACCAGGCCACTGACTTTTACGACTTTACTCATGGCTTGTCTCCTTTCTGGGTATCGAGATTCAACAATGGCAAAATCCCCTGCGATTGCTCGTCCACGATAATCTTGGAGCGTATTTCCGGCAGTATCTCCTGCATGGTTTCGATGTAGATACGACGGCGGGTTACTTCCGGTGCCTTGCTGTACTCTTCAAACAGGGCATTGAAGCGGCTTGCATCACCTTCCGCTTCGTTGATCCGCTTGAGACGATAACCATCGGCCTCGCGGATGCGCTGGTCTTTTTCACCTTCTGCAAGCGGGATGACCTTGTTGTAATCACGACGTGCCTCGTTGATCAGCTTTTCCTTCTCCTGCTGGGCCTGGTTAACCTCGTTGAATGATTCCTGCACCGGTCCGGGCGGGTTGATGTTCTTCAGTTGTACCTGGTCGATGCTGATACCCATTTCATATTTGGTCGCAAGCGCCTGCATTTTCTCGAGTGCCTCGACTTCAATTTCCTGGCGGCCGATGGTGATCACTTCATCCACGGTTCGGTCACCGACCACCTCGCGCATGACGGATTCGGATACATGCCTGAGCGTACCTCTTGGTTGACGTACTTCGAAGAGAAATTTCACGGGGTCCGCGACCCGGTATTGGACCACCCATTCCACCAGGGCTGAATTCAGATCACCGGTGACCATCTCGGTTTCCAGTCTTCCGTCGCGTGAAGTCTGGAAGGGGTCCTGGGCGCCTGGTGTGGCAAAACCGAATTCCTGTTTCAATTGCCGTTTCACCGGCACAATTGACGAAACATCTATACCGAAAGGCATCTTGAAATGCAGACCGGGTGGCACTTCTTTAAGGTATTTACCGAAACGCTGGATGACGGCAACCGAGTCACTGGGAACAGTGTAATAGGCGGTCCATGCCGCCAATCCGAGAAGAATCAGGATGACGAAACCGGATCGTCCCTTTGAGCCTCCGCCCGGTACCAATTGCTTAATACGATCCTGCCCTCTCTGGAGAAGTTCTTCCAGGTCAGGCGGGGCGCCATTTAAAGGTCGGCCACCACGGCCATTGTTATTTTGCCAGGACATTCAATTTCTCTCTTTTGTGTTTGTGCAATCAGGGCATTGTATACCCTTGTGTGCTATCAGGGTTGAACCCCGTCAATGTCGGTGAGCATTTCAACGAACTCCGGTTCATCGCGTATCGAGTCGTAGAACGGCAAATAGGGTTCCCAAAATGCCATGACAAGACTGGCCTGCTGAAGCCGTTCCTTTATGCAATTCACTGCAGCACTCGTCGCTGTGACCATACCGAGAATCCGGCAGGCATTGTGGCCCCAGACGGCCTGATTCGCCCAATCAATTGGCCTGTGCCGATTCCACTGATCAATATGTTGGATGGATTCTGTGGTATGGCCCTGAATACCTGACAGCAGTGCCGCGCCGATATAGGAACGGCCGTCCCGGAAGTTACCCGAATCATCTCGACCGTCTTCCAGTTGATTGCTCCAAATAGCGAATTCCCGTGACAATGATGCTTTGTCTTCCATTAACCAGTAAGTGAATATTCGGTTTGACTCTGCAGTCTCACTGAAAAATCTGCCTGGCTCGTCTTTTTCCTGGCCAATAGAGTCCAAAGCGGCCAGGTAATCCTTGTTGGCGATGTGAACTTCCCATCCACAATTTGGCTGCTCATATTGGAGACATAAACTGTTTATTGATTGCTGAAAATGCTTGAGATCCCTATGTTCGCGATACAACAGAAGATTGTGGGCATAGGCAATATCAAAACTCGTCGCTGTTGAACTCTCTACCTCAGCCAAAGCCTCATCGTAGCGATGGGTTAGCATTAGTGAGTAAACCAGTAAATTGATCCATTTGGGGTTTCGTGGGTCCAGTCTGCGCGCCTGTTTTCGTGACTCCACGAATGCGTTGAAATCACCCTGTCGACGTTCGATCCAGGATTTCATTTCCAGCACTCGAGTATCACTCGGGTTCATTGAAAGCGCCAGGGAAATGATGTCGTGAGCCTGGTTGTAGTCCCTAAGGGTGTAATAGACATAAGCCGCCTGACCAAACAAGTGGTCGGCTGACCCGGGTGCGATTTCCTGAAGCTGCTGCAGTGCTTGTTCCGCACGTAAGGTAAATTCAGGTTCGTCTCCCGAAAAATTTTGGAATGCGAGCACACTGACCAACTCAGCCCATGCGCGTGTGAACATCGGGTCCAGTTCCAATGTCTGCTCCAGCGCCTGGATAAATTCTGTGTCATCCCTACCATCGCGCGCCTCCCAAATTTGCATCGCCCGGTGAAAGGCACGATAAGCTGCCATGTTCTCGGTTGGGATGAGCGATAGTTGTATATTGTCGTTCACCGTCAGCGTGGCATGCATTTCTTTTGAGATGGCACGTGCAATTTCACTTTGTATGTCAAAAATATTGACCGGTGACAAGGTTCGATCATAGGTTTCGGCCCAAAGATGTTCATCGGTACTTGTATCAATGAGCTGTGCATTGATGCGCATTTGGTTCGCGGCAATCTGGACACTGCCTTCAAGTATCACATCGGCTCCAAGTTCCTCGCCTATCTCGCGTAGATTATGCGCAACACCCTGGTACTCCATCACGGATGTAGCGGAAATAACACGCATCGATTGCAGTTTCGCTAGCTGGGTCAACAGGTCATTATGAATACCGTGGGCAAAAAACTCACTGTCACTATCCTGGCTGGCCGAAGTAAATGGCAACACCGCGACCAAGGGTGGGCCGCCCATGGCCAGTTTATGAGTTTGACTGATTGAATCTTCCTGTTTGCTGATGATGTTATATACAAATATCACTACAAGAAAAGCGAGTGCAGCCAGCAATAGATAACTGCGATGACGAACGGGCGATACTTTGTCCTGGCGTTTAGGCGCAGGGGGAGGGAAGTGAGCGAGGTAACCCTTGCGCACGATGGTTTCAATGTAGGCTTGCTTGTCATCAGGCGAAAGCGTTTGCCGAAGGATGGAAACACAGCGATTGATGGCGTCGTCGGAAACAATACGATTCCCCCAGACGGCGGCAATCAGTTCATCACGGCTGATGACCATGTTTTGATGTGTAAGAAAGTATGCCAGCAGTTTGGCGACCTGAGGCTCAAGGCGGGTGGTGCTCTCACCATCACTCAAATCGCCAGCGTCGGTAGTAAAACACCAGCGACCAAACTCGATTTTTTCAGATTGGCTCGCCATTATTTGCGACCCAGGTCTTGCCGTTTACTTCTCAAGGATTATTGCTCTACCTGGCTGCTGGCGATCACGCTCTCCTGGCCTGAATGCCTATTGATTGAGGGTGTGAATTGGGAAAGCGCGTCACGTCATTCCCACCTTATTCTCACCGTCGAAAATTTCACCTTGGTTATCTAACGCATTGATAAAGACAAAAATATTAAATCATCAGCTAGAAATCATGGTTCCATCAGGTATTTTGTTGGAGCCTGAATAAACTAACTATGAGGTGCTATATCTTCAGTGTAGCAGACCAGTGAAAAGGGGCAATGAATAAGACCTCTTTAGAAGGTATGAAACTTCGTTCAGCGGATTTGGGTCAGTCACCATGGCGACTTCTAGCGTCATTCTCCAAACTGGTCCGGTCTGCTGAATGATCTGTTTCAAGAAGGAAATATCCCGGGTGGTATATGCCGCCCTTTTAGTCATTTAGCAACCGGTTTTAAACACAAACCACTACCAGAGAGAACAACATTATGACAGGAATGAAAAAGCCACCCGTTTTAGCCATCACCGCAATCACATCAATAGCGCTGCTGGTGCTATCAGCCCAATCAGTAAGTGCAGGTGAAAAGCCCTTTGCCAAACTTGTTCCAGCGTTGGATGGGGCCCCACCAGAAGGGTTCACCATTGGCAAGGGAACAACGGCCTATAACGGCTCAATCGATGGTTCAATCTACAAGGTTAATCTGCGGAATGGGAAAGGCGAGATACTGGTGCCGGCTGAGCCCGACTTTGATGTATTTGCCGGTGATTGTTATAAGCTCGGCATGCGTGTCGACAAGCGCTCTAATAACCTGATTGTCGCCGGGTGTGCCCAGGGTGACGCTTATGTTTTTGATGCGGATAGCGGCGAAGAGATTATGAAATACCAGCTGGATGATTCAGGTTTTTCAGTCATCAATGACCTGGCCATCACCCAGGACGCTGTCTATTTCACCGATTTCGGTCAGTCCTTTATCTATCGGTTACCGCTGTCTAAAAATGGCAAAATTCCCTGCAAGCCCGGACGCCGCGACGGCAATACCTTTGACCGGTGATTTTGACAATGGTGTATAACCTGATTGGCCGTTATGCTAACGGTATTGTAGCAACGCCCGATGGCAAGACCCTGATTATCGGCAACTCCGGCACTTCGAAAATTTTCAAGGTGGATCCAGCAACTGGTCACTCGGATGAAATCATTGTCAGCCCGCCGCTTGCAGGTCTTCTGGATGGCAGTTTTCTGGACGGAATCGTAATGTACGATGGCGCCTTGTTCATCCTGTCACCGGGCGACACGCCTGACCTGGACTCGATCCAGGTGGTGATATTGGATGATGATATGCTCACCGGGACACTCGTAGGGAAAATCACCGACTCCGACATGGATGGTGTTGCAAGTGGTGCCATGCATGGCGATTCCCTGTATGTGAATAACGCGCGCTACTGGAACTTCCCGGGTTTGCCCACGACATACGACATCACCAAGATAGATATTTACACGGTGGAGTAGCAGGGCAAGGTGGAAACGCCGAACTGAAGGCGGGGGAGGCGCGGCCACTCAGGTTTCTTGATTTGAAACCTGAGTGGCCGTTTTTTTTGCGGCACTTCTTAACAAGCCTCAGTTCTTCAGGTTCTCTTCAAAGTAATCCTTCATCAGGGTATACAGGTGCAGTTGTGTTCCTTCACCTTCCTTCAGGCTGTGACTGCGGTTCGGGTAAGACATCAGTTCAAACTGTTTATTGTGTTTCACCAGTTCATTGATGAGTCGTTCTGTACCCTGGTAGTGCACATTGTCATCGCCGGTGCCGTGTATCAACAACAGCTTGCCCTTGAGTTGTGAGGCAAAATGGATGGGTGAGCCTTGACGGTATCCGTCTTCATGGTCTTCCAGCAAACCTGAGTAGCGTTCCTGGTAAATAGAGTCGTAAAGTAACTGGTCGGTGACGGGTGCCCTTGAGATACCAACATGGTATTGGTCGGGGTAGCGGAACATCATGTTCAGGGTCATCGAGCCACCACCTGAGTGGCCCCAGATACCAACGCGCTCAGTATCAATATAGTGCCAGCGTTCAGTTATCGCTGTCAGGGCATCAGATTGGTCACGTGAACCCAGTATGCCGACCGCACCATACAGCGACCTGCGCCAGGCCCTTCCACGTGGTGCACGGCTGCCGCGATTATCAACGGTGGCGACAATAAAACCATGTTGTGTCATCAGGAAATGCCAAAGGTGCCTTACACCATTCCATTTATCCTGTGCGGTCTGTCCCCAGGGTTCGCCGTAGACATAGTTGATGATCGGATACTTTTTGTTTGCATCGAACCCGGGTGGGCGCATGATAAAACCATCCAGTACGAGGCCGTCACGTGCCGCAACCTGGAAGAACTCGTAGTCTCCCAGCGCGAGTTTACGCAACTTGTCAATCAAGGCCTGGTTATCTTCAATCACGTGCCTGGTTTTGTGGTCAGGTAGTGAAATCAGGCGGGTCTGCGGTGGCTGGCTGAACGACGAATGTGTGTGAATGGCCCATCGGCTGTCCTTTGATACCTGGTATTCATTGGTGCCGGCATACTCCTGCGGGGTCACACGTTGCATACCACCCGAGCCATCCAGGCGGCTGCGGTAAAGGTAACGTTGCGAAATGTTGTCCGGTGATGCGATGAAATACAGCCAGCCGTTGCTATCATCAATCGCGGCCATATCGGTGATATCGAATTCACCCGGAGTCAGGTCGATGATGGAGTCGCCATTGCGGGATACACGGTGAATATGCCGCCAACCACTGCGTTCGGAGATCCACAGAAAGGCATCTTCCTTTTTGATCCACTCGACATCATCATAGACCTCGAGAAATTCTGACTCCTGCTCCAGCAGCACTGTAGCTATTTCTCCACTATCCGCTGCAACTGCGTAAACATGGTTGGTGTCCTGCTTGCGATTGAGGTGTTGCACCAGGATGTGGGTGCTTCCGTTTGCCCAGTCCATACGCGGGACGTACATATCCCTGGCGATACCGGGCAGTTTCGCCCAGATCGTTATTCCATCGGCCAGTGAAACGACACCCACGCGTGCAGCGGAATTCTCCTCACCCACCTTGGGGTAGGGGAAGCGGGTTACCTCGGGGTAAAGACCGTCAGTATTGTTGATCATCATGAAATCTTGCGCAGCACTGGTGTCGAGTTGCCAATAGGCGATCCTGGTGCTGTCGGGACTCCAGCGGAATCCGTCCCTGGCGTGGAATTCTTCTTCGTACACCCAGTCAAACAGACCATTGATGATGGTGTCGGAAGCATCAGTGGTCAGTTGTTGAATTGTGCGGTTTTTCAATTCCTGGGCGTAGACGTTGTCCTTTCTCACATACGCCACATGGCTGGCATCGGGTGAGAATTTCGCAAACTGCAGCGTGCTTGCGTCGGCCTCTTCACCACCCAGTTGCCAGAATGCGCCTGTGTTGATATCCAGCAACCAGTAGTCGCCACGACTCTTGGTGCGCCAGACCTTCACGCTGTTGGTATAAATCAAGAGTTTGCTGCGATCTTCAGACCAACTGTAGTCCTCAACTGTCAGTGCTCTGTCAGCACCTTTTGGTGTTAGTTGCGCTGCGGAAATCAGAATGCTGCGTTCCAGCGTTTCAGGATCGTAAAAAATAATGTCTTCAGGCCACTTGATGATTTCGCCTTGCTCATCACGTGGCGGTTCCTTATTGGCGAACTCCTCAACGGTTTCCAGCGCGGTGTAACCACTCCCATCCTCCAGCCAGCGAATTTGACCCGGTTCTTTCGGGTCGTAGTCATGGTCTTTGAAAATTGATTCGAGGGTCAGCATTTGATTGCTCTCCGGTGCCTGGGGTGGTCCGGAACCGGGTTGCCCGGCGCAGGCACCGACAAGCAACATGAACGACAGAATCGCAGTAAGTTTAGAAAAATAATACGACTCATCAGTCAAACGGATTCTCCGGGGTGGTGGGGAACGCAAAAGTAATGGGACATTGTGTTCGAATGCCAAACAAGACACAACCGCCTTGCGTCAGGTCAATTGCGGACCGTATTCTAAATGATAATATGGACTCAGCTGTTCTTAGAAGGAACGATGCCATGCAATTCATCCCAAAGTCCCTACTCACCAAATTGTACAATCACAACAGCCTGAGAAACGAAGATCAACTTGTTCAGTTTTCAGTTAAGAGCCGTCTGAGTCCGGCTGTGCTTAACGGGGTTTCGCAAATAACGCTCAATGGCCAGGTCATCGAGCGTGACAGGGTTTTCGTTTCTGTTGAGGCAAATGATGCCATTCCACTTGACCAGGTAAACGCGGAAAATCCAGTGGACTTCCCATTGGGCACCGTGGTCAATTTTTACCTCGACATAGAACCCCTTCATGAGGGTCATCATGAGCTCAGTATCGATTTTGACGCACTGCCATTCGGCAGGATCAGCCTGGAAGTACAGGATGTTCTGCGCTCTGCGCAGATCGCACCCGGCAACGTTCCACGTGACTCCGTCGACGACTATAGCGATAAAATCATCCAGGCCCGCCAGGCATTTATCAAAGAAAAGACCGGCGCGGATCTCAAGCATATTGCCGGCTACTCCTTCGATCCACATGTCACGCGCGGAAACATCGAGCACTTTACCGGTGTCGCCCAGGTGCCGATGGGGTTTGCCGGACCGCTATTGGTAAATGGCGAACACGCCAAGGGTGAGTTTTATGTACCGTTGGCCTGTAGCGAGGGCACTCTGGTGGCATCCTATAACCGGGGTATGAAGGTGCTGCATCGCAGCGGCGGGGTCAAGTGCGCGGTGATAGGCGACAACATGCAACGCGCACCCGTGTTTGTCTTCGAAGATGCGGCCTCGGCGCGTCGCTTCTCCGAGTGGATCAATCAGAAAAACAAGGAAATAAAAGTAGTCGCGGAAGCCACCGATCCTTTCGTCAAACTGGATTACATCGATCATTACCTTGCGGCCAAATTCGCTTACCTGCGGTTTAATTTCAAGACGGGCGATGCAGCGGGTATGAATATGGTTGGCAAGGCAACGTTTGCCGCTTGTAACTGGATACTGGAAAACTGTGATGTTGTCGAGGTTCAACGATTCTTCCTCGAGTCGAATTTTGCCACTGACAAAAAGGCATCGATGATCAACATGATGAAAACCCGCGGCAAACGGGTGGTCGCAGAGGCTGTCGTCAAGCGCGATGTGCTGCTGGAAATCATGGATGTCGAAACCGAAGCACTCTACTTTCACGGTAAAGTTGCCAACATTGGATCGATGCTGTCCGGCGCGAATAACAATGGCGCCCATGCAGCCAATGCCATCACCGCCATGTTCCTGGCGACCGGTCAGGATGTAGCCAATGTTTCAGAGTCTTCAATGGGAATACTGTACTCAGAACTGTCGCCTGAGAATGATCTCTACATGTCGATAACACTTCCGTCGCTGATTGTTGCAACCTGCGGTGGTGGAACCGGTCTTCCGACCCAAAAAGAAGCCCTGCAGGCGATGGGATGTGAAGGCGTTGGCAAGGTCAAAAAGTTTGCTGAGATCGTAGCCGCCACCGTGTTGGCTGGTGAGATTTCACTGGCTGCAGCGATTTCATCACTGGACTGGGTTTCAAGCCATGACCAGTATGGAAGGAATGACCCGCGGTTGGCCGAGTAGCGATTCTTATTGCTTTTGTCTGCGAAGTTGGGTGTGCTGGGATGAGTATTGTCTTACTCAGGAAAGATGCTGTGCTTAGACCAGCCTACGGAGTAATTCAGAAGCCTAAATAACTCAGTATCTGCAAGGTTGGGGGAGCCGGGATGTGTATTAACTTCCCAGGACTCGCTGCAAGTACGTCCCTGTGAGCTCGGGCTCGACATCCATGTCGCTCACGGTCCTGGTAAGTTAATACACACCCCAGCTTAATATCAAACGACGTGCATCTTTCAAAGGTTGTTTGTCCAAACATTCGCAAAAGCCGTGTGCTTATCAAGTTCAGAATACAAGCACCGTTACCTGCCAGAAACCATTGACCCCCGCATTCGCACAAAGCCAAGGGGGTGCAGTAGCTTATGCCGGGACCTTGAGCGACATGGATGTCGCGCCAGAGCCCACATGGATGTGCTCGCGGCGTGTCCCGGCATAAGCTACTGCATGGCCTTGGCTTCCCGACTGATCAATGGTTTTTTCCACCTGTGAGTCCTGAAGAAAGCTACTGCATAGCCTCGGCTTCCCGAATGATCAATGGCTTTCAACCTGCAGTTGAGCTCGGAAGACAACTACCGCTATAGCTTCAGCTTCCAGACTGAGCAATTGTGACCTGAATACCTGTTTTAGAATAAGTTGCAATATGGCCTATTGTGGTGCATCTGATGCACGCTTTATGTGCCGACATCTCTGGTAAACCTCATTAGTAGCTTCCTGAAAATCAAGCAAACTCAGCGTACGCGCTTTTGGTATGTAATTTGCATCTACCAAAGCGTGTATCGGGCAGTCCCCGTTTTGCATGATTAGAAAACCACTATTTGTTTGGAAGATTGATGAAGAACTTTAAAAAGCATACCGACCCTGTTTATGGCATTTCACGATTTGATGATGACGTTCGCAATACCCATGGCTGGAGGGTGAGTCTGCGTCGCCATGGGAAAATGCTGGTCAAGAATTTTCCGGACAAAAAAAGCGGCGGTCGCTGGAAAGCATTGAGAATGGCACAGCAGTATCGTGATGAATTGTTGATCAAGTTTCCCCCTATCAGTCGGAAAGAGGTATGCAAGATCAAGCGGTCCAACAACACATCGGGAGTCAACGGTGTTTGCACCTACGCCAAGCGCTACAAACTCAAGGATGGGACTGTCAGGGAGACAAAGTATTGGGAAGCCAGTTGGCCCGACGGTGAAGGAAAAAACACCAGTGTCAACTTTTCCGTAAGAAAGTTTGGTGATGAGCTTGCGAGAAGTATGGCAATCCGTGCCCGGCAGCGTGGCCTGGAGGGTGTAGAGGGACCATTCTGGGTGTCTGAACGTGGCTCCCTTAAGACCAAGCCAAACAAACAGATTAATAGTGGCTCACGGAGACCGGTTCAACGGGTGGCCTAGTCAGTTCGGGTACGCCCCGTTTTCGATTTGCTGTTATTAATGTCTATCCGGAAAACGAAAACGGCTCAAGTCAGGTCTGTGTTCGCGTTTGCGGTCCAGTTCAACTTCATAGATAGCCTGTCCAAGATTCTTTAAAAAAGGCAGTCCGATTTCTTCGTATTCGTAGTTATTGTCGTTAAATGTCTGGTTGTCGTTGGTATAAATGGTTGCTGACAGGATGAATTCGATTTTGTTCTTGAAATCAACAATATAGGCCGCATCGGTAAGGAAGCCGTAAGCGTCGCCAACCTTATTGAATACCCGAATGTGGTCAGGAATTTTCTTTGCGTCACCACCGTACATCAGAAATTTCACATAGCCCGGGGGATACTTTTCGGTATCTGCGTATGCATTGATTCCACTTTCGCCCGGGTACATCGACATGTAATGGTAAAGAAACCGGTAGTCATCCTTATTGAGGTGCAAGCGGCTTCGAGGATCGGCACTTGCAGGGAAAACCAGGTTTCTGATGAACTCATGCTGGTCCAGTAAGGAGTAGGCATTCTTACCTGCAAAATCCTTCGGCCGCTCAAGACGTTCGCCGTCAACGATTTCAGCAACTCCCAGTCGCTCCGGTTGTTTGCCCCTGAAACTGGTATTGCTGTAAACCGCGTCCTGCTCGTAGATAATTTCCTCTCCATTCATAAATTGAACAGGGTTACTCCAGCGGTTTTCATCTTCGCTCAGGCTGCTTTCAAGCCGGTGGATGATGCGCGTATCGAAATACCTCATAGCCCGCAGCCTTTCGTTGATTTCCTGCTGGCCAACAAACTCATACAGGCGGTTAAATGCATCGTTGTCGCTTACCAGCAAGATCTTGCGTATGTACTGACCGACGGAGGGCAGGCCGTTGGGAGAGGTTTCATCGGTTTTGGCTTCGGTCTGGAAGTCCTTGTCTGAGCCGGTCAGCATTGTGGTATCGAGATTCAGGCCCGGCCGGTTCAAACGCCTGAGTTTCTCGAGCGCAAGCACCGATACAGGTAACTTGACCGTGCTGGCGGGGTAGAAGTATTCGCCCGGGTTAACCCTGTAAATGAATGTTTTGAAGACCGGTTGATTGTTGGCGTCCCGGTCAATCTGCGTATACATGATCTGCACACGGTACTTGGCGGGGTTCTGCATAACCGTGCCGAAGCGTTCAGGCTGTGAAGTAAGCAGGGACTCAATAGAGCCTTCCCAGGTTGTAGTCCTTTCGCAAGCTGTTGTCATGGCGAGTAATAAAAATATTGTGATGATACGCATGTTGTTATTGTCGCATAAAGCAGAGACCAACTTATCGGTCGGTGACATCTTTACACTGGAAAGTGCAGAATAGGCAGATTCGATCCTGCATTGAGAGAATTTGGTATGGCCAACGAACACTTTTTCCCGCCCATCGAACCGTTTGAAAGCAGGCACTTTGAAAGTCGGTGACCCTCATGAATTGTACTGGGAGCAGTGCGGAAATCCTGCAGGTGACCCGATCCTTTTTCTGCATGGCGGCCCTGGCGCCGGGTGCTCGGAAACCGACCGCCGTTTTTTTGATCCGGAACATTTCCGTATTGTGCTGTTGGATCAACGTGGTAGCGGTCGCTCGGTTCCCGTTGGTGATATTACCGACAATACGATGGCGCACACGGCGCAGGATATTGAACAATTGCGTGAGCAACTTGGCATCAAACAGTGGCACGTATTTGGTGGCTCTTATGGCTCTACCATCGCGCTTTACTATGCACAGGAATTTCCCGAGCGCTGCAAAAGCCTGGTCTTACGTGGTATCTGGTTGTTGCGGGAAGAGGAGATTAACTGGTGGTTGTACGGTATTCGGATGATCCAGCCAGAGCTATGGCGGGAATTCGCCGGTTTCATCCCCGAGGAAGAGCAGGGTGACTTGCTTGAGGCCTACTGGAGACGTTTAACAGGCACGGACAGGGAACTGGCCTTGCAGGCTGCCAGGCATTGGGCGATGTATGAAATTTCCTGCTGTACACTTTTGCCAAATCCGGAGTTTGCCAGTCACTTTGACGATCCCGATACGGCCTGGGCAGTGGCGCGACTGGAGGCGCATTATTTTAAAAACGTGAAACCGGATCCTGATTCGATGTTGCTCGACCGGGTAGAAAGGATACGTCACATTCCGGCTTTTGCAGTCCATGGCCGCTACGATATTGTCTGCGCGATTAAAAATCTGATCGACCTGGCCGACAAATGGCCCGAACTCAATACCGCCATATCGCCGGACTCGGGTCATTCATCACACGAACCGGGTATCACAGAAGAACTGATAGCTGCGACAAATCGTATCGTCAGGACGGGCGACCCGCGAAGGACTTAAGCTGTCTTAAATTGAAACCGGAGGAAGCACCCGGTACTTTCATACCGGGTGCTCCAGATAGATTTACTTCGCGATAACCTGCAACAGGTTCTGAAGTGCAATAACGGTTGCTTCCACACCCAGTGTTACTGATTCTTCGCCCTTCACCTTGAATAGAGGCGAATGATGTGAGGGAACCGCTGGTCCACCTTCAGCTTCGGCATCGAAATCGGCCTGCGGTGTTCCGCCCACTGCAAAGTAGGTGCTGGCGATGTAGGGGTCGGTGGTGAAATAGGGGAAGTCTTCAGCACCCATGCCATTGCGTTTTGCCTCGTAGAAAATATCTTCACCAAGTTCTTTCTTCCACACGGCACGCAGGCGTTGGGTCAACTCGTTGTCATTGATGGTCGGTGGAACACTCTCGGGTGAAACGATGACCTCGGGCAACATGTCTTCCGGTAAACCGGCAACACGGCCCATGTTTTCTGCGACACGTTTGATGCCGGCCAGCAGCAGTTCGCGGGTCTCGAGATTGTCGTTGCGAACCGTTAGCTGCAAATGGGCCTTGTCTGAGATGATGTTGTGCTTGGTACCCGCATGAAAGGAGCCAACAGTGATAACACCGGCTTCCCTGGGAGCAAGCTCACGACTGATCACGGTCTGCAAAGCCAGCACGATCTGTGAACCCAAGACCACCGGGTCAACGCCGCGATGCGGGCTGGCACCGTGGGCGCCAACGCCATGAATAATGATGTCAACCGTATCCGCGCCGGACATCGGTGCACCGACAACGGCAACCAGTTTACCCGTGGGTACACCGGAAGAAACGTGGAACGCCAGTGCGTAGTCCGGTTTGCCGAACCTTTCCCAAAGATTATCGTCCATCATCCCCTTGGCGCCATTGATACGTTCCTCTGCCGGCTGACCAATCAGCATCAGTGTGCCGGACCAGGTGTCCTTGTGAGCTGCCATGTAACGGGCGGTGCCCACCAGGCTGGTGATATGAACATCGTGTCCACAGGCATGCATGACAGGTACTTCATTGCCATCCCAGTCAATCTGTGTCGCTTTGGATGCATTCGGCAATCCGGATTTTTCCGGTACCGGCAAGCCATCCATATCGGCCCGCATCATAACCAGTGGTCCAGGGCCATTTTTCATCATGGCAACAATGCCGGTGCCGCCAACGCCTTCGGTAACATCAAAACCGGCCGCACGAATTTCCTCGGCCAATCGCGCTGCGGTTTTAAATTCCATCGAGGAAAGTTCAGGGTTGCGGTGAAAGTAGTCGTACAAGGCTGCAAGGTGCTGGTCATAATCTGCTGCGACCGCATCGGAGAGCTCATCAGCCATCACGGTCTGGTTGGATATAGCACCCGCAAAACCAATTGCCAGAAGCAATCTCAATTTTGGAAACCGCATAAATCTTTCCTTTCTGTTGATTTTAAACAGCGTGAAGACTACCAGAGCGGTCAAAACTCGGAAAGGACTATATTCAAATAACTTAATTGACGGACGACAGAAATATGTCAGCATGCCAGTTGCTGCCAAATTTGCTTGAAAGGCTTTAACTGAAGGCGTCAGAAAACTTGATCCTTAATTTTGCTGGTTTGATAATGGTTCTGTGATCTCCAAGCTGAAAGCTCTGATATTCGACGTAGACGGAACCCTTGCCGACACCGAGCGCGATGGTCACCGCGTTGCCTTTAACCTGGCTTTTGCCGAGGCAAAGCTGGATTGGTGCTGGGATGTGGAGACTTATGGGCGTCTGCTAAAGGTAACCGGCGGCAAGGAGCGTATCCGTTATTTTATCGAGGACTTCCTGAACGGATTCAAAGCGCCTGCAGACCTGGATGGGTTTGTCAGGGAATTACACCAGTCCAAAACCCGTCACTACGTGGAGTTGTTGCACACAGGTGCAATCCCCCTGAGGCCGGGTGTGAGGCGATTACTGAATGAAGTGCGTTCTGCCGGATTGAGGCTCGCCATCGCGACAACGACGACACCTGAAAATGTAACGACTTTATTGAGCGCAACACTTGGTAATGAAGCCATCGCCTGGTTCGATGTGATTGCGGCAGGTGACGTGGTACCTGACAAAAAGCCAGCACCGGACATTTATCAATACGCACTCGGTGAAATGGACCTGCCTGCGGAAGAATGCGTGGCCTTCGAGGATTCCCAGAATGGCCTGTTGTCTTCAATGCAAGCGGGATTGAAAACCATTGTCACAGTTAATGCGTATACCCTTGATGACAACTTCGATGGTGCATTAATCGTGATGGATCAACTGGGCGAGCCGCAATCGCCATTTACACTTATCAAAGGTAGGGCAGGGGGCGCAAGCTTCCTTGATGTGCCGCTGATCAGGCGCTTGTTTGAAACTTGATTTTAAATAAGTTGTATTTTCTTTTAGCTGCTTGTTTGGGCTTGCAGTTCGTTCTCAATTGCTTCGGCGTCGGATTCCGAAATACCCAGCGAGTCACGTAGCCGCGCCAGAAGTGATTGTTCCTTGTGCGAGATGCCACCATCCTGGAGCGCCTCAATAAGTGCAGCCTCATACACTTGCATCTTGCGAAAAGCAGCATATTCCGGCGTGTTCTTTGTGTTGGGCATGGCTGAAGAGGCGACGCGCTCGGCAAATCGTTGCAGCGGGGCCAGGAAAAACATCACAACCCCTGCAGCCAATAGTCCGGCGATGTTGCCCAGTTCAGCCGACAGAAATTGGGCTGCGCCTTCGGAAATAATAAATATGACCGCAATGAACACACCTGCGAGTGTCGATTGCTTAATGGTCCAACGTATCCGCAGGTCAATATCGAAGAGTTGAGTGCGCAAGACACCATATGCAATAAGCGGAATTGCCAGCAGTGTCCCGAGTGCATATACAGCTTTCCCCAGCCAGGCAACGTCTGGCATTGTGGACAAATCCGCTTGTGTCCACATTAACCAGGCAAAAATCCCATAGCTTAAACTCCAGCCGAGATCCCGCATACCAAACGCCAGTGCAAATATACCGGCACGTTCACGAACAATACCTCTTTTGGCAGTGCGCCAGGCATGCACCGAAGCCACAAGCGCGAATATGAATAACAGCGTCATCATCGAGTAGAGCAGGGTGGTTGCGATTGGCGAGCCAGTGAATATCACGGTCAGGCTCAACGCAACTGAGCCAATTGCGAGACCGATGCGCACTCGCGTGTTTGCGAACGGGCGGGTCAGGCTCGTATCGAGAGCCATTGCGAGAAAAGGCGGATAGAGCGCGAGCATTGCAGCATCACCCAGATGGTGAATCAGACTCATCAACAACATTAAAACCGGACGCGACTCGTAAAAGCTGAATGGTATGTCGAACGCGAATTCGGGAAAGCCAGCAGTGACCAGAACAAAGCCTTCTAGTATCAATAGAACCGTCAGTTTACGACCGATGCTGCCATTTTCGCTTACCCGGTAAAGCACAATAGCGAGTACCCAGCAAGCCAAAATGGCTATGAGTCCTAAAATGCCGATCAGGGTTCCCTCTGCCATGGCTGCACTCGGTACGGTATTTGTCTTTGAAGACATCAAGATAGTTGGTTTCCGGTGAGTTTAAAGCAATTGGGGTCAGAGTAATTACTCTGACCCCAAATATGCACATCTACACAAACGATGCATTCAGAAAATATCGTAACCACGTCTCGAGAGGTTTTCCGAGCAGACCTGGAAGCGTGCCGAGAGTTTGGCTGGTACGGAATCCGGGTCACCCAGCGCATCACGCCAAGAATCCCATGCCGCGCCAAAAGCAGCAGCATTTTCTGTGGTACCAATCCAGTACATGGACCCCAGATCGTCATTTTGTAGTGGCATCGCGACGCGGGATATATATCCGTTGGCCTCTCCCCATTGCGAATTGAAGTCGTTTTTGATCTCCAGATATTCTGAAAATGAACACTGACCCGTGAGCTTGAATTTGATGACGTCCATGTATTCAGCAGAAGCCAGGGTTGGCGTAAGAAATAAAATCAAGAGTAATAATTTTTTCATTTTTTCACCTCATAAGTTAAACACCTAACGATTTGCAGATAAGCAAATTCGCATATCTAAGTATAGTCAGGGAATTAAATAATGGGGTCAGAATAAAGGGACAGAGTAAACTGAGAGAAATTATCAGCATTTGCTTGCTTTTTTTCTAGGCTACCAAATCATCGTCACAGTTGAATATGGTCTGCCGGTTATTGTTTCGAAACCATAACGGCGTAGTTACCCTCGTGTTCAAGTCAGGCGATTGGGTTGAATTGGGGTGAGAGTAAAGTGCCAGAGTAGAAAATGATTAGCTTCCGCCACTGGCCGTCACCCGCTATACACCACCACGTGACTCGAGGGACCGGTGTTGAGCTGCCATAGGATTAGTACAAATTTCAATGCTGGGTATAGCCGGAATCGGCCAATTGCAGTCGTGGAGAAACTCAAGTTAAGAGACCAAGAATCGTTCCGTCCAGGTCCAGGACCGCCAGCACGACACCGAGCATGAAGCCCAAGGGCAGACTGAGAACCCGCAGGAGTGGTTTTGGCGACTGCGGTTGCGGATTTTTTGCGGGTCGAATCCAGCTTGGGAACAGGCGGTCTAACAGCTTGTCGCTTAGAACCGTGATCAGAATCAGGCCGCCGCCCAGAAGAATGAGGATCATGGCCATCAGCCAGGAGCCGCTTGCGATGAGTTGCGCCAAACCGTAAATCACTGATCCGATAAAAACACCGATTACCACATTTATCGAGGCATCCATCCAATCGCCTGCCCCCATCTTGCGTCGTTCGCTCATCTATCAGCTCCCTGCCAATCGTTAGAATGTAACTACTGATTTTGCGATAACGTCGTCACGATCGTTTCAGCTTCTTTGCGGGACATTATAGAGCATGGTAGAGTTTTCGGCTGGAGACACCTGTCCGCTTCTGGCCGCTTTCTGCTACAAGCACCATTAAAATTTGCGGCCATTAAGTATCTGCTTTGCAGCTCCAAGCGGTCACTCAAATGGCACGAATATGAGAATTCTGTCCAGCAGCATCCGGCCAAAACCAGAACAAAGCACCTGTGGAACCCCCCCGCCCAACCCTGCTCACTCAGGGCAACGTTACCTTAAACTTGATGGCGTCCAATTGCTCAGGTGAACTACCGATGCGCTCAAGGAACTTTACCCAACGCGGATCACCGTGGATCGGCGTGTAGAACGGTCGCAGGAACTGATCACTCAGGCCCGCCTCGTTCTGTTCGATGGCGAGGTCCAACCAAAAAAATGCCTGCTCGGCATCGCCGGCGAACGCATACACATGCGCAACCTCCGAAGGCCATTGATCACCCCAACCTTCAACCAGTTCTGCGAGCTTGGCCTGGTATTCCGTCTCTCGGCCCAGCGCATACAGCGCCAACGCCTGACCCTTGACCCGGTATTCATCATCACCTTCCTCGACTTCCTTCAGGGAAAATTCCGCCAATGCAGCCTCGGCTTCGCCCATTAGCAACAGGGCTGTGCCGATATGGTAATGTCCGCCGATGTAATCCCGGCTCAGCCGCAGGGTGGTTTGATATGAGTCAAAAGCCTCATTAAAGCGGCCGGCGTAGAGATATGCGTTGCCCAGGTTGGTATGGCTTGTGGGGTTCACCGGGTCACGGGCGGTGGTGTATTCACTCGTTGCGATTGACTCGTCCAGGCGGCCGAGGCTTCGTAGCAGTCTGGCCGCATTGTCGATGATGTCGGTATCGGCCGGGTCCAGTTGCAACGCCCGATTGAGGTGCCGGGCGGCAAGGGTCAGGTCGTTTTCGTAGACCATCGCGATCCAGCCGAGGCGGGCGTGGACCAGGGCGTAATCCGGGTCAATGGCCAGAGCCTTTTGGGCTGCCACGCGAGTCCGGGTGTAGCCTTCGGCAATTGACAGCAAGCCCTTGCTCGTCTGGTTGGCGTAGTTTCGGGCTAGTCCGGCCCAGGCAGCGGCATAGCCCGGATCGATGGCCAGTGCCTGCTGGTATAAGGTGTTGGATTGCTCCCAGCCCTCGACGCTGCCTTGACGACCCAGGTGACGTGCCTGCAGGAACAGGGCATAGGCTTCGGGGCTGGTTTCCCGTACCTTGGGCGCATCACCTAACAGGGTGATCTTCAGTTGCTCCACCACCGTGGCCGCGATCTCGTCCTGGATGGCAAAGATGTCATCCAGGTGTCGATCGTATGTGTCCGACCATAGTTGCGTGTCGGAACGCGCCTCGATCAACTGCGCGGTTATACGCACCTTGTTTCCAGCCCTCCTGACCGAACCTTCCAAAATGTGGGCAACGTTCAGTTCTTCAGCCACCTTCACTACCCTTATATCCTTACCCTTGTAAGAAAAAGCGGAAGAACGCGAGATCACCCGGAGTTCAGGAATCTTGGCCAACAGGCTGAGCAGTTCTTCGGAGATACCATCCGAGAAATACTCCTGCTCGACATCCGAACTCGTGTTCACAAATGGCAGTACCGCAATGGATTTATCACCGTAAGATTCGACCAGGGCCTCGGTGCGACCCTGCTGTCTTGCTTCTTCGACCTGTCCGGCGACTTGCTCTTGTCCCGCTGCTTCCCGTTGCGGGCCAAGCACGAACTTGTCAAAGCCGAAATAACCTAGGGCCAGCGCGAGCACAACCATGATCATCCGATCCAGCTTCTTGCCGGTGTGTGGTGTGATGGACCGAGTCCGGTCGATCTCGGATTCCTTTTTCAGACCCTCCGGGGTCAGCTCAAAGGCCCAGGCAAAAACCAGGGCAGGAATGAGACCGATGGCTAGTACGCCGATCACAAGCCGGATTGAGGCATCCGAAAGCCCGTAGATCGGAAAGATGGTCTCAACCACCTGGATAACGAGCCACGCCGCTACCGCGTAGGCCGTAGCTACACGAATGACATTCCTTCGTTTCAATTCATTGAAGAAAGACAAGGGCTGGCTTCTATGTGGCCGTTATTACTTTCAAGCGTAGACGCTTTGGTTGGAAAAGCCAAATGGGAGTGCAACACGATGAGTGATTTGTTCCACTTTTGGCCGTTTTGAGCCCTTCGCTGCATTGAAAATGGTACTTTTTGTATAGCTGCTTATTGCTAAATACCGGAACTAATAGCCCAAGTATGGCGAATAGTAACTCTCGGCCACTAAGAGAAATGCCTTCGGTTCATGGATTTAACTGCGCCTCCAACTCATTGCGGCGCAACAGGGCCTCCAATCGTACTATTTCAGCATGTAGCAGTACAACCTCAGAATTGATGATGGCTAGTTCTTCTTCGCTGGCTGAAGGAGGATTCCCTTGTTCCAATGCAGTGAGTGCATCAAGGTATTTCTTTTGTGCTTCGGCAAGCGCAATCTTGTTCTGTAATTCCGTGAGCGGAAGCACCTCTGGTTCCAGGGCAGCTTGTGCATCTTTCAGTTCTTTCTTAGCTGTAAGTAATTCAGTTTGCTCTTTCAATTGAGACAGTTCAGTATCCTTATCAGCTTCTGCAACGGCCTTATACTTCGCGTACTCGTCCACAACCCCCTGAAACGTCTTGGCCATGTTTTCAGCAGATGATTCTGTTTGAGCAACTTTCGCCATCGTCAACCGGCCGGATTTATCGAATGTCAACCCTACGTTGGCTTTTGTAAACGCTTTGCTTTTAAAAGGAATATAAAAAATATGGCCTAATTGATGGATGGGACTTTCTAGCTTGGCTACCAGCTCGTCTTTTGAATCACGGTTACAAGATTTCTTAAATGGTATCTTGGCCTTTCGGCAAACCGCAACGTAACCATTTGCCGGGATTCTGTATCGCAGGCCATCGGCACCACTTTCTTTATTGGGGTCGAGATCGACGGAATCCTCCTTCCCATAGCTTCCGATTCTCCCGACTCGGAACACTACATCGAACTCGCTTTTGAAGTTATCAAGACATTTCTTATTAAATTCGTCATCCGGAACTCCTGTTTTCTGCCCACAGCTTATTTCAGGAGGAATTTTTGTACCTTTGGGCAGAGATTCAGATCCAACTTCAAACCAGCTAGCAAATTTGGGCTCATCAATGGAGTTTATGGCACTGATCAACTCGTCCGAAGTCTGGGGCCAGCGATAAGTCTCTGTATAACTGATTTTTTTGAGAATCGGTTCAAGCTTTTTAGTTGTGTCCGCCAGTTTTTTTTCGGTGCTTTTTTGCTTTTCGATAAGTTTATTTAGCTTACATCGGGGGTGATCACTGTTGCTGCCATCTTTACAGTCAACCGCAGAATCATTGTCCAAGGTTTCTAGTTCTTTCTTTATGGCCTTAACTTCTGCGGCGATTGTCAAAAGCTTTTTAGCGTAACCATCAAGTTTTTTCTTTTTCTCACCATACTCAGTAACCGCCAGTTCTATTTCTGATTTGCACTGAACAAAGAACCGATCAATAGTTTTCACACCCTCCCCTCCAACCGCTGCAACGGGTGCAAAGGCCGCCGGATTTATGGCGGCGATGGCAAGCTTTGATACACCGGCTGCCACTGCTGTAATCACTTCAGCAGTCTGGTCGTCTGCAGAAGCGTTGATGGAAACCAGCTTTCCATTTTCCCATTTTACTGTTATATCCGTAATCTTAGTTGTTTCACTCAGGCTGTCTGTATCGATTACATACATGTGGTCTCCGTCATCTACCAGTTCGATTCTGATTTCCGATTTGACGAATGTCTTTATTTCCGGAATTAGCGACGAATCTCCACTTAAATCATTATCGTCTAAGTCGTTTCCGGGTCTCGGCACACCACATTTCGCAATCCCGCGGGTGACATCAATTTTAAACTGTGTAAACGGCAGCGAGTACACGATCCCCTTCATCGAACCCCAAGTCAGACCATCAGAGGGCAGTCTGCGCACGTTCAGGTCTGTCGTGCATGAAACAAGAAAGAAATAGCAAAAAGTTAGAGTCATCATTCGCATAGCAATCTCCTTGACTAGTAAAGTGCCTCACCCGAAAGATCGAATGGATTGTCCGTGCCACGACAACCGAAAGCTCCCGGGGAGTAGTCCACGCCGCAGATTTGTACCCCTTCATTCGCGTCTTGCCAGTTGGCAAGGAAAGTGTTGAATGCATCGCCACCCAACGGTGCCATAGAGGAAAAGAACCTTGCCATTTCAGCAGTACCTATCCAGGCAACTGCCGAGTTAACTGCAATGATTCTTCTGCCGTAGCTATCAATCAGGAAAGCAGGCCCTCCGGAATCCCCGGGGCATAGTATGGGGTCTGCTTCCCCATCTGATCGGGTCAAGAAGTTCATTCCAGAGCTAAATGTGACTATTGAGTAATCTGTTCGATAAATATTGTCAGCACCAACCCGGAGCACTTCAGAAGAAGGTTCATACTGTAACTGTTTGTCTGCGCCTACGCTCACGTTGACGCAACCGTATCCGGTCAACGTTATCAACATGTCTTTTCGGGGTGCAGTGCCTATGTCGATGCTTTCATACAAGACATCATCAACGCCCTTGTCGAGCTTACACAGCGCGTAATCGGAATCATGTCGAGGCGGCTTAGGTCGTGGCTGTGCGCGAACGTAATGAGGATGTTGTTGACACGTCATTGAGTACCGACTACCCCTAAACTCAACAACTGAACCATCCAATGTTGATGGATTAGATTCAAAGCAATGTGCAGCGGTTAGAATGACCCTGGGTCCAATCAGCGTCGCAGTACAGTGCCCTGGCTTTCCGTTAGAATCAATAAAACTGGCTGAAGTGATAGCCTCCCAGGCTCGTCCATCTACTGGCTTGCCGTTGTCCAGCTTAATCTCAGAATCGGGAACTAGCGATCCAAAAGACTTAAATTCCAGCTTGCCCGCTTCAGGATCAGGAGTAACAACCCAACGTGAATCGGGCAGCGCATCCTCACTGTTCTCATCTGACTGGACGATGGCGACATTAAATATAGCGAACAGCATAGTGACTATGCTCAATGGAAACGTTCGATTGAAACTCGTCATGATGTAAGTAAGAATTGAAGCCGACATTTCAAAAATCAGTTCTACGCATACTAGCCCTTAAAATACTTTTGAGATCTGTTTACGTTATCACTAACTTCATTCCACTCAAACTTTACCCAGAATAAATACTTATGTTAATTCCTTCATAAATAAATAATCTAGCGATGGAATAGCGGTTTAATCCGCATCATTAAGTATAGGTGATAGGTTGAGCAGATGACGAAATAAATCTCATGCGCATCTGGTGCAATAGAAGGGTAAGATGACTTCTCTTTAATGTCTCCCATTGGCCGACTTCTGCCCCTTTCTCTGCCGCGTTTCATGTAAATAGAGCGGCGGTTTTTCACCGCAAAGCGTAACTCCCAGAGTCGCTGATCTCTGTGTTAAGAATGCACCCTAACGGCCAATAGCGGCTATTGGAATAGATGAAAGCCCCGACACATGAGCGGGGCTTTCCAAAGGTCATGGAAAAAGTTGGTTGTTATCCTGACCTGCTAGTTGACGCTCTCTCAGTCTGGAATTTCAATTGTGCCCTTGAACGGCCCGGTATAAACGATCTGGGTCTGACCAACAAAAACGCCGTGTATTTCGGCTGTCCATGTGCCAGTCGCCGATTCAAAACGACCGACACCGCCAGTAATGACTCCAGAGACTTCAGCCCAGATTTCATAGGTGGAAAGGTCCAAGCAACCGTATCCAGCAGTGGTCACAAGGAAAAGCATTGAGCCATCGTTGTACGTCTGCACGTAACTTTGTTGTACGGGCTCATTTTGGAGATCGCAAGGGCTTTCACCGGGCACCAAGGGAGTAGGTTCCACTACACCCTCCATAATAGCTCGGCCAGGACTCCCGCGCATTTGGAAGCTGACCGCATCGGCGAATACTCCGTCGTCGTTCGTATCGACCATCGTTCTGTGGCTCACGGCGGTGTACTGTTGGTTGATCTTGATCTCAGCGGACTGGACAGACCCTGCCGCAATGAGACCAGCACAAATTATGCTGACGATTAATAGAAGTTTCATGTATTACCTCCTTTCCAGTTAAGTCACTTGTTGAATTGCATAGGTGACTGCGGTCTACACCGCTATCGGATCGGGAGGTTATTGGATTTTTGTTTGCAGACTTATATGAATAATCTGGCGAAGGGATAGCGTTCAGTAATACAGATTACGAGTTAGCATGCATTCGGAGTTATCAAATAAACGACCGATACCTTCAGTTTTGCGACAAGATCACTGCTACCCCAGTGATTCCCCCGTCAGGGTGTTCTTATTGAAAGAGCCGCCAGTGATTGACGGCTCTGTTGGGTGAAAGGTTATTTGTGATTACATTACTCCACCCAAGGGCACTTGCCCTGATTTAGTGCAAGCGTATAGAGATATTCAGAGTAGTCGCGGCAAGTCATATATTCAAGCTTTGGCAAATCTTCAATAATCGCTCCCCAGTCAACCGCCTCTGTGGTCATAGACCAACTACAAGCCAAATCAGCCTTTCCTTTCGGTGGTTTAGATTTCTCGGAGGTGACTGTATAAGCCATCCACGCAATAGGCGTAGCAATCAATATCTGATGCCCATGCACATAAAAGCCCGTAAATTCATTTTTATTATCGTCCGATACCAGATACTCCAACTCGGTATAACAATCAAGATAATTAACTATGTCGTTGGCAAACCGTTCTTGAAAGCAAGCGCAAGATTCAAAGGTAGGCTGATCAGCTTTTGCCACACTGAACACAGACAGCATTACCACCACTATTGCAAAACGTAATAACCTCATAACAAACCTCCATATCAAGTAATTGATGTTTCTCCTCACATGGCCTTGGCCGCTATCGGGTCGGGAGGTTATTGGGTGCGCCAATAATCTGGCGAAGGGATAGCGTTCAGTTAATCAGGCTACGAGCAAACATGATTTGAGGGTTATCAAAAATGCGACTGATACTTTAAATTTTGCGACAAGTTCCGCAATTGGCCGTTTCCGGAAGTTCACAAATCCAAAATATCAACTTGAAGGATGACTGCTTCCTGGCGGAAAGCGGCCACACATCACGGATGATTTTCAGCCAATAAAGGGGCAGCTTCCGGCCAATCACAGACCTTGGTAACCATTTGGGTTCTGATTTCCAGGAAAATGACTTTTCCTTTCGAGTGCTCATATCTGAAACAAGCACGTCATACGGTAATTCGACTAAACTTTACTCTGGATCTCTACCCAGATGAAATATGAAATGAGAATCGGACCACCCACCATTACACATCAGCAAGGCCGGCATGTGCTATCAGCGAACATAGCAATGGAAACTAGCGGTGTTAACTGCCCGGAATCATTCTGGTTTGCCACAGATGGTGAAGAGTCGTTATTCCTTCCTGACATGGCGGATGCATTTATTGTCGGACTTATCGCATCGGCTATGCGCTTGGGTGAAGACATCTGGGTTGAAGGAAAAGTGAGTACCCGTCTGGCTCACGGACTGGACACTTACCAGAATATTCTCAACACTTGGTGGCCGGATTCTTTCAAATGCGTTGACATTCATTACGAAAGCCTGGCCGACCGTCGAGAGGACTTAAGGCCTACAGGTGTAGGCTGCAGCTTCTCAGGAGGGTTGGACTCCTATCATGCAGTATTGCAACTGATACCTTCAAACACGAAATACAGTGGCTTCGGCATAACTCATGCTTTGATGATTAATGGTTTTGACCAACTGGTTGACCTGGAACGGAAGGGCATAGCGCCAAAGATGTACAGTATCTATCAATCCACCCTGAAAGAATTGGAGGTGAACTTACTCATGATCGATACAAACATGAATTCTTTCAGGAGAGGCACATTAGAAAGGCTAAACCAGGTTCATTCCTACAGTGGTCCACTTGCCGCCTGCGCACATGCACTCAATGGCGTATTCGGGAGATTTGGTATTTCCGGTCACGCCAGCTATGCCTAAAATGATCTTGTGCCCGAAGGCTCACACGTCGCGTTGGACCACCATCTCAGCAGCGACCAGTTACAGATCATTCACACTGGAGCTAACCACTCCCGGGCAAGAAAAACTGAGCTTCTGGCTGATTTTCCACAGGTGCAAAAAAGCCTTAGGGTGTGTTTCAATGCCCCGGACTTTGATCAACAAACCGGCTTGCCAATTAATTGTTGTGAGTGTGAGAAATGTGTCCGCACCATGGTTGCACTGATGATTATTGGAAAACTAGACAAATTTCCCACTTTCGCGAACCGCCGCCCCCCGTTAACTGCCTATAAGGACCCCAAAATACTTTGCGCAACTACACATCTCCACCTCAGAGACATGACGAACCTGGCTCGTCGACATGGCCGGAAAGACTGGGTAGAGATACTAGATGCTGCCAGAAAAAAACGCCGCACACTGGAAAGTAGGCTAAAGGAACCGTAGTATGCTTTTCTCTACGTTTTTCAGTTGGTTAAAACGATAGTTCATCATGTTCATGGAATGCCTAATTCGTAGACCATTAAAGGT